>NZ_JANGCG010000017.1 GCF_024462815.1 Gemmiger formicilis
ATCTGATCCTGATATGCCTTTACGGATTTGGCGTAGGCAGCCTCACGCTGATCGGCGGAAGCCTGCGCGGCCTTGCCAGCGGCAATTACGGCGGCTACTCTGGCGTCAGCCTGAGTCTGTGCGGCTTTTCCTGCGGCGATAACGGCAAGGCAGTCTGCATCGGCTTTTGCCTGTGCGGCCCTGGCGGCCTTCAGTATAGCGGCGCTGTCGGCGTCAGCCTTTGCCTTTGCATTTTTAGAGTAGGCATCGACAGAGGCCACATAAGCGGCTTCCTTGGCTGCAATCTGATCCTGATATGCCTTTACGGATTTGGCGTAGGCAGCCTCACGCTGATCGGCGGAAGCCTGCGCGGCCTTGCCAGCGGCAATTACGGCGGCTACTCTGGCGTCAGCCTGAGTCTGTGCGGCTTTTCCTGCGGCGATAACGGCAAGGCAGTCTGCATCGGCTTTTGCCTGTGCGGCATTGGCGGCCTTCAGTATAGCGGCGCTGTCGGCGTCAGCCTTTGCCTTTGCGTTTTTAGAGTAGGCATCGACAGAGGCCACATAAGCGGCTTCCTTGGCTGCAATCTGATCCTGATATGCCTTTACGGATTTGGCGTAGGCAGCCTCACGCTGATCGGCGGAAGCCTGCGCGGCCTTGCCAGCGGCAATTACGGCGGCTACTCTGGCGTCAGCCTGAGTCTGTGCGGCTTTTCCTGCGGCGATAACGGCAAGGCAGTCTGCATCGGCTTTTGCCTGTGCGGCATTGGCGGCCTTCAGTATAGCGGCGCTGTCGGCGTCAGCCTTTGCCTTTGCGTTTTTAGAGTAGGCATCGACAGAGGCCACATAAGCGGCTTCCTTGGCTGCAATCTGCGCCTGATAGGCCTTGACTGAGGCGATGTAATCGCTGTTTGCGTCTGCAAAAACGGGTACAGCGAATGCGGATACCATGCACAGGGAAATGAGAACGGCAAGTAGTTTTTTCATTGTCAATACCTCCTTGAATTTCATGCTGAATAAAGGGTTTCGGCAGGCTCGTCATTACCTTGCCTGTAACTATAGTATAACAAAAACCCGCGCCAGGTGCAATAAAAATCGTATTGTCATTCCTACGATTCTTTCGGACAAAAATTGTGAAATGTGTATAAAAATGTCTAAATTATGGACAAAAGATGCCACTTTGGTGCATTGCATCGGGGAAAGCCGACCGCACCGCTGCCGGAGGGTCGGCGTGCAGAGCTTTCAAAAAGCAGCCTGCAGTCCGGCGGAAGGCGGCAGAAAGAGGCGGCTGGCTTTGAAAAAATAAAATTCTCCGTATTGCACGATTTTTTCAAGATTTTTTTGGCAATACTCTTGACATTCCGGTCGGAATACTGTAATATAATCATTGCGTGAGTTGCGGGGAATAGTGCGGCCAATCGGCCGAACAAGCCGCAAAAAGCGCGTGAATAAGTGAAGAAAGGAGAAAAGAAATGCCTACTTTTAACCAGCTCGTGCGCAAAGGCCGTGAGGTCCTGGTCAAAAAGAGCACTGCACCCGCCCTTCTGAAGAGCTACAACTCCCAGAAAAAGGAGTACACCAACCTCAACAGCCCGCAGAAGCGTGGTGTCTGCACTGCTGTGCGTACCATGACCCCCAAGAAGCCTAACTCTGCTCTGCGTAAAGTTGCCCGTGTCCGCCTGACGAATGGTATCGAGGTCACCTCTTACATTCCCGGTATCGGCCATAACCTGCAGGAGCACAGCGTTGTTCTGATCCGTGGCGGCCGTGTCAAGGATCTGCCCGGTGTCCGTTACCACATCATCCGTGGTACTCTGGATACTCAGGGTGTTGCGAACCGTAACCAGGCCCGCAGCAAATACGGTGCTAAGCGCCCCAAGGCCGGTGCCAAGAAGTAAGGAAACATCTTTTCGCCATAAAATAGGCCAACGCCTTTTTTGTGGCACAACGGGAGTTTCTTAACTTTCGAGTACCGATGATATCATTCTATGTGAAGGAGGGAAGAAAGATGCCCAGAAGAGGTAATGTCGCGAAACGCGAAGTTCTGGCCGATCCTATTTACAATTCCAAGGTTGTCACCCGTCTGGTCAACTACATCATGCTGGATGGCAAGAAAGGTGTTGCTCAGGAGATCGTTTACGATGCATTCAACATCGTGAAGGAGAAGACCGGCAACGACCCGCTCGAGATGTTCGAGAAGGCTATGGAGAACATCATGCCTAACCTCGAGTGCAAGACCCGCCGTGTCGGCGGTGCTAACTACCAGGTTCCCCTGGAGGTCAGCCCTGCCCGCCGCGAGACCCTCGGCCTGCGTTGGCTGACTGCTTACAGCCGCGCCCGTGGCGAGAAGACCATGTCTGCTCGTCTGGCTGCTGAAATCATCGACGCCACCAACGGTGTCGGCGGTTCTGTCAAGAAGCGCGAGGATACGCACAAGATGGCCGAGGCCAACAAGGCTTTTGCCCACTATCGTTATTGATTCGCTGTCGAGGAGGTTTAAGCCATGGCTACGCCGAGAGATGTATCTCTGCAAATGACCCGTAACATCGGTATCATGGCCCACATCGACGCAGGTAAGACCACCACCACCGAGCGTATCCTGTACTACACCGGTATTAACCATAAGATCGGTGAAGTTCATGACGGCGCTGCCACGATGGACTGGATGGAACAGGAGCAGGAGCGTGGTATCACTATCACCTCTGCTGCTACCACCTGCTATTGGAGCCATACCGAGACCCAGCACGATCCGGTTCTCTTCAAGAAGAACCGTCATCGTATCAACATCATCGACACCCCGGGTCACGTTGACTTCACCGTTGAAGTTCAGCGTTCTCTGCGTGTTCTGGACGGCTCTGTTACCGTTCTGGCCGCTAAGGGTGGCGTTGAGCCTCAGTCTGAGACCGTTTGGCGTCAGGCTGACGAGTACAAGGTTCCCCGCATGGTGTACGTCAACAAGATGGACACCATGGGTGCCGATTTCTACCGCTGCGTTCAGATGCTCCATGATCGTCTGCACGCCAACGGTGTGCCCATCCAGCTGCCTGTCGGTCAGGAGGATACCTTCAAGGGTATTATCGACCTGATTGATATGCAGGCTGACATCTACTACGATGATATGGGCAATGATGTCCGCGTTGAGGAAATCCCCGACGATATGAAGGACAAGGCTCAGGAATATCACGATAAGCTGATTGAGGCCGTGGCTGAAACCGACGAAGAGCTGATGATGAAGTACCTGGAAGGCGAGGAGCTGACCAAGGAAGAAATCAAGGCTGCTCTGCGTAAGGCTACCATCAGCAACGAGATCGTTCCTGTTGTCTGCGGCTCTTCCTACAAGAACCGTGGCGTTCAGAAGCTACTGGATGCCATTGTTGACTACATGCCGGCGCCTACCGACGTTGCAGCCATCAAGGGCACCAACCCCGAGACCGGCGAGGAGGAGGATCGTATCTCCTCTGATGACCAGCCCTTTGCAGCTCTGGCATTCAAGATTATGACGGACCCCTATGTTGGCAAGCTGTGCTTCTTCCGCGTGTACTCCGGTACGCTGGACGCTGGCACCACTGTCTACAACTCCGTCAAGGATAACAACGAGCGCATCGGCCGTATTCTGCAGATGCACGCCAACAACCGTAAGGATATCGACACCGTTTACGCTGGCGATATCGCGGCTGCTGTCGGTCTGAAGAACACCACCACCGGTGACACCCTGTGCGACGAGAAGCATCCCATCATCCTTGAGTCGATGAACTTCCCCGAGCCTGTTATCCGTGTTGCCATCGAGCCCAAGACCAAGGCCGGCTCCGAGAAGATGGGCATTGCTCTGGCAAAGCTCGCTGAGGAAGACCCGACCTTCCGTACCTGGACCGATGAAGAGACCGGCCAGACGATTATCGCTGGTATGGGCGAGCTCCATCTGGAGATTATCGTTGACCGTCTGCTCCGCGAGTTCAAGGTTGAGGCCAATGTTGGCGCTCCGCAGGTTGCTTACCGCGAGACCATTCGCAAGGAAGCCAACCAGGAGACCAAGTACGCCCGCCAGTCCGGCGGTAAGGGCCAGTATGGTCACGTTAAGATTAAGCTGGAGCCCAACCCCGGCAAGGGTTATGAGTTCGTCAACGGTGTTGTTGGCGGCGCTATCCCGAAGGAATATATCCCCGCTGTTGACAATGGTATCCAGGGCGCGATGAAGTCCGGCGTTCTCGCTGGTTATCCCGTTGTGGATGTCAAGGTCACCCTGTGGGATGGTTCTTACCATGAGGTCGACTCCTCTGAAATGGCGTTCTCCATCGCTGGTTCTATGGCATTCAAGGATGCTATGAAGAAGTGCGATCCCGTCATCATGGAGCCCATCATGAAGGTCAACGTTATCGTGCCTGATGAGTACATGGGCAACGTTATCGGTGACCTGAACAGCCGCCGCGGCCAGATTACCAACCAGGAGTCTCAGGACGGTACCGCCCGCGTGACTGCTATGGTTCCTCTGTCCGAGATGTTCGGTTATGCTACCGACCTGCGTTCCAAGACCCAGGGCCGTGGCCAGTACTCCATGGAGCCTGATGAGTATCAGCAGGTTCCCAAGAGCGTTGCCGACAAGATTATGGCCGACCGCGCTCACAAGGCGTAATTTATTAAGTCATACTTCATAAATTATACTTGCATTTTCTCTTTAAATTTTGTATGATAGTCTTACGCAAAGACTACCAATATGTTTTAATTAAAGGAGGACACTTCCAATGGCTGAAAAGGAAAAATTTGACCGCTCTTTGGAGCACGTCAACATTGGTACCATTGGTCACGTTGACCATGGTAAGACTACCCTGACCGCTGCCATCACCAAGACTCTGGCTCTGAAGGGCGACGCCGACTTCATGGATTACTCCAGCATCGACAAGGCTCCCGAGGAGAAGGCTCGTGGCATCACGATTAACACTGCTCACGTTGAGTACCACACCGAGAAGCGTCACTACGCCCACGTTGACTGCCCGGGCCATGCTGACTACATCAAGAACATGATCACTGGTGCTGCTCAGATGGACGGCGCTATCCTGGTCGTTGCTGCTACCGATGGTCCCATGCCCCAGACTCGTGAGCACATCCTGCTCGCCCGTCAGGTTGGCGTGCCCAAGATCGTTGTCTTCATGAACAAGTGCGACATGGTCGACGACGAGGAGCTGCTGGATCTGGTCGAGATGGAGATCCGTGAGCTGCTGAACGAGTACGACTTCGATGGCGACAACACCCCCATCATCCGTGGTTCTGCTCTGAAGGCTCTGGAGTCCACCAGCACCGATCCAAACGCCCCCGAGTACAAGTGCATTTGGGAGCTGATGGACGCTGTTGACAGCTACATCCCCACTCCTGACCGTGCTGCTGACAAGCCCTTCCTGATGCCCGTTGAGGACGTCATGACCATTTCTGGCCGTGGCACCGTCGCCACCGGTCGTGTCGAGCGTGGTACTGCCCATGTCGGCGACCAGATGGAAATCGTCGGTCTCAAGGAAGAGAAGATGACCACCACCATCACCGGCCTCGAGATGTTCCGCAAGAGCCTGGAGTTCGCTCAGGCTGGCGATAACATCGGTGCCCTGCTGCGTGGCGTTGACCGTGACCAGATCGAGCGTGGCCAGTGCCTGTGCCAGCCCGGTTCTGTTCATCCCCACACCACCTTCGATGGCCACGTTTACGTCCTGAAGAAGGAAGAGGGCGGCCGTCATACCCCGTTCTTCAACAACTATCGTCCTCAGTTCTACTTCCGTACCACCGACGTTACCGGCATCATCACCCTGCCCGAGGGCACTGAGATGTGCATGCCCGGCGACAACGTTGATATGCACGTTGAGCTGATCACCCCCGTTGCTATGGAAGAGGGCCTGCGTTTCGCTATCCGCGAGGGTGGCCACACCGTCGGTTCCGGCGTTGTTTCCAAGATCGAGAAGTAATTTCTTGCTCTGATAAGCAATACTAAGGGCGCTGTCCGCAAGGGCAGCGCCCTTTTTGTATATCCGCCGCATTTGTGCATCCTTCACAAATGCGGCGGGATTTTTTTGCAGAAAAAGTCGAAGCAAAGCCTATATACCCAATTACAAACAGGGTAAATGGGTGTATTATACTGTCATCGGGTTTGAACAAAACAAACCAAAGCCAGATAGGGGAAACCACCATGTGTAACGTGTGCTGTTGTCGTATGTGCTGTCACCGGCCATGGTCTATGGCGCGCCTTGTCGCGTCTGTGTGTTGAATCGCACCGCCTTGTCCGGGAGCTTTTTGAAAGGCCCCGGCTTTTTTTGTAGCCAAATTTGTTCGTAACCCGATAGGGAAGGGGAGACTTTTGTGGATTGGAATGTGATCGCACAGTATCTGCCGCTGTATGAAAAGGCCGCGTGGTTGACCCTGCGGCTGGGGCTGGCGGGGATTGCACTGGCAATCGTCACCGGCCTGACCTGTGCGAGGTACAATAAAAGGCAGACCGGAAACGGCCTGCCTTTTATTGTTGAAGATGATGCGAGTGCTACCCGCCAAATACCGTTTGAGGGTAACCTGCGGGCCGAGCATGCCCGGCCTCTACAGGGCTTATGCCAAGCCAAACTCCGCGCGGACGCGGGCCAGCATTTCGCGCTGGGCGTTGGCCGCGGCGTCGTTGTCCACACTGCCGAAGGCGCGCTGCGGGGCGCTGCCGGGGCCGGTGGAACCGTGCTCACCGAAGCGGGCGGTCTTTTCGTTCTCGGCATTGTTCCAGTTGTTCCAGCCGTCGGCACAGACCTCCTCGCTCAAAGTGCAGTCCAACCAGTAGCAGGCACCGTCAGCCCGCCAGGGACGGCCCAAGTAGACGCTGCCGCGCGCGGCGCTTCCCTGTACGGTGCAGTTCACAAAGAGGTAACCGGGCTTGCCTGCGGGCGTGCTGGGGGCGGTGATGTAGCAGGTGTCGGTGGTGTGGTGCCACGGCTCAATGCGGCAGTGGTCAAACACGGCGTTTGCGCCGCCAAAGATGAAATCAATGTTGCCGCGGATTGTGCAGTTCTTGTAATACTGCACGGTGTCCAGCCGGGGGGCGTTCTCCCGCGGGCCGCGGAAGCCGTTCTTCTCGCGCTCCTGCAGGGGCAGGGGAGCGGTGAACAGGGTGTCCTGATTGCCGTAGAGGTTCACGTCCTCCATCAGCACGCGGCTGGCGTCGGCGTAGACGGCCACGGCCTGCCCGACCTTGGCACCGTCTCCGGCGTTGTTCTGGACGGTCAGATTGCGTACAACAGCCTTGCCGCCGCCCAGAAACAGCGTTTGGCTGCGGAAAGTGCCGGTCTTGGCCTCGCCCGGCCATGGGTCACGGCCGCCCACAGAGGCGGTAATCACGGTGGCGTTGCGGTACTCGCCCTCGATGATGTAGTCGGCCAGCTCGATGAAGGGGCGTTCCTCGTAGATGCCGTGACGGATGAAAAACCGTACAGGCTCTTCCGGCGCGTCGGCGCAGGCGGCTACAGCCTCTGTCAGCGTGCGGTAATCGCCCTTGCCGCCCTCATCAATGACCAGCGTTTTGCGCTCTGCTTCTGCCATCAGAAAAATCTCCTCATAAATGCAATGTCACTGGCAGCGCGGGCCGGTACGGCCTCCTCGCGCAGCACAGGCAGAACCTCCTGCGGCAGCTGGCGCAGCATGGCAAACGCCCCGGCGTAATCCGTCAGGCTGTCCTCCAGACTGGTGTGCAGCAGGCTGCCGTCCGGGTTGAACGCCTGCCCCTTGAAATGCACAGCCACGATTTTATCGCCCACCAGCTCACCGATATCATTCCAGATACGGTCCTGCGCGTTGACGTTGTCAGCGTCCACAAGGTTGCTCAGGTCGAAGATAACCTTCAGATTCGGGCTGCGCATCGTGTCCAGAATGTGCCGTGTGGCGGCGGCGGAGTTCATGCTGTGATAGGTCACGGGCTCCACGCCCACGGTCACGCCCAGTTCCTCGGCAACCGGCAGAATCTCGGCCAGACTGCGGCAGAGCAGCTCCTGTGCCTCCTCGCGGGTGGTGCCCGCAGGCTGGTCGCACATCTTGGTGGTTTCGGTGCCGATGCAGCCGGCGCCCAGCGCCTTGCAGACAGCCAGCTGGCTCTTGAAGTCGGCTACGTTCTGCAGGCGTCGCGCATCATTGATGGCAAGTTCCACATAGGTGCCCAGCACGGCAACCTGAATGTTGTGGGCCTTTTCGGCGGCGATGGTGTCATTGACCAGCGCCTCGGTTATGTCCGCGTAGCTTTTTACGGTCGGCACACATTTTTTGTAGGCCAGCTGCACGGCGGCAAAGCCATCGGCAGACACACGCGCAAACAGCTCGTCCGGCGTGCCTTTGCCGTAGTCATGCAGGCGGGCTCCCACGATAAATTTTGGCATAACGGCCTCCTTTACTTCTTCTGTGCGGCCAGAATCTCGGTGTAAGCCAGCAGCAGCGGGCCTACGCCTTTGGCATCGTTCTCGACAATAGGCTCACTGAAATAGTAGGCCAGACTGCCATCGCGGCGGGTAGCACCGCCTAAGCCTGCCACAAGGCAGATACCGCCCAGCTGCAGTGCGCCGTCAGCGCCGACGCCCAGATGGCGGTCACAGGTGCCGTAGAAGGCCTTCTCGCCATAGGCGGCGTACCGCTTGGGCAGATAGCCCAGACGCACGGCTTTGAGCACCGCATAGGCAAACAGCGCGCTGCCGGAGGTTTCCAGATAGTTGCCCGCTACGCCCGCCTTGTCAATAACCTGCCAGAACATACCGCTTTCCTCGTCCTGGAAGGCAAGCATGGCATCCACGGCGTCCTTCAGCATCGACATAATGGCGCGGTACTCGTAATAAAGCATATTGTCCATGCGCTCCAGCACGTCCACCATCGCCACAAGGAACCAGCCCATGGCGCGCAGCCAGAAGTTGGCGCTGCAGCCGGTCTCGGGGCTGGCCCAGTACATCTCGCGGCTCTCATCGTAGCCGTGGTAGTACAGGCCGGTTTTGGCGTCCTTCATATGCTTCTGGATGTTCATAAACTGCTTGTAGCTGTCAATGCAGCCGTGCATCTCATTGCAGCGGGTCTCATACTCCATATAGAAGGGCTGTGCCATATAGGTGCCGTCCAGCCAGACCTGATTGGGGTAAATCTTCTTGTGCCAGAAGTTGCCCTCTTTGGTGCGGGGCTGGGTTTCCAGCTGGCCGCGGATGGTCTCAATCGCGTCACGGTAGCGCTGGTCGCCGGTCAGGTCATACAGGGTGAACAGGTTCTTGCCCTGATTGACGTTGTCCAGATTGTATTCGGCGGGGTCATAGGTCTCAATGACGCCGTTGTCCTTGACAAAATAGTCAAGAAAATTCTTGGAAAAGGTCAGGAATTTCTCGTCCCCGGTGGTCTTGTACAGGCTCAGGCAGGCGGTAATCATGCAGCCGTCAATGTAGTTCCACTTGTTGGGCTTGCCGCTGCGCACCTTTTCAATGTTCCACAGCGGGGCCTCGGCGGTGGAGCCTGCAATCAGGTAATCCACATAATGGCCCAGCGTAGTCAGGATCTCTTCATGGGTCATGGTTCAGTCCTCCTCATAGCTGTCTACATGGGTAAGCTGCAGGCGCTCGCCCTCGTAGCCGGTGATTTTGACGTTGTGCAGCTCAATATGGTGCACGTTCTCGGCGTGGACGCCCACCTTGCAGGAGGCATCTGCGCCGCACATCATGGCGGCCTGCCCGGCCTTGGCGTCCGGCGCAAAGCTAATGTTCACATCGCGCATCTTCACACCCTCAATCGGCTGCTCCGGCAGGCCGCTGAACCAGCAGCCCGCGTACTGGGCATCGGTGGCGGTGATGTTCTCCATCTCCAGCGTGCCCAGTGTCGGGGTCATCTCGTCAACCGGCTGGGGCTCATGGGTCTGCACGTAGTCGCTGCGGCCATCGGGGTCACAGAAGTAGAACATATTGATGACAAAGGGTGCCAGCACGCCATCCATAACCACATCGCGGAATACCAGCCCGTCAATGACAGCGTACTTGCCGCGCCCGCGGCGGGTCTTGACGCGCAGCCCGCGGTCGGTGTGGTCCATCAGGCACTGGGTGACGGTGACGTTCTTGACGCCGCCACTCATCTCACTGCCGATGACCAGACCACCGTGGCCGCGGCTCAGGCAGCAGTTGCGGATAACCACATTCTCGCAGGGGACGTGCAGCTTCATACCAAGGAACAGCTTGCTGGACTTCAGCGCAATGCAGTCATCGCCCACATGGACGTGGTTGCCGATGATGTTCACATTCTTGCAGCTCTCGGGGTCAATGCCGTCGGTGTTGGGGCTGGTGGAGCTGTTGCGGATACGGATATTCAGGATGTCCACATTCTCGGAATAGGCCGGGTGAATCGTCCAGGAATAGCTGTTGCAGACCAGCACGCCATGCAGCACAACATTTTTGGCACCGTTTGTAAAGAACAACCGGGGACGCCACGCAATGTCTTTCTGCTTCGGGTTGTTGTACCAGTCGCCGTTCTGGGCGTTGGCATCAATCGTGCCCTCGCCGGTGATGGTCACGTTCTCGGCGTTGATGACGTTAATCAGTGCGGCAAAGCTGTCCAGCGGGTTGCCCTCCCACAGGGCCAGATAGTGCTCGTCCTTCTCGTTGTGGCAGGGAAGTACACCCGGCAGAATCGGGTAATCGCGACGGTCGGTGCCGCCCAGCAGGGTGCAGCCCTTTTCCAGATAGAGGGTGGTGTTGCTCTGCAGAAACAGGCTCTGGGTGCGGTAGACACCGGCAGGGACGTAAACCGTGCCGCCCGCCGGGCAGGTGGACAGCGCGGCCTGCAGCCGGGCTGTGTTGTCGGTAACGCCGTCCGCCACCAGACCATAGCGGGAGGCATCCACAAAAAAGCTCTCCTCCGCGGTGGTGAACACCAGCGTATCGGTCACGCCGTCAATCGTGACAGCCACCGTGTATTGACGGCCCGGCTCCAGCGAATAGAGTGAAAATACATTGGTATCACCCTCATAGACGGCAGCGCCGTTCAGCGTGACCGTATAGGGCGCCGGGGCGCGGTAGCAGCCGGAATTGACCAGCTCAAACACCGCGCTGCGCGTCATAGAACGTACAAGCGTGATTTTCATGAGAGACCCCCAGATATTGAAAAATAGTTTAAAAATAATTTGAAAAACAGCAAAAAATGTGCTATTCTTAAAAAGACAACAATAACCAATCGCCGGGCGCAAGGGCGGCACTGCAAAATTCTAAGTGCCCCAGCCACCGCGGCAGTGAGGAGCAGCGTTATGGTATCAGAATATGTCTACTCGCCCCACGTGGACTTTTTCATCGACCGTGTCGACCGTGACAACGGCTATGAGATGCCCAGCTTCCATATCCATCATAAATATGAAATCTACTATGAGATAGAGGGCAGCCGCCGCTATTTTATTGAGGATGCCGCCTACATTGTCAATGCGGGCTGCGTGGTCCTCATCGGTGAGAATCAGATTCACAAGACGGCCCCGCTGGGCGATACCGCCTCCAGCCGGATTGTTATGAACTTCAGCCGGGAGTATCTGGACAAGGTGACCGAGCTCTTCCCCGAGGTGGACTTCTTCTCCTTCCTGACCGAGGAACACAACCATCTGCTTTCCAGCATTTCGGTCAAGCAGCAGAATCAGGTGCATGGTCTGCTGCAGCAGCTGCTGGTGCTGCAGGAGGAAACCACCCCCGAAGCGGACGCCATGCGCAAGATGATACTGGCTACGCTGCTGCTGACGCTGAAGGACCTTTGCCGCCAGCAGCGGGAGCAGGGCGGTGAGAACGGCCGTGTCAGCAACCACATTGTGGACCAGATACAGGCCTATATTGCAGAGCATTACGCCGAAAAGCTGACCCTGACCGGCATTGCCAGCCAGTTCTATATCAGCCCCTACTACCTCAGCCGACTGTTCAAGAAATCCATCAACCTGAGTCTGATTGAGTATATCAACGGTGTGCGCATCAAAGCGGCGCAGAACCTGATTGAAAAATCCAACGAGAGCATTTCCGACATTGCGGAAAAAACCGGTTTTATGACCACCGCGCATTTCCGCCGCGTGTTCAAGGATGCCACGGGTCTGTCCCCGCAGCAGTACCGGCAATATTATAAGCGGGTGAACAAGTAATCTATCTGTAAAACTCCCGATAGGGGAGTAGAGCTTTCAAAATAAAGGCTGCCCCGTACCCCTTTGTGTGGTACGGGGCAGCTGTGTGCCTGGGGCTTATTGGAAATGGGAGGAAAGAAAAATCAACCCTTCACAGCACCGGCGGAGATACCGTCGATGAAGGCATCCTGTGCGCAGAAGAAAACGACCAGCTGCGGGATGATGGAGATGAGGGACAATGCCAGAATGCGGTTCCAGTTGAAACCGCTGTCGGCGTCCATGGACAGCTTGACGAAGATGGACATCGGGTACTTGCTGGGGGTCTGGACGTAAAGCAAGGGGCCCATGTAGTCATTGCAGCTCCACATGAACTGGAACAGGCCGCAGGCCACCAGAGAGGGGCTCAGCATCGGGGCAATAATCTTGTACAGAATCTTGACCGGGCCGCAACCGTCGATGGCGGCAGCCTCGTCCAGATCGTGGGGGATGCTGCGCATGAACTGGACCAGCTGATAGACGAAGTAAGTCTCGGTGGCAAACAGGGTGGGAACCCACAGGGGCAGGTAGAAGGGGCTGTTGATCCAGCCGAAGGAGTTGTACATCAGGTACTGGGGAACGTTCAGAACGACCTGCGGCAGGAACAGGGTGGAGATCATGATGCCGAACAGCATATCGCGGCCCTTGAACTTAAAGCGGCTGAAACCGTAAGCGGCAATGACCGAGCTGATAACGGTGAAGATGACCTTGGGGATGACAAAGCTGTAGGTGTTGAGGAAGGCGCGCCAGATGCTGATGTCGCCGCCGTAGTTCTGGGTGACGGCGTCAATGTAGCCCTGCAGCGTGGGGTTCGCGGTCAGGAAGCCGATGCCGGCGAAGATCTCGGCGTTGGACTTGAAGGTGGCACCCACCATCCAGACCAGCGGGTAGATCATGATGACGCCGACAAGGATCAGCACAAAGTACTGGAAGAAACGGCCGATTTTATGGGCGGTAGAAAGTTTCATTTTTCATTCCTCCTTAATCAGCGTAGTAGACCCAGTGCTTCTGGCTGGTGAAGGCAATCACAGTCAGCAGGGCAACGGCAATGAACATGACCCAGGCCAGCGCGCAGGCCATGCCCATCTCGTTGGACTTGAAGGCGTAGTTGTAAACCAGCAGGGAAACGAGGGTGGTAGCATTACGCGGGCCGCCCTGCGTGATGATGTAGGGGCCGTTGAATTCCTGGAAAGCCTGTGCAATCTGGGTAACCAGGTTGTAGAAGATAACGGGGGTAATCATCGGAACCGTGATGGAGAAGAACTGGCGGGTCTTGGTAGCACCGTCAATCGTGGCGGCCTCGTACAGGTCGGCGGGCACACCCTTCAGCGCGGCCAGGAACAGCACCATGGCAGAGCCGAACTGCCACACACGAAGCAGGCAGATGACGAACAGTGCCCAGGTCTTGTCAGCCAGCCAGTCGGGACCGGCAATGCCGAAGAAGCCGAGGATGGTGTTGACAACGCCGGTGTCCTTGAACAGAGCGCGCCACAGAACGGCGATGGCCACAGAGCCGCCCAGAATGGACGGAATGTAGTAGACCGTGCGGAACAGGTTGACGAACTTGATCTTAAAGTTCAGGATGTAGGCGATGAACAGCGCAAAGACCAGCTTCAGGGGCACGGTGATGAAGGCGTACTTCACGGTGGTCAGCAGGACGGAGACTGTCTTGCGGCTGGTGAAGATTTCCACGTAGTTCATAATGCCGTACTGGCTGATACCCTTGAAGAAGTTCAGGTCGGTAAAGCTGTAAACCAGAGAGCTGGCAAACGGATACGCTTTGAAAATCAGAAAGCCCAGAATCCACGGAATCAGGAAAAACAGGCCGGTGTTTTCATCACACCACCGCTTAAAGGGGGTGCGCTGGGTAGCTTTGGGTGCAGAGCTCATCCAAAAACCTCCTATCGAAATTGCTGTATTGCGTTTTAACATAAATAGCCGGCCCCGCCATGCGTGATAACGGGGCAGGAGCCGGCTAAACTTTACTTTTTAAAGGATTTCGATTGCTCTTAGGCGTTGGCGCTCAGCACACCGGAAACGCCGTCCAGCAGGATCTCGGCAGCTTCCTGCGGGTCGTACTCGTCGTAGCTCAGACCATCAAAGACATCGGTGTAAATGCCGTCGGTGGTGTCCTTCAGCTTGCTGGACTCGTAGTAGGGATCCAGAGGCATATCAACGAAGGCCAGAACCTTGGTGTTGGCCTCGAGAACCAGGGGCTTCACAGCGTCTGCAGCCTGAGCAGAAGCCAGACCGGCAGTGGAGGCGGGGATGCCGCACTCGGAGCCCATGATGGCAGCGCCTTCGCCGTTCCACAGGAAGTCAATCAGAGCGGCAGCCTCAACGGGATGCTGGCAGGACTTGGTGATGGCCATGCCCATGGAGACCTTGGAGAAGCCGCCGTTGGCCTTGTCGCCGAACTTGATCTCCTCACCGACGGTGAAGCCGGAGTTGTCAGCCAGAGCAGACTGGTACTTGGAGGGGGCAGAATCCCACTCGAAGATGCCGGCGTACTTGCCGTCAATCCACTCCTGAGACTTATCGATAGAGTCGAAGCCTGCAGCAATCATGGTCGGACGGGTGGGGATAACGTGGTTGTCCTCGAGGGAGTCGATGAAGTTCAGGCCGTCAACGACCTCTTCCTCGGTGTACTGGCACTCGTTGTTCTCGACCCAGGCCTTGCCGTACTTGGACTCAAGGTAGAAGGTCATCAGGATCATGCGGTCATACTGACCGATGGCCAGAGGATAGTAATCATCGCCCAGCTTCTCCTGGAAGGCCTTGCCGGCGGCAATCAGGTCATCATAGGTGGTGGGAACTTTCTCGATACCGGCCTGCTTGAAGGTGTTCATGTTCCAGTAGAAGATACGGCCGGTCATGGAGATGGGCACTGCCTGTAGGCTGTCTGCAACGGTGCAGGCGTTCTTGGCGGCATCGGTCCACTGGGTCAGGTCGATGATGTCGCTGTAGTCGCGCAAATCGACGAACTTCTCACCCGTGGGGCTGTACTGGTACAGCCAGTTCCAGTTGACCTGCATAACGTCAGAACCCTGGTCAGCAGCCAGTGCGGTGGACTGCTTCTCTTCCCAGCCGGACCATGCGCCGTAGGTGGGGGAGACGGTGATGTTGGGGTACTTCTCCTGGAAGGCCTCGATAGCCTTCTGGTAAGCCTCATGACGGGAGTCACCGCCCCACCAGCTGATGGTCAGCTCGATGGGATCGGTGGTGTTAATCTCGTGTGCCTCGGTAGCGGTGGCTTCGCTGGAAGCGGCCTCGCTGGTGGCCTCAGTGGAGCTTGCGGCCTCGCTGGAAGCGGCGGGAGCGCTGGAAGCAGCAGTGCCGCAGCCTGCCAGCAGAGTGGCGGTCATGGCGGCGGCAACGCCCAAAGAAATTGCCTTCTTCATGTTTTTGTCCTCCTAAAATTGCTGTGCGATTTTATTTTTGCAGCTGGTCGTGTGGGTTCATACTGCACCATCTGCCTTTCGCTTGCTTATATGATAACAAAACAATTTTGTAAAATAAACAGCCAAATTGGTGTGTTACACACCAAAAGCGTACAATTCTTGCTTTGTTGTCTGTAACCGTTTTGTCATCGCCGTCGAAACTAACTAAGTTTTATAGTGCGATTTGTGCAAAATGGCAAATGACATACCGGGGCATCCGCCGCGCACCCGAAAAAACGCACGGATTTTTACCCGGCAAAAGGCGTCACACACCGCAAAATATGCCGGTTTTATGCAAAATGGGTGCTATTTCGCAAATATTATTGCATCTGGTTGTGTGCGGCGCAAAAATGGTGCACTTTTTGTCGGAACAGGGCGCGCCCGGTCCCTACGTCACACTCGTCCCCGGTGCGGTATCTACAACAATATGCACCCCCACAAAAAAAGTCCCGCCGAATCTGGCGGGACAATCACTGTGCTTATTTACTTTTTGGAATGCCGTGCAAGAAATGCACGGTACTCGCGGTACCAGCACTGGGGGCACAGGCTCTGGTATTCCACGTTATCCACCGTGTCGATGGCAACCTGCGCACCCTCAAAGACAAACTCACCGTTGACCTTGCGGCCGTTGCAAATCGCCTTGCGGCCACAGGTGCAGATGGTTTTCAGCTCTTCAATCGTGTGGGCAATCTCTAACAGGCGGGTAGAGCCGGGGAAGCCGCGCATCATAAAATCCGCCCGCAGGCCATAGCAGATGACCGGAATTCCCAAATCCACCGTGACAAGAAACAGCTGGTCAGCCTGCTCTGGGGTGAAAAACTGGCTCTCATCACAGAGCACACAGGCAATCTTGCCGCGTGCGGCCTCGTCTGCACGCACCAACTCCACCACGTCCATATCGGGCGTGACGAGCTTGTCCACCTTGCAGGAAATGCCCAGCCGGGACACGATGGAGTCCTGCCCCTTGGTATCGACAGAGGGCTTCAGAATCAGCACCCGCATACCGCGCTCTTTATAATTGTAGGCAACCTGCATCAGCGCCGTTGTCTTACCGCTGTTCATGGCGCCGTACCGAAAATACAATTTTGCCATATTGGCTCCTTACTTCTCCTGATTCCGCAACCGGTAGCCCAGACTCATCAGGCTGTCGCCCAGATGGACGTTCTCCACCGTAACATTGGGGTACTCCACGGACAAATCATAGTGGCTGAAATTCCAGAAGCCCTTGATACCCTGATTGACCAGCTCTCCGGCCAGATCCATGGCGCTCTGGCGCGGTACGCAGAGGACAGCCACCTCGGGGTGGTGCTCGGCGCAGAACTGATCCAATTCGCTCAGGGGCAGAATCGGCACACCGCACATCTCCTTGCCAATCAGGTCAGGGTTCACGTCAAAGACGCCCAGCAGGCGGTAGCCGTTGGCGTCGCGGCTGATGAAGCTGGACACGGCAGAGCCCAGACGGCCCGCGCCAATCAGAATGGTGGGCAGCTTTTCGCCGTCCCCGAAGAGCAGCTTGCCGATTTCGGCGCGCAGCACATCCACCTTGTAGCCGATGCCCTGCTGGCCGAAGCCGCCGAAGCAGTTGAAATCCTGCCGCACTTGACTGGCGGTGGTGCCCATCATATGGGCCAGCTCACTGGAAGAAATCTTGTCCTTGCCGTCGGCGGAAAGGTTGGTCAGATAGCGATAATATTTAGGCAGCCGCTTGATGACCGGAAGCGACACCTTATTTTGCAAAACCATGATTGCTTACCTCACATCTGCATTGCGTATTTTACTATATATTATAAAATGCGATGTGGCAATTGTCAATTTTTTGTCTAAGTTTTTTAGCTGATTTATCAAATATCGGCCAGTTGTATAAGAATTGACCGCCCATTTTTGGCGGCATCGACAAGGGCGGCGGGCAGTAAAAGTGCATACGTGCATATTTTGCGTTGCCGATGGGCAGACTTTTTCTGTATCGGCAAAGGAGAATGACTATGGAAACGAACGACAAAAAGACGAAAGCCAAGGCCCGCCCCAAACTGAACCCCACCGAGAACGCCGCCATCAAGCGGCTGGAACACGATCTGATAACGGACAGCGGCATGGTGCCCGCCACCAAGGGTCGCCACGCCATCCACTGCCTGACGGTTATCGGCACGATAGAGGGGCACACTCTCTCGCCGGACGCGCAGAAAACAACAAAATATGAGCACGTCATTCCGCAGCTGGTGGACATTGAGGAGGACCCGGAGATTGAGGGGCTGCTGGTGATTCTGAACACCGTGGGCGGAGATGTGGAAGCAGGCCTTGCGCTGGCCGAGCTGATTGCGGGGGTCAGCAAGCCCAGTGCCACGCTGGTGCTGGGCGGCGGACATTCCATCGGCATCCCGCTGGCCGTTGCGGCGCGGCACAGCTTTATTGTGCCCACGGCCACCATGACAGTGCACCCGGTACGGCACTCCGGCATGGTGCTGGGCGTGCCGCAGACCCTGCGCTATTTTGAGCAGATGCAGGAGCGTATTGTCGGCTTTGTGACCGGCCACTCCCGGATTTCGGCCCGGCGGTTCACCCAGCTGATGCACAACACCGGGGAGCTGGTTATGGATATGGGCACGGTGCTGGACGGCCGGCAGGCAGTGGACGAGGGCCTGATTGATGACCTCGGCGGTCTGGCCGACGCGCTGGGCTATTTATATAAGGAAATAGAGAAATGAGGGCGGATCCCAAAACCTTCCCCCTCGGGGGAAGGTGGCCCCACAGGGCCGGATGAGGGGGCAAGCTCCCGCCAACGCCCGTTTCCGGGCGACCTGTGGGCCGATGCTTGGCATCGACCCGCTACATATTCATAATCCAAAAATACTATTGCATTTTACAATATTATATGCTATATAATATATAAACCCATACATCATTCCCGGAAAGGAGGCGCGCTATGGCCATCAACACCACAGCGGGGCTGCTGGATGCCATTGTGCTGGCGGTTGTCGGGCGGGAGGACGCCGGTACCTACGGCTATAAAATTACGCAGGAGGTCCGTGCAGTGCTCGAGCTGTCGGAATCCACGCTGTACCCGGTGCTGCGCCGCCTGCAAAAGGACGGCTGCCTGACCGTCCATGACGAAGCCTTCAACGGCCGCAACCGCCGCTACTACCAGATTACGCCCGCAGGCCGTGCCCGGCTGGCAGAATTTACGGCGGAGTGGGAAGTCTACACCGCAAAAATCAACAAGCTCTTTAAGGGGGAGCCGCAATGAAACGATATGAGTACTTATCCCAGCTGGAAGCGCTGCTTTCCGCCCTGCCCGAGGCTGAGCGCCGCGATGCGCTGAACTATTATGAGGAATACTTTGACGCCGCAGGCCCGGAAAACGAGGAGGCCACCGCTGCCGAGTTGGGCAGCCCCGCCGAGGCCGCCCGCAAGATACTGGAAAGCGAGGGTCTGCCTGCCGCCGAACCACAGCCGCCCGCAAAAAGCAGGGCGGGCTATCTGTGGATTGCCTTAATCGTCCTTGTGGCCGCGGCGCTTGTCATGGTGCTGGCGGTGCTGATGCTGGGACTGATACAACCCGGTACGGCAGCGGAAAGTGTGTCTGTAGCGACCAGCTTTGCAGACGAAGAACCGCAGACAGAAGCAAGCGGGAACCCGGCGCTGACGGAACCCTCCACCACAGAAAGCGCCGCCGAAGCGGGAAGCGGCTTCACAACGATGCAGACGAGCTTTGCACGCGCCAGGGCGCAGGATATGACGCTGATGGTGGATTACGGCACTGTTACAATCCAGACAAGCGACACCGTGACTGAGGCAGAACTGCTCTGCGAGAATGTCCGCACCGACTGGCTGACCTTTGCCGGGGAAAAACAGGTGCGGGTCACCTACAAAACGCCTGCCAACTATAACCTGAGCAACGACCCGGAGCCGCATTTCACCCTGACCGTTCCCACGGCCCGGAGCTTTACTTTTCACAAGCTGAATATCACCGCCGTGATGGGAAACGTTACCTTTGCCGGAGACATTGCGGCGGAGGCCGTCACACTGAATCTGGATATGGGCAATTTCAGCGGAGATACCGTGACCGCTGGTACGCTCAGCGCCGTAATTGATATGGGAACCTTTGAATTGGGCAAGCTGAACGGCGCGCAGACGATTGCGATTGAAAATTCGATGGGCAATGTGGGCCTGACGGTGGACGGCGGCGCGGACGAGTACAGCATAGACATCCAATCCGATATGGGAGATACCGCGTTCAATGGGCAGACCTACCCCGGCGGGTATCTGCGCGAGAAAGAAAACGCCCGCAGCCTGACGGTCAGAACCGCGATGGGCAACGTGGCTGTGACAACCGAAAACCCATAGTCTGCGCGGAAAATCCGGCCAAAGTCATACTCCTTGTCAATTTTCTTGTTCAAAATCCACAACTTTCTTTTTGGCGGTGCAGGAAAGATTTTCGCAAAAACCTTTGTATTTTGTCCGCGGTTGTGGTACAATCTGTCTAATACATAAAAATAATGAAAAACAGGAAGTCAGGAGAGTGTATTATGGCATACTATTTTTCCGAGCCGTCCCGTACTTTTGGTGAATATCTGCTGGTTCCGGGGTATTCCTCCTCGGAATGCGTCCCCACGGCTGTCAGCCTGAAAACCCCGCTGGTCAAGTACCGCAAGGGCGAGGAGGCCTGCCCGCTGGAAATGAACATCCCGATGGTCTCTGCCATCATGCAGTCCGTCTCCGGCGAGAAGCTGGCCATTGCGCTGGCCAAGCAGGGCGGTGTCTCTTTCATCTACGGCTCTCAGACCATTGAGCAGGAGGCCGATATGGTCCGCCGCGTCAAGGCCTACAAGAAGGGCTTTGTCACCTCTGACTCCAATCTGCCGCCGGAGGCCACCCTCGGCGATGTGCTCGACCTCAAGACCCGCACGGGCCACTCCACCGTTGCCATCACGGATGACGGCTCTGCCCACGGCAAGCTGCTGGGCATTGTGGCTTCCCGCGACTACCGCCTCTCCCGCATGACGATGGACCTGAAGGTCACCGAGTTTATGACCCCGCTGGACAAGCTGGTCACGGCACCCGACACCACCAGCCTGCATGATTGCAACGACATCATCTGGGATAACAAGATTAACTCCCTGCCGCTGGTCGATGCCGAGGGCCATCTGCAGTACATGGTTTTCCGCAAGGACTATGACTCCCACAAGGAGAACGTCAACGAGCTGCTGGACGAGAACAAGAGCTATGTTGTCGGCGCGGGCATCAACACCCGCGACTATGCCGAGCGTGTGCCCGCACTGGTGGACGCCGGTGTGGATGTGCTCTGCATCGACTCCTCCGAGGGTTTCAGCGAGTGGCAGTCCCGCACCATCGCATGGATTCGTGAGAACTATGGCGATAAGGTGAAGGTCGGTGCCGGCAACGTTGTTGACCGCGAGGGCTTCTTCTTCCTGGCCAAGGCCGGTGCGGACTTTATCAAGATCGGCATTGGCGGCGGCTCCATCTGCATCACCCGTGAGACCAAGGGCATCGGTCGTGGTCAGGCCACCGCTGTCATTGAGGTTGCCAAGGCCCGCGATGAGTATTATAAGGAGACCGGTATCTACATCCCCATCTGCTCGGATGGCGGCATTGTGCAGGACTATCACATTACGCTGGCGCTGGCAATGGGTGCCGACTTCGTGATGCTGGGCCGCTACTTTGCCCGCTTTGATGAGTCCCCCACGAACAAGCTGCGTGTGGGCGGCAACTACGTCAAGGAGTACTGGGGCGAGGGCTCCAACCGCGCCCGCAACTGGCAGCGCTATGATTTGGGCGGCGCCCAGAAGCTGAGCTTTGAGGAGGGCGTTGACTCCTACGTGCCGTATGCCGGCCCTCTGGCGGACGGCGTGCAGACCACCCTGTACAAGGTGCGGTCCACCATGTGCAACTGCGGTGCGCTCTCTATCCCTGAACTGCAGGAGAAGGCCCGCCTGACGGTTGTCTCCTCTACCTCCATCGTTGAGGGCGGCAGCCATGACGTTATCCTGAAGAACGGTCCCCAGAACCGCTAAATAAAAGTAACCAGCTGTGCCCCCGCCGGGAATTGACCCGACGGGGGCACTTTTTGCAATTTGGCAGAATCGTACTACCCGGCGGCACAAACGAAATAGCGGAATCCGCCTACTGCTCCTACGGCATGACGCCCCAGCGGAGCATTTACGGAATGCCAATATAAACCAAAAGCCTTGCCGCAATACCCCCACTGCGCGGAATTTGGCAACTATTGTTGATTTTACCAAAACACATTGTTGCGCATTGTGCAAAATAACGATTGACAACGGCGGCAAAATTCGATAAAATAATGCTATTGCAAATGCAGTGATGGGGAAAAAGCAGCATCCATCCCATTTCAGAGAGCCGCCGGTCGGTGTAAGGCGGTATGGCAGATGTTGTATACTGGCCCCGGAGCAGCCGCGCTGATAGGTAGGCGCGGACGGAACCTGACCGTTATCATGCAGGCGCGATTCGCCATCCCGGCTGATCGTACAGAGTGGCCGTTTCAACGGCAAAGAGAGTGGTACCGCGGGTACAGCAAGTCGGAATTTTTGCTCCCGTCTCTCAAAGGTTTCTTGCCTTTGGGGGGCGGTTTTTTTGTCCCCAAAGTGCAGAACAGACGCTTTGAAGGAGGCAGTTTACTATGATGGACGCAACGAAATACAGTGTAGGATATTATCCGCCGCCGGTCGAGCCCGGCCACGTCTATGAGTGGACGAAGAAGGATCATATCGAGAAAGCCCCCGCGTGGTGCAGCGTGGACCTGCGTGACGGCAACCAGAGCCTGATCGTGCCGATGAGCCTTGAAGAAAAACTCGAATTTTACGATATGCTTGTAAAAATCGGCTTCAAGGAAATCGAAGTCGGGTTCCCCGCCGCCAGCGAGACCGAATATGAATTTCTGCGCACCCTGATTGACGGCAACCGCATCCCGCAGGATGTGACCGTGCAGGTGCTGACCCAGTGCCGCGACCATATCATCCGCAAGACGTTCGAGGCCGTCAAGGGAGCACCCCGCGCTATCATCCATTTCTACAATTCCACCAGCGTGGCCCAGCGTGAGCAGGTGTTCAAGAAGTCCAAGGAGGAAATCAAGAAGATTGCCGTGGACGGTGCCAAGCTGGTCAAGCAGCTGAGCGAGGAGTACGAGGGCAACTTCCTCTTTGAGTACAGCCCCGAGAGCTTTACCGGCACCGAGCCGGAATACGCGGTGGAGGTCTGCAATGCCGTGCTGGATGTTATGCAGCCCACGCCGGACCGCCCCATGATCATCAATCTGCCGGTCACGGTGGAAATGAGTATGCCGCACATCTACGCCAACCAGATTGAGTGGTGCGCCAACCACCTGAAATATCGCGACAGCGTTATTTTGTCCACCCATCCGCACAATGACCGCGGCTGCGGCGTGGCGGATGCCGAGTTGGCCGTGCTGGCGGGTGCACAGCGCATTGAGTGCTGCCTGTTCGGCAACGGCGAGCGCACCGGCAACGTGGACGCCATCACGCTGGCCATGAATATGTACAGCCACGGCGTTGACCCCCATCTCGATTTCAGCAATATGCCGGAAATCTGCGAAACCTATGAGCGCGTCACCCGGATGCACGTCTATGAGCGCACGCCGTATGCGGGCGCACTGGTCTTTGCAGCGTTCAGCGGCAGCCATCAGGACGCCATCGCCAAGGGCATGACCTGGCGCAAGGAGAAAAAGCTCCACCAGTGGACCTGCCCCTACATTCCCATTGACCCGCATGACATCGGCCGCACCTATGACGCTGACGTCATCCGCATCAACTCGCAAAGCGGCAAGGGCGGCATCGGCTTCCTGCTGCAGCAGAACTACGGCTACAATCCGCCGCCGAAGATGCGCGAGGATCTGGGCTACCGCGTCAAGGACGTCAGCGACCACGAGCACCGCGAGCTGAGTGTGAAAGAGGTGCTCTACGTCTTTGAGAAAGCCTACCTCAACCACAACAGCCCCCTCAATGTGCCCGAGGCGCACTTTGTGCAGAACCCGGACAACACCATCACCGCGAATGTGACCATCACCAGCGGCGGAAGCACCATCCACTGCACCGCCACCGGCAACGGTCGTCTGGACGCCGTGGCCACGGCGATTGAGCAGCAGACTGGGATGCACTTCACGCTGGTGCACTACAGTGAGCACGCGCTGGACTTTGACACGAACTCCCGCGCCTGCTCCTATGTTGGCCTGAAGTGGGCTTCCGGCGAGGAAACCTGGGGCTGCGGTACCCACACGGATATCATCGTGGCGGGCATCAGGGCGTTGGTAAGCGCGATTAACAATAAGTGAGTGCGGAACAGGAAACGTGCTACAGAGCAAAATTATTTAAGACTTAAACCGGAGGTTTACTACCATGGGTATGACCATGACGCAGAAAATTCTGGCCGCCCACAGCGGTGAGGCAACTGTTACGGCGGGCCAGCTGATTAACGCTAAGCTCGATATTGTGCTTGGCAATGACATCACAACGCCGGTCGCCATCAATGAGTTCAACAAGGCCGGGTTTGACTCGGTGTTTGATAAGACCCGCGTCAACATTGTGCTGGATCATTTTGTCCCCAACAAAGATATTAAGAGTGCGACCCAGTCCAAGCAGTGCCGCGAATTTGCCGATAAGTACGATATTCTCAACTTCTACGATGTCGGCCAGATGGGCGTGGAGCACGCTCTGCTGCCGGAAAAGGGCATTGTGACGGCGGGCGACTGCATCATCGGCGCGGACAGCCACACCTGCACCTACGGCGCAGTGGGCGCGTTCTCCACCGGCGTCGGCTCCACCGATATGGCCGCCGGTATGGCCAAGGGCGTGGCGTGGTTTAAGGTTCCCGCCGCCATTAAAGTTGAGCTGAAAGGCCGCCTGCATAAGCCGGTCACCGGCAAGGACGTCATTCTGCACCTGATTGGTGAAATTGGCGTTTCCGGTGCGCTGTACAAGAGCTTGGAATTTGTCGGTGAGGGCGTGAAAACCCTGACGATGGAGGACCGCCTCTGCATCTGCAATATGGCCATCGAGGCCGGTGCCAAGAACGGCATCTTCCCGGTGGACGAGGTGACCGAAGGCTATCTCAAAGGCCGCAGCCAGCGCCCATGGGTCAAGTATGAGGCTGACCCCGACGCCGAGTATGAACGCACCATCGTCATTGACCTTGACGCGCTGGAGCCCACCGTCAGCTATCCGCATCTGCCGGAGAATACCCACCTCGCCAAGGAAGGCAAGGACATCAAGATTGACCAGATTGTGATTGGCTCCTGCACCAACGGCCGCATTGAGGATATGCAGGCCGCGTATGAGATTCTCAAGGGCAAGCACATTGCCAAGGGCGTGCGCGGCATCATCATTCCCGCCACGATGGCCGTCTACAAGGAGTGCATCCTCCGCGGCTATACCGAGGCCTTCATCGACGCAGGCTGCATCGTCTCCACCCCCACTTGCGGCCCCTGCCTGGGCGGCTATATGGGGATTCTGGCGGCAGGGGAGCGCTGCGTCTCCACCACCAACCGCAACTTTGTCGGCCGTATGGGCCATGTGGATTCCGAGGTTTATCTCGCCAGCCCGGCCACCGCAGCGGCCAGCGCACTGACCGGCTACATCACTGACCCGAGGGAGGTTTGAGCTATGAACGCAAGAGGTCCTGTTTTTAAATACGGCGACAATATTGACACTGACGTCATCATCCCGGCCCGCTACCTGAATACCCAGAGTGCTGCCGAGCTGGCCAGCCACTGCATGGAGGACATCGACAAGACGTTTGTCACCCGCGTCAAGGCCGGTGATATTATGGTCGGCGGTGAGAACTTCGGCTGTGGCTCCTCCCGCGAGCACGCGCCGGTTGCCATCAAGGCGTCCGGCATCAGCTGCGTGATTGCCAAGAGCTTTGCCCGTATTTTCTACCGCAACGCCATCAACATCGGCCTGCCGATTCTGGAGTGCCCCGCCGCCAGCGAGGCCATCCGCGAGGGGGACACCGTCAGCATCGACTTTGATACCGGCGTCATCACGGACGAGACCACCGGCCAGACCTTCCAGGCCGCGCCGTTCCCGCCCTTCATCCAGAACATTATCGCCAAGGGCGGCCTGATGAACAGCTTAAAAGACTAAGAGGGAACACAGATGAACAAGAATATTGCCTTGATTTACGGTGACTGCTCCAGCCCCGAAATCGTGACGCAGGCAGTGCGCGTGCTGGACAAGATTGCCGCCAAGCACGGCCACACCTTTACCTACACCCGCGCTTATATGGGCGGCGAGGCCATTGATAAATTCGGTGACCCGCTGCCCGCCGCCGAGCTCGAAAAGTGCAAGAACTCGGACAGCGTCCTGCTGGGTGCCATCGGCGGCCCCAAGTGGGAGGGCCTGCCCGGTGACCAGCGCCCAGAGAAGGGACTGCTGCGCCTGCGTGCGGGTATGGGCCTGTATGCCAACAACCGCCCGGCCAAAATCTGGCCGCAGTTGGCCGATGCCTCCCCGCTGAAAAAGTCCATCGTGGAGCAGGGCATTGACTTTATCGTGGTGCGTGAGCTGATCGGCGGCGTCTACTTCGGCGAGCACAAAACCGTGGAGCAGAACGGCGAGAAGGTCGCCATCGACACGATGCCCTACTCCGAGCATGAGATTGAGCGTATCGGCCGCATCGGCTTTGAGACGGCGATGAAGCGCCGCAAAAAGCTGACCTGTGTGGACAAGGCCAACGTGCTGGACACCAGCCGCCTGTGGCGTGCTGTGATGCACCGCCTGCGGGCCGAGTACCCCGATGTGGAGTACAGCGAGATGTTTGTGGACAACTGCGCGATGCAGATTTGCAAGAATCCGGCGCAGTTTGACGTGATTGTGACCGAGAATATGTTCGGTGACATCCTTTCGGACGAAGCCAGCGAGATTACCGGCAGCATCGGTATGGTGCCGTCCTCCTCGCTGGGGCAGGGAACCTGCGGCCTGTATGAGCCCATCCACGGTTCTGCGCCTGATATTGCAGGGCAGGACGTTGTGAACCCGATTGCCTGTATCCTCTCGGCGGCCATGATGCTGCGCTACAGCTTTGATATGCCCGCCGAGGCCGATGAAATTGAGGCCGCGGTGAACGCCGTTCTTGACGCGGGCTACCGCACCGCCGATATGATGGCTGACGGCTGCACCAAGGTTGGCTGCACCGAGATGGGCAACAAGATTTTGGAGCATATTTAAAAGGATTCCCCCGCAGGGGAAGGCAAAGCGTCCCCCGATGGTTCCGCACCATCGGGGGACACTTTTATTTCTCCATCACATCCCGCCAAGGATGTTTCTCGGCCAGCTCGTTCCGGCGGCGGTTGCGCCAGAAAAGCAACGCCGCCAGCGCCGCGCCGAACAGGATGACTGCCGCAAGGTTGGGCAGGCCCACCGCGGGCAGCAGCGGCGTGATCCATTTGTCGACGAACCAAAACACCACGAACCACAAAAACAGCATGGCGGCTGTAATGGCGCCGTACCGCACACCTTTTTCGGTAGAGGCCGCCCACTCGGCGGGGACAATGCGATGCAGCAGCCACGCACTGGGCATCATAATGGCAATGCAGAGCACAAGCCAGACCGCGTCATAATGGCAGTCCCACGGGCGGCCCAACACCGTATAGGTCGCGGCGGAGGCCAACGCAAACGTGCACAGCCACACAAGGCTGTCTGCCATGTAATCCGCAAACTTCGGCTTGGGCATGCTTGCCAGCAGATTCCGCTTAAAAACATCTACGTCCCCGATGACCGACGGCAGATAGTCGTGCCGGGCCTCGGCCTGTGCCGCCATCGCAATCAGGTCCTTGCGGATCAGCTCGATCTCGTACCCGATGCCGCATGTGTTGTCCGCTACGCTGATGATTTCCGTGATAGTGTCCCGGTCGTACTCTGCCAGCGTTGAAAAAATCAGGTCATTTTCCTTTTTCAGTTCGCGGTACTCGTTGCGGATACTTTTCATGGTTTAGCCCTCCTTGTCCTGTAAAATGCGGTTCACAGCAGCGCCGGTCGTCTGCCATGCTGCGACAAATTCGGCGAGGCACTGCGCCCCGTCCGGCGTCAGCTGGTAATATTTGCGGCTGGGGCCGCCCGACCCGGCGCGGTATTCGGCGGCAATCAGCCCCTTGCGCTCCAGCCGCAGCAGCAGGGGGTAGAGCGTGCCCTCGGTCAGATCGGCAAAGCCGCTCTCCCGCAGGGTGACGGCAATGGCATAGCCGTAGGTAGGCTCCCGCGATATGATTTTCAGGATGCACCCTTCCAGCGTGCCCTTGCGCAGCTGTGCTTGGTCAAACACGGTGTTCACCTCCTGACTACCTTGTATTACCATATTCCTTGCCTATATTGTAATGCAAAGTAGTGCGTCTGTCAACAGGCAATAAAAAAATACATCCCAACAGGTGGGATGTATTGCAAAAAAACAAAGGAAAGTATGCCGGGCCGGGCGCACCCAGCCCCTTCAGCGCGTCAATATAGCTGCGGCGTCATTCAGGCGTTCTCCCACGGGGAACGGATGATTTCCCCGGAGTCCACCTTGGCAAACTCAGCCACCGATGCACCGGCCTTGACAATGCCGCCGGGCGCAATGTGCACGCCGCGGCCGAGGGTTGCGTTGTGGTCCACGATGGCCCCGGCGTTGACGATGCAGCCCACACCGAGATGCACGTCCGCGCCGACATAGGCCTGCGGCAGGATGATGCAGCCCGGCTCCAGCACGGCGCTGGGGCTGACCGAGGCCGCGTCACTGATAAACACCGGTGTGGCGTAGCCCGCAGCCGCCAGCTTTTGCAGCAGCTGTACCCGCAGGGCGTTGTCGCCCAGTGCCACAAAGGAAGGGCGTCCCCTGCGCAGGATGGCGGGGTCAAGGTAATCCCGCAGACCGCCCACGGCGTCCGGGGCGTTGTCATCCAGAAAATCCGCGCTGCCCCAGCCCTCGTCCATCAGCCAGTCATTCAGCTGGGTGCCAAAGCCGCCGCGGCCCAGAATCAGCGGACGTTTTGCGTTAAAACCAATTTCAATAAAAGGCATAATTATCCCTCCTGTTGGGTTGTCTGTGCGGCCTCGCCCTCTGCGGCGGGGTCCTCCAGGCTGGTGCGTGGGTGTACGGCAAGCGGGTCCGGCAGGGTGCCGTTCTGCAAATCCTGCAGGGCCTGCGGCACACCGGGGAAGAACCGTACAATGCCGGTGCCGCTGCAATGCAGGCCGTCAAAGAAATCTGTCTCCTGCAGGCCCTCAATGCAGGTGGGGTCATAGCTTCCGTAAAGCGGAATGTTGTTCTGGGAACAATACTCACGCACCCAGTTTTCCACCTCAAAGAAGCCTTTGTGGTTCTCCGGCTCGGTGAGCAGGTAGTCATACAGGTAGGGGTGCCACGGCGAAAGCACAAGGATGACCGTGGTTCCCTGCGTCTGTGCATACTTGATGAAGGAGTCAAACGCCTGCATCTGGGTGGGGCTCATCTCATCGAAGCCCTCCATATGTACGCTGTTGAAGCTCATACAGGCTCCGGCGGCCAGCGCACGTATCTGATCCTCCGTTTGGGTTCGGAACGCTACATCGTACAAAACGCTGCCGTCCGACCGCTTGATGGTGGTGTTCTGGTTGTAGGGGTCACCCTCCACGGGGTTGAACTCAATCGCGTTGCCGTCATCGTCGGTCACGGTGGACTGCCCGCGGTTCTTCACGTAGTAGTCCACGTTGCCCTGAAAATAAGCCGGGTCTGCCAGTGCCTTCCACAGCTCCACGGTGTCGGGCTCCTCGTAGTCGGTGGGGACGTTCAGCACCTTGGTTAAAAATTCGTTGTACAAATCGGCATCGGCGCGGGCGTCAAAGGCGTCCTCGCTGCCGTAAAAGACCCATGGGTCAAGGCTCCACAGCAGCACCTTGGGCGCCTTGCCGTAGGTGACCATCTTATAATAGCTGGTCATATTGTCCCGCACGTCCGCGCCGGTGACACCCATATTGAAGAAGCTCTCGACGCCAGTGTTCTCGCGGTTGAACTGCAGCACGCGGCTGGAGCCGATGCCGATGGCTTCGGGCGTTTCGGGTACATCCTGTGCAAACAACTGTACCACCTCGCGCTCGTCCATCTGCTCGAAGTTTGTCACATCATAGCCCTGCAGCATCAAATCCACAATGCGGCGGGGTGCAAGCGCACCTTGAAACAGGCCGCTGCGGTCGACGTTGTAGCTGAACGCTACCATAAAGACCAGCACCGGCACCAGAAGCAGAAACTTGAACGCCGTCTTGATGCCGAAATAAATACGGCGCACCACCCCCTGCAAAAACCAGAGGATGGGGTTGCGCTTCTTCCGGCGGCGCTTCTGCGCCGGGCGTGTGGTGCCCTGTGCGGCGCGGTGCACCTTGACCGGCTGCGTGGGAATCGGGGTAGGGGATTTGGCCATTGTTCTGCACCGCCTTTCTCAGTATTGCTGATAGATGAACGCCGACTGTCCGAAGGCGGCAAAGAAGAGGATTGCCGCGGCGGCGCCATAGTAGAGGGTCCAGCGCAGCGGCCAGACCTGTTGACGAATCCAGCGGGCCACGCTGCGGCCGTTGTGCTCCGCCGCAAAGACGATGAAGCAGCCGGACAGCAGCACCACCGGCAGGCGGCCGTCAATGCCAACGCTGTAAATCAGCTCGGACACCTGTGCCCACGAGCCGGCCAGACCGTCCCAACCCTGCAGCATGGCAGAATAGACAGCGAAGGGGTCCACGTTGTAGAGCGCCGAGGCAAAGAACACCAGTGTCAGGCAGAACAGCGCGTCAGTGACAAGGCACTGCCACAGCACCTTGAACCAGCCGATGCGGTAAAGGGGATTGCAGCGGTTGATTTTTTTGCGCAGCTTGGCCGTCATAGCGCCAAAGGCAGCGCATAAGCCGCAGGCAAGGCCCCACGCCAGATACCGCCAGTCTGCCCCATGCCACAGGCCGGAGAAGATAAAGACGATTACGATGTTCAGATAATGCCGCCACGGCGCACAGCGGCTGCCGCCGAGGGAAAAGTAGATGTAATCCCGGAACCAGCCGGTCATCGAGATATGCCAGCGCCGCCAGAAGTCATTGAAGCTGCTGGCCTCAAAGGGGGACTGGAAGTTCTCAATCAGGTCATAGCCCAGTATGCGGGCCGCGCCCAGGGCAATGTCACAGCAACCGGAGAAATCCATGTACAGCTGCACGGCAAACAGCACGGCGGCGGCGGTCAGGTTGGGGCCGCTCATATTGGCGGCATCGCCGTAGACCATCCCGACATAGAGGGCCAGGTTGTCGGCAATGACCATCTTTTTGGTGTAGCCCCACAGCATACGGAACGCGCCGCCCGCGCAGCGGCCGTAGCTGAAGCGACGGCTTTTCTGTATCTGCGGGCGCATCTGGGGGTAGCGCTCAATCGGGCCGTTAATCAAAGTCGGGAAAAAGCTGACAAACAGCGCATAGTGCAGCGGGTTCAGCTCCACCCGGCAGCGCCGCTTGTAGACGTCGATGGCGTAACTCATCGCGGCAAAGGTGAAGTAGCTCAACCCCAGCGGGGCCAGCAGATTGTCGCGGTGGGACAAAACACTTCCGCCCATGGCGTCCGCCAGCAGATTCCAGTATTTGTAGAAAATCAGAATCCCGATGCCGAACCCGACCGAGGCAATCAGCGCAAGGACGCGCACGGCCTTGTAGCGGCATTTGCCGATGATAAGCCCGCAGAGCCATGTCAGGGCTGTGGCGGCCAGCAGCACCCAGACCAGCGGGCGGTTGACCGGGTCATAACAGAAAAAGCCATAGCTGGCAATCAGCAGAAAATACGGCCGCAATACGCGGGGCAGGACATAGTTGATAAGCGCCACCGCCGCAAAAAAAGCAAGAAACAACAGCGAGGTAATCGCCATTGTCTGGCCCTCACACAAAAAGGCGAGGACCTGCTCCCAGGTTATTGTCATGATTCCTCTCTCCGTTTCGCCGCAAGACTCACTTCTTGATTTGCTCCTCCAGGTCGCGCACTCGCTTTTCCAGCAGGGCATTTGCCTGGGTCAGCCGCTTACATTTGTCCGCCAGCTGGCTGATGGCCACACTCAGCGAGAGCAGCACCACCAGCACAAAGCAGAACATCAGAAGGAACACCAGATTTACCGGCATTTCAATGTCCAGCAAATCCCGCAGAACGTAAATCACATAGGGGAACACGGCCGCAATGACCAGCCCCACCGAGAGCGCCAGCCAGAGCAGGCTGTACTTCACGCTCATATAGCCGCGCTTTAAAAAAGCGAAGATAATCAGCAGCAGCGCCACCGCGCCCAGAATCATGAACAGCTGTAATTGTCCGGTCATGCGCGGCCTCCCTTCTGCTTATGGATGGAAAAACGGTCGATGAGAAGCGCCAGCGTGACCTTAATCATATAGTAGGCGCTCTTGAAGCTGTGAATACTGGACACGCCGCCTTGACGCTCCCGCATAATGACAGGGGCCTCCGCCACCGTGAAGCCTGCCAGACTGGCCGCCAGAATGGCCTCCGGCTCGGGGTAATCGGCGGCATAGTGCTGTGCAAAATAGGCGGTCATACGCGCATTGGTGGCGCGGAAGCCGCTGGTCACATCCAGCACCCGCTTGCCGGACAGCAGGAAAATCATCCCGCTGAGCCACCGTATGCCGACCCGCCGCATAAAGCTGGTCTGGAAGCCTTCCTTTTTAATAAAGCGGCTGCCGATGCACATATCGCACCGGCCGTCCAGAACCGGCTGCACAACCTCCATCAGGTAGGCGGGGTCATGCTGGCCGTCGCCGTCCATCTGAACGGCAACATCATAGCCGTGCCGCACGGCGTACAGGTAGCCGCACTGCACGTTGCCGCCGATGCCAAGGTTGACGGGCAGATCCAGAAAAGGATAGTGGTGGCTGCGCAGCAAATCAGCGCTGCTGTCGGTGGAGCAGTCATTCACAACCAGAAAATCCACCTCCGGGCAGACGGCCCGCAGATTTTCCACCGTGTTTACGATATTATCTTCCTCATTATAGCAGGGAATGATAACAAGAATTTTCTTGTCCAAAATGGGTGTACCTCTCAATTTTGGTGGTAGGGTGCGGATAGATGCCGAATCAGCCGCGGCCCAGCGTGAAGGCCTCCAGCCGCTGCAGCAGCTCAGCCCGGCGGTAGTGGACTGCGTAGTAGGCGTAGGCCTTCTGCCCCAGCGCGGCGCGCTCGGTGTCGGTCATACGGTAAAGCGCCAGCATATTGTCTGCCAGAGCCTTGCGGTCGCAGGCAGGGCTGACGAGCCCGCCGCCGCTTTCCTGCACCGCCGCATAGCCGGCACCGTTCATCGAAGCCAGCACTGGCTTGGCCGCGGCCATATAGCTGGCCAGCTTGCCGGGCACGGTCAGCCCCAAATCCGGGGAGTCGGACAGCGAAATCAACAGCGCGTCCGCAAGGGAAGTAAATTTGGGCACCTCGGTGGCGGGCACACTGCCGTAAAAGGTCACGGCGTCCTCGGCGAGCAGCTCGGCAACCTGTTTTTGCAAGGCCTCGCGGCTCATACCATCGCCGACCAGCAGCAGATGTAGCGTATCCGCCCCGGCGGCGCGGGCGTCCAGCACGGCCTGAATGACCATATCCAGGCTCTGCGCCGGGGTGAAGGTGCCGGTGAACACTACCGTAAATCGCCCGGCAAAGCGCTCAGCCAGCGCGGAATCCTGCTGCGGCACGGCGTAGAAATCCTCGCAGTACTGCGGAATCACGGCGACCTCTGCGGTACTCTTGCCGGTGCGGGTGCACAGGCGCTGCTGCAGCGGCTCACTCATCGCAATCAGGCGGTCGCAGCGCTTGTACAGGCTGTCGCTGACCGTCTGGGCAACCCAGCGCAGGAAGCGGTTCCTGACCGGCAACACGCTGTACAGATTCTCCGGCCACAAATCCAGCACATAGTTTGTGAACGGTACATGGTGCTTTTTTGCGTATTTGATGGCGGGCCAGCACATCAGCACCGGGCTTGTGTTGAAGCAGAACACCGCATCATACCCGCCGGGCAGGCGGTGCAGGGCGCGGGCTGCATACAGCGGCCAGCTGACATAATTCAGAAAAATTGTCTTGCCAGTGTTGCCCTTGCGGGGAATCTCCCGCGCACGGAACACCCGGGCGCCCTTGTACGTTTCCTCAAATGGGCCATCGGCACTGTAGCCGTCAAACCATTCGCCCTTGGGGTAGTTGGGCAGGCCGCACAGCACGTCCACACTGAGGCCGTCCTGCACAAAACCCTCGACAATATCGTTGATACGGAAATTCTCCGGCCAGAAATGCTGGGTTACTACTAAAATTCGTTTCTGCATACGTTTGTTTCTCCGGCTTGGTTATTCGGCGCTGCCGTCCAGTGCATAAATTGCCACATCGTCATTTTCAAACACGGGCGTCAGGGTCTGCGGCGGGGTGCCCGGCCAGCGCTTTGCCAGCACAAGGTAGCGGATATGCTCCTGCTCGCCCAGCGCGGCGGCCTCCTGTGCCGTGCAGCCGCTGAACAGTGCCGCGTTGACGTTCTGCTTATGCTCCAGCACACCGCGGTCAACACCCATATTGGTCATGGCGTAGGTCCAGCCCTCCATATAGGCCTGCCGTTGGCTCATAGCGCTGTAGCCGTTGCTGATGGCATCCAGAACCTCCGGCGTATGGGAAGTTCGATTCGTAGCAAACATAGCATCCTGCGGTGCATTTTGCCGCAGCCATAGCATGGCTTCCTCATCCCCGGCCGTCCAGTAATCATCCGTTACGTGCGGGTCGCTCCAGCCAATTGTCGACTGCAGCTGGCCAAGACCGGTACGGACATAGCACCCCAGCCCCAGCACGGTGCTGCACAAAGCCGCTGCACCCAGTATACCAATCAGGCAGCGGGGAAGCAAATGCCCCTGCAGCAGCTTTTCCAGCGGGCGCACGGCAAGAAGGGACATAAAAATCATAGCAACCAGTGCAAAATAAACCTGACTGGAGCTTGTATGGTAAAACAGGTGATACCCCACAAAGCCGCCGATAACCACGCCGTTGGCAAGAATTTGCGCGGCATCCAGTTTGAACAACCGGCGCAGTGCCCCCGGCATAGCCGAAATCCACAGCACGAATTGCAGCGGCAGCATACAAAAAGCATCAATCACACCGATGCCAATCAGCCAGACATAGCCGGAAACCGGCAGATGAGCGCAAAGCCAATCGGCGTAGGGGCTGAGGGCTTGATAGCAAAGATAGTCCTTCATGGCAAAAATGGTCAGCGTCATACTGTTGCTGCCGGATGCAAACAGCACAAAATAGGTGATTGCAAACACCGCACAGAGCCCCACAAGGCAGAACAGAGCCTTGCCGTAATGCGGGCGGCGCAGCAGAAGCAACAGCATCGTAATGGCAAAGCTGCACACAATAATGGCGGCCTCGGGCCCCTTACCGACACACAACAGGAAAAACGAGAGAAACAGTGCGGAAATTTCCCGCCAGCCTACCCGGAAGCCTGCGCGGCTGCAGCGAATAAAGCAAACCATAAAGGCACCGATAAACACCAGCGCTGTAGCCTGTGAATTGATATTGGTCAAAAGATGCTGCAAAAGCGTGTTGCCGAAAATGCTCAACCCGGTCGGCAGTACGCGCCAGAGCGACAGGCAGGAAAAGCCGTACAGCAGCGCTGTCAACAGGGGAAAGGCTTTTTTATCCTCGGGGCCAAAGTAGGCATCACTCAGTGACTTCAGTGCCACAAGTTCCCCTGCCAAAAACAGCGGCCCCGCAAAAAATACGTATATATCGTAAATTTCCGCTCCGCTTGTTAGGGCCAACGCTGCCGAGAGCAGCTCTGTCAGGTAATGGTAGGAGAGCCGTACGCCGGAAAACCGGATATCCTGCGCAGGGAATGTGTGGCTGAGCGCCGCCGCATTTCCCACATTCCACAGCATATCCTGATTCAGGTGCACCGCGCCTGCCTGCAGCGGAGCGGGGTTGACCGCGCCGAAGCACAGCGCGTACAAAAGGCATAGCACCGCCCAGAATAGGCCCGTGCCACTATCCAACGTGCGCAGCAGTGTTTGTGCGCCGCAGCGCAAACGCGGCAGTGTCTGCTGCTTTTGCAGGAAAAGCCATACCGCAGCCAGCAGCGGCGGCAACAGCCGGAGCAGCCAGGGAAAGCCCAGCCGCGCGGCCACGCAGTGGGTTCCAGCCAGTAAAGCACAGCCGTATACCGCCGCCATCAGCGGGGTACTGCTGCCTTTGGGTGCCAACCAATCCGCCAGTGCCCAGCCCGGCAGCAACAAATACAAAAAACAAGCCGCTGCAAAGCCAAGCATTCCCGGCAGAGAAGCGCCGCTGAGCAGGCTGACAGCCGCCCAACCGACCAACGCAAACATCGTGCAGATACGACGCAGCACCGCCCGGCCCCCGGCAGGGGCAGCGCGGCGGGTTTGCATTTTCGGTTCGATAACGGCGGTAGGCATAGACAACTCCTGTTTATTTGATTAATATTTGCGCCACACCATCTTGTTGACCACACCGGTGTAGCTCTGAATGATTTTGACCACCTTGTCGGAGACATTTTCGTCCACGTAGTCGGGCACAGGGATGCCGAGGTCGCGGTTTTCGTTCATCTGCACAGCCACATCCACGGCCTGCAGCAGATGGTCACCGTCGATGCCCGCCAGAATGAAGTCGCCCTTGTCGAGTGCCTCGGGGCGCTCGGTCGAGGTGCGGATGCAGACCGCGGGGAAGGGGTGGCCGACGCTTGTGAAGAAGCTGCTTTCCTCCGGCAGCGTGCCGGAATCGGACACCACACAGTAGGCGTTCATCTGCAGGCAGTTGTAGTCATGGAAGCCCAGCGGCTCGTGCTGGATGACCCGCTTGTCAAGCTGGAAGCCGCTTTGCTCCAGCCGCTTGCGGCTGCGCGGGTGGCAGGAGTAGAGAATCGGCATATCGTATTTTTCGGCCATCTTGTTGATGGCGGTGAACAGCGAGGTAAAGTTTTTCTCGGTGTCGATGTTCTCCTCACGGTGGGCGGAAAGCAGGATGTACTTGCCCTTTCCCAGCCCCAGACGCGCATGGATGTCGGACGCCTCAATCTTAGCAAGATTCTGATGCAGTACCTCGGCCATCGGGGAGCCGGTCACATAGGTGCGCTCTTTCGGCAGGCCGGTGTCGGCCAGATAGCGGCGGGCGTGCTCGGAGTAGGCCATATTCACATCGGAGATGATGTCCACAATGCGGCGGTTGGTCTCCTCGGGCAGGCACTCATCCTTGCAACGGTTGCCGGCCTCCATATGGAAGATGGGAATATGCAGCCGCTTGGCGCCGATGACGGACAGGCAGCTGTTGGTATCGCCCAGCACCAGCACGGCGTCCGGCTGGATGGCGACCATCAGCTTGTAGCTCTCGGAGATGATGTTGCCCATCGTCTCGCCTAAATCCGCGCCCACGGCGTTCATATAGACCTCGGGGTCTGCCAGCTGCAAATCGTGGAAGAATACGCCGTTGAGGTTGTAGTCATAGTTCTGGCCGGTGTGGGCCAGAATCACGTCAAAGTATTTGCGGGTCTTGTTGATGACCGCCGCCAGACGGATGATTTCCGGCCGCGTGCCAACAATAATCAGCAGCTTGAGCTTGCCGTTATTTTTAAAAGAGATATTGCTGTAGTCAGCCATGCTTTTTCTCCTTGGTTACACAGGTTCAAAAAATGTATCCGGGTGGTTCGGGTCAAACGGCTCGTTCGCCCACATCAGGGTGACAAGGTTCTCCGTCTCACTCAGGTTGATGATATTGTGGGTGCAGCCGGGCAGCATCTGCACGGCCTGTGGCTTGTCGCCCCGGACCTCAAATTCCAGCACCTCATCGCTGCCAATGCGGCGCTCCTGAATCAGGCCGTGGCCCGCCACCACGATGAAAAACTCCCACTTGGTGTTGTGCCAGTGCTGGCCCTTTGTAATGCCGGGATTGGACACATTCACGCTGAACTGGCCGCAGTGTTCGGTTTTCAGCAGCTCGGTAAAGCTGCCGCGCGCATCCTCATTTTGCTTTAAGTCAAAAAGGACCTTGTCCTTCGGTAGGTAGGAAAGATACGTAGAATAGAGCTTTTTGGCAAAGCTGCCCGCGGGAATCTCCGGCATCACCAGCGTTGCGGGCTGCGCCTTGAATTTTTCCAGCAAATCGACGATTTCGCCTAAGGTGACCTTGTGGGTCACAGGCGCAGCACAGTAGCGACCCTTTGCACCGAAAACCGGCGCAAGACCGTCATATTCGCAGCGGTGGGGGCGGCCCTCCAGCGCGTCGAGCAGCTCCTCCACCAGATCATCAATGTAGAGCAGCTCCAGCTCAGTGGCGGGGTCATTCACCGTGATGGGCAAATCGTTGGCCATGTTATTGCAGAAGGTGGCCACGGCGCTGTTGTAGTTGGGGCGGCACCATTTGCCGAACAGATTCGGGAAGCGGTAGACGTACACCGGCGCGCCGGTTTCCTGCCCATAGGCAAAGAACAGTTCCTCGCCCGCCAGCTTGCTTTTGCCGTACTCACTGCCCGCATAGCGGCCGATGAGCGTGGCTTGAATCGAGCTGGACAGCATAACCGGGCAGATGTTGCTGTGTAGCTTCAGCGTGTCCAGCAGGGTGGAGGCAAAGCCAAAATTGCCCTGCATAAACTCGTCATTGTTCTGGGGGCGGTTCACACCGGCCAGATTGAACACAAAATCTGCGTCTGCACAAAAATGGTCGAGCTCTGCAGGCGGAGTGTCCAAATCGTACTCAAACACATCCTCAATCTGCAGGGCAGGGTGGGTGCGGTTCTTGCCGTCGCGGATGGCTTTCAGGTTCTCGCACAGGTTGCGGCCCACAAAGCCTTTGGCACCTGTTACAAGAATTTTCATGCCTTTCTCTCGGCCTCCATCTCCTTCAGCGCGTTCTGGACGTACTCGGTGGTCAGAATCTTCTTGACCGTGCCCTCCACGTCCAGACGGTTGGTGTTGTGGCTCGTATAGGAATCATCGGCCATCGTGTGCACCTCGCCCTTGACCACGAACTTGTCATAGTTCAGGTCGCGATTGTCGGCGGCCACGCGGTAGTAGCCGCCCATATCCTCGCTGCGCAGGCGTTCCTCACGGGTCATCAGCGTCTCAAACAGCTTCTCGCCGTGGCGGGTGCCGATGATGTTCGTGCCGGTGTCGCCGAAGAGCTGCTGCACGGCCTTGGCCAGGTCGCCAATCGTGGAGGCGTCCGACTTCTGGATGAACAAATCGCCGGGGTTGGCGTGCTCAAAGGCGAACATAACCAAATCCACAGCCTCGTCCAGATTCATCAGGAAGCGGGTCATATTGGGGTCGGTGATGGTGATGGGGTTACCGGCTTTAATCTGGTCGATGAACAGCGGAATGACACTGCCGCGGCTGCACATAACGTTGCCGTAGCGGGTGCAGCAGATGGTTGTGCCGCCGCGCTCGGCCGCAACGCGGGCGTTGGCAAAGATAACGTGTTCCATCATTGCCTTGGAGATGCCCATGGCGTTGATGGGGTAGGCGGCCTTGTCGGTGGAGAGGCAGACAACGCGCTCTACACCGGCGTCAATGGCGGCGTGCAGGACGTTGTCCGTGCCGATGATGTTGGTCTGGACAGCCTGCATCGGGAAGAACTCGCAGGAGGGCACCTGCTTCAGGGCAGCCGCGTGGAAGATATAGTTGACGCCGGGCATAGCATCGCGGATGGACTGCGGATTGCGCACATCGCCGATGTAGAACTTGACCTTGCCCGCGTACTGCGGGTGCTCGGCCTGCAGCTCGTGGCGCATATCGTCCTGCTTTTTCTCGTCGCGGGAGAAGATGCGGATTTCGCCAATGTCGGTGGAGAGAAAATGCTTGAGCACAGTGTGGCCGAAGCTGCCGGTGCCGCCGGTGATGAGAAGGGTCTTGCCTTTAAAAATGCTGTCTGCCATGATGGCCTCCTTATATTTGACCGCGCATGGGCGCAGTTTAACTTTATAATCTTATTTATTCTAGCACAAATTTCCCCGCTTGAAAAGGCCGCAGGGTTGGAAAATGCTGCTTTTTGTGGTATAATGGCAAAGAAATCAAGATGTCGGCGCTCTGCCGAATGTTTTTTATTTTTTAAAGGAGGATTACGCCCTATGCGCGCCTATGAAAGACTGTTAAACTATGTAAAGGTCCACACGACCTCTGACCCCAACAGCGGCACCCACCCCAGCACGCTGCGCCAGTTTGACCTTGCCAAAATTCTGGTGGACGAGCTGAAGGCACTGGGCCTGGCGGATGCCCATGTTGATGAGCACTGCTATGTCTATGCTACGCTGCCCGCCACCCCGGGGCAGGAGAGCGCCAAGCCGCTGGGCTTCATCGCCCATATGGACACGGCGGATGATGCCAGCGGCGAGAATGTGCAGCCGCAGATTCACGAAAACTATGACGGCGGCGCGGTCACGCTGCCCGCCACCGGCACGGTGCTGGACCCCGAGGTTTTCCCTTTCCTGAAGGAGATGAAGGGCCAGACCCTCATCACTACTGACGGCTCCACGCTGCTGGGTGCGGACGATAAGGCCGGCGTGGCCGAGATTATGACCGCGCTCGAGCGCATCATCTCCGAGAACCGCCCCCATGGTAAGCTCTGCATCGGCTTCACGCCGGATGAGGAAATCGGCGAGGGTGCCAGCCTGTTTGATGTGCCCGGCTTCGGTGCGGCCTACGCCTACACCGTGGACGGCGAGGACGTCGGCGAAATCAGCTATGAGAACTTCAACGCCGCGGCAGCGGTGGTGACGGTGCACGGCTTCAGCGTCCACCCCGGCAGCGCCAAGAACACGATGATCAACGCCCAGAACGTGGCGATGGAATTCCACGCCGCCCTGCCTGCCTTCTCCCGCCCGGAGCACACCGAGGGCCGCGAGGGCTTCTTCCACCTGACCAGTATGCAGGGCGATGTAACCACGGCGCATCTCGGCTACATCGTGCGTGACCACGATGCCGCCAAGTTTGCCGCCCGCAAGGCGCAGATGCAGCACATTGCCGACTGCTTGAACGACCGCTACGGCGCAGGCACGGTCGAACTGGACATCAAGGACAGCTATTATAATATGTTGGAAAAGATTCAGCCCCACTTCCATCTGGTTGAAAATGCCCGCAAGGCCATCAAGGCAGCCGGGCTGGAGCCCATCGAGACCCCGGTCCGCGGCGGCACCGACGGCGCAACCCTGAGCTATATGGGCCTGCCCTGCCCGAACCTGGGAACCGGCGGCTTCAACTTCCATGGTCCGTGTGAGTGCATCACGGCGGAAAAGATGGACCATGGTGTTGAAATCCTGCTGAATCTGGTCGAGTTATATAAATAAAGCGCAGCACGGATTGGCCGGTACTTCCGGCACACCGGAAAACTTCCTGCTGACGAGGAGTTTTTACCGGTGCGCACTGCAGACCCTTACATAGCTTGAAAAATCACAGCCCGCACCTCCGACGAGATGCGGGCTGTTTGATTGTATGGCGTCCCCCACGGGGGAAGGCTTTGGATTTTACTTCATCTTCCCGATATACACAAGATATGAGTACAGGTAGATCCAGGCTGTGCCGCCGAAAACGGCAACAAGCAGCAGAATCATACACCCGGTGTCACCCAGCAGGCCGCCCAGGAACGCGATCACCAAAAGCGAGATGCCCATGATAACAAAGGTATACCCGCCCATGCGCTGGGTACGCTGCCAGTTGTGCTCATCGTTCAGCGCCCACGGCGTGCGGCAGCCAAAGGTGTAGTTCTGCTTGACCTGCGGCATAAAGTTCCCCAAAATAATGAACAGCACGCCGATGCCGCCGCAGACGAGAATGCCGATGAGGCTGCTGTTGTCCGGCAGCTTGCCGAACACGGCCAATTCACTCAGCCAGCTGAACATGGCCATCATTACGGTGAACAGTACCACAAACAGATTCCACACCTTGCCGAATTTCTCAAAATTCTGGTGCTTGGGGTCGATTTTGCGGATGACCTCGAACATAACAAGCATTGCAAACGGAAGGGCGGCCAGAATTAAAATGGTGGACTTCGGCCCCCAGCCGTTGACCTGACCGTTCGCGCCCCAGTGGGTGGGGACAATATCCGGCAGGGAAGGGTAGAAGTACAGGTGCGCGGCAAAATTCAGCACGCAGCCTACGGTTAAAATCCAAAACAGCTTATTCTTTTTCATCGTTGCTTCCTCCTACAAGGCCGCAGTCGCAAAACCACTTCATCAGCTCTTGAAACACGGTCAGATTCACACTGTAGACAATGTTCTGGCCGCGGCGTTCATCGGTGATAAGGCCTGCGCTTTTTAAAATGTTCAGGTGGTGGCTGACGGACGGCTTTGTCATCTCAAAATGGGCGGCGATCTCCCCGGCAGTCAGATCGCCCTGCGCAAGCAGCTCTAAAATGCGCCGCCGTGTCGGGTCGGCCAGCGCTTTGAATGCGTCCCCCATAAAAACCTCACTTTCTGCGTACAGGGGTATGGGATAATTAGATAAATGTCTAATTACCTACGCCCTTAGTATAGCCCGGCTGTGTGCGGTTGTCAATAGATATTTAGAAAAATATCTAATTATTACTTTACCACTTTTCTGCCTTCTCTGCCTGCTCAGCCATATTTTTCCAATATTTTTATCCGCGATTTCACAAATTGTTTGCAATTTTCCTATTGACAAGGTATGAGAATGTGCTACAATATTAGCAGTCTAACAGATAGAGTGCTAATAAAATAGCGGCGCGCATAAATTGCAAAATGCAGTTTATAACGGATGCACCGCAAGCAATCTATCTGTGAGACTGCCAGAACAATGCGATATCTGCAATAAGGAGGTACGCACTATGAACATCGAACAAATGACACAGAAAACCCGCGAGGCCCTGCAGGCTGCACAGCGCATCGCGGTGGAATATTCCAACAACGCAGTGGAGCAGGAGCACCTGCTGGCCGCACTGGCCCAGCAGCAGGATGGTCTGATTTCGCAGATGCTGCAAACCATGGGCACCGACCCGAACGCCTTTGCGCAAGCGGCTTTGCAGAAGGTGGAGGCACTGCCCCGCGTGACCGGCTCCGGCCGCGACCCGGAGAAGATCTACATCTCCAATGACCTCGACCGCGCCCTCAATGCAGCGGAGCAGCAGGCCAAGCAGATGAAGGATGAATATATCAGCGTGGAGCACGTTTTCCTGGGGATTTTGCAGCGCCCGGGTAAGGCTGCCAGCGAAATATTCAAGGCTTTTGGCATCACAACCGAGAAATTTATGCAGACCCTCAGTGCGGTGCGTGGCAATCAAAGGGTGACGAGTGATAACCCGGAGGACACCTACAACGCGCTGAAAAAGTACGGTCAGGACCTTGTGGAGATGGCCCGCGCCAACAAGCTGGACCCGGTTATCGGCCGTGACAGCGAGATTCGCAACGTTATCCGCATTCTGAGCCGTAAGCGCAAGAACAACCCTGTGTTGATTGGTGAGGCCGGTGTCGGCAAGACCGCCATCGCCGAAGGACTGGCACAGCGTATCGTGCGCGGTGATGTGCCGGAAAACCTGAAGAATCGCACCGTGTTCAGTCTGGATATGGGTGCACTGGTCGCAGGCGCTAAGTACCGCGGCGAGTTTGAGGAACGTCTGAAGAGCGTTCTGAACGAGGTCAAAAAGTCGGAAGGCAAAATCATCCTCTTCATTGATGAGCTGCACACCATCGTGGGTGCGGGCAAGACCGACGGCGCGATGGATGCCGGCAACCTGCTCAAGCCTATGCTGGCCCGCGGCGAGCTGCACTGCATCGGCGCAACAACCCTTGACGAGTACCGCGAATATATCGAGAAGGATCCCGCGCTGGAGCGCCGTTTCCAGCCCGTTATGGTCAATGAGCCTACGGTGGAGGACACCATCTCCATCTTGCGTGGTCTGAAGGAACGCTATGAGGTTTATCATGGCGTCAAGATTCAGGACGCGGCCCTGATTGCCGCGGCAACGCTGTCCGACCGGTATATTACCGACCGTTTCCTGCCGGATAAGGCCATCGACCTGGTGGATGAAGCCTGCGCAATGGTCAAGACCGAGCTGGACTCCATGCCCGCCGAACTGGACGAGATGAACCACCGCATCACCCAGCTGCAAATCGAGGAAGCCTCGTTAAAGAAGGAAACCGATGAGCTCTCCAAGCAGCGCCTGGCCGCCCTTGAAAAGGAAATGGCCGAGCTGCGCGACAGCTTCAACAGCAAGAAGGCACAGTGGGAAAACGAGAAAAACGCCGTGAACAAGGTGCAGAGCCTGCGCGCTGAGGTGGAATCCACCAAGGCCGAAATTGAGAGGGCCACCCGCACCGGCGATTACGCAAAGGCCGGCGAGCTGCAGTACGGCAAGCTGCCCACCCTGCAGAAGCAGCTGGAGGAGGAGGAGAAAATCGCCGAGGAAAAGAAGGAATCCAGCCTGCTGCGTGACCGCGTGACCGACGATGAGATTGCCCGCATTGTGGCCCGCTGGACCGGTATCCCGGTCTCCAAGCTGGTCGAGGGTGAGCGCGAGAAGCTGCTGCGCCTGCCGGAGACGCTGCATCAGCGTGTGATTGGTCAGGACGAGGCTGTGCAGAAGGTTTCGGACGCTATCCTGCGCTCCCGCGCCGGTATCGCCAACCCGAACCGCCCCATCGGCAGCTTCCTGTTCCTCGGCCCCACGGGTGTCGGCAAGACCGAGCTGGCCAAGGCGCTGGCGCAGGCTCTGTTTGACGATGAAAAGAATATGGTCCGCATTGATATGACCGAGTACATGGAGAAATTCAGTGTATCTCGTCTGATTGGTGCGCCTCCGGGATATGTCGGCTATGAGGAGGGTGGTCAGCTGACTGAGGCTGTGCGCCGCCACCCCTACAGCGTTGTGCTTTTCGATGAGGTCGAAAAAGCACATCCCGATGTCTTTAACATCCTGCTGCAGGTGCTGGACGATGGCCGCATCACCGACAGTCAGGGCCGCACGGTGGACTTCAAGAACACCGTCATCATCCTGACCTCCAACCTCGGCTCCGACCTGATTCTGGAGGATTTGGAAAAGAGCCGTGCCAACGGCAAGAATGAGCTGTCCGATGAGGCTAAGAACGCCATCGACCAGCTGCTCAAGCGGCAGTTCCGTCCGGAGTTCCTCAACCGTCTGGATGACATCGTATACTACAAGAGCCTGACCAAGACCGAGATTGGCTCCATCGTGGACCTGATGCTGGGCGATTTGCGCAAGCGTCTGGCCGACAAGCAGCTGAAGCTGGTTGTCACCGATGCAGCCAAGAACGCCATCATTGACGGCGGCTATGACCCCATCTACGGTGCACGCCCGCTGAAGCGTTATATTCAGGCCCATGTTGAGACGATGATCGCCAAGGAAATCATCGGCGGCTCCCACGCGGCAGGGGACACCCTGACCGTGGACGCAGATGCCAACGGCCAACTGGTGCTGCGTTGACACACATAATATAAAGTAAGCTCCGCGCTGTACGGAAAATGTTTCCGTGCAGTGCGGAGCTTTTTTGCGTAAAATGGCCCCTGCGGTGTAACGTTTTATAGGTTATGCGTAGGGCGGGGTGACCTCACCCCACCGAAAGCCTGCGGACAGATGACGCCTGCGGTATATTTGTAGGGGGCGGCGTCCCCAACGCCCCGGGTGGCTGCCCGGTAAATGTCGTTTGCCGGGCAGCCCACGGGCTGCCTATGTGCGGCCCCTACAACCAAATAGGAAACTTCAGCTTGCGGGAACCCACCGGGCCCCCACAGGGCGAGGGTTAAAACCTTACAAAACCCCCAGCCCGGACAGCAGGGTTTTCACGCCAATTAGAATCAGCACAATGCCGCCGATGCGCTCAGCGGGGGCGCGGTATTTGTCACCGAACATCGCGCCCACCTTGACGCCGACAGCGGACAGCAGGCAGGTGATGATGCCGATAAGCCAGGCAGCAGGCAGGATATCCACCTGCATGGCGGCAAAGCTGACGCCAACGGCAAAGGCGTCAATGCTGGTGGCCACTGCCAGCGGCAGCATGGCCTTTGCGGAATAGTCATCGTCAAGCTGCTCATCCCCGCCAAAGCTCTCCTTGACCATGTTGGTGCCGATGAGCGCCAGCAGCACAAAGGCAATCCAGGGGCCGAATTTCGTCAGCACCACGGCAAAGCGGTCGCCCAGAAAATACCCCAGCGTGGGCATCAAAAACTGGAAGCCGCCGAACCAGACGCCGCAGATCAGCGCGTGGGACAGGCTGACCTTGCGCACGGACAGCCCCTTGCAGATGGAAACCGCGAAGGCATCCATAGAAAGACTGATGGCAATCAGAATCAGGTCAAACAAAGTCATGATTTTTTCCTCCGTTTTCAGGGAATAAAAAAAGACCTATCTGCCCCGTTTACGGGCAGATAAGTCTCGTCTTTTAAAGTAAAGCCAGAGCCGCAAGGCTCATTGTGTTGGCAGAACTGCGCGGCGGCTGCTCCACCCCGCGCTGACTACTCCCTTATTGCTTTCAGCAGTGTACCATAGCCGGGAATGTTTGTCAATACGTTAGAAATAGCTAATTTGCAGCCCTCTTTACAAGCGCTTCTTGCATAATCCGCCATTTTAGAGTACAATATACGCAAGGCAATACCGCACAATTCGCGCCTGACGGCTTAAGCACCGCTACTGCGGCTACAAAGCACAATCTGCGTTGCAAAAATGCTCGATAATACATACCAGTATTATCTGCGCTTTTTGCTTAGCAGCTTGTACTTCTCGCTCGCCGTATCGGCACTTAGAATTATGCGGTGTTGCCACAAATCTTCACCGCGGGGGAATCACCAATGCAGTATAAAGTTCTGGCGCTCGATCTGGATGGGACGCTGACCAACACCGATAAAATCATCACGCCGCGCACAAAGGCTGCGCTGCAGAAGGCGGCACAGCGGGGCGTCTGCATCGTGCTGGCCAGCGGGCGGCCTACCGTCGGCATTGAGCCGCTGGCCAAAGAGCTGGAACTGGAAAAATACGGCGGCTGTATTCTGAGCTATAACGGCGGCAAAATCATCGACTGCAAAACCGGGCAGACCCTTGTACAGCACGCCTTCCCGGTGGATTTGATTGAGCCGGTCTGCACTTTCAGCCGCTACTGGAACATTGTGCCGCTGACCTATGACAAGAACGGCATTGTGACCGAGAACCCGGACAGCCCCTACGTGCAGGAGGAGGCCCGCATCAACAAAATCCCGGTGCGCCGGGTCGAAAACCTGCCCGCTGAGGTGACCTACCCCATCAACAAGCTGCTGCTGACCGGCGACCCCGCCGATATGCCCCATGTGGAGGAGCTGATGCAGCAGGAATTTGCGGGCAAGCTCTCCATCTGCCGCAGCCAGCCGTTTTTCATTGAGACAATGCCGGTGGGTGTCGGCAAGGATACCTCGCTGGAGATGCTGCTGCGCGCCAAGGGGCTGACCGCCGCCAACCTGATGGCCTGCGGTGACGGCTGGAACGATTTGCCGATGATACAGCTGGCCGGTATGGGCGTGGCTATGGGCAACGCGCAGCCGCCGGTTATTGCGGCTGCGGACTACCTGACCGCCGACAATGACCATGACGGCGTGGGGCTGGCCGTGGAAAAGTTTATTTTAGAGGAGATTTAACCTGTGAACCTGATTGTTTTCGATTTGGAATGGAACATCGGCTACCAGCCGAAAACCTTCCTATATCACGGTACGGAATTGACGCTGCGCGGTGAAATTATTCAAATCGGCGCGGCACGTATCAATGAGCGCGGCGATGTGCTGGATACCTTTGAGGTCAATCTCCGGCCGCGCATTTTCCGAAAATTGCAGCACCATATCGCCAAGGTTACGGGTCTGTCTCAGGGCGACTTGGACGCGGGCCTGCCCATGCGGGAGGGCTTGCAGAAGTTTCTGGACTGGGCGGGGGAAGATGCCGAGCTGGCAGAGTGGGGGCTGGACGATGTGCCGGTGCTCAAGCAGAACCTGTTTCTGGTCGGGCTGGATGAGAGCTGGCCGAACCGCTGGTACGATTTGCAGCGCATCTTTTTGCAGGCCTACCCCCGCAAGGAGGGCGAGGGCCTGACGCTGGAAAGCGTGGTCGACCGGCTGGGTATCCCAAAGGAGGAGCCGTTCCACAACGCGCTGGATGATGCGCTCTACACGGCAAAAATCTGCCGCAAGCTGCCATTGGCGGAAGGGCTGGCAACCTACCCCACTGAGGAGGAGCTGCTGACCGAGGCACTGCTGGGCGCGGAGCGCGTGGGCCGCGATGTGCAGCTGTTTATGAACCGCATGGAGCATGACGATTACCGCAATGTGCCGACATTGTATCAGGCGGCCTGCCCGGAGTGCGGCGCACCGCTGCAGAATGATGAGGTCTGGCTCAAGCGCGGCAACACCGGGTACTTTACCCGCAGCACCTGCCCCTACTGCGGGCACTTCTATCTGCGCTTCAAGCTGAGCCGCCGCGACGGACTGCATTGGAGTTTTGCCCGCTGCATCGACCTCGCCACCCCCGAAGCCGACGCCCGCTGGGATAAGCAGAAGGCCGCCCTGCTGGAGCGCACAAAGCGCAAGCAGGAACGCGGCACAAGAGAATGAGTTTGAGGTCTCCTTCTGATGAAGAAGGAGACTTTTTTGTTTCTGCCCTTGACAAACAGGCGGTTCTGCACTATGATTGAGAAAAGCGAAACACATTTTTTACAAAATTGCAACGGAAGCAACACGAGGTGCAAGAATGGACACAGAGCGCTGGCAGATATTATTGAAGGCAATCGACCGCGGCAGTCTGCGTGCGGCGGCGGATGAGATGGATGTCACCGTTTCCGGCATCAGCCGCAGTGTGGCAACGCTGGAAAAAGAACTTGGATTTTCGCTGCTGTACCGTGCAAAAAGCGGCGTGCAGCCCACCGAGGAGTGCCGCCAGCTTCTGCCCGCTGTGCGGGAGCTGCTGTTTGCACAGGAACGGCTGGAGCAGACCGCGGCCAAGGTGCGCGGCGCAGACTGCGGCACGATTGTCATTGGCACGGCGTACAACTGCTATTATGAGTGGGTCACCTGTATGACGGCGGCCTTCCGCACGCGCCACCCCGGTGTGGCGGTGAAAATCGTCAACGGCACAAGCAGTGAACTGGCGGAAATGTTGCTGGATCACCGCACGGATTTTTGTTTGATCAGCCGCCGCAGCGCCATGCCGGTGTGGCTGCCCATCCGCCAGGATGAGCTGCTGGTTTTGCTGCCGAAAAGCCATCCGCTGGCCGCGCTGGACGCCGTGCCGGTGCAGCGCATGAAAACTGAGCCGTTTATTGAGAGCTACCCCGGTATGGAGACCGACATCACCCTGCTGTTTGACAAGCTGAAAACCAAGCCCAACACAAGCTATTCCACAATGGACATCACCGCCACCTACGCTATGGTGTCTGCAGGGCTGGGTATCAGCGTCAATAACGCCATCAACCACCAGCACGGCTATCCCGGTGTTGTTGAGTGCCCGATGAACCCGCCCCAGCTGATGGAAATCGGCCTTGCCTGCGGCGAAAACCTCGCCCCCGCCGCACAGGCATTTCTGGAATTTGTAAAATCCCGCCTGCCGGAATAAACACAATGCTTATGGACTATACGTAGGGCGGGGTGACTCCACCCCGCCGAAAGCCTGCGGGCAGATGACGCTTGCGGGTACATTTTGTAGGGGGGCGGCGTCCTCGACGGCCCCGGGCGTGCCCGGCCCCTACGGTGCAGCAAAAAAGGCAGTGCGTACCCGGGTTGCAGCCTGTTCTTGCCCTCTTACAACAACAGCCGCCGCGCATTTTTCCTGCGCGGCGGCTGTACTTTGCATAGGGGTCAGTAGGTGATGATAATGCCCTGGTCCTGCGCGTAGAAGCTGCACAGGCCGGAGCAGGGGACAATACACACCGGGGCACCGGGCCACTTGGCCTCAATGCCGTGGTGTAGCAGCTGGGCGGCGGTCTGGTTGCCGCACTCACTGATAAGCACCGGGTGCACGCCGTCATAGCCGTCCTCGTCCATCTGCTCCAGAATCTTCGCCAGCACGCGGGTTTCACCGCGGGTCTTGAAGTAGAAATCAATCTTGCCGTCTTGCGTGCGGCGGCCCAGCACGCGCATATTCAGGCGGCCCGCAATAAAGCCCACCACTTTGCTGACACGGCCGTTTTTGGCCAGATTGTCAAAGCTCGCCAGAGCAAACAGGATATGGGTGCTCTCGGCAAACTTTTTCAGCGCAAAGCAGATATCGTCAAAGGTCTGGTTCTCGCCAATCAGCTTGTTAGCAAGCTCGGCTGCACCGGCCAGCGCGCCGGAGCAGCTGAGCGTGTCCAGCACAAAAATCTTCTTTTCGGGGTGTTCCTCCAGCACCATTGCGCGGGCGGCCATAGCGGCGTTGTAGCTGCCGGAGAGGTTGCTGCTGATGGTAAAGGCAAACACATTGTCCGCCTGCAGGAAATACTCGGCCCACTCCTCGGGGCTGGGGCAGGCGGTGGTGCTGGCACCGTTATAGTCGGTCATGGCCTGCAGCATCTGCTGGGTGTTCAGGGTGGCAAGATCCACGTACTCGCGCTCGCCAACGCGGATTTTAAACGGTACAAGGGCAAACTGCACGCCGGGTGCGGGATGCGCAAGCTCACGGATTTCGCAGGAGCTATCGGATACAATCATCCATGCCATGTGGCAGGACCTCCGTTCTGTGATAGATAGTCACGATATTCTTACCTATATTATAGGTGCGCGGCGCAGATGCGTCAAGTTTATTTTTCTGTCCTTAAAAAGTTGTAAAACATTTTCACGGGCACTTGTACCCGCACGGATTCCGGCGTATAATATGTAGGACTAGATTTTATGAAGAAAGAATTGGAGCTTGTATGGCTGATTTTTATACCTATCGCAATGAGGTTGCGGGCAAACGCCGCAGGCGCAAAATATTTCTGGCGCTGACTGTGATTCTGGCACTGCTCTGCGCCGCAGTCGGGCTGTTCTGGTTTGGCCGCGGCGAGACAGCTGCCGCTCCGGCAACAACCCCCGCGCCCACTCAGGAGCCTACCGCTGCCCCCACCGAGACCCCGGCCCCCGCGCAGGAGACCGCCGCCGAGCCGCAGCGCATCCTGCCCAATGTGGATACCGCCGCATGGGATAAAAGCGAGGCGGTGCCCGCCACCATTGACACGGAATACCTCAACACCGACCACCGTATGGTGGCGGTGCCGATGCTGGGCACTGTGACCAACAGCTATTTTGACACGGTCACCTTTGCCGGGGACAGCATTGCTTCCGGCCTTGGCATCTATGACACCGGCTACCACAACGCCCACTATGCCACCTACGTCAGCGCGGGCGTGCAGACCTTCGTCAATAATGTCAGCGTCAAGAACGCCGTGACCGGCGCGACCGAAACCCCGATGGAGACCATCGCGGCCAGCCAGCCGGACTACCTGTATATCCTTGTCGGCACCAACAATCTGGTGGTGCAGGGCAGCGAGGAGAGCTTTATCGCTTACTATGAGCGCCTGATTGATATGCTGCGCGAGCAACTGAACCCGGGTGTGATTATCTATATTCAGGCCATCCCCGGTGTGCAGGAGGACGTTGTGGACTCCAAGCCCGGGCTGGACAACACCCGCATTGCAACGGCCAATGACCTGCTGGCCAATATGGCACTGCGCAAGGGCTGCTACTACATCAACATCCGCGAGGCACTGACCAACCCCGCGGACGGCAGCCAGATTGATGACTATGCCACCAAGGACGGCGTGCATTTCAACGCCGCGGGCTACCGCGCATGGGCCGAGTATCTGGCCACCCACACGGTGTGGAACCGCCGCAGCGTTTACAGCGGCGAGAACCCCTATTATATTTACGGCGCATAAAACCGGCTGCATTACACAAATCCCCCGCAAGGTGTAAAAAGTACCTTGCAGGGGACTTTTTTTATGCAGCTGTACGAAAAAACACTCGATTTATGTCGAAGTTGTACAAATCAGGCAGGTAACATACGAAAATTTTAGCAGAATATTACACAAAAGACCTTGAAATTCGCATAAGAAACAGGTAATATAGGTATAGAGATTATACAGAGTCGGTGCACTGTACCCGGCGCACTGCTACTCAAAAGGGGAGATTATGTTGAAACAGCGCAAAGAAACGCCAAATAGCTCCGATCTGCCCATCTACCTGTTCAAGCAGGGCAATAATCAGGAGGCCTATCGCTTTTTCGGTGCGCACCTGTGTGAACAGAACGGCGAGGCTGGTGCTGTGTTCCGTGTGTGGGCACCGCACGCCAAGGCCGTCTCCATTGTGGGTGACTTCAACAGCTGGACACCCGGCGAGCACCCGATGGAAAAGCTGACGGACGGTATCTGGGAACGCTTTGTGCCCGGCATCAAGCAGTTTGATGTCTACAAATATTGCATCACAACCCCGGCGGATGAGCTGGTCTACAAGGCCGACCCCTATGCCTTCCATACCGAGACCCGCCCCTCCAACGGCAGCAAGGTCTATGATATTGAGGGCTACATATGGGGCGATGCCGCATGGGTCAAGGAGGAGGACAAGCGGGATGTCATCAACAGCCCGATGTCCATCTATGAGCTGCAGGCCGGCAGCTGGAAGATGAAGGACCCCGAAAACGGTGTGCCCTACAGCTACGCCGAGCTGGCCGACGAGCTGATTCCGTACATTAAAGAGATGGGCTACACCCATGTGGAGCTGCTGCCCATCACTGAATTTCCCTTTGACGGCAGCTGGGGCTATCAGGTTACCGGCTACTTTGCCCCCACCAGCCGCTACGGCACGCCCAAGGACTTTATGGCCTTTGTGGATAAGCTCCATCAGGCGGGCATCGGCGTTATTCTGGACTGGGTTCCCGCCCACTTCCCGAAGGATGCCTACGGCCTGTATATGTTTGACGGCGCGCCCTGCTATGAGGACCCCAACCCCCGCCGCGGTGAGCATAAGGAATGGGGTACCATGGTCTTTAACTACGGCATGAAGGAGGTCGAGAGCTTCCTGATTTCCAGCGCCATGTTCTGGGTGGATCGCTACCACATTGACGGTCTGCGCGTGGATGCTGTGGCCAGTATGCTCTACCTTGACTACAACCGCAAGGACGGCGAGTGGGAACAGAACGTCAAAGGCGGCAAGGAAAATCTGGAGGCAATCGCCTTCCTGCAGAAGCTGAATACCGCCATTCTGGGCCGGTATCCCCATAAAATGATGATTGCCGAGGAATCCACCGCATGGCCGCTGGTCACAAAGCCTGCAGCGGATGGCGGCCTGGGCTTCAACTTCAAGTGGAACATGGGCTGGATGAACGATATGCTCAGCTACATGAAAACCGACCCGCTGTTCCGCGCCGGCAACCATGGCAAGGTCACCTTCAGCTTCTTCTATGCCTTCAGCGAGAATTTTGTCCTGCCCATCAGCCATGATGAGGTTGTGCACGGCAAGTGCAGCCTGCTGAACAAGATGCCCGGCGATTACGAGGAAAAGTTCGCGAACCTGCGCACCTTCTTCGGCTATATGATGGCCCACCCCGGCAAAAAGCTGCTCTTTATGGGGCAGGACTTCGGCCAATTCATTGAGTGGGACGAGAAGAAGCAGCTGGACTGGATGCTGCTGGGCTACGACAAGCACCGTGAGCTGCAGAGCTATGTCAAGGCGCTGAACCACTTCTACCGCGATACGCCTGCCCTGTGGCAGGTGGATTACAGCTGGGAGGGCTTCCAGTGGATTGTGCCCGATGACAGCAAGCAGAGTGTCATCGCCTTCCTGCGCCGCGATGCGGCCGGCAAGATGGTGCTGGTGGTCTGCAACTTCAACCCGGTGCTCCGCAAGGATTATGAGATGGGCGTGCCGAACCCCGGCAGCTACAAGGAAATCCTTAATTCCGATGCGAAGGAATACGGCGGCTCCGGCGTCACCAACGGCACCGTCAAGAGCGTCAAGGGCCCGATGCACGGCTTCAACCAGCATATCGCTGTGACGCTGCCGCCGCTGTCCACGCTGTATTTCAGCGTGCCATCTGCCCGCAAGCCCCGGGCTGAAAAGCCCAAGGCAGAGGCCAAGGAGGCCGCAAAACCCGCCGCCAAACGGGCGGCAAAGCCCGCCAAGGCCGTTGCCCCTGCTGCACAGGCCCAGACGGACGCCGCCCCCAAACGCCGGGGACGCCCACCCAAAGCCAAAGCTACGGTCTGACCGTGTTTGGATATATGCTAAAAAACGGCATTGCGCCGAAATTTTAAGGGGAGAAATCTTATGGCTAAAGAAATGATCGCAATGATCCTGGCAGGCGGCCAGGGCTCGCGTCTGTATGCGCTGACCCAAAAGCTCGCCAAGCCGGCAGTTCCGTTTGGCGGAAAGTATCGTATCATCGACTTCCCGCTGTCCAACTGTGTCAACTCTGACATTGATACCGTGGGCATCCTGACCCAGTACCAGCCCCTCGTCTTGAACGAGTATATCGGCAACGGCCAGCCGTGGGACCTGGACCGCCTGCATGGCGGTGTCCATGTCTTGCCGCCGTATCAGCAGGCCTCCGGCTCTGACTGGTACAAGGGCACGGCCAACGCCATTTACCAGAATATTTCCTTCATCGACCGCTATGACCCCAAGTATGTCATCATCCTGTCCGGCGACCAGATTTGCAAGCAGGATTACTCTGACTTCCTGCGCTTCCACAAGGAGAAGAACGCAGAATTCTCCGTTGCCGTTATGGAGGTGCCATGGAGTGAGGCTTCCCGCTTCGGCCTGATGGTCACTGATGAGGATGACCGCATCAACGCCTTCCAGGAGAAGCCGAAGGAGCCGAAGTCCAATCTGGCTTCCATGGGTATCTACATCTTCAACTGGGATATTCTGAAGAAGTACCTGACCGAGGACGAGGCTGACCCCAACTCCGAGAACGATTTTGGCAAGAACGTTATTCCCAACCTGCTGAAGGATGGCCGCCGTATGTACGCCTACCACTTCAGCGGCTATTGGAAGGACGTGGGCACCATCTCCAGCCTGTGGCAGGCCAATATGGAGGTCCTCGACCCGAAACATTCCGGCATCAACCTGTTCGATGAAAACTGGAAGATTTATTCCCGCAACACCGGCCGTCCCTGCCAGCAGATTGGCAGCGATGCAACCATCGTCAACTCGATGATTTCCGAAGGCTGCAAGGTCAACGGCACGGTCAACAACTCCATCCTGTTCCCCGGCGCAGTTGTCGAGAAGGGCGCGACCGTGGAGGCGGCTGTCGTCATGGGCGGCACCGTTATCAAAGCCGGCGCGTCCGTCAAGCACTGCATCGTGGCCGAGAACGTCACGATTGAGGAGGGCGCTACCGTGGGCGCTATGCCCGAGGGCGGTCTGAACATTGCCGAGCCCGGCGATGTCGCTACCGTTGGCTCCGGCGTTGTCATCGGCAAGGGTGCAACGGTCGGCCCCAAGGCAATGGTCTCCAGCGATGTAAAGGATGGTGAGGAACAATGGTAAACAACAATGTGAATGCACTCGGCGTAATTTTCGCCAACACCTATGATAACCTCGTTCCCGAACTGGTGGCGGAGCGCTCGATGGGCTCCATCCCGTTCGGCGGACGTTACCGCCTGATTGACTTTACGCTGTCCAGCATGGCAAACGCCGGTATCGACAACGTTTCTGTCATTGTGCGCAAGAACTACCACTCCCTGATGGACCATCTGGGCGCAGGCCGTGAGTGGGATTTGACCCGCAAGCGCGGCGGTCTGAACATTGTGCCTCCCTTTGCCGAGCGCAGCGTCAAGCTGTACTCCGGCCGTGTGGACGCGCTGGACAGCATCCTGAACTGGCTGGAGGCCCAGAAGGAGCGCTATGTCATCCTGTCTGACTCCTACATTGCCATGAACTTTGACTTCGGCAAGCTGGTGGACGCACACGTCAAGTCCGGCGCCGATGTCACGATGGTCTACAACCGTGCGCCCATTCCCGAGGGTGCCCGCAGTGACAACTACACCATCCGTATGGATGAGGAAGGCCGCGTCACCGAGATTCTGTCCAACGATTATCGTATGGGTGAGCAGAACCTCGCCATGAACATCTACATCATCGAGCGTGAGAGCCTGATTCACCTGATTCATGACGCCTCTGTCCGCGGCCTTGTCTACTTTGAGCGCGACATTCTGGCCCGCAACCTGAAGCTGCTGAATGTGCAGGCCTTCAAGTTTGATGGCTATGTGGCCCGTGTCTCCGATATGAAGAGCTACTTTGACGAGAATATGCGTCTGCTCAAGGACGGCAGCATGGAGGCCCTGTTCGGACCCGCGCCCATCTACACCAAGATTCGTGACGATAACCCCACCCGCTATCTGGAGGGCAGCTCCGTCAAGAACAGCCTGCTGGCCGATGGTTGCGTCATTGAGGGCACGGTTGAAAACTGCGTCCTGTTCCGCGGCTGCAAGGTCAAGAAGGGCGCTGTTGTCAAGAACTGCGTCCTGATGCAGGATACCGTTGTGGAGCCCAACTGCAATGTTGAGTACGTTGTGACCGACAAGAACGTCCACATTACCGAGGACAAGAAGCTGGCCGGCACCGACACCTTCCCGGTGTTTGTTGCCAAGAACCACAGCGTCTAAAAAGAACCCCCATCGGCGGCCGAACGCCGATACAGGGGAGAAAGAACGCTCATAGAGGTCGAACTCCCTCTCCCCGGAGTCGGCTTTGATGAGAGGGCGGGGGAGAGCCGAGCTTTTCCCTCGCCCTCATTTTTATGATATTCGCACGGAGGTGCTTATGAAAATCCTGTATGCAGCCAGCGAGGCTGCTCCGTTTGCCAAGTCCGGCGGTCTGGCCGATGTTGCGGGCGCCCTGCCCAAGGCACTTGTCCGCGACGGCATTGATGCCCGCGTTGTTATGCCGCTGTACGGCGATTTGAAGTTCAAGGACACGCTGACCTATGTTACCAACTTCAGCGTGCCTGTGGGCTGGCGCAGCCAGTATTGCGGTCTGTTCAAGGCTGAGCGCGACGGCGTTGTCTACTACTTCATCGACAACGAGTATTACTTCAAGCGCAGCGGCCTGTACGGCTTCTACGATGACGGCGAGCGCTTTGCCTTCTTTGCCCGCGCCATTCTGGAAATGCTGTTCTACACCGACTTTGAGCCGGACATCATCAACTGCAATGACTGGCAGACCGCGCTGACCCCGGTGTACTTGAACCTGTACTACCGCCATCTGGATAAATTCAGCCGCATCAAGACGGTGTTCACCATCCATAACATTGCCTATCAGGGCAAGTACGGCCTGGACATTCTGGAGGACACCTGCGGCATCGGCACACGCGACGCCCATGTTGTGGAATATGACGGCTGCGCCAACTTTATGAAGGGCGCTATCGAGTGTGCCGATAAGGTCACCACCGTCAGCCCCACCTACGCACAGGAAATTCTCAACCCATGGTTCAGCCATGGTCTGGACGGCCTGCTGCGCCAGAAGCAGTATAAGCTGTGCGGTATTCTGAACGGCATTGACGTGGATGTGTTCAACCCCGCCACCGACCCCGACATCGCCAAAAACTATGATGCCGAGACCTTCCAGGAGGGTAAGGCTGTCTGCAAGGCCGCCCTGCAGGATGAATTTGGCCTGCACAAGGATGGCAGCCCGGTTATGGCTATGGTCACCCGTCTGGTCGGCCATAAGGGCGTTGATTTGGTCCAAGCCATCGCCGAGGGCCTGTTGCAGCAGGGCATTGAGCTGGTTATCCTTGGCTCCGGCGAGGCCCAGTATGAAAACTACTTCAATGAGCTCTGCGCCCGCAACCCGGGCCGTGTCGGCGTTTACATCGGCTTCAATGCCAAGCTGGCACAGCAGATTTACGCCGGTGCTGATATCTTCCTGATGCCGTCCCGCTCCGAGCCCTGCGGTCTGGCCCAGATGGTTTCCTGCCGCTACGGCACTATCCCGGTCATCCGCGAGACCGGCGGCCTGAAGGACTCCATCCGTGACTCCGGCGATGGCTATGGCAATGGCTTCACCTTTGCCAACTACAACGCCCATGAGCTGTACGAGGCCTGCTGGCGTGCCAAGGAAGGCTACTGGCAGAAGGACGGCTGGCCCGTGCTGGTCAAGCGCGCCATGGAGTGCGACTTCAGCTGGTCCAACTCCGCCAAGAGCTATGAGGGCCTCTACAACGAGGTTGTCAACCTCTGGTAAACCGCCCATTTTTCAAGCCGACAGGGAAGCCTGCCGGCTTTTTTGATGGCCGGGGTGGGGGTTCCCCTTGACGCTGACCGCGCAGCTTGAAAAAAGTAATGTTTTTCCTGTAAAAACGCTTGACATTTGTTCTGCCAGCCGCTATAATAATACACGTCGCCGAGATAACGGCGGCGAAAAGAATATGCGGATGTGGCGGAACTGGCAGACGCGCTAGATTCAGGTTCTAGTTCCCTTAAAAGAGTGTGGGTTCAAATCCCTTCATCCGCACCAAACAAAA
>NZ_JANGCG010000018.1 GCF_024462815.1 Gemmiger formicilis
CCCCCCCCCCGCGGGCGGATGCAAGCATCCGCCCCTACAGGATTTCCCGCAGATTGGCACCCTGTTTACATCATGCTGAACAAATCTACCTGACTGGTTTCGGGCAGATTGCCGAGAGCCCCGACCGCACGCAGCTTGTCAAAGACCGACTGCGCCACGCCGCTGGCCTGCTGCAGCTCCTCAACCGAAATATACTCCTGCCCGTGCATCGTGGCTTCTTCCAGCGCCACGGCGGCGGCATCGCCCAGACCGCGGATGGCTGTGAACGGCAGGCGGACCTTGCCATCCTCCACCACATATTTGCTGGCGTAGCTCTTGCCCAGCTCGATGGGCAGAAATTCACAGCCGCGCTGCAGCATTTCGTTTTCCAGCTGCAGGCTGACAAGGGCGTCATCGTCCTTGGCGGTGCGCTCCTCCTTGGGGATTTTCTCGTTGTCCTTCAGGTGCTGCTTGGCCACGCGGACGCCGCCCACGGCGGCCTCGTAGTCAATATCCGCGCCGCGCACCGTAAAGTAGACCGCATAGAAAATGGCCGGGTGGTAGACCTTGAACCACATCAGGCGGATGGCCGCCATCAGGTAGGCCACGGCGTGCGCCTTGGGGAACATATACTTGATTTTGCGGCAGGATTCGATATACCAGTCGGGCACATCGTGCTCCCGCATGGCCTCCTCCCACCCGGGCTTGAAGCCGCCCTTGGCGACCTTGCCCTTACGCACGGCCTCCATAATGTCAAAGGACATTTTGGGTTCCAGCCCCTTGCGCAGCAGATACAGCATAATGCTGTCACGGCAGCCGATTACCTCGGCAATCGTACAGGTGCCCGAGCGAATCAGCTCGTCGGCGTTGCCGGTCCAGACGTCGGTGCCGTGGGACAGGCCGGAAATCTGAATCAGCTCCGAGAAGTTCTTCGGCTGGGCGTCCAGCAGCATCTGGCGCACGAAGTTCGTGCCCATCTCAGGGATGCCGAAGGTGCCGGTCTTGGAGCCAATCTGCTCCTCGGTCACGCCCAGCGCCGCCGGGCTGGTCAGAAGGCTGTAGACCTTCTCATCGTTCATCGGCACAGAGTCGATGGGAATACCGGAGTATTCCTCAAAATACTTATAGAAGGTAGGCACATCGTGGCCCAGCTCGTCCAGCTTGAGCAGCGTATCGTGCAGATACTTGAATTCAAAGTGGGTGGTCAACAGGCCGCCCTTGACGTCATCCGCCGGGTGCTGGATGGCGCAGAAATCGTAAATATCGAAGGTGTCCGGCACAACAACCATGCCGCCGGGGTGCTGGCCGGTGGTACGCTTGACACCGGTGCAACCCATAACCAGCCGGTTTTCCTCGGCACGGTTGACGGTCTTGCCGCGCTCCTCCAGATATTTTTTGACATAACCGTAGGCGGTTTTGTCCTGCAGACCGGAGACTGTACCCGCCTTAAAGACGTTTTCCTTGCCGAAAAGCTCCTCGGTGTAGCGGTGCACGTGGGACTGATACATACCCGAGAAGTTCAGGTCGATATCCGGCTCCTTATCGCCGTAGAAGCCCAGGAAGGTTTCAAATGGGATATCGTGGCCCTCGACAATCATCGGCTTGCCGCAGATCGGGCAGGTCTTGTCCGGCAGGTCGAAGCCATCAAAGTGGATGCCGTCGTTAATCCACTCGCTGTGCTTGCAGTTGGGGCAGAGATAATGCGGCGGCATCGAGTTGACCTCCGAGATGCCGGAGAAGTGCGCCACAGCCGACGAACCGACAGAGCCACGGCTGCCCACCTGATAGCCGCCCGCGTTGGAGTAGGCCACCAGACGCACGGCAATGACGTACAGAACCGCGTAACCGTGGCCGCAGATGGAATCAAGCTCCTTTTTCAGCCGCTTTTGCAGCACATCCGGCAGCGGGCTGCCGTAGTCCCGGGCGGCGTGCTTCCAGGTATCGTCGCGCAACTCCTGCTCAGCACCGGGGATGCTGGGCGGGTAGGTGCCCTTGGGGATGGCGCGCAGATTGTTGTCAATCGTGGCTGCAATCTTGTTGGGGTTTGTCACCACAATTTCGTAGGCCTTTTCCTGCGGCAGATAGCTGAAGTCCTCCAGCATATCGGGCGTGGTGCGGAAGTACAGCGGAGCCTGATTATCGGCGTCCTTGAAGCCGTTGCCGGCCTGCAGGACCGCGCGGTAAATCCAGTCCTCCGGCTCCTGAAAGTGGGAGTCTCCTGTGGCGACAACCGGCTTGTGCAGATCCTCGCCCAGCTGTATCACGGTGCGGTTGAAGTTCTTGATGGCTTCTATCGAGTCCACCTGACCGTTGCGAACCATAAATTCGTTGTTGCCAAGGGGCTGCACCTCAAGATAATCGTAATAATCGGCAATGCGCAGCAGCTGCTCATAGGGCTGGCCCGCCACAATCGCCCTGTAAAGCTCACCTGCTTCACAGGCCGGAGAGAGCAGCAGTCCCTCGCGGTACTGGTTCAGCAGGCTGCGCGGCACACGCGGCTTTTTGAAGAAATACTGCGTGTGGGCCGCACTGACAATGCGGTACAGGTTCTTCAAGCCCACCTGATTCTGCACCAGTATAATAAGGTGGTAGTATTTCTTTTTCAGCACCTCTTTGTTGCCGCCAAGGCCGGTGTTGATGGCCTCCACCGTGTGGATGTCCTTCTCCACAAGGTCGGTCAGCATAACCTCAAAGATGCGGGCCAGCGCCATTGCATCGTCCACCGCACGGTGGTGGTTGAAGGGCGGGATTTCCAGATGCTTGTTGATGGTGTCCAGCTTATAGTTGCGCAGCCCCGGGAAGAGCGCCTGGCCCATCGGCAGGGTGTCGATGTAGGTATTCTCTTCCCAGCTGACGCCCGCCTTCTCCCCTGCCTTGCGGATAAACAGCATATCAAAGCTGTGCGCATTGTGCGCCACCAGAATGTTATCGCCGCAGAATTCCTTGAAGGCGCGGATGGCCTCCTCCGGCGTGGGGGCATCGGCCACCATCGCATCGTTGATGCCGGTCAGGTCCACCACCTTCTGCGGGATGGGCTTGCCGGGGTTGACGAAGGTGCAGAATTTCTTTTCCTCGTTGATTTTGCCGTTTTCCACATAGACGGCGCCGATTTCAGTCAGACGCTCGGTGTTGGGGTCAAGGCCGGTGGTTTCGGTGTCAAAGACAACGAAGGAGCCGGAAAGCGGCATTTCGGCCTTGCCGTAGACGGCGGGAATCATATCGTCCACGAAGTAGGCCTCGCAGCCGTAAATCAGCTTGAAGTTGGGGTCAGTCTCGTGGATGGCATCGGTGGCCAGCATGGCCTCCGGGTAGCCCTGGCAGACGCCGTGGTCCGTGATGGCAATGGCGCGGTGGCCCATGCGATGGGCCAGACGCACAATCTTGCCGGGATCATTGAAGCCGTCCATCGAGCTGGACTTGGTGTGCAGATGCAGCTCCACGCGCTTTTCCCCGTCCGGGGCGGTGTCCTGGCGCTGCTCACGCTCCACCTGCAGAACATCATACGGCATAATGACAAAGTCATGCTCGTATTTATCATACATATAGTTGCCGCGGACAATCAGGGTTGTGCCTGGCTTAAGGCCCTCCCACTTGGACATATCGGCGTCCTCGTCTCCCAGAACCTTGAGGTTGACCGAGCCCGAATAGTCGGTGATGGAGGTAAAGTAAATCTTGCGGCGGCTGCCCTTGACCTCGGTGGCAAAAACGTCGCCCCAGACCGTGACCTTGCCGCCGTCCCCCAGATCGTTGAGGCGGCGGGTGTCCGCAGGCTTGAAGCTCTTACCGTAAAAGAGCTTGACCGGCTTGTTGGTCAGCGCCAGACCCTCAATCGTGAAGTCGGGCGGCGTCTCCTTGGCCTCGAACTTGACGGCGGGGGCCTTCTCCTGCAGATACTGCTCAAATTCCTCCTCGGTGCGCGCCTTGCCGCTGTCGGCCAGACGCACGATGGGCAGACTGCCGGTGCGCTCCTGAATGAGCTCTGCCAGCACGCGGGGCAGTTCAACGCTTTCCAGAATCTGGCGGCCCGCGTTGACGTGGATGGTGATGCCATCCTCCCCGAAGGTGACCGGCTGGGCCTTATCCAGAAAGCCGTTGACCGGCATTCCCTTCTCCTTCAGCTCCTCCAGCATCAGGCGCACAGCCTCGGGGGTGATGTTCGGGTAGGCAAAATAGCTGCGCACCTGCAGCTCGTACCCGGCAAACACCTCGCCAAGGGACGCACAAAGACGCCCGCACAGCGCCTGATCCAAGGGTTCAGCACTGCGCAGGCAGATTACGACCTGTCTTTTTGTGCGGTAAAGCTCCACGCGGTCTACAAGCACACTGCCAAAGGCGGCGCAGAACTGCTGGTCTGCCGTAAACTGCGGCCAGACCTGTGTGACAAATGGTTTCAAAAAGATACCTCACAAATCGGGTGTGGAAGGTTTGGTGTGGGGCTCACATCTTATGGATTTCCTCCAGCAGCTGTCCGACAATATCGCCCTTCAGCATACGGATTTTCTCGCCGCGGATGAAAAGTAGTGCCTCGTCCTTGCCGCCCGCAATGCCGATGTCGGCGTCACTGGCCTCGCCCGGGCCGTTGACAACACAGCCCATAATGGCAATCTTCAGTGGCTTCTTGAATCCCTCGTCCCGCAGACGCTGCTCAACCTCGTTGGCAATTTCAATCATCGGGTACTGGGTGCGGCCACAGGTGGGACAGCTGATGATTTCCGGGCCGGCCACCGCATAACCGGCGGCGCGCAGAATGTCATAGCCCGCGTAGACCTCGTTCTCCGGCTCATCGGTCAGGCTGACGCGCAGCGTGTCACCGATGCCCTCCATCAGCAGACCGCCGATGCCCATGCCGGATTTAATCAGACCCATACGGTTGCCGCCCGCCTCGGTCACGCCAACGTGCAGGGGGTAATCGGTCTGGCTGGCCAGCAGACGGTAGGCCGCCATCATGCGCGGCACGTTGCTGGATTTTATCGAAATAACGATATTGTCAAAATCATATTTCTGCAGAAGGCGCACGTGGTACATGGCGCTTTCCACCATCGCCTCGGGCACAGGCGCGCCGTACTTGGCAAGGATGTGCTTCTCCAGGCTGCCGCCGTTGACACCAATACGGATGGGCACATTCTTGGCGTTGCAGGCGTCCGCAACTGCTTTCACACGGTCGTCATCGCCGATATTGCCGGGGTTGATACGGATTTTGTCCGCGCCTGCGTCCAGTGCAGCCAGCGCGGCGCGGTAGTCAAAGTGGATGTCCGCCACAACAGGGATGTCAACCCTCTCCTTGATGGCGGCCACAACAGCGGCGTCCGCCGGGGTGGGCACGGTCACGCGGACAATCTGACAGCCCGCCTTGGCCACGCGCTCTGCCTGCGCCACGTTGCCCGCAATGTCCTTGACAGGCACGTTCAGCATAGTCTGCACAGCAATCGGGTTTGTGCCGCCGATTTTGATATTGCCAATCTTGACTTCCTTTTTCAGTTGACGCTGCATCGTAGTCTCTCCTTATAAGAATCGTGATATATCCTGCATGGTGACCAGAAGCATCAGCCACAGCAGGGCCACCATACCCGCGGTGTTCACAAAGCCCTGTGCACGTTCCGGCACAGGGTGGCCGGTCAGTGCCTCCCACAAAAGGAAAAGCAGCTTGCAGCCGTCCAGCGCCGGGATAGGCAGCAGATTGAAGATGCCGACATTGATGGTCAGCAGAGCCATCAGCGAAAGGGCATCTCGCCAGCCGTACCGCACGGCCTGACTGACCGCTGATACCGTGCCGATGGGGCCGGACAGCTCCTCCACGCCCGCCTTGCCGGTGAAAAGCTCCCAGAAGCCGCCCAGAATTGCCCCGCTGTAGTAGCGGAACATTTCCCCTGTCAGGGCTGCGGCATTTTTCGCGCTCATTCTCTGCGAAGCAACGCGGAAATCCGTGCCGTACAGCACATTTCCGTTTTCGTCCAGTGTCGGGGCCACCGTCACGGCGGGCAGGCTCACAACCTCACCGCCGCGCAGCACCTTCATGGTGTGGGTCTTTTCGGTGCCGTCAAAAGCGCCGGATAGGGTGTACACCGTCCAGCAGGGCTTGCCGTCAATCTGTAAAATCGTATCGCCCCGCTGCAAAACCGCGGCGCTTTGAGAGTTTTCGCCGAAGTCGGCAACCGTGGTGCTGCCGGTTCTCCCCTGCGAGAGCACCAGCACCAGCAGCACCGCAATGCCCAGCACAAAATTCATCAGCGCACCGCACAGCGTCACAAAAAAGCGTTGCCACGCGGTGGCCTCCTCAAATTTCCGGCCGCCTACCGCCAGCGGAAAGAGGACTGTTTTGCGCGGCGGCGGGGCGAACGGTGTAGCGTCCTCCCCTTCCTCGTCCTCCTCAGGCGGGCGGCTGAACAGATTGTAGCCGCCCAACGGCAGCAAGCGGATAGAATAGGTCGTTCCGTTTTTTTGGTGGACCACAGGCATGGGCCAAAGCCGATGGAAAACTCCTCGACAATGATGCCGCAATGGCGTGCCGCCATAAAATGGCCCAGCTCATGCACCAGAATGACGCCGCCAAACACGAGCAGCGATGCCAGCCCGGTCAGCAATGCAGTCATAGGCACCTCACAATGTTAAATATGGGCTTCCACATAGGCTCTCGCCATGCGGTCACATTCGTGCACATCGGCCAGCGTATAGTCCCCACCGAAGGAGTCGCTGTCCACAATACCCTCGACCAGACGGCCTATATCCAAGAAGCCGATTTCATCCCGCAGGAAGTGCGCCACGGCGGCCTCGTTGGCACCGTTGGCGGCGCAGGGGGCCAGACCACCCTTGCGGATGGCCTTCTTGCAGGCCTTCAGGCAGCGGAAGGTCTCATCGTCCGCGGTGGCAATGCTCAGCTTGGTCAGGGCAGCAAAATCCAGCTCCGGCACGGGGCTGGGCAGGCGCTCGGGCCAGGTCAGCGCGTACTGGATGGGAATGCGCATATCGGGCACGCCGAGCTGCGCAATGACGGAATGGTCGGCAAACTGCACCGCCGAATGGATGATGCTCTCACGCTGAACCACAATCTGGATTTTATCCTCCGGCAGGCCGAACAGCCAGGCGGCCTCAATCAGCTCAAGGCCTTTGTTCATCAGCGTGGCGGAGTCGATGGTGATTTTGGCGCCCATATTCCAGTTGGGGTGTTTGAGGGCGTCCGCCTTCGTCTTGGTGCGCAGTTCCTCGGTGGTCATACCGAAGAAGGGGCCGCCGGAGGCGGTCAGCAGGATTTTTTCCAGCGTTTTGGCGCTGTGTGCATCCTGCAGGCACTGGAAGATAGCGCTGTGCTCGCTGTCCACCGGCAGCAGATGCACGCCGTTTTTCTTGACGGCATCGGTGACCAGATGGCCACCGGTGACAAGGCTTTCCTTGTTGGCCAGCGCCAGATCGTGGCCGCTTTCAATGGCTGCCAGCGAGGCATCCAGACCCGCAATGCCCACAACCGCGTTCAGCACGGTACCTGCGCCGTCCATCATGGCCAGCTGCTTCAGACCGTCCGCGCCCTTCAGCAGGGTGGGTGCCCCCGCCTGCCCTGCCAGTGCGGCGGACAGCTTATCGAAGGCGGCGGGGTCGGTGACAGCCACATATTTGGGGTGAAATTCCGCAATCTGAGCCAGCAGCTTGTCGACACTGGAATTGGCGGACAGGCCGAAAACCTCATAGCCGTGCATACGGCAGACATCCAGACTCTGGGTACCAATGGAGCCGGTGGAGCCCAGCAGTGTGATAACCTTACTCATGGTAACATTCCCTCACAGCAGATAAAAGAAGTAGCGCACCGCGATGGAGACAAAGGGCGCAATGAACATAACGCTGTCAAACCGGTCCAGAATACCGCCGTGGCCCGGGAAAATCGTTCCGTAGTCCTTGATGCCGACCTGACGCTTGACCGAGGAGGCGAACAAGTCACCCAGAATTCCCAGCACGGACGCCACTGCACCCATGCCCAGCAGCACCAGATAGTGGCGCGGCTGCACGCCGATGCTCAGCACATTGTAATGAGCAGACAGCAGCGAGTAGACCAGCGTGAGCACACAGCCCGCCAGCATACTGCCCAGCACGCCGCCCACGGCGCCCTCCACCGTTTTGTGGGGGCTGACCACGGGGGCCAGCTTGTGCTTGCCAAAGGCACGGCCCGCAAAGTAGGCAGCCGTGTCTCCACCCCATGCAAAGCAGAGGATGAGCAGGATGAAGTAGATGGCATCATAGCGGTACTGGGTAAAGGGCAGCATCCGCTTCAGATGGATGAGCGAGTAGAAGCAGAACGTGATTACGGTTGAGAAGTAGACAAAGCCCGCCAGCTTACCAAAATCCAGCGTTTTTACGTTCCTAATCTGGCAGACGTTATAGAACAGCACCGTCAGAAACGCCGCCGGCAGCAGCAGGCTGCGCACCATCTGTGAGCTGCTGAGCATGACAAGCAGCGTCAGCGGCACGGCGGCCACATAGAGGTACCACTCCTTTTTGCCGAAACCCATGGCGGTGTACACCTCATGGATGGCAAGCAGACAGATGGCACTGAGTACGAGGTCAAACAGGAACGTGTCAAAAAATGCCAGAACAACAGCCAGAACGCTCAGGCCGACAACGGATGTGATGATGCGGGTCTTCATAAACGGTGGTTCCCTTTCGCGGAAGTGATTGGGCAATGCCGCACGCCGGCAAACGGTGATGCAGCCTGTCATAAGTTGTATTGCAATAACAGCCTATGCGAGCGTGCCGCATGGCATACCCGCACAGGCTATTGCTCACGGAGGAATCAGACCTCCATGATTTCCTTGTTCTTGTCGGCGCAGGTATCGTCAATCATCTTGACGTACTTGTCGGTCAGCTTCTGGGTTTCTTCCTCCAGCTTCTTCTGGTCATCCTCCGTCAGCTCGCCGGCCTTCTTCATGGCCTTGAACTTGTCCATTGCGTCGCGGCGGATGTTGCGCACGGCGGTCTTGGCGTCCTCGCCCTGCTTCTTCACGTCCTTGGTCAGCTGCTTGCGGCGCTCTTCGGTCGGTGCCGGGAAAACCAGACGGATAATCTGGCCGTCATCAATCGGGTTGATGCCGATGTCGCTGGTCTGGATGGCCTTGGAGATGGGCTTGAGCATCGAGCGATCCCACGGAGAGATGGTCAGGATGCGGGCCTCGGCCACAGCCACGGCGGCAATCTGCTGGATGGGCGTGGGGCTGCCGTAGTAGTCCACGGTAACCTTGTCCAGAATGGCGGGGTTGGCGCGGCCTGCGCGGATGGAGGCCAGCTCATGCACCAGATGGTTGACACTGGCGTTCATTTTTTCTTCAAAGGGTTTCGTAGTGCTGCTCATAATCAGATTCTCCTTATTTTAAGATAGTATAGGGGGAAAATATGAATTTTTCAATTCTTATTCCTTGACGAGGGTACCGACCATCTCACCCTCGCAGGCCTTGGCAATGTTGGCGGGCTGGCCCAGATCAAAGACGAGGATGGGCAGGCCGTTGTCACGGCAGAGGGTTGCGGCGGTGGAGTCCATAACGGCCAGACGCTCATCCAGCACGCGGGTAAAGGTCAGCGTGTCATAGCGCACAGCGTCCGGGTACTTGTGGGGGTCCTTGTCATAGACGCCGTCCACCATCGTGGCCTTGAACATAGCATCGGCGCTGATTTCCAGTGCGCGCAGGGCGCTGGCCGTGTCGGTGGAGAAAATCGGGTTGCCCGTACCGCCGCCGAACACAACAATCTTGCCGCTTTCCAGCGCAGCAATGGCCTTGTCGCTGGTGAAGCACTCGGCCACCTGCGGCATAAAGGAGCTGGTCATCACAACGGCGTCCACACCCTGCTGGTGCAAGGCGTCCTTGACCGCCAGCGCGTTCATAACCGTGGCCAGCATACCAATCTTGTCCGCGTCCATGCGGTCCATCTTGCCGCTGGAACGGCCGCGCCAGAAGTTGCCGCCGCCCACAACAATGGCAATCTGGGTGCCCAGATCGTGCGCCGCCTTGATGCCCGCGCAGATAGAAGCGATGGTCTCCTCATCAAAGCCCGTGCCCTTGGGACCAGACAGAGCCTCGCCGCTGACCTTCAGAAGAATACGTTTATACTGAATTGCCATAAAAAACACCACCTGTAGTTATTTTGGCGGTTCACCGTGCCGCACAGGCATAGTAAACCATTCTTTTTGTAGTTTATTTTACAATACTTTGCGCGTAAAGTAAAGCGGTGGCGGTAAAAAAAGACGGCCGCCCGGTGCGGGCAGCCGAAAAGGTAGTGATATATCGTTCTTATCGTGTTTTTGCACTGTAGGGGCCGGGCACGCCACGGAGGGGTCAAGCCCCCTCCCTACTTTCTTTACCGGTTGGCCAGCAGCGCCAGCTCGCGCTGTATCAGCTGCCGCCGGGTGCGCTGCTCGGCCATGCGCTCCGCCGGGGATTCCAGCATCAGGTTTTCCAGCGGCGGGGCGGCGGGCAAGGTGAATTGCAGCTCGGTGCCCGGGCCCTCTCCCACAGCCAGCGCCCAGTCCATTGCTCTGGCGTAGGCGGCAATCAGCGGCAGGCCCAGCCCGCCCGCATGGAGCAGACGCTCGCTCCATTTTTCCTCGGTCAGCAGCGCTCTGGCATCGGGCGGCAGGCCGGGGCCGTTGTCCCGATAGACAAAGCAGCCCGGCGCACAGTGCAGCACAATGTGTGCTGCGCCATCCACGGCCAGCGTGTTGGAAACAAGGTTTGTCACAAGGCCGTTCAGCAGCGTGGCATCCCCCATTGTGGGCAGAAATTCCACCCCCGCGCAGCAGAGCTCCACGGTGAACGGCAGGCCGCAGCGGGCGGCCTCCTCTTGCAGAATGTCGCAGATTTCCCGCAACTGGCTGACCAGATCCATCGGCCGCGGCGTGCAGCTGCCGCGCAGAAGCGCCGCCGTGGCGGCGTCCGAGGTCTGGTCCCCCAAGCGGCGCAGGCTGAGCAGCTGTGTGCGCAGCTCGTCAAAAATCGGCTGGAGCTCGGCGCGCTGGGCCGGGCTGGTTGTCCGCTCCAGACTGTCCTGCAAAGCCTCAAAGGCATTCTCCATGCTGTCAAGAGAGCGCCGGAACCGCCCGCGCAGTCCTCCGCGCAGTGCCAGCAGTGCTGTGCCGTCATCCTCTTTGTACATGGAGACACCTTCTTTACATTATAAGTATGGTTCTGCCCGGCTGCACAGCTCCTGCAGCAGCCCCGCCATCAATTGCCCATTGGAGAGCACGCCGTCCTCGGGCCGGCCGCAGCGGCGGCAAAGTGCCCGGTAGGGCTCCATGCCGCGCTTGGACATCTTCTGGGAAAGCCGGTTCATCGCCGAGGTCACCGTGCCGAGCTCAATGCCCTCCTCTGCGGCAACGTACTGCTGCAGCACGCCAATCTGCTGCGGGTGGTCGGCATACAGTGCGTAGAGCAGCATACGCTCCGCATAATGGTAGCCGCTCAGCGTGGCAGGGGCACCGTAGTCGTCCAGCACCGCATCACAGCAGCCGCGCAGATGGTACAGCCGATGCTCATCATCGGTAGAGCCCATACGGTAGATTTCATCAAACAGGCTTTTCATCCCATAGGGGCGCAGCATAATCTGATACTGGGAGAACAGCCGCAATGCCTTGCGGGCCGCGGTTTCCTCCGGCACCGGAACAACCACCAGCACGGCGGGCTCCGGGTCAAGGTGCATCGTGCTGATTTCCTGCAGAAGGCTGGTCACGGACGGCTTTGTGAGCAGCGCATCCAGCACAAGCACCCGCGGGCGCAGTCCGCCGTGCAGCAGCTCCAGAACCTCCTGCCCAGTGGCGGCCACCGCCGCCGCGCTGACCTCTGCGCCGTGCGTTTTGGCAAACAGCTTCATTGTGTCCCTGTCCAGTTTGGCGTTGAACGCAAACAGCGCCGTCACAGCGGTGGTCTTGGGCAGGGCGGTTTTTTCGTGCAAGGGGCGTTCGTTCAACAACACTGCCATATCAGCCCACCGCCGATCCGCACAGGTCAACCAGAATTGCGGACACATGCACAGGGTCCACGGCATTTTCATATAGAAAACGTGTCAGCATCCCTGCGCGGTCCTCCTCTGTGTCACACAGCATATAGGCTGCCGCAGGGCCTCCCTCCCGCTGTACGCTGATTACAAAGGCGTCCTGCTCCCGCAGCAGCGTATAGGTCACGGTCCCGGCGCACTGCAGATCCGCCAGTGCGGAAAATTCTCTTCGGTAGCTTGCTATTGGTTTGGCTTCCATAAAGCTCTTCCCCCCACACGTTAGTATTATAGTTGTTTTTACTATAGTGCATCTCGCGCGTGGGGTTCAATCTGCACTGTGTATACGTTTTTGTACGGTAAGTGCAAGATTTGTATTATTATAGCACTATATAATAGAAAGCGCAAGAAATATCTGATTTTTCCCTTGTTACAATATAATTCGTATGTTATACGATGTGTACCGGGGCGCAGGCACAAAAATTCTGATTTGCTCTTGACTTTTTTACGGAAATGGTTTACACTAATCTAGTCGTCAAGACATGGGCCTGTAGCTCAGTTGGGAGAGCGTTCGGTTCGCATCCGAGAGGTCAAGGGTTCGAATCCCTCCAGGTCCACCATACAAGAAAAATCCGAACCTATTTCCGATTGGAGAAGAGTTCGGATTTTTTGTTTTCTTTGGGTACGATAACGACGGCTCCCGTGGAAGATACAAAACCCCGACACCTTGCCATAGACCGTACCCACACGACAAGAGTTTGGAGGACATAATATTGCAAAACCAAAGATGTCAATCGGCGTAATGCATTCGATCAGGCAAGAACTGGAACTCTAGGCATAAAACCGAAGTATGTCACAGAGATATTTGTGGACAAAGAGAATGCGGACATGGCACGCCATATTCTACATAGCCTATGACATGGTATTGCTATGAAGCAAAATTCTAGATGTCGGAGAATCTGAAATTATGTATAACAATAGACAAAATAACCGATTTAGCAAATTCATCGGTGCTATTGTAGTAAGTCTGCTTGTTCTTATCACAGGATGCTCATCTACTCAAAAGGGAACCAATTCAGCCAAGCCAATTACAGAGGATAGCTCAAATCCAGTCACTTTAACAGTCTACCTTACCGCTCACTATGCAAACCCCGATACACATTGTCCTATCTATGAAAAACTGCTAGACTACCAAAAAGAGAACCCTAATATCACAATACAGTTCGTATCACCCAAAGAAGGTGATACCGCAGAGCGTGAGGTTGAGATTCATCGGCTAAATACGGAAATCATTTCAGGCAAGGGTCCCGACCTTTTTATTATGGAAGGAAACCGATTGACGAATGTTAATTTGTTTCCAGATATTGAAAAAAGTATGATGAATGGAGCTTTCCTTGATCTCACCGATGTAATGGATTCAAACGAATTCACAGCAGAGAATTTTTATATGCCTCTTTTAGATGCTGGAAAACTAAAAGGAAAACAGTATATTTTACCTTTGTGCTTTTCAGTTCCAACTCTGACAAGTGCAGAAAGCGTTCTGAAAGACAGCAAATTTGATACGCCTACCGCATCAAAAAGCCTTGCAGCCACGATGGATGAACTGCTGCGTATCTACAAGGAAAAACCAATGCTGGTTGTGACGGACTTTAGCATGACAAGCGCGTTATCGCAGCCAATCATCGATTACAAGAATCAAGCTATTAACTTGGACACAGTTAGTTGTCGGCAAACATTAGCATACGAAAAAGAATTCCGTACGGGTGAAATTTCTTATGAGATGCATAATGGTTTGTTTGACAGTTTCGATCCAGAAGTAGTCCGAGATAATTTTGCAAACGGTGAACCTTTTGCTAGTCTTGACCCAAGCTATATGACGGTGGGACTTCTTCGGCAGTGTGCGGCTCTTGGAATCGCAACCGTAACACTCCCCATTCCCAATGAGCTAGGCGGTGTTACTGCTGAAATCGGTTCTTACGCAATGGGAAATCGAAACACAAAGCATCCAGCAGAGGTAAAAGCACTTTTAGCATATCTTCTTAGTGAAGGATGCCAGTCGAGTTCGGCGTTTGCGGATAAAGATATGTTTCCTGTCCGACGTGGATGTCTTAAAAAATGCATGGAAGCACAATATCAATTCAGTGTCTATGATGCATCCCATGAAAAAATAGGGCAAGAAGATATTGAAAACCGAAAAGAGATGTATGGGGATAATTTAACTAATGCACAGCTAGATCAACTTGAAACAATATGCGACAAGATCAATGCAGCGCAATATCACACAATTTGGTACCGTGCCTTGCAGCTTGATCAAAGTGAGGATGGAGGAAATCTTCTAAGCGAAACGATGGTTCAGTATTGGAATGATGAAATCACCCTTGATGAGCTTGTTGAGCGACTTACTCCGCGGCTCAAATTGTACCTTAATGAATAAAATGAAAAAGAATCTTCAGAGTAATATCCTTCTTCTGCCGGCACTTACTGCCGGATTTTTTTGCTATCTGTTTCCAATCCTGATTGCTTTTTGGAAGAGTCTCTTTCTTGGAACAGGTAGCGATTTTGTCGGTATACAAAATTATATGAATCTTTTTGAAAATGAGGCATTTTTACTCGCTGTTAGAAATCTGTTTCATTTGTGGACTATCATTATACCCGTCAATTTGGTTATCGGCATTTTCATTGCGGAAGCTTATATAAAACTCCGACAAGAAAAACTTTGTCTGTTCTATCTTGTTCCTTCAATACTTCCGGCAGCTTGTGTTGTAACAGTTGCATCAAGCATCTTACGAAAATCTCCTAGCCAGTGGGGTGAAACACCATTTGCATTTTATGTGTTCCTTGTAATTGTGTTATGGAAAACGCTGGGATTCTCAATTTTAATTTTTATGGTTGCTATAAAATCCATAGAATCCGAAATCATAGATGCCGCCATGCTGGATGGAGTCACTCCTCTACAATGTTTTTGGTACATAAAGCTTCCAATCATAAAGCGTTCTTTATTGATTTGTGGAATCTTGACGATTTACAATAGCTTTCGATGCTTCCGTGAAGCCTATTTGATTGGGGGAGCTCATCCGAATGAACAACTATATAGCATTCAGCACTTTCTGCAAAACAATTTTATGAATATGAACTATGCACGACTGGAAGCGGCATCTATTTTGGTTGTGCTTTTTGTTGGAGCCTTTGTGCTAATTGGAATGTACTTGGCAAAAAAGAGGAATAACCGATGAACCCACGAAAAGAAGCTGCCTATAGGATGTTGTCTTTGATAGCCGCTGTGATTTTTGTGCTGCCATGCATAGTTCTTGTTTTTTCGATATTTAATATGCACTTGGACAACCTGTGGCAGTTGGATTCTTTGGCAGAATTTGTTTGCGCCTATAAAAACACATTGCTTCTTGCAGGTGCCGGCGTGCTTATTCAAATAGTGATTGCGTTGCCTGCAAGTTATGCGATTGCCAGAATCCCATCTCCGAGAGCACAGACATTTTTTCTTTTGACTTGTGTTTTCTGTTTGCTTTTGCCGCAGCAAGCACTTATGCTCCCTCAATATCTGGTTTTGATGAACATCGGATGGTTGAATTCTCTGAAAGGGCTATTGATAATGACGGCATTCCAGCCTTGGATGATTTTACTCTTTTGGTTCGCAGCAAAAAGAATTGATAGTAGCCTGTTCGATTCAGCAATTTGTGATGGCGCAAGCAACTGGGTTCTTTTTAGAAAAATCTATGCTCCAATCGTACGACCGTATGTTATGATTGCAGTATTCCTTTCCGTCGCTGAGAGCTGGAATCTTTTGGAACAACCCATGACATTTTTGCAGAGCAAAGAAAAATATCCGCTCTCTATGGTTTTGATGCAGCTTTCAACGGATAATGCTGAATTAAAAAATATCCTATGCTTTCTCTTTGTGGTTCCGCTGATGATTTTGTTCGGTACAATGGTAAAAAAGATAATTGATGCATGAAAATAAGCATGACTGATTTGGTTTTATTTCAACAACAGGGTAGAAGTACCAGATGGCATTTGCCGCGTAAAAAATCTGCCAAGAGCAGTGCTCTTGGCAGCAAAGTCTTATTTTATTTCATTGTACGCTTGACGGGATACGGTTCAAATTTCGGCGGGGATTTTTGTTTGCTGTTGACATTCGCCCGGTAAATAGTTATAATGAGAACTGTTCTATTTAGGCATTTTATAAGCCCGGTAAGGAGGTTGCACCGTGGTTCCGATTCTTACCTACGCACAGCACTACAAGAAATACTATTCCGCGCAGTTTGCAGGCGCAGCGGCGGCGTATGGGCTCAACCAGCTGGAAATTGACATTCTGCTGTTTCTGCACAACAACCCGGAGCTGTGCACTGCCAGCGACATCTGCCGCTACCGCGGGCTGGCCAAGTCCAACGTTTCAGCGGCGGTGGAGCGCCTGCGCAGCCGCGGCGTGCTGGAGGTCCTGCCCGCACCGGACAACCGCCGCCAACGCATTCTCCGCTTTACCGGGGCGGCCCGCCCGATGGCGGAGGCACTGGCTGAAATCCAGCGCCGCACGCTGGAGCCGTTGTTTGACGGCTTTACCGCAGCCGAGCAGCAGGCCCTGCAGGAGTATCTCTGCCGCATGGACGCAAATATTCAGCGCCAGCTGAAGAAGGAGTAACGCTATGACGTATCTTATCGCATTCATCGTCTGCTTTATCGCAGGCATCGGCGCAGGGCTGGGCACCGGCTTTGCGGGTATGAGCGCTGCGGCGGTCATCAGCCCGATGCTCATCACCTTTTTGGGCATGGACCCCTACATGGCCGTTGGCATTGCATTGGCCAGCGACGTGCTGGCCAGCGCCATTTCTGCCTATACCTACGGCAAAAACGGAAACCTCGACATAAAAAACGGTGCCGTTATGATGGCCGCGGTGCTCTGCTTCACGCTGGTGGGCAGCTATGTGGCCAGCCTTGTACCCGGCACCACGATGGGCGGCTTTTCCACCTTTATGACGCTGCTGCTGGGCATCAAGTTCATCGTGCGCCCGGTTATGACCACCAAAACCGCCATGAACGCCGTCAGTGCGCGCAAGCGGCTGGTGCAGTCGCTGGTCTGCGGAATGGGCGTTGGGTTCATCTGCGGGTTTATCGGCGCAGGCGGCGGTATGATGATGCTGCTTCTGCTGACTTCGGTACTGGGCTATGAGCTGAAAACTGCCGTTGGCACCAGCGTTTTCATTATGGCCTTCACGGCGCTGACCGGCTCTGTCAGCCACTTTGCCATCGGCGGCGCGCCGGATTTGTTCTGCCTGGTCTGCTGTGTCCTGAGCACGCTGCTCTGGGCACGGATTGCCGCAAAGTTTGCCAACAAAGCCGAACCCGCCACCCTGAACCGTGCCACCGGCGTGGTGCTGGTGATGCTGGGCGTTGCCATTCTGGCCGTCAATTATTTATAAGCACCGTAAAAGGGGCCGCAGCCAAAATTGGCTGCGGCCCCTTATTTTGTCAGGCAGTTACGCCTGCTTGGCCTCCCCTTCCGGGAAGATGATTTTGTTGACGAAGAAGAAAATCACCATCGAGATACCGCCGTTCAACACGGTGGTGCCGATGTTGTAGATGAAGTCCGGCACCAGCAGGCCTGCCACCGCCACCCAGATGCAGTTGATGGAGTTGACGATGCAGGTGATGATGCAGAACGCCACCACATACCAGGCAATCTGCTTGGCCAGATTGCCCTTGCTGCGGAACACGAAACTGCGCTGAATCGGAAAGTTGATGCACTCGCCGATGACCATTGCCACCATATAGGCACAGAAGTACGGCAGACCGCCGTGGGCGGAGTCATACCCCAGAATGTTCCACTGGAAGGTCTCGCCGAAAAGCGTCACCGGGATGCCCGGCCAGCCGAAGTCCACCACCGGCAGGCCGCTGAACGCGGCAGGCAGGAACTGCAGCAGCAGATACTTGAATACGGTAATCAGGTTGGATACGATGACGAACAAACCGCCCTCGCGCACCCACTTGGCAGCGGCCGGGTGCTTGGCCGCAAAGCTATTCCAAAACTGCATGGTCTGCTCCTATTCAGCTGTTGCGCAGCCGGCCTTCCAGCTGCACGTTGAGAATCACGTTCTTGACCGCTTCCACAATGACACGGCACAGGCCGATAATCCAGAAGCCCTTGGCCTCCATCACGATGCCGTCCACCATGCCCATGCTGATGGCGCCGTTGGTCATCTTGGCCAGAGCGCGCAGCGGCATATTGTACTGGAACATCACGTTCAGGTCCGGCTTGCCTCTCTTGTAGCTGGCCGTCAGCAGGGTGTGCAGTACCAGCCAGACCAGCCAGCAAATGGGGCTGCGGCTGTGGTTGAGCTCACCCAGCGTCATATTGCGGTCGATGCGGACCTTGTCCTCCGGGATGAGGCAGCCCATCAGGGTCTCCCACTCGGCATCGGGTACGCTCTGCACCTTGCCGCTTTCGTAGTGGGGCAGGCTCTTGCCCGCGTAGGGGTTAGGGGCCTCGGTGCCGGCCACCTCCACAACAGCCGTCAGGCGGATGTCAGCGGAGGAAGCGCCCACGCGGATTTCGTAGCTGCCGCCCTCAACTTCCCAGCTGTCGGTCTTGGTGTTCCAGTAGCGGAACGCCTTGTCGTCCAGCGTCAGGGTCACGGTCTTGCTTTCCCCTGCAGCCAGCTGCACCTTGGCAAAGGCCTTCAGCTCCTGCGCGGGGCGGAACACCTTCGCGTCCGGCTTGGCAATGTACAGCTGCACAATCTCGGAACCGGCACGGTTGCCGGTGTTCTTTACGGTCAGGGTCACGCTGTGGGCGTCTGCCTTCAGGTCAGAGTAGGCAAAGCTCGTGTAGCTCAGGCCGTAGCCGAAGGGGAACGCCACCGGCACGCCCGCGGTCTGGTAGTAGCGGTAGCCCACGTACAGCCCCTCACGGTACTGCACGGTGCGGCCCTTGCCCGCAAAGTTGTCCTTGGCGGGGGTGTGCTCATAGGCGTTGGCCCATGTTTCCGCCAGCTTGCCGCTGGGGTTGACCTTGCCGGTCAGCACATCGACCATAGCGCCTGCACCGGCCTGACCGCCCAGTGCGCCGTAAACCAGCGCCTTGCAGTGGGTCAGCCACGGCGTTTCCAGCGATGCACCCGCGCTGAGCACAACCACGGTGTTGGGGTTTGCCTGCTGCACAGCCTGCAGAAGCTCAATCTGGTTGTCCGCCAGCTTCATATCGGTGCGGTCCAGACCCTCGCTCTCCTTGATTTCATCAAGGCCCAGGCAGAGCAGAACCACGTCCGCCTTGGTAGCCAGCGCGGCGGCCTCAGCCTTCTTGGCGGCATCGGGCTTACCCTGCCGGTCAAAGCCGGTGGCAAAGCCAACGCTGTTCAAGCCGCTTTCCTTGAGACATTCGAGGAAGGTGTCCACCTTGATGGAGTTGACCGCGCTGGAGCCTGCGCCCTGATAGCGGGGTGTCTCGGCAAAGTCACCGATAACGGCCACGCGGGTACCGGCGGCCAGCGGCAGCAGGCCTTCCTCGTTCTTGAGCAGGACGGTGCTCTCTGCGGCAGCGCGGCGGGCCAGCGCATGGTGGGCGTCGGCGTCAAACTCACGGCTGTGATTTTCCACAGCGGCGTGGGTGTCAAAAACCAACGTCAGCAGCTCATCCAGACGGGCGTCAACGTCCGCCTCGGTGATTTTGCCGGTCTCCACGGCCTTCAGCAGCTCGCGGACGGCATCCCCGCCGGGGGCGGGCATTTCCAGCGTAGAGCCGTTCTTTACGCCCAGCGCATGGTCATTGCTGCCGCCCCAGTCGGTGACAACCGCGCCGTCAAAGCCCCAGTCCTTGCGCAGGATATCCTGCAGCAGATGGGCGTTCTCGTTGGCGTAGGTGCCGTTGATGAGGTTGTAGCTGGACATAATGGTTTTGGGATGTGCCTCTTTGACAACAATCTCAAAGCCGGTCAGGTACAGCTCGCGCAGGCTGCGCTCGTCCACCACGGAGTCGGACGCCATACGGCGCAGCTCCTGGCTGTTGACGGCGAAATGCTTGGGGCAGGCGGAGATACCCTCGGACTGGATGCCGCGCACATAGCCTGCGGCCATCTTGCCGGAGAGGTAGGGGTCCTCGGAGAAATACTCAAAGTTGCGGCCGCAAAGCGGGCTGCGCTTGGTGTTTAGGCCGGGGCCCAGCAGGACGGAGACCTCCTGTGCGGCGGCCTCCTCCCCCATCGCCTGACCGATCTGCTCGCCGAGGGCGGGGTCCCAGCTGCAGGCCACGGTGGCCGCAGTGGGGAAACAGGTTGCGGGTACGCTGGGGTTCAGCCCCAGATGGTCCGCAGCCCCGGCCTGCTTGCGCACACCGTTGGGGCCGTCGGACAGGGTGATAGAAGGAATACCCGCCTTTTTATACCCCCGGGTGGTAAAGACCGTCTCGCCGGAGAGCAGTGCGCATTTTTGTTCAAGGTTCAGTTGTTGGATGATTTCTTCGTTTTTCAAGGGTAGGCACTCCTTTTTCATAGATTGTTATGCGTTTTTAGCGGCCTTGCGCAGCTTGACATCAAGGACAACGCCGCGGACAGCCAGTGCAAACAGGATAACGGCCACAATGTCAATCAGGGCAACCAGCTGGCGCCAGCCGAAGGCAGAGGTGGTAAAGGCGTGACGCACTGCGGTGGTATCGCCGATGCTCTCGGCATAGTCGCGGTTGGTCACACGGACGTGCAGATACATATACAGTGTCTGCTTTGCAGCGCGGCGCAGAGCCTGCAGATAGCTGTTGGAGCCGGTCTCAAAGGCCATTTCACCGCCGGTGAAGCCTGCCATCCACAGGCTGCCGCCTGCGCGCAGGGCCTGGTCACCGTTCATATAGCTGTGGTGGTCGCAGTAGTCGGTAATCACAGCGCCGTCAAAGCCCCATTCGTCGCGCAGGATGCCGGTCAGCAGCGCCTCGCTGCCGCCTGCCCAGACTGCGCCGATACGGTTGTAGCTGCTCATCAGGCCGACCGCGTCATAGTCCTCGACCAGCATCTGGAAGGGACGCAGATAGGTCTCACGCAGGGCCTGCTCGGTCATCCAGGTATAGACAGAATCGCGGTAGATGCCGCTTTCACCGTCATTGCAGATAAAGTGCTTGACGTAGGTGTACACACCTGCTTGATTGGCGCCCTGCACGGTGTTGCCGCAGATGACGCCGGACAGGAGGCTGTCCTCGGAATAATACTCGTAGTTACGGCCGTTGAAGGGGCTGCGGTGCATATTGGTGGCGGGGGCATACCAGCCGGTATAGCCATTCTGCAGGGCCTGCGTGCCGATGGTGCGGCCCTCCTCCTGCGCCAGCTCAGCGTTCCATGTCTGGGCCAGCGTGCTGGAGCTGGGGAAGCCGGTGCCGACCCCCATGCCGGTGAAGCCGCCAATCTGGGCGGGGCCGTCAGCATCCTTGCTCTTGGCCTTGCCGACGCTCTTGAGCTCGGCCAGACCGCCGTAGGCGTTGATGTACATATTTTCCATCTCATCCACGGTCAGCTCATCGAGCAGCGCATCCCACTGCGGGTCATTGAAGTCAGCGCCCAGCTGGAAGCCGAGGTCGGTGGTCTTGCCGTTGTCCTCAATCTTCAGGCCGTTGTTAGCACCGGTGGTGATGGCCTCGTCGGCCTCATTGATGTAGCCGTCTGCCATGTCAGCGGTGTAGAGGTTCAGTGCCTTGACGTTGTCGGTCATGGCACGGCTGGGAGTGTTGCTCTTGGGGAAGGTGCTTGCAAAATCAGCACGGGTCATATAAGCAATGTTCTGCTCGGAATCGCTGCCGTCCAGGCTGACGCCGTCAATGGCATCGCTGCCGGTGAACTTGTTGGAAACCGGATTGCCGGTGACGGTGTCCTCAGCATACTGGACATTGGCGGGTAGGCTGCAGGTAATCGTTGCAGCGGCGTCATCGTCCACATCGTGGGCGTCATGGCGCACGGTGAAGAGGTAGTCGCCTGCATCGAGCTCATAGCCGGTGAAGCCGTTGTGGTTAGCATCGTAGGCGTCATAGCTGGCCATATCGGAGACCGGGATGGTCAGCGTGACCTCCTCGCTCTCGCCGGGCTGCAGCTCCTTGGTCTTGGCAAAGGCACCCAGCTCGACGCTGGATTTCTCAATCTCGCCTGCGGTGTAGGGTGCGGTGTAGTAGAGCTGCACAACGTCCTTACCGGCGCGGTCGCCGGTGTTGGTAACGGTGACCTTCACGGTCACATCGCCGTCCTTCGTCAGGGTGGTGCCGTCGGCGGGGGCGTCGGTCACCTTCCAGTCAAAGCTGGTGTAGCTCAGGCCATAGCCGAAGGGATACTGCACAACGGCGTCATAGCCGGTGCCGTGCTCGTTGGAAACACCGTCCCAGTAGCCCTCGGCGTCGGCGGTTTCGTACCACTTATAGCCGATGTAGATGCCCTCGGCGTAGTCTACATAGGAGACCTGCTCATAGGCATACGGCGTGTCAAGGTTGCCGGTGGTCGTGCCGTCCGCCGGGTAAAGGCCGTCAGCCTCGCTGTAAGCGCCAACGCCCTCCATACCGGCGTTGGCATAGCTGGCGGCTGTGGTCAGGTCATAGGCCCAGGTGTCAGCGGTGCGGCCGCTGGGCTCTTTGTCGCCCCACAGCACGGCGGGGATGGCGGCTGCGCCCTCGGAGCCGGACAAACCGGCAATCAGGCAGGCATCCACGCCGGGGATGGTCTCAATCTGGCCCAGCTCCATAACGTTGGTGGAGTTGATGAGCACTACCACATGGGCGTAGTTGGCACCGACATAGGTCAGCAGATTCTCCTCCTCGGTGGTCAGCTCCAGCATCGTGCGGGTGTCATCCACCACGATGTCACCGCCCTTTTCGGTGCGCTTGTACTGCTGCTTGGTGGCGTCGTTGCTCTCGCCCGCCAGACGGCCGATTACGACCACGGCGGTGTCGGAGTAATTCTTGGCGTTGTCGAGCATGGCCTGCGTGTAGTAGGTCTGGTTGTTGATGTCAGGCTCATACAGGCGGCCGGACTGCTCGGGCCAGCTGTTCAGGGTGCGGGTGTACTCACGGCCGTCCTGGAAGTCCTTGTACATATCGGTCAGCTCAGTGTTGTACTCCACGCCGTAGGCAGTCAGTGCCGCCAGCAGATCGGTGTTGACGGTGCTGACACCGCCGGAGCCGGAGCCGCCGCCCAGCCATGCGGTGGAGGCCCAGCCGAACACGTTGACCTTTTTGTTGTCAGCAGCCAGCGGCAGGGTATTTTCGTTGTTCTGCACCAGAACCGTGCCCTCGGCCTCCACGTCCGCGGCGAGTGCCTCGGCCTTTACTTTGGTGTCTGCAATTTCCGCGTCAGAATAATGACCGCTTGGTGCGCCGATAAAGCTATCAATAATCGTTGCCATCGTGGACAGGAAATAGGTGCCTACCAGAACCGCGACCAACAGAATCACGGACAGCACCAGTCCAATCCCATGCAATATGGGATGCGGCTTGCGAACCTTAGGTTGCTTTGTCATTTGCTTTTTTCTCCTCTTACTTGCTTTTTCCTCTCATAACACTTGCAAGCCGATACCATGCTTTTGTGTTGATTCTATTGTAGCAGAGAAATGCGCCAATGACTCATTTTTTGCATAATCTGTTGTTTTTGAAGCATAACTTGCAAAAAAGCCAAAATGCGCAGGCGTTTTCCTGCGCATTTTGGCTAAGTTTTATAGATTTGTATTGTGCAAGTTGCTGTTTTTACGCTTTGTTGGCCTTGGCAGCAGCCTTGGCTTCCAGTTTTGCCAGCTTACGTTTGCTCGGCTTCCAGACGCGGAAGATGCGGTAGGCAAAGAACACCAGCAGCAGCGTGCAGAGGATGTTGACCACCGTGCGCACAACCGTGGCAATCTGCGGGCCGTCCTTGTAGACGCTGCCCGGCATAGCGTGGTTCATTGCCTTGGTGTTGGCCGTGGTGTACAGCACATGGTGCAGTGCCTCACGGGCGTAATGGTAGGTTTCCGGGTCGTTGGCGTCGTAATTATCCCAGCGGGCCGCGGACGTATCATAGGTCAGCTTCATATCGGCGCCTGCCTCAATCATCTGCTGGCCGAGCATAAATACGCCCGTGTTCGCGTTATCGGTGATGACTGCGCCGTTGAAGCCCCACTCGGTGCGCAGGATGCCGGTAATCAGCGCATAGCTGCCGCCGGTCCAGGTTGCACCGATGCGGTTGAAGGCCGTCATAACGCCCATAGCTGCAGGAATCGTGGTTTCTGCGTTCTGATAGCTGCCGTCCGCCTGCTTCTCGACATAGTTCAGCGTGATATCGTCCAGCTTCATGCACATCTCGAAGGGCTTCAGGTAAATTTCGCGGGCAGACTGCTCATTCAGCCAGGTTGCTGCACCGTACTGGCCTTCACGGTCGCCGCGGTGGTTTTCCTGGTCATTGAAGGCGAAATGCTTGATGTAGGCATACAGCCCCTTGGTGGCAGCACCATATACCTCCTTGGAGGCTACCGTGCCGGACAGGAACGGATCTTCGGAATAATACTCGCCGTTACGGCCGCTGAACGGCGTGCGGTGAATGTTCATAGAGGGCGCATACCAGCCGTCGCAGCCGCCGATAACCGCCTCATTGCCAATCATCGTGCCGTATTCCAGTGCCAGGTCCTGGTTCCAGGTCTGTGCCAGCGTCATCATATTGGGGAACACAGCGCCGGTACCGCCGTAAATCAGGCCGCTGGCAGTATCTGCATCAATCACAAAGGGCTTGCCGACGCTGTCGATGGCCGGCACGCCGTAGCCGGAGCAGGTAATGATGTTATAGTAGTCCTCTGCCGTCAGCTGGTCGAGCAGGTCATTCCACATCGGGTCGTCATAGCTCTTGCCGCGCAGGTCAATCAGGCTCAGACCATTCTTGGCGCCGTAGGTAATGGTATCGCTGTAGGTGTCCCCTACCGTCGGGTTGCCGGAATCTGCAGAATCCAGCTGCGCCACCAGCGCAGCATCCGCAGTCTTTTTGTACTGATAGGAAGCCGGGTTGCCGTCTGCATCGGTGCCGTTGATTTCGTTGCCCCAGGTGCTGATGACGTCACTGGGCTCGCCGTCCGGCTTGGGGAAGGTCCCGGTCCAGTCGCTGCGGGTCAGGTAAACAGCATCGCCCTTGGCAGCGTCCAACTGGTTGGTGATGGCCGCGCCCGTGCGGCTGTCCGTTGCGTAGGTCGTGGTATCGGTCTCGGTATTGGCGGGGGTGTACACAGCCGTGAAGGCGGCATCGCCGTCCGCTGTCATGCCATCGGCTGCGGTCTTGCCCTTGGCAGCCAGCACATTGTTGACAGCCTCATGGGCGTCCTTGGCTGCGGTGATGTAGTAATCCCCTGCATCCAGAATGTACGTCTTTGCGCCGTTGGCGTCATACGCCTTGAGCTGATCCTTGGTGAACGTGACGCTCACGGTCTCACTGGCGCCGGGGGCAAGCTCTGCGGTTTTGCCGTAGCCAACCAGCTCCACGGCGGGCTTCTCCACGCCGTTTGTCTTGTCATAGTCGGTGTAGGGGCTCTGCACATACACCTCCACAACGTCCTTGCCGGAAACGTCGCCGGTGTTCGTCACCGTAACCTGTGCGGTGCAGGTATCGCCGCTCCAATCAGCCTTGAAGTCACTCCAGTCAAAGCTGGTGTAGCTCAGGCCGTAGCCAAAGGGATAGATGACCTCCTTGGCATAGTCGTAATCGCCCGCGTTGCCCTGGCCGAGAACGGTGTCCTCGTAGCGGGTTTCATAGTAGCGATAGCCGACGTAGATGCCTTCCTCGTAGGTGACATAGTTGTACTTGGTGATATTGCCGTTCTCATCATAGTAGGCATAGTCGCCAAAGTTCTGTGCGGCCGGGGATGCGGAGGCATCGGCGGCAAAGGTGTCCACCGTGCGGCCGCTGGGGCTGACCTTGCCGGTCAGAATGTCTGCCATGCTGGCACCAATCGTGGGGGCATACAGCACAGACTTGATGTTGGGATAGTCTGCCAGCCAGTCCAGCTCCAGCGCTGCGTTAGAGTTGATAATCAGCACGGTATTATCATAGTTGTCGTTCAGGTATTGCAGGATTTCACGCTCGGTGGTGTCCGGCTCCAGATAGCTGCGAACCTTATCCTCCTGCGTGTCTGCGTGGTTGTACATGGAGCGCGGCATATCGCGGCCCTCGCCTGCCACACGCTTCAGCACATAGACCGGGGTCGTGCCCTGCACGCTGTCCAGCAGGCCGCTCTCGCCCTGCAGAACGGACAGCGGGCACTCATTGATGCGGAAGTCCTCGGCATCGCCGAAGCTGATGGAGCCGCTGGCCAGACCGTAGCCTGCACCGGCACCCGCGCTGTAGAAGTTCCATAGTGTCTCATTCACATTCAACCCGTGGGAGGCAAGTGCCGTGTTCAGCGGAGTGCCGCCGCCCATCAAACCGGCACCTGCATTCTGGTTGCTGTTGGCAGAGAACAGGCTGACGGTCGTACCCTCTGCCAGGGGCAGGCCGCCGTCATTTTTCAGCAGGACAACGCCCTCGCTGTTGATGCGGTCGGTCAGGTCGGCTTCCGCAGCGCCGATATTGTCTGCCGTGTAATCAGACGTGTTGTAGTCAAGGTTCAGGCCATCCGTCTGCACCTTGCTGTTATCCCACGACTTCTTGTAGCACAGCATGGCATTGACCATGCGGGCATACCCGGGCAGGATTACGTTGGCCGCAAACAGCAGAACCGCCATGACAACTGCCAGAACGCCCAGAATAGCGGTGTGCAGTACATGGCCCACGATTTGCAGCGGGGTCAGTTTTTTCTTTTGCATTTGCTTTTTCCTCCTTGCATTCTAAGACACTGCACAATCAGTGTTCTTTCGTTGCAGATTCTATTATAATCATTTTTTCCGGAAAAGTTGCTTTTTTGCATAATCTGTTGTTTTTGAAGCATAACTTGCAAAAAAGCCAAAATGCGCAGGCGTTTTCCTGCGCATTTTGGCTAAGTTTTATAGGTTTGTATTGTGCAAGTTGCTGTTATTGAGCCTTCTGGGCCTTGGCAGCCTTCTTTGCGGCGCGCTTGGCCTTGCGCTCTGCCTTCTTGGCAAGATAGCGCTTGCTGGCCCACAGCGCGCGCACCGCCTTGAAGCCGAAGAACCACATCACCGCCACAAAGACCGCCAACGCCACGTAGCCATACTGCCATGCCGGGATGATGTTCTTGACCGTGGTATCGGCATCCACACCGTTCATTGCGTTGGAGTTGGCCACCGCATACAGATAGCGGTGCGCGGCCGTGCGGGCGTTCTGCATAACCGTTGCAGTCAGCTCGCTGTCATTGAGCGCCCACATATTGTAGGCCGTGTTCAGCCACAGGTCATTGCCCGCAGCCAGACCCTCGCGGATGTCGCAGTAATCAAAGCTGTTGAAGGAGGTCTGGTCAGTAATGACAAAGCCCTTGTAGCCCCACTCACCACGCAGAATGTTGGTCATAATACCCTCATGGCCGCCAATCCAGCGGCAGCCGATGCGGTTCATACCACTCATAATGCCCACAGCGCCGCCGTCCACAACGCTCATCTCAAAGGGCTTCAGATACAGCTGGCGGGCGGCCTGTTCATTGACGAACATCGCACCGCCGATACGGTTGGTCTCCTGGTCATTGAAGGCGAAATGCTTGATGGTGACAATGCCGCCCTTGCTCTGGAAGGCGGCAGTCTCCGCTGCGCCGAACACGCCGGAAAGCAGCGGGTCCTCGGCATAATACTCAAAGTTACGGCCGCTGTTGGCTGCACGGTGGATGTTCATAGCCGGGGCATACCAGACCTGCACCCCGCTGGATAGGCTGTCCTCGCCCACCAGCTTGCCACGGCGGGACGCCAGCTCCACATTGTAGGTCGAAGCCAGCACCACCGCAGGCTCATACGCCATGCAGTGCAGATTGCCGCCCGCCAGCGTGCTGGAAATGCCTGCGGGGCCATCCTTATGTACCGTGCCAGGCACGCCGATGCTCTCGACCGCCATCGTACCATAGCCTGCATGGCTAATCAGATTGTAGGTGTCCTTCTTGCTCATCTGGCTCAGCAGCGTTTCCCAGCGGGCATCGTCATAGTCCACGCCAATCAGGTCGCACAGCTTCAGGTTGCCCGCCTCATCAAAGGTCGGCATTTCGGCGCTTTCATCCTCCGGGCGGGTAATTTCCAGCGCGGTCAGAACGGTTTCTGGGGCCTCCCAGCTGCCATTCTGGTAGGTGGCTGGCCAGGTGCCGCTCCAGTCGCTGCGGCTCAGATAGGTAAAGTCAGCGTCGTAGGTCGTAATATCCGCATCCGCCATCTGTGCGGTGACGGCTGCGCCGGTTTCTGCCGTTGCAAAGGTCTTGGTGTCGGTCTGCGCCTGATTGTAGAGCGCGGTCATAGCCGCATTGCCGTCCACCTCTGCGCCCTTGGCGGCCAGAATGTTCTTGGCAGCCTCATGGGCGTTGGAGGCAGCCGTCAGGTAGTAGTCCCCTGTCTCCAGAATGTAGGTGCCCGCGCCGTAGGCGTCAAAGACCTTCAGGGCGCTCTTGTCCACATCAATCTTGACGGTCTGGCTTTCGCCGGGCTGCAGAATATCCGTCTTGGCAAAGCCGACCAGCTCCACCGCCGGTTTTTCAATGCGGTTGGTGCGGTCATACTCGGTATATGGGTTCTGCAGATACGCCTGCACAACCTCCTTGCCCGCGGCCTTGCCGGTGTTCGTGACGGTAACGTTCAGCGCAAAGCCGTCCGTCGTTTCGGTCATCTTGTAATCCGACCAGCTGAAGTCCGTATAGCTCAGGCCGTAGCCGAAGGGGTATACCACCTGTGCATCGTAGTCAAAATCCCCCGCATTGCCTTGTGCCAGAACGGCATCCTCATAGCGGGTCTCATAGTAGCGGTAGCCGACATAGACGCCCTCGGCGTAGACAATATACTTGTTACCGGCAAACACATCGCTGTTTGTGATGGTGTAGTCGCCCAGATTCGCAGCGGCCGGGGCAGAGGCTGCGTCAGCCGCCCAGGTGTCCACCAAGTGGCCGCTGGGGTTCACCGTGCCGTTCAGTGCCTCGCCGATGGCATAGGCCCCTTCCTGCCCCAGTGCGCCCACCCACAGCACAGCGTCAATGTCATACCGGCTGAGCTCCGTCATGTTGATGGGGTTGGTCACGTTCAGAAGCAGAATCACCTTGTCAAAGCGTTCGGTTGCCATCTGAATCAGGTTGCGCTCCTCCTGTGTGAAGGAGAGGTACTCTGTCGGCAAATCCACGCTTTCACTGCCGCTGCGGCCAATCACCACGATTGCAGCATCATTGTACTGCGCCATGCTGTCAAATTCAGCCTGCGTGTAGGCGCTCTGCGGAGCCTCGTTGGCGGCAAAGCGGCCCTGCCCGGTAACGCTGGGCACTTCCTTTTTATAGGAGGCACCCGCGCCGGTGGTGTAAAAGTCCCACAGCACCGGGTTGACGGTAAAGCCTGCGGCCTCCATAGCCTGCCGCAGGTTGGGCGCGGTGGAGGTGTCCACGCTGCCCGCGCCTGCGCCGCCATAGACAAGGTCGGCTGCGCTTTCGCCCAGAAGGGTCACGCTTGCGCCCTTGGCCAGCGGTAGGGCATCTCCATTATTGCGCAGAAGAACCATACCCTCCTGCTCAATTTCGCGGCAGAGCTGGGCCGAAGCCTCCTGCACCGCCGCGGCGGAGGAATAGTCACTGGTGAAATACTGCGGATTGCTGCCGCCGCTTTTGGCGGTGGTCGGCATTGCTATGGCCATACTGACCATAGCCGAATAGTTGTTGGACAGCGGAATGGCAATCAGGCAGGCAGCCCCCAGCAGCGCAAAGATAAGCGCCAGCAGAACCGCCAATACCCGCCGCACAACGCAGAGGAACGTTTTCATACTTTTTTCTCCTTCTTTTTCGGCCTCGCCGAATTTTGCTTCTTTATTATAGCGTTTTTTACAGAAAAAACACAAAAAATACATAAATTGTCGGTTTTGCTTCATAATCTGTCAATTTCGTCGGAGTATGTCAATTTTTATTGGTCATTTTGCCGGTTTTCCGTCTTGCCTGTTTGTGCAATCTGCGCCATCAAAAAAACTCCGGAGCTATCTCCGGAGTTTTTTCACAGTTCATTCTTTTGCGGCAGCAGTACCCGCAGGGTGAACCACTCGTTTTCCCAGTGCAGGGTCACAGTTCCGCCGCGGGTCTCGGCGGCGGCGCGGACGCTTTTCAGGTCATAGCCGCCGTGGCTGCTCTGGCGCGGCAGACCGTCCGGCCCCAGCTCCACCGGCTGGGCGCAGTAGTTTTCAAACCGCAGCATCACAAAGCCGTTCTGGGCGTAGACGGCCACGCGAATCAGCCGTTTCTCGGGGTCCTGCTCGGTCAGCACACTCTCGGTGGCATTGTCCAGCGCCGTGCCGACAATGGTGCATATCTCCCCTGTTGACAGAAAATCCAGCAGGGTGCCGTCTGCCACGCAGGTCAGGTTGATGCCGTGCTGCTGGCAGTACATACTTTTGGCGGTAAGCAGGGTGTCCAGCACCGGGTTGCCGGTCTTGTTCTCGGCCTCATAGCGGTGGATGTCGCTTTCCATCTCGGCCAGTGCGGCGTCCTGCTTGACCTTGTCGCGCTCGGCACGAATGGCCGCAATCTGCATTTTCAGCTCATGGTAGCGGCGGTTAATCAGGCGGATGTTCTCTTTGCTCTGCTTGTATTGCTCATACTGGCGGTGCAGGACGTTATCCATCGCCGCCAGCTCGCTGTGCAGCGCCGCCTCCCGCAGTTGCTCATGCTGGACGCTCAGAATCAGCACGCCCGCAAAGTCCACCAGCGTGCGGATGTAGAACACCACGATTGTGACCTCGTCCCCCGAGACGAAGCTCAGATTGCTTACGGCAAAGACCGTCACTGCCATTACCACCGCCATCAGCATGGCGGTGGGGGTGATGACCAGCCGGGCCGCAATCTTGCGGCGACTCTCAAAACAGAACAGAAAACCGTAGACCACCGCATAGACCACCGCCAGCAGCAGCAGGGACAGCGGCTCCCCTGCCCCGCGTTGCGGCCAGATTCCGCAGTGGAACTGCCATTCCACGCTGGCGGCGAACTCTGCCACAATAAAGGCGCGGGCGCAGCAGTAGCCCGCCTCCAGCAGGTTCAGCTCCCGCGTAGCCAACAGGTACAGATAAATCCACACGATGGCCGCCACCATGCAGGGTATCCACCAGAGCAGCGGTACATCGCCGGTCAGGTAGAGGAACGCCGCCAGCAGTGCGCCCCAGCCCGCCGTAATGCCCCAGTACACCGGCTTTGCGGTGCGGGACGGCGCGGCTTGCGCGTAGAGCACCGCGCCCAGAATTTCCGCCAACGCGGTGTAAAGCCGCGGAATATCCGGCAGAATCATGCGCCGCCACCCCCGATATAATCCGCCAGCGCGGCCAGAAACGCCTTGCGCTTGGGGCGGCTGATCTGCAGCTCATGCGGGCCGACCTGCACCGTGTTCTGCTGCACGCCGGACACGTGCGCCAGATTGACCAGATAGCCGCTGTTGCAGCGGACGAAGGCGCTGTTTTCCAGCTTTTCCTCCCACGTTTTCAGGGTGCCGGGGGCGGAAAAATCTCCGTTTTCCGTATAGAAGTTGATGCGGTGGCCATCGCTCTCGATGTAGTAGACCTCGGCGGCGTCCACGCGGCGCATACCGCCGTCCACCGGCACGGCCAGATACTGCCGCGCCCGCCGGGTCAGCTGGCCAACGGCCTTTTGCAGCTGCTGCGAGAACGCAAAGTACGGCACCGGCTTGAGCACATAGTCCAGCGCCCCCACCGCGTATCCCTTGATGGCGTACTGCGCCATATTGGTAATGAAAATCAGCTGCACCTCGCTGTCCATAGCGCGGATACGGCGGGCCGTCTCCATACCGTCCAGCTGCGGCATCTCCACATCCAAAAAAATAATGTCATAGACAGGCCGGTATTCTTCCAGAATTTCCAGTCCATCGGTGAACATCGTCACCTCAAACAGCGTGCCATACTGCCGTGTGCAGCGCTGCACATAGCCTGCCAGCTGTTCGCGGACCGCTGCCTCGTCCTCGACGATTGCAACGCGGATCATGCCAGCTCTGCCTCACAGCGGTCAAGCACGGCGGCGATAACCTGATCCATATCGTAGTATTTGTACTCGCCCAGGCGGCCGCCGAAGATAACCTTCGGCTCGGCCTCGGCCAGCTTCTTGTATTCAGCGTACAAGGCGCCGTTCTTGGCATCGTTGACCGGATAGTACGGCTCATCGCCGGGCTTCCACTCGGAGGAGTACTCGCGGCTGATGATGGTCTTGGGCAGATCGTTGCCGTTCTCGTCCTTGCCGAACTCGAACCACTTGTGCTCGATGATGCGGGTCCACGGCGTCTCACGGTCGGTGTAGTTGACCGCGGCATTGCCCTGGAAGCTGGGCTTGTCGAGGAGCTCGTTCTCAAAGCGGACAGAGCGGTACTCCAGCGTGCCCAGCTTATAGTCAAAGTAGGCGTCGATGGGGCCGGTATAAACCACCTTGTCAGCCAGTGCATCCAGTGCAGCCTTGTTTTCCAGATAGTCAGTGTTCAGGCGCACTTCAATGCCGTCCAGCAGGTTGGCAATCATCTTGGTGTAGCCGCCGATGGGGATGCCCTGATACAGGGCGTTGAAATAGTTGTTGTCAAAGGTCAGGCGCACAGGCAATCGCTTGATGATGAAGGCGGGTAGGTCCTTGCAATCGCGGCCCCACTGCTTCTCGGTGTAGCCCTTGATGAGCTTCTCATAGATGTCGCGGCCCACAAGGGAGATGGCCTGTTCTTCCAAGTTCTTCGGCTCACCGGTGATTTCTTTGCGCTGCTCCTCAATTTTGGCGGCAGCTTCCTCCGGCGTGACCACACCCCACATCTTATTAAAAGTATACATATTGAAGGGCAGCGAGTAGAGCTCGCCCTTGTAGTTGGCAACCGGCGAGTTGGTAAAGCGGTTGAACTCCGCAAACTGGGTGATATAATTCCAGACTTTTTTGTTGTTGGTATGGAAGATATGTGCGCCGTACTTGTGGACGTTGATACCCTCGATGTTCTCGGTGTAGATATTGCCCGCAATGTTGGGGCGCTTATCAATCACCAGCACGCTCTTGCCGTGTGCCTTTGCCTCATGCGCAAAGATAGCGCCGTACAGGCCGGAGCCGACTACCAGATAATCATACATATCGCTGTTCTCCTATATTCAATTTGCTGTGCAGATAGTTTGAAATCAGTATACCACGATTTGTATGAAAAGTCCATGTTGCGGCACCATTTTTATCCCCTTGTCCCATAATCAGCGCATTGGAACCACCCCCCTAAAGTGAATCCAAAAAAGAAATCGCTGCAGTCGGAATCGCATCGTCTGGCGGTGAGCTGGGAACAGCGTTGGTTATGTTGACTGCCTGCAACTCTTCCCGCACCACCTTGCGGATGCTTTTCTCCAGCCTATCCGCCTGCTCCGCCGCAAGGATGCTCTGTACCAGAAACTCTTTGCGTTTGGCTGGTGGCATCTGCTGCAGCAACGCCCACACGCGGCGGTGTTGCGGTTCATTGAGGTTCGGGCGGAAAACATATTGCGGTCGTTTCATACCTCGGTATTGTACCAACAAACCGCCATTGAGGAATAGGAGGGCTTATTTTGACGGTCCTCTCCCCTTCTGATATAATTTACTCTTGATTGTCACCTCCAAATTATGAGTGAGGTGAACGCTTGAGTTTTCAGGAAATAATTTTGCTGCTTAGTTTTATCGGTATCAGCCGCACACTGCCCGACGGTTAAATCCGAACCGCCGACAAAAGGCAGGCTCCTTGAGCCTGCCTTTTGTCAGTTTCTATCTTTATGCACTACACACCGTAAGACAGAAAGTCGCGCCACCGCCCGGCGTGTCGAGCACGGTCAGCGAACCTTGCTGCAACCTGGCCAATTCTGTTGCTACAGACAGCCCCAAGCCATAATGCCCGGCTTTGTTTGGTGCCTGCTGTTGCTGCGCCTCCCTGCGATAAAAGTAGTGGAAAACCGCTTGCTTTTCCTCGTCCGGGATACCCGGCCCGTGGTCTACCACCCAGAACCGTGTTTTCCCTTCCTCACACTGATCGACCCGCAGCTGAACAGAACTTCCCTCCGGGGCATAGGAATGCGCATTATCCAGCAAGATGGAGAGTATCTGCTCCAGGCGCTGCTCATCCGCAAAAACAGATGGCAGTGCCGTATCCGGCAGCTGCAAGGTCAGTTCCTGCGCTTTCTGTGCAAAAATGGGAACAAACTTTTCATAAACAGACATCGAAATATCTTCCGGCACCAAGGGCTGTAGTTGTAATTCCCAGCGCCCGGTACCACCATTGGTAAGAACCAGCATATCGTCGATCAGCCTTGCCATTTGGCGGGTCTCGCGCTGGATGGTTTGACAGGGTTCTTCCGGGTCGGATACTCCGCGCCGCAACAGATCAACAGAAGTGGAAATCACTGCAAGAGGGGTTTTCAATTCATGGCTGGCGCCAGCTAAAAAACGCAGCTGCTCTGTATGCGCTGCTTCTACCGGGCGGATCACTCGCTTGGACAGCCATGCGGCAACTATGATCAGTGCCGCCCATGCAATGCAAAAAACGACCGCATATTGAACAAGCAGGCGCATCATCCCGGAAACATCCGTTGTCATTGGTTGCAATACAAGCACATTATACCACTGCGTCGTTGAAGCAGAATGATTTTGCAGTGCCGCCCGCCATTCTTTTCCTGCGGCGGTCAGGACAAAGGTCCCGCTCTGGGCCTTTGATGAATACAGCGTTTCCCCTACGGCATCTTCTTTCAGTTCTGCCAAAAGAGCATCCCGCATTTCTGCCGTCAGTGTGGGCGTGAACGTGAGCAATGTTCCCCCATCAACAACGGCCACGGATAGATCACATTGTTCTGCAAACTGCAACAGGCTCTGCGTATCCACACTTCCTGGTGCCGACAAGTACGCATTCGCGGTTTGGCTTTGAGACAGAAACAACGACTGTGCAGCACTCTGAATCTCTCTCTTTGCCGCATGAAATGAAATAGCACAGGCGATAAAGAGCACCAAACCGGTCAAAATTGCGCAAAAAGCGGTTATCCGGTACTGCAAATGACGATATATTTCTTTTCGGGAAGATTTTGTTCTATTCTTCTGCTTCATATTGCAACTGGTAGCCGGTCCCCCGGCTGTTTATGATTTTAACTTTTGAATGCAGATGTATCAGCCGCTGCCGAACCAAATGGATATAGGTGTCGATCACCGCATCCGTCACCTCTGCATCCGGCCCCCAAATCCGATTGAAAATAACACTTCTGGTAATGGGAGTGCCCGCGCTTCGCAAAAGGAGTTCCATCAACTGTGCCAACCGCTTCGGCAGGATTTCCTCTCCTTCCGGCCCTTTGAGCAACCGAACTCCTGGCTGGTAGCAAAGATCACCAAAATCCAATTGACTTGGATCTTCCAGGGGGACCGACCGCCGCGACCAGATCCGCAAACGAGCCAGCAATTCTTCCATGGCAAATGGTTTTACGATATAATCATCGGCTCCTGCGTCCAGCCCGCTGACTTTATCCCCAAGACTGTCCAACGCAGTAAGCATCAGAATAGGCGTCGTAATGCCCTGCGCCCGCGCCTTTCGAGTTATGGTCAGACCGTCCTGGCCAGGCAGCATCCGATCCAGCAGGATCAGATCACTGCTATTGTTCATAATTTGAAATTCGGCATCTATTCCGTCAGCGCAAGAAACCACCGTATATCCTTCGCTTTTCAGAACAGCCTCGATATTGTGCCGCAAAGCATCATGATCTTCTACCAAAAGAATTTTCATTTTCGTCCTCTGTTTTGAAAAAATTCAGGATAATTTAAGTGTGCATCCGTTACAATCAGTGTAAAGCAAATTTCGAAGGGAGTCAACCATCATGAAGCAAATCGGAAAAAAACTCTTATCTGCAACACTATCAGCCCTGATGATAGTGTCGGCCTTATCCGCATGCGGAAGCTCGCCCTCGGATGCTGCCGAGACTTCCGCTCCGGCCAGTGAATCTTCCAGCGCATCTGCCGATTCACAATCCACGGAAATTTCAAAAACAGGTACGGCTACAGGCGCCTATGTTCAAGAGTCTATGTCCGAAAACCCGCCCGATACATATAGCCGCTTTTACGATCTGCGGATCGATCAGGATGGAAACGTCCTCCTGGTCGGATTAAACTCAACGGGTAAACGTCAGCTCTTACAGTTTGAATCCTCTACATGGACTGTTCTGCAGGAAAGCGACATGCCTGCCAACGCCCCAAACTATGTGGACATCGCAGATGACGGCTCGATTTGGGCTGTCACAAGAAACAGCGACGGGCAGTATTCGCTTTGTACCGGTCAAGACGCGAATGCATTAGAGCCCGTAGAGGTAGATAGCCTGCTGCAGTCCGGCGCTCTACCAGTTGGACTCCGGCTGACCGATGACGGGAAAGTATTTCTGACAGTGCAAGTGGCAGAATCCACCATTTTCGTACTGATCGACTGCGCCACGCGCCAGGTTACAACGATAACCCCCGGCTTTTACGGCAGCCCGGTCCTGTATTCAGAGGGGAAAGTTTACGCTTTTGTTACTGGCAGCACGAACCTGACTGTCTTTGATGCAAACAGCGGAAATACTTTGCAGCAATATCAACTGCCCCTTGCCGAGTCCCTGCCCTCAACATGTGCCGCTTCTGTAAACAGCGGTATTTTGACCTGGGCCGACAGTAACGGAATCCATCAGCTCGCCCTAGATGGCATGCTGCAGCAAACATTCGCTGACAATCGCAGTTTTGTACTCGCAAGCAACGAGTTTATAAAACAACAGCTTGTTGTGGATCAAGACGGCAGCTATTGGGTCAGCGGGATGGATGGCAACAATCATGCGCAGCTTTACCGCTATCACTACGATGCGGAAGCGACGATTCCTTCTGGCAGTGAGTTGGTTATCTGGGCTATGGAAGACAGTTTTCTCCTGCGGGAGGGCATCAATGCTTACGCGGCCCAGCATCCAGAGCAGACCATCACAGTGGAATACGGGCAGGACAGCATAAATAACGGAATGACGCTTGATGATGTTATTCGAACCCTCAATGTGGAGATCTTCGCAGGAGAGGGGCCAGATGTGCTTGTATTTGATGGGCTGCCGATCGAGTCCTATATAGATTAGGGGATTTTGGCCGATTTAAGTCAGGTTGACACCGATGATTGCTATAAGAACATTGTAAATTGTTATACAGATTCGGATGGCTGTTGGGCACTGCCGCTTTTATTCCGTCCCGGCTTGCTTTATTGCAAGTCGCAGGAAAACGCCGAACCGCTATCGCAGGCGCAGTGTTTGACTGATTTGCAGGATCTGCTTTGTGTAAAGTCAAATTTCCACTATGACGGCTATTACAACTTGTTCAATGAACTGTACCCCGCTTCCAGTGCGTCCATCTTTGCGCTTGGCGCGCAAGAAGTAAACGAAAGCGCTCTGCGTGAATTTTTAACTGTTACCGAAGCAGTCGTTCAAGCACAAAACATCACTTCTGAATTTGACCCGCTATTTGGCGATGGTGAAGATACAGCAGGCACTTCTGATGGCCAGCATTTGGCTGTAGATATTCCAGTCAGCATGAATTGGTACGCACGCCCACAGGACCCCGCCGATTGTGCGACCGGCTGCCCCACCGATTATTTGCTGACCTACATTTATATGGTCAGCGAAACACAAGCGGTCCCGGCTTTAATTTGCCCCTTTCCGGGCGACGTGTTCGTTCCCGCTATGACTATGGGGGTGCTGAATACTTCTGATCAGATAGATGCCGGTGTGGAATTTATCCAGACCATGCTGGACTGCGAAAATGAGCAAGTAGCCGACCGGGGCAGTTTTAATGGTTATTTTGTTCGTGAAGGAGTGCAGATGCGCACAACAGGCGGCAGCAGTGACCTTCCCACGCCTGCTGAATTGGGCTTAGACACCGTATGTGCTCAACTGACCACCCCCGCCAATACGGACTTGAGTTTGAAGGAACTCGTCTACGACGAAGCCTCCCAACTGTATAGTGGCAATCAGGATCTGGAGACCACCATAGCCAACATCCTGCAGCGGGCGAGCCTGTATTATGCGGAACAACGATAGGCGTTTGCGAAGCCGGCACACGACCGCCTCTCAAGAGAACCGGGCTGCGTGGTTGTTCCTGCTTCCAAGTTTGATCGGGGTTCTTTTGTTCGTTTTGCTGCCATTTGTCGAGACGATCCGGCGCAGCATGTTCGACACGATGGGAAGTACGTGGGTAGGTTTTTCCAATTATGATTCTGTTTTACAGAATGACGCTTTCCAGCTGGCCGTAGCCAACACCGCTCGTTTCCTGGGTATTTGCCTGCCCCTTCTTCTATCCGGGAGTCTGATTCTTGCCCTGGTCCTTCACAGCCGCCCCTTGCAAGAAACAAAGGCCGCGCGCGTTTTTAAGACCACCTTTCTGCTTCCTATTGCTATCCCTGTAGCCAGTATAGTTCTTCTCTGGCAAACACTTTTTTCCCGCCAGGGGCTATGCAATGGCTGGTTGACATGGCTGGGTGCGCAGCCTGTCGACTTTATGGGGACGGGAGCGGCATTTTGGGTCTTAACAGCGACCTATCTGTGGAAAAACTGTGGTTACACACAGGTTCTTTGGGCGACCGGCTTAGAAGCTATCCCTGCAGATCAGTATGAGGCGGCCCGTGTGGATGGCGCAGGCCCTTGGCAGCAGTTTTGCCACATTACTTGGCCTGCACTTCAGCCTACTCTGGTGCTGACCCTGATTTTAAGTTTGCTCAATGCGTTCAAGGTCTTTCGCGAGGCGTATCTGGTAGCTGGGCGTTATCCACAACAGAGCATTTATTTGCTTCAGCATCTATTTAATAACTGGTTTTTGAGTTTGGACTTGCCACGCTTGGCGGCGGCCGCCATATTGGTGGCATTGGTACTGTTGGCTGGAATTCTGGCCTTGTTGAAATGGTGGGATCACTGTGCAAAAGAAGAATAAAGCCAAACGAGGTCACTGGATTTGGGTTTGCCTGATCCCGGCCGCGCTGCTGGTATGGTGGCCGCTTTGGTTTCTCTGCACCGGTGCTCTGATGCCGGAAGAGGAGTTGGAGCTGACGGTAGGCCCTGCGCTGGGGCTGCACAATGGCTTCGCTACCTGGCATATTCTGCCGACCTGGCCCACTTTGGAACCTTTGCTGACGCTCTTGTTGGATACACCGCAGTTTTTTGTGATGTTCTGGAACAGTATGGAGCAATCCGTCACTCAAGTGGCAGGCCAGTTATTGGTAGGCGCACCGGCTGCGTGGGCCATCAGCAGACTGCGTTTCCACGGCCGAGGGGCGGTTCGCGGTTTGTATATCGTTTTAATGCTATTGCCTTTCCAGGTCACAATGGTTCCCAGTTATCTGGTTCTACGTCAATTCGGTCTATTGGATACCCCCTGGGCTGTCATTTTGCCCGGTATCTTCTCAACTTTTCCGGTTTTCATTATGGAGCGCGGCTTTGACGCAATACCGAGAGAAGTATTGGAGTCCGCAGCTATAGACGGAGCTAACCATTGGCACCGCTTTTGGAACATCGGTATCCCGCTTGGTGTACCTGGGATCATTTCTGCACTGACCCTGGGATTCCTTGATGCCTGGAATGCTATTGAACAACCCATAACCTTTTTGAAATCCCCACAATATTGGCCCTTGTCCCTCTATCTCACCAATCTTGACACTGAACAATTAGGTTTATCAATGGCGGCCAGTTTATTGATGCTGGCTCCTTCTGTACTGGTTTTCCGCTTTGGGCAAACCTACCTTGAAACCGGTCTCGCTGCAGGGGCTGTGAAAGGATGACGAATTTGGAAATCATACATAAACTAAAACGGCGCCTTCACGCCATCTCCGAAAACAGTACGAATCAGTCACGTGCGGGCATTGATTTTCTTCGTTTTCTGGGTGTCATGCTCATTTTGACGCTGCTTGTACGTGGAACAGCAGCAGCCACGACCCCTGTTGTCACTGTGACCAACCCTTATCAGGGAACCGTCAGCCAGAGTTTCATTTTGTCAGGGGAGCTCTCTCCCGGAGCAGGTACCCCCTTGACTCTTCCGGAAGGGCTGCTCATAGAACAGGTCCTTGTCCAGCCAGGCGATTCGGTCACGCAGGGGCAAACACTGGCCGTCCTTTCGGTAGACGATATTGATACTGCGATCGACCAGCTCCAAGCTTCTTTGGAGCAGCACCAGGTGCAGGCTGACCAGCTTACGAATGCAGACGTTGCCGATTCGTTCGCATGGCAGCAGGCACAACAACAGTTAGACCGTGCCTATTCCAATTATCAGCAAATAGTTACCGAAAACGAACAGGCTATCGCCAGTGCCCAGGAAGCCTTAGACAGCGCCCGCAAGGCATTGAGTGAAGTGGAAGGCCGTGAGCCGCAGCGGCCTTTTGAAGATTCATACTGGGAAATGGCCACTCCGGAACAGACTGAAACAGAGCAAAAGTACTCCGATTGGCAAAACGAATTGAGTAATGCACAGGCTGCGGTCCAACAGGCACAAAACGATTTAGAAAGCGCTCAGCAAACGGCAGAAAGCGAACAGCGAAATGCACTGGCTGCCGCCCAAAGTGCAGAGGACTCCCGCAACAGTGCCCAGCACAGTTACGAAAAAGAGGCGGCCGATTTAGCGGAATCCAACCGTTCCGATCTCGCCAGCGCCGAAGTGCTTTTGACTCAGATTCGTCAAGAAAAGCAAAAACTTGCAGATCTGACTGCGCTAAAGGATGCTTCGGGCAACTTTTCTGCTCCAGCAGATGGAATCATTACCGAGATTTCCTTAGTACCCGGAGAAACCAGTTCCGCAGTTGCAGGTCTGCTTGCCGCTGGTGAGCAAAGTTATACCCTTATTACCCCTGTTACCTCTGCGCAAAGTACCTTGATACAGTCGGGGTGCACTATTTCGGTAAAACAGGGTCAGACCACAGGGAGCGCCGCTTTGGAAAGTATCGAATCGGATATGGCGCAGTTCACGGTATCAGGGTCACAATGGAAAGTCGGAACTGCTACCATTACAGTCACTACCACGAGTGGCGAAAGTGGGCTTTGCCTGCCGGCTACCGCAGTCAACAGCGATAATACAGGAGACTTTGTTTATCTTGTAGAAACGAAAAACACCGTGCTGGGGGCACAGAACGTTTTGATACGTCTCCCTGTCACCATCGATGAACGCGGGGATGGGGTCGTACGCGTTTCTGGTGCACTGGATGGAAAGGAACAGATCGTCAGTGCCAGTAGTAAACCACTTTCTGCCGGAGCGCAGGTGCGGATCGATGCGTAAGCGTTTGATCGTGCTGCTCTGGCTGGGGTTATATGTGCTGTGTCTGTGGCTTGCTGTGCGGGCAGCTGCCGAAGCCCAGCAAATCAGTCCGGGGGCTAGTTTACGATATGTTCAGGCACTACGGAGCGATCAGGTAATGAAAGCCCGTGCGTATGCGCAGAGCGAGCAAAACGAGGGCGGGATTTTTGCTACATTCTGGACGGAGAATGAGAGCAGCGTTCAAGCTGCCGCCAGTCAACGGACCATCCAAGAAGTATGCAGCATTGGATTTTATGGAGCGGCATCGGCAGCGTATGCGGCAAATTACCTGTATGGCACAGCTCCAGGTGATGGGGATACCAGTCAATGCTCCGTCAGTATCTCACTTGCTTGGGATCTATGGGGCAGTACAGACGTGTTGGGACAAATATTAACACTGGACCCCGACACGGAGAATGCGCGAAGTTACGAAGTATGTGGCATTTTTTCCGGCAATTCCGACCGAGTTCTCTACGGAGCAGGCAGTTCCGATGCGTTCCGCTATATCGAACTGACCCATATTTCCTTGGGCAACCCTTCTCAGAGCGTTCAGAAATTTATAGCTGGCAGTGGTTTGGAGCAGCCAGACCAACTGTTATGTGACGCCGCAGTCGCTTGGCTGTTGGACGCATTGACAGGGATGCCCGTGATACTTCTGCTTGTAGGGTGTCTATGGAACGTCCTGTTCCGGATATTCTGGAATAAAAAGCAGCGAGAACTCATGATGTTCATCGTTGCCTTACTTTTCGTCTGCTTGTTGCCCATGTGGTTATCTGCGCTGCCCGGTTGGCTCATACCGAACCAGTGGGGCAGTATGGCAGCGTGGAGTTCACTCGTTTCGGCAGCCGGAGAGCGCTTGCAGGAATGGTTTGCTCTATGGCCCACAGCAAGGGATGTGCATCTCAAAGTCAACGTGCTGCAAGTCATAGCCGCCACACTTGGCAGCATTGTATTTGCCATCATCGCCTTCTTGGCGTGGGCACGTCCGATCACCCATGCACCTCGAAATGCAGATGCGGTCCCATTGTGCGGCCGGTATGCCCCACATAGGCAATGACCTGCCCAGCTTTGACCTGCTGGTCCACCGTGACACAGATGCTGGAGCAGTGCGCGTACAGTGTAGTCAGCCCGCCGCCGTGGTCCAGCTTGACGTGGTAACCGTAACTGCCGCCCCAACTGTCCAGCCCGTTGGCGATGGTCACTGTGCCGTTGGCAGCCGCAAGGATCGGCGTGCCCTCTGGCACCGCGATGTCGGTACCGCTGTGGTAGCTGACTTCGCCGGTAATCGGGTCGGTACGGTATCCTTGAGGGGATGTGATTGTGCCCGGCACCGGCAGCGGCCACTGGAGGCGTCCATCCGCCAGCGACGCATCGCTGCCCGGTGTCATCACCTCACCGCCACCCGTGGAAAAACCACCCAGCAGTTTGCCCCATAGTGGGGCGGTATTCTCCGCCAGCAACAGGCTCAGGTACTCGTTCTGTCGGGCATTAAAGTCGTATTCATCTCTCATTTCTTCCGGGGACCTGTGGGTCAGTTCGATCACCAAGACCGTTTCGGTGATGGTCTCTGTTGAAGTATTTCCTTCTTCACCCGGCACCTCGACATCATGGCTCTGCGCTTCGATGCGGTGATCCACCTCATTCATATCCCAAAGTGTGGTGCGCAGTCGATCCAGATTTTCTTCATCCAAATAGGCCACAGGGGCGCCATCTTCTGCGCCGCTGACATAGGAAGCAAAAACCGCCAGGACATCTTGCCATGCGATGGCATATTCAAAATGGTGACCGTGAGCAGGCACTCGCTCTTTTGGAGAAGTTTTCTCCCCTGCTCAAGAAATATGCATTCTTCCTGCAATCAGAGGATGCGTTGCCGGATTTTCAATGTTTCTTACTATCCTTCGCCAAAAATTTACAACTTAACGAGTTGATTATAAGCGCAGATGGTGCTATCATAAGCTATATCAACAAGGCAATATATCATCATTATATCGCACTTTCTAAGGCGAAACGTCATCAGCTTCCCACTGTTTCGATTGAAATCCAAACGGACTATGATCCTTTGCAGTTCGACACCGCATTCAGCGAATCCGATACATACAATAATCTCTTGCTGCTTGATCTTAAACGTGCGCTAAGTGCCGAAGAGTATCATATCATTTATGACCATTACTTCCGTCAATACAGCATCCAAGAAATTGCCGCCAGAGATAACAAGTCTCGGCAGGCCATAAACAAATGTAAAAAGATTGCATTAGAAAAATTACGTCGTTATTGGAGAATCAAGCAATAATTATCACGTATACTGTTACCGCTTTTCAATTTTCCGGGCTGTTTCGCAGAAAAATTCAAAGGAGGTATCTGTTATGAAGCGTCCGATTACTAAAATTGTTCTTCCGATTACCTTAAGCGCTTTTCTTTTAGCAGGCTGCCAATCGCCTTCCACATCTGTTTCATCATCCACCCCATCTCACCCTTCCACCGTAACAACGCCAGTTCCTCCATCTCCTGCGTCGGAGGAATCAGCTTCGTCTACGCCTACGGTAGAGAGTATGCCAAACGCAGCATCAGATTCGGAATTGTCCAATGATCCTGCACCAAAGGAAATAGATACCTCCGATTGGGTATCAGTCGTTCCTTCCGACATTGACCTAGCCAAGATCGAAGACTTTCTGAACGGCAGTCGGTTATTAGGTATTTTAAGTGAGGATAATACAATCGTTATTTTGTCTGAATCCGATGAGTCCAGGCAGTATTTAAGGTGGGCTGTATCCCTCTGCTTAACACAGGCCGCTTCCGACAAAGGACTTCCTTTGCAAACCAACGAAGATGGTGTGCCTTATTTTCCAATTTCCGATTTTGAAGAAGCCGCATATGAACTGTTTGGAATCCAATACAACTTTTCTTCTTTGGCTGAATCTGCATCTGACCGCGCCCCGGACGGAATGCTTTGCGTAACATGGGGCTATGAAAATTCATTGGCTGGAACCACTATCCAAGAGAACACCTTATTAAAAGGGAATGGAGAATATTCTGCTATCTTAGAAAATCAATTTTATAATCCGGGAGAGGATCCCACAGTTTATCTTGAGCAAATTGTATTCTCCCAAAATAATTCTTATCAGTTTTCACCTATTCGTATTTTGCAAGTTAAAAGTATACAATAAAAAGCAGGTACAGCAACCAAATACCCACGATGGAATTTTACTGTACCTACCAATAAAGTTTTAGTAAATAATTTCAGATGTTACATATCAATCAAGACCTATCAACATGATAAAACGGCAATGCATTGATGGGGTCTACCACCGGCAAAAGACTAATTGAAGTCCAGCCTTTCACACCGGGAGCCATTCGAGCATCGTTACCTACAAATAGGCCGAAATGCAGGTGCGGACCGGTAGAGTTTCCCGTACTCCCAATCGTACCGATGCGGTCACCCTTTTTTACTTGCTGACCAGGAGTCAAAGTCGGAGCCGACAGCAGATGCATGTAAAGGGTGCGTGCGTATTTGCCAGACATATTTGTGGTGGTATTGTTATGGTTAATTGCAATGCAGTTCCCCATAGTTGCCATCCCATCGCCAGAAGCCGGATGCGCATCGTCTTGAACGAAAGAAACCACACCATCTGCAAATGCGTAGACACCATGGTCTGCATGCTTGTCGCGGATATCAATTCCCAGATTTTGTTTCTCCTTTGCTTAATCTGTCGTTTAGCACCTCGTCAGGTGCTTTTTTGAACGTTCATTAAGTAAAGAGAATAGGAAGAGGCTTTTGTAAACCAATATTTTAAAAAACATTGGAAGGTTATGTATTATGAAAAAACGGTGTCTTTTCTTGCTTGGATTTTTCCTCACTGTCTTTGCTTCCGGGTGTGCAGTAACATTACCGTTCCATAAATCAGAGAGTACATCGGTGTCTTCATCGGAGGATTTGTCTGCTGACGATGAAAGCAATGTCGAATTCATTCCCGGTGGAACGCAACCGCCATCTGATACCCCTTTAGGAAATGCCTCAGAAGAGAATGGCCTCGAAAATGCTTCTGCAGATGACCTTGTGAAATATGATTCTATTTATGACATCCCTTTTGTCTCACTGGATTTCACTGACAATGGTAACTGTCTGACTAAAAACGGACAGCCTTGGGTTTCGGCCCCTGGTACGCAAAAGTTCGGGAATCTATGTTTCAGTGACGGAAAAACACTTTACATACAGTGCTTTTTATCAGATAATCCAGATGACGGGTTCCGCTGGTTTTGGGTATGCTTTGACAACTGCCACAAAAATTCATCCACATTTTTACCTGAAGAAACAGACAACCAGTTGTTCACCCATGCAAACGGTTACACCCTTTACACCGATGATGGCTACGAATATGCACTTGAGCCATGCAATGAGTTGCCGTGCTCTGAAGGTGGCAGTACACAGACATCGGACATTAAGGATGAGCCGTATTTATCATCACAAGATTTGCAAGTACCAGTCCCTGATTTTTTAACGGATGAGCAGAAGCTACTTTATCTGCGCGCTTATAAAATGATGCTTATACGCATCGGTACTTATGCCATTGATGATACGCAATATTTTCCTTGCGATAATCCAGATACCACACGAACATATACAGATACCATTTCTGTCGATGGATATGAATACACCCCTGCACTAAATCATTACCGGCAATGGGATTCGTTATATAGCACATTACGCAGTATTTTTACCGAGAGTTTTCTTGATTCCGATTATCTATCCTCCGATGGGGTGACCTATTTCCGCTCAATAGAGGGGAATATGTACTATATTTCGACCGAGCGCGGCTTTGACCCCGGATATAACCAGGATTCAACATTGATGGATTTTTCTTTGCAGGAAGATACCGCTGACAGAATTGTTATCCAAGTGACTGCAACCTATGCCATTGATGAATCAAGCAACCAAGCCTTCCGGCAAGCGGTTCTTGATGGGCTCATATCTAACACAAAAAATTACTCAATTACACTGGTTCGAAGTGATGATGGATGGCGTTTTTCTCAATTTGATGTTCCCTACTAAGGCATACCAAGATTAAGATTCATCCAAAAGAGCCTTTGAGTGATTTTAAAATCACTCAAAAGCTCCAGGGGGTGCAACTAGTCAAACATATTATACAGCTATGGTTGCTTTGCAAGGGGGGATTTCCATTGCTGTACCTCTTAATTTTGATTGCATTAGTGACGCTGGGTGAGGATATAATTCACGACCATTGTCATCGAGTTGCGATTCATGGCTTCTTGCAACGTATATTTACTGCCGGTGCCGGAATCTAAAACAATGGGTCCAGAAGCCGATGCACCATTTCTGGTGCAATCAACACCGCCAACAAAATGTGTGGTGTTACTGTTTTTCAACTTGATGATAATGGGATTTCTTGCCTAAAAGGAGTGACTATTTATGAAAAGCCCAAAAGCACTCGCAATGATTTCAATTACATTAACTGCTATTTTGATTTCTGGATGTGGTATCACCATAGCACAATCTTCTTCCAACTCGAGCTATTCTGAAAGTAGAGCACCTGCTTCAAACAGCCCCAAACAGAATGCTTCTGATTTGCCATCTACACCTCAAATTATTTCGACGCCTGAGTCTTCTGTTTTAAACGAAGCACTTAGTAATACATCGGAATCTTTTTGGCTCTTAGCCAATCATGAGCAGTATTTGACAGGCGTAGTAACTGATTGCCATTTTGAAACGTATCCGCAAAAATCATATATCTGTTTTACTTCAAACGGACAAGAATATCGGATAGAAGGTAGCTTAGGCCGAGAGAGCGAAGGCCTTTTACAATTTCATAATCAAGGCTCCTATTCTGGAAAAGATTCAGAGGAATGTCATTCCGGCTGGTATATAGTTACCTATTTTGAAGATGATTTAGCTACAGGGAAAACCATAATTACGCAGCCTAAAGACATTTTTCTTTCAGCTTCCGATGGCGTTTATAATCAAATTTCAAAAGTAGATTATTCATTATCTGTGTTGCATAAAAATTTTGATGATATCGATGACAAAAGAGTTTTTATCCCATCTGAAGCAATGCAGCGAGTTTCCGACTATGCTGGATTAAATGGTATGCAAAAGCAAAGCCTCTCCGCAGGCGTTTACATATATACCAATGGGCAGCACACATTATCTTTCCAAGGCCTTCATTATAACGATTATTATCATTTGGACCGGGAAGCCGCCGTTAAGGTATATTCAGATGACCCGATTTTATCTGTAAAGTATCGTGATACATCATTTCCTGGTGATGGTATTACATCACAACCATTTATCGAATATGAAATCATTGACAAGCATGGAGACAATACCGACTTTTACTATGTCACTATTAGTGGGGAAGTCTCTCCGCTTCAAACGCTTTACGATATGGACGATGGCGTTTTAATCAAAAAATAAGAAACGGGAACTGCCCGATGCAGTTCCCGTTATTCGCCAGCCATGTATCCGTACGGACGAATCGTAGTTAAAGGATTATCATTAGCTACATCAATAAGACGATATATCATCATTATATTGCGCTTTCGAAGGAAAACCAGCACAAAATCCCAACGGTGTCCATCGAAGACAAGTCAGACTTCGATCCGTTGCAGTTTGATTCTAACTTTGGTGAGTCTGATACATACAATAATCTCTTGCTGATGGATTTTCAACGTGCATTGACAGCTGACGAATACCATGTCATCTATGATCACTTTTTCCGTCAATATAGCATTCAGGAGATTGCTGCAAGAGACAAGAAATCTCGGCAAGCCATAAACAAATGCAAAAAGATTGCATTAGAAAAATTACATCGTTATTGGGGAATCAAGCAATAATCATCACGTATACTGTTACCGCTTTTCAATTTTCCGGGCTGTTTCGCAGAGAAATTCAAAGGAGGTATCTGTTATGAAGCATCCGATTGCTAAAGTTGTTTTTCCGATTACTTAACGTTCATTAAGTAAAGAGAATAGGAAACACTTTTTGTAAGCCAATATCTGTGATGTCACCAATCTTTTTCAGGATGCTACGCTTTCACCTGCATACTTGCCTCTGAAGCTGCCCAAAGGATTTTCTACGTATCCTATGTGAGGAATAAGTAACTATGAAGAAATTAATTTTGTTATTTATTGGTAGTATTATACTTTTCAGTCTTTGGAAGTGTGTATTTTTTCCGTCCAAGGATTCCACAAGTAGTTCTGAAAATTTTCCTATCCCATCATCATCTTCAGATACCACTTCCAAAGGGCCAAATGAATCCGATGCCGTTTTGAAATCCTCCAATTCCATGCGGGAGTCATTATCGTCCTCTTCGAGTACATCTGACGAACCCTTTTCGACAGATGAGTCGAACGATTATAAATCCGAAGAACTTATTGATACAACAGCACAGAAATTCTTTTCAATTCCGGAAAATCTTGCTTATTTCAAAATATATCTTGAAATTCTTGCATCTTATGTGTATGAGCCCTGTGAGATGTCAGGTCTTGCAAGTCATCAAATTATAGACCCAGCCATCTTTATGTGTAGCAGCAATTCGTTGATTATTGATAACTCGAATGGAATAATCACATTAAAAGAGTCGGATGTCGAAAATTGGGGAAAGAAACTTTTTGGCACTACAATCGACTTTAATCAGATTGATGAACAAAGGCCGTATGCCTTTTTTATGCAGTATGATAATGCGAATCACATAATTTCCGCACATTCTTTCTCCGATATTATCGCCGTCCGAGGCTATGGAGTAGATAGTGACAATGTTCAAATCCAAATAAATGGAACGACCATATATGTAATTGCTCCTATTTTAAAAATTGAAGATCGCGGTATTTGGGAAAATTACCACGTTTTGCGTTACACCTTTGAATTCCGAGACGCTGAAACAGATGCCCCATATTGTCTGCTTCAGAGCGTGGAATTATGTTCCTAAGATTGTGCTACGGGATCGTTCATTTGGGTTACTATTTGAGTTTTTCGCTTATAGAAAAACTCCTTCTGGAATTCTAACGCATAGCCAAAATTCCAGAAGGAGAAAGTTGTGGAACATTCTCAACAGAATTGAAATTGTTTTTTATCAATCTCAATGGTGTGTTTTATATCTTTTTAGTGCGTAATATAATTGAGCGGGTTCACCCAAATACCAGAATGATACAGTTCTTGAACAGTCGAGTTGTTGAAATAAGTCCCCGTTTTAACCTCAAAATGAAGATGAGATCCATCGCCATTGATAGCAACAACTTTACCAGTATTGCCAACATAGCCAATCAGATCGCCTTCCGCCACATATTGGTCGGCAGAAATCAAGCTAGTAGGCGCCTCGCGCAGATGGTAGTAACAGGTCATTCCGCAAGTGTTACCCTTGCTATCAAAATGTTCCAGAAAAACAGCATTGCCGATAGAGTCAACGGCAGCTTCGTTTGTGGATCCCTGCCAGCTATAGACGCGAATTACGCGCCCACTTGTTGCTGCATAAACAGGAGTACCCTTACTTGCAATATAGTCTACCCCGCGGTGCCCACCATCAACAAACTTCGTACTAATTCCGGAATAAGAAACAGGGCATCGCAGCGAGAGACCGTTGCCAGTTGCACTGCCGGGATTGGCACCGGGTTCCACAAAAGAGAAAATCTGGTCCTTCTCGTTAGTAAAAGCCATCCACTTCAGAGAAGAGCCTACAACGGTAAGATACAGATTACGCTGCGCCAGTTTCAGGCGATATACGCCACCGAAACTTACAGCCGGTTCCAGCGTAATAACGGTATCCTTGTCCGCAGCGGAGTTCAGGTGCCAAACGATACAATTGGTATTTTCGGTGTTGTAATTCAGGGCATACCAACCGCCACCGCGCTGAAGAACGATTCGCACTTGGTTATCACTGCCATAGCGTTCGAGTGCCCAACGCTGGTCGGGATTGTTCGTGCGGGCATATACGGTAACCTTCTCACCATTGTTGACCACATTGTTTTCATGGTCGCCATTCAGGTTTACATATGTGCCACTACTGGAGTTATAGATTTCATAGTAGTGATTGTACTGAAAAGCCATTTAATATTCTCCTATTCTTTTTTATTTGCTCCTCGTCAGGAACTTGTTTGAACGTTCATTAAGTAAAGAGAATAGAAAGTACTTTTTGTAAACCAATATTTGGGAAAATCAAGATTGATATTCATGATTCAAGGAGATTAAGATGAAAAAATACTACGTTCTTTTATTTGGCATTATTTTCATTTTTATTTTTACTGGCTGTTCGTTCTTGTCTTTTAATTCTCCAATAAGTTATTCCGAATTTGATGTCGGTTCATCTTCTTCGGAGACGGATAACATAATACCACACGAGGAAGATTCCAGTTCTGATAATAATGATGTTTCTTCCGCCGAAAGCGCACTTTCAGCAAATGAAGAAAAAGAACTTTTCCTGGATTATTGGAATGACACGCACCTCGGCTATATAGTCAATATACCCTGCGATGATGATGATTCGCCCCAACAATACGAGTTTTGGTTGATTTCTTCGATTTATTTGCAGGAGAAATTTCCCGATAAAAAAGAAATAGATGCAAATGGTTACGCGTGCTATCCCACTGACTATTATTTCAATCTTTTACGTTCTATGTTCGGGGATTCCTTCGATTACAGCAACTATCTTCCAAAATCAGAAAACGGATTGACGCAAATTTGCGACGCATATGACTTTGGGTATGTTTACGCCGAATTAGATTCAGACAGTATCTCGTTAGATGGTCAAACACTTTCTTGCAGTGCAAAAATGATATGGAAAGAACCCGGATACGTTAAGGATTTGGGTGTTTTGAATTACACTTTTGCTATTCATCCAGAGAACCAATATAGTCGGTATTTGCTTCTTTCTTTGCATAAATCTTCTGCCACAAAGTGATTTTTTGGGTATATTTCAAAAAGAGGCGTCTTGCCTAACCTCACAGGAGTTCAGCAAAACGTCCCTTTTCGCTATTGATTTTGTTGTGCAGTGTTATTCATTAGAGGCTATACTCAGGGAATGCATATACCGGGTTGAAATCCGGTAAGAGCTTAATTTGAATCCAGCCTGTCTGGCCCGGTGCCAAAGAGCTCCCGTTGCCAACACTGATGCTAAAATGCAAATGATTTGCGCTAGAAACACCAGTTGTTCCAATGGTGCCAATGATCTGTCCTTTCTTAACAGTATCACCGGGGCGTACAGTCGGGTTTTCTGCCATATGCATATAAATAGATCTTGCGTATGCACCAGAACGATCGTTAGAATGACCATTAAATGGATTCACGTGATTGATTGCGATGCAATTGCCCATGGATTCCATCGTGTCATCGTGACTAGTAGTGCCCGGCTGCCAACTGCCAGAGGAATTTTGTGTATATGCAACGATACCATCTGCAATTGCATATACATTATGATCCTGGGCAATATCACGAATATCCATTGCGGGGTGAGAATACGAATACGTTCTGCTATATTTCCGAGAAACGGTCGGATAAACATAGTCACCGTACGGGCCTACACCACCGCCACTATTGGTAGAATCGCCACCACTGGAACCACCGCTGGACTGTGATGCACAAAGCTGCCACACCTGGTTATCGGCGTTAGATGCCGTTTCCCAAGTCAGCCCTGCATTGTTCGCGTTAGATGCCGGAGTCAGATAAAGATTGTGCTTGATTAGTTTGATGCGATACAGGCTATTGGCAGCATCAACAGTTAGCAAATCAATCAGCGCGTCATCGAAATTGTTATACACAGGGAAGAAATCGCAAACGCTGCCTGCTTTACTACCATAGATGTTCAAGCCAAACATCTTCGTCTCATCTTTAAAATCCGTCGAAAGAGCCGAAATCAGCTGACACCCACCATCGACTTTGTGAACTTGAAGTCGCTGATCCGCAGCCCCCGTTGCCGTATAAAGCGTGGCTTTCTGATGGCTAGAGATAGCACCCTCACCATACCATAGCGATTCAACCAATAATTGCTTTTGCCTCGATATGGGCGAAAATAGTAAAATCTTTCAAAAGTATACATGCTTTTTCACTCCTTTGATTGATTGGCATTCGCACCTCGTCAGGCACTTTTTTGAACGTTCACTAAATAAAGAGCTTATGCAGAAGGTTTTGTAAACCAAGAACCGAAAACAATTAAAATCCATTAATGGCATTGGCCTTATCAACAAGTTCCTGAAGTTTGTTGGAAAGGTAGGGACCAGGGCAAGCTGTAGCTGCATACATACTGTGCCACGTCAAGTTTTTCCCTTTAACTAATTTGCCCAGACTGTTGCGGCAGGCGATATCTGCAACCATCGTTACAAGAGTATTGAACGTCGTATCCGATACAGGCCAATCTGGAGCACCAGCGCTGTTAGAGGTCTCAATCGTAACTGCGCGGCAGTTTGCCTCCCAGTTACCGTTCGTCCAGGCCACATCATTCTCGTGGACATACTGGCCGATGCTGGTTTCAGAAACACCGTAGTGGGAAGACCCCTTTCGTCCTTCACGCTGCCACAGTGCGCCCAGCGCGTCAATGGTCAAAATGCTTGCGCAATGGTGAATTGTGATTTCAGAAATAGTCCCACCCTGTGCTTTGCGGTCTTTCGTGTAATTTCCTTCGTGAGCCGGAATAAATTTGGTTAGGGTTCGTGTTCTCCATAGCTTGTCAGTCCAGCCGGAAATGAACAATGCGCTGTCTTGATAGCGTAATAGCCGTGGTCGATGCCGATAATGATGCTCATGGAAAATACCTCCATTTTTGTATTCTACAATCTATAATAAACGGTTGCCTTTTGGGCATCCGGAATTTTTGCATGAAAAAAGCGGTTCATTGGTATTGCACCAACAAACCGCCATTGAGGAATAGGAGGGCTTATTTTGACAGTCCTCTCCCCTTCTGATATAATTTACTCTTGATTGTCGCCTCCAAATCATGAGGGAGGTGAACGCTTGAGTTTTCAGGAAATAATTTTGCTACTTACTTTTATTGGCAGCTGCATATATGCCACCGTTTCTCTTACAATAAAAGTTCTTGAATTTCTCCTACAAAACAAAAAGAGCCGCTGACTCGGTCAGAAGTCAACGGCAAAATGAAAGCACTCCACAAAGCGACAATCATTATGAAAATAGCCTTACGTTTCCGTAAGGCTATTTTTGGTGCACCATCGGGGACTCGAACCCAGGACCCACTGATTAAGAGTCAGTTGCT
>NZ_JANGCG010000019.1 GCF_024462815.1 Gemmiger formicilis
CGGATTTTTTGACAAATTTTGAGGGAGGTATTTGGGCAAGGTGTATATTGCGGAGGCGGGGAAGTATGACTACCAAATGTGGGTGCGGGGCCGAAGGTTTACCGGTAACAGCAGATATTGGGAAACAACCGGGCCGGGTATGCCCGGCCCCTACGGGGTGGCTGCTGGGGAAGCGGCTATGTTTTTCAACATTGTTGGGCGTGCCGTGTGGAAAACTCTTGCAATTTCTACCTTATTATAATAGTATAAAGACAACACATTGAAATGAGGGCTATCCATGATTCTGGTATTGAACATTGGCAACTCCAACATTACGTTCGGCGGGTATATGGCGGACGGCAAGCTGGTATTTTCCTCGCGGCTGTTTGCGGACACCGCGTTGAGCAGTGATGAGCTGCTCTATAAAATGGTAAATATGCTGGCGCTGTACGGCGCGGAGCCGCAGCAGATTACAGGGGTCATCTTCTCCAGCGTGGTGCCGGCGCTGACGCCGCGGCTGCGGGAGGCCCTGCGCAAAATGTGCGAGTGCCAGATTATGGAGGTCGGCCCCGGGCTGAAAAGCGGCGTGCGCATCCGGATGGACAACCCGTCCCAGCTGGGCGGCGAGCTCCTCTGCGCCATCGTGGGCGCGCTGCAGCACTGCACGCCCCCCTGCGTGGTGGTAAACTTTGATACCGCTACCACCCTGCTGGCGGTGGACGCTGCCGGCGCGCTGGTAGGCGGCAGCATCCTGCCGGGGCCGCAGTGCTCGCTGTCGGCGCTGGTGCGCAACACGGCACAACTGCCACAGGTAGAGCTGGAAGCACGCCCGCGGCGTCTGCTGGGAGCCAACACGGCCGACTGCCTGCACAGCGGCATTGTGTACGGTACGGCGGCCATGCTGGACGGCATGGTGGCCCAGATACGCGCCGCGCTTAACGCCCCTGCCGCCCCGGTGGTGGCAACCGGCACACTGCCCGTCAGCGTGCGCACGGCGTGTACGACCGAAATCACCTACCGCGACACCCTTGTTCTGGAGGGGCTGTTTGTGATTTGGCAGAAGAATGTGCGGATGTGACGCGGACGTGATTTTGCCGGGAACGTCCCCTTCCGGCTTTGCAAAGAGGAGTGTATGCTCCTCTTTATTTTTTTTTCGTGCTATGTTATAATATATTATGTATTTTTGTGTACAAATTTATTGAGAAAGGTATTTACGCAAAACCCATGCAGCATTTTAAAAACTTTGACTGGAAAAAGTTCCTGATGCAGGGGGTGCTCCCCTGCTTGCTGGCTGTGGCGGTGGGGTTCATCTCCCGCTACCAGCTGGAGCTCTCTGACGGTGTCACCGAGAGCTTTCTGGCCTTGCAGTGGCCACTGTATGCGCCGCTGAACGCCCTGACGGCCTTCTGCCTGACGTTGATTCTGTTTGCCATGCTGGGCCGATGGTGGCTATCCACGGCGCTGTCCGGCGCGGTATTCACCATCATTGCGCTGATCAACTACTACACCCGCGACCTACACGGCTCGGCGCTGATGCCGCAGGACATTCTGAACCTTGGCACCGCCGCTGAGGTCATGGGCAGCTACACCTTAAAAATCACCCATGACGTCATCAAGATTGCGCTGCTTTTCCTGCCGATTCTGGCTATCGCCTTTGTGCAGCGCCGGCTCTGCAAGGGCGCACCCAAACGCGCCAGCTGGCCCGCCCGCGGCGTGCGGGTGGCGGGCAGTGCGCTGTGCGTCTTTCTGGTGATGTTCTTTGGCTACTTCGGCCCGGTGACCGTCAAGCCCAAAACCACCTACGGCTGGGCGTGGCAGAACACCTACTACACCTACGGATATCTGGCGGGCACGATTGAGGCCACCAGCCTGATGGCCGACCCCATCATTGAGCCGGAGGGCTACAGCGACGCCGCCGCGGTCGAGGCTTTCGCCAAGGCGGACGGCTACACCGGCCCCGCCACCGCTGAAACCGCACAGGACTACCCCGATGTTGTGCTGATTCTGTCCGAGAGCTTCTATGACTTTGACCTTGTGACGGATTTGCAGGCCGACACCGACATTATGCCGGTCACGAAAAACCTGCCCAACTCGGTCTACGGCCACACCATCAGCCCCCACGTGGGCGGCGGCACCAACTCGACCGAGTACGAGATGCTGACCTCCAACTCACTGATTCTGATGCCGAGCATCACGCCGTTCAACTGGCTGAACCTGTACAACGCCAACAGCGTGGTCAGCTACCTGAAGGGTCTGGGCTACTCCACCATGGCCGCCCACCCCTACACCAACTCCAACTACCGGCGCGACTCCGCCTGGCTGGCGCTGGGCTTTGACGAAACTCACTTTGAGGACGACTTCCCCACCCAGGACCGCTACGGCGACCGCCCCTACCAGACCGACTCCGCCACGTATAAGGACTGGGAAAAACTCTACGAGGCCATGCCCGAGGACAAGCCGCGGTTCAGCTTCCTGGTATCCATCCAGAGCCACGGCGATTACGATATGAACGATGCTTCGCTGGATATTGTCCACGCCGCCACCGACTATGGCGAGTATGACGAGCTGATGGACGAATATTTAAGCTGCATCAAGATGACCGACGCCGCCGTGCAGGAGCTGTGCGACTACTTCACCGCGCAGTACGAAAAGACCGGCCGCAAGGTGATTGTTGCCATGGCCGGTGACCACGCGCCCAGCTTTGTGACCCACGTGGCCGACCCCAGCTTTGCCGCCGCGGGCAACGATTTGGAGCTTTTGCAGCGCAGCACGCCGTTCTTCATCTGGGCAAACTACCCGCTGGAGCACACAGACGCCGCCGTCAGCACGGCCGACCCGCTGAACCGTATGGACATGGTCATGCTGACCCCCACCCTGCTGCAGCAGGCCGGTCTGCCGCTGAGCGACTATTACAAGTATCTGCTGGAAATGAAGCAGAACACCCCCGTTGTGACCGCCGCCAATGACTATATGAAGGCGGACGGCACCACGGCCGTGTACGGCGTTGACCCCGCGCTGGACGCCTGGGTCAAGGGGTATCTGAATCTGGAATACAACAACATCGGCGCCCACGCCAAACGGGACCAAAGCATTTTTACCCCCGCCGATTGACCCGCCGAACGCAAGGAGGAAGTCCACAATGACTGGTCTCAAAAAAGCCTTACGCAGCCGCCACGGCTTTACGCTGGTGGAGCTGGTTGTCGTGCTGGTGATTGCAGGCATAACAGCGAGCTTTGCCGTGCCTGCGCTGACCGGGTACATCGACAACACCAAGGAGAAGCAGGCCGTCAGCGAGACGCAGGCGTGTGTGATGGCGGCGACCCGCATTGCCGCGCAGAAGTACGCCTTGGTGCAGAACGCTTCAATAACAGGAAAAAGCGATGGTGCAAATGCTCTGACAAGCTGGGCGGGCGAGTTGAAAAACGAGGCCCCCACCGTGACCGGTGATGTTGCACTGACTGAGGGCAGCGGGCAGTATCTGCTGCATATGGAAAGTGCTCCCATCGGCAGCAAAACGCCTGACGACCTTGCCTCGCAGGCAGGCGTGAGCGGTACAGTGCAATGGATGACCTGCAATGCCAGCGGGCAGGTTTTGTACTTGGTGTACACCAGCAAGGATGGCATCACCGTTGTTTATACCAACAACGGTCGTTCTTCCACTGTAAGCACAAAGGCCGATGCTGTCGTTGTGCCGACACCGGAGCCGGGCAGCAGCGGCGGCGGTACGACCGGCGGCGGGGAAACCGGCGGCGGTGGTACGACCGGTGGTGGTACAACCGGCGGCGGTGGTACGACCGGTGGTGGTACAACCGGCGGCGGGGAAACCGGCAGCACTGCTACCGCAAACGAAAAACAATTCATTATCCATATGCAGGATGTCAGCACTGCAAACTCTGCGCCTTTTGCAAACAAAAAATATCACATTGTAAGCGGTGAAAACTCCTTTGATGTGACCTCTGATAAAAACGGCGATATTCTGTTGAAAATTTCTCCTCATGAGGATGGTCGCCATCTTTCCGATACTGTTATCGGGGATACGGCGACATATATCACCGAAGATGAGGTTCCTGCCGGCTATCAAGTCATTCCCAGTGATACAAAAATCTATATCAATGTTTGCCTTAAAGAGAATGACTATTATCTCAATAGCATAAAGGATGACGGAAATTACAATTCAGGTGTTGTCGATATGGACAACAGGCGGCTTACCATTATGCGCTTTCCCGTTGCCAAATTGAATCTACGCGTCACTGACTCTGAGGGAAAAGCACTGCCCCGTGCTATTTTTGATATCACGAATGGCTCAAATACTGTTGCTACACTCACTTGTAATGATAATGGAGAATGCTCCATTCCTGTCAAACTGCATGAGGGAGATAATATCGGGGAATCTGTTTACCTGACTGCCGGAAGCCAAACTTATGATATAAAGGAAACCTATCCTCCTGCCGGATATCAGGGAGGTATCACCTGTTCTTTTAATTTATATTATGAGCCATATCCCTCTGAACCGAAACCCCACCATGAAACCTGGTTCTATATTAATCGTTTTAACGATAATCATAAAGAATTGGGTAGATATGATCTGGAAAAAACAGTTGGTAAAGACGATTCTTTTCATGTTATAAACACCAAACGCAAGCTATGTACTGTCTATATCCGTAAAATTGATGACGCCGGAAATCCTGTATCCGGCGCCAATCTAAAGCTGACAGCTGACAACAATAACAATGCTATTGTAAACACCAATGTCATGGAAAACTTTGTACAATCCAAAGAGTTCACTACTACAGGCGCTGATGCCGTATTTGAGGTGCGGCAGGGTCAGAACTATACGCTTGAAGAAATAAACGCTCCTTCCGGATACACCAAGGCTGATAACCTGACATTTTTCGTTGAATCTGGCTGTACCACAAAGGTAGTCATCATGACTGACCATAACTCTAGTGAGGATAAATCTGATATAAAGTTCGACAAGGTCACTTTTAATCAGGCAAATAACTGGGCACACAAACTCACTACGGATGACGAAATCAAATTTAGTGGCGGTGAAATTATTTGCTGGAAGGGTATCGCTTACTACAATTATGATAACATTAATACTAAGATTCCAAATAGCAAGCGTAATACCTATGAAAAGAATCCTACCGAACTGAATAACGCTCCCGACCCCATGGAATTCTTAAATGAGCATCTCAAAAAAGCGGCTGACTATATTGTTCCCCTCACGGGTAAGGCTTATCATTATAATGATGAAAATGTAACGCTCCAAAAAGGGGACATTGTTATTCCTGAAGATTATGGGAACGGGGTTCCTGAAGATAATAAGAACAAAAAAGTATATGTCTATATCGGTGATACGGATTCACCTCTTACCGGCCAAAACCTCAGCGATAAAAATAAAAACTTTACTACGCTAGAGCATAAACCACAGGATAAAGACAACAAAACATATAATTTCACCCTCAATCCATAAGAAAGCCCCCACCCAGCTGCAGAACATCTGCACTTGGGTGGGGGTGATTTTATTTGCGAAGTCTTTCCTGCAAAAGGAGGAGGCCGCGTACCTGCCCGGCACCTACAAATGCGTTTTCCATAAATGGGCAGTCGCAACAAACGCGGAGGGGTCAAGACCCCTCCCTACAATACTATCATTCAAACTCGTCCCAATACACATGGGCGCTTCTTGTCATTTCCTTGGAAAAATCGCTTTCGTACTTTCTCTTGCAGAAGGCCTGCACGGCGGTGTTGAAATCATAGTCCGGCTGGCCGTTGGCGGCGGCGCGGGCGGTGAAGTCGGCGCGCAGCTCGTCCGGCGTGCGGTCGCGGTAGGTGTTCTCACACACAATGGCCTGCTCGGCAAAGCGGGCTGGCTTGGGGCGGCGCTGCTGCTGCTCGGTCGGGCGGCCAAACACCAACATACAGGCGGGCACAACGTACTCCGGCAGGCGCAGGGCCTCGCGCATGGGCTCGGCGTTTTCAATCACGTCCCCGATATAGCAGCTGCCGATGCCCATAGATTCGGCGGCGACGACGGCGTTCTGCGCGGCAATGCAGGTGTCCGCTATGGCCAGCATCAAATCGCCGTAGCCGGGCTTGCGCGCATCCGGCATACCGGCCGCATGGTAGGCATTCAGCCAGCGGCGGCAGTCGGCCAGAAACACCAGCACCAGCGGTGCCTTGGCAATGAACGGCTGATGGTCGCACAGGTCGGCCAGTGTGGCCTTCAGCGCGGGGTCGGTGATGTCCAGAATTGTGTACAGCTGCTGGTTGCCCGCCGTGGGTGCCTGAAACGCCGCGTGCAGGATGGCCGCGCGCTCCTCAGCGGTGACGGCCTCGTCCGTGAACACCCGCACGCTTTTGCGGGCAGACAGCGCCGACAGGATTGGATTGTTTTGCATGGTGAACTCCTTTTGCATTATAAAAGTCTGGTTGTAGGGGCGGGCATTGCCCGCCCGCGGCGTTACCGGCTTATCACTTTTTCTTCTTCAAAAACTTGCCAATCAGCGTTTCCAACATACTGAGTACCTCGCGGATGTTCACCACGCAAACCACCGCGGTGATGCCCACCACCGGCACGGCCCAGTGCTCCAAGCGCATCATGCACCAGATTTCGGCCAGCACCAGCGCCAGATTCATAATCAGCCACGCCGGGTGGAAGTCGATTTCCAGCAGCCCCCGCGTGGAGTACGCACGCAGCAAAAACACCAGCAGCAGGCTCAGGAAGCTGGCCGGGGTCACGCCCCACGGCCCCCACAACAGGATAAAGAAGTAGTTCAGCACAAGGTTCAGCACCGCGCCCGCCAGCATGGTAAACAGCGAGCCCGTGCTGCGCTTATACACCACGTAGATGCTGTTCAAGAACTGGTTCAAGCAGGTCAGCATCGAGCAGAGCGTCAAAAACGGCACAAAGGTCCACGCATCAAAATACTCGGCCTTGAAAACCCGCATCAGCAGCTGGCACAGCATAATAATGCCCGCCACGCAGCAGAACAGCACGCTGGCATACACACGGAAAATCTTGGAGAAAAACGCCTCGCGGTCGGTCTCCTCCGTCACGGCGGAAAGCTGCCACGCCTCATAGAAAATGCCGCCCAGAATCGTGATAATCTGCGGCAGGAAGTACCCCGCCGACAGCAGGCCGACCCAGTGGTTGCCGCTGCGGCCGCCGTAGCCCTCGCACATACCCTGCACAAAGAACATATCGCTGGCGTTGATGACCCAGAAGCTGATGGACGCAGGGATCATCGGCAGGCAGTAGCGCAGCATATCCTTCCACAGCGCCATACTGAACGCCTTGGGCTTGAAGTAGCGCCAGCACCCGCCCGCGATAAAGACAAACACCATCGAGGTCAGGTCCGCCAGCGCGTTGGCCAGCAAAAAGCCGGTTGCCCCCAGCTTGAACACACTGAGGAAAATCAGGTAATACGCCAGCAGGCTGAGCGTGGTCAGCACACCGTCAATGGCCACCAGCCGGTTCATCAGCCGCGACCGTATAAACTGGGTACACAGCGTGCGCAGGCAGCTTGCCAGCACGCAGAGGTACAAAAAGCCGAGATATTCCGCGGCGTTGGGTATCAGCCGCACCAGCGGCATGGCCAGCAACAGCACCAGAAAGCCCACGCAGATGGTGGCCGCACCGTTGACAAAGACGCTGGATTTGTCATTTTCCTTATCCAGACCAAACCGGATGACCGCATATGCCACGCCAAGGCTGACCACCGGAATCAACAGGTTGGTGGCCTGCTGCAGCAGGCTGGACACGCCCATAACATCCGGTGAGTCCAGCGCGTAACTAAGATACGGCCGGATAAAGAAGCTGAGCAGCTTGGAGCTGAAGTTGGAAATGGCAAACAACAGCGTATTGCTGACCAGCGTTGTGTATTTTTTTTGTGAAGATGGCAAGGTGGAACCCTCCCTGTGTATGGTTTGTCTTAGTTTTGCCGCCCGCGGGTTTTACCGCATTTTCAACAGCTTTTCCCGCTGCTTGTAGTCCGGCATGGCCCTTTCCACCGCCGCCCAGAACGTGGGGCCGTGGTTGGGGTGGGCAAAGTGGCAGAACTCATGCACAACAACGTATTCCTGCGCGGGCATGGGCATCACGCAGAGCCGCCGCGCAAAGGCCAGCGTGCCGGTGCGCAGACTGCAGGACCCCCAGCGGGTGTTCATATCCCGCACGGCGATTTTAGGCATATGCCCGCCCGGGCAGATGGCCGCGAACTGCGGATAGTATGCCCGGCAAAGCGCCTGCATATGGGCCAGTGCCGCCTGCTTTGTGGGCAGTGCGGGCTGCTCGGCGGCTTCGCGTTCACGGCGAGCGGCGGCCTTGGCCTGCGCGGCGCGCACCCAGTCTGCCCGCGCCGCCACAAAGGCGTCCACGTAGCTTATCGGCACCCGCGCCGACGCACTGGCCGCAACCGAGCCATCGGCCCGGACACGCAGATTTATATTGCGCACCCGCCGCCGCGTGAGCGTATAGCATACGCCGCCCGCGCAGCGCTCCTGCACCTTTTCTGTCGCCAAGCCGCGACCCCTCCCCCATCGTCATTCCCCGGGCAATCCGTTTTGTGCCTGTTTTCTTATTATAACAGGAAATGGTCTGGTTTTCCATATTTGAGAGGAAAAGACTTGTTGGGGAAATGTGAACATTTGCAGGGGCAAAGAGTATGAGATGCCAGACCGGGAATCTCCCGCGGGCGGCCGTCCTGTTCGATTCCTCGTACGGAAGCACGAAAAAGCTCCTCAATCCTGAGATTGAGGAGCTTTTTGGTGACCCGTACGGGAATCGAACCCATGTTACAGCCGTGAAAGGGCCGTGTCTTAACCGCTTGACCAACGGGCCATATAATACAAGATTTCGCTAAAACAGCAAGCAACCTATCGGCCACTATTGCAACCGACCCCCAAGTATTTTAGCGAAACCCTGTATCATGTGGTAGCGGTAACTGGATTTGAACCGGTGACACTTCGGGTATGAACCGAATGCTCTAGCCAACTGAGCTATACCGCCACATTTGTCTGTGCGCTCTCGAGAACGCTATATTATTATAGCGGACGCGTCCCCTTCTGTCAAGTAGTTTTTCCCGAAAAATTTCAAAAAATACAAAAAAATCCCGCATTGGCAAAGAACCAATGCGGGAAAGGTCGGCGTTAATGCCGCTTACTTCTTAGGAATCAGGACTTCCTTGCCGCCCATATAGGGGCGCAGAACCTCGGGGATGGTGACGGTGCCGTCCGCCTGCAGGTGGTTCTCGAGGAAGGCAATCAGCATACGCGGCGGGGCCACGCAGGTGTTGTTCAGCGTGTGGGCCAGCTGGGTCTTGCCGTTCTCATCCTTGAAGCGGATGTGCAGGCGGCGGGCCTGTGCATCGCCCAGGTTGGAGCAGGAGCAAACCTCAAAGTACTTCTGCTGGCGGGGGCTCCATGCCTCGATGTCGCAGCTCTTGACCTTCAGGTCAGCCAGATCGCCGGAGCAGCACTCCAGCTGGCGGACGGGAATCTCCATAGAACGGAACAGCTCAACAGAGTTCTTCCACAGCTTATCATACCAGGCCATGCTGTCCTCGGGCTTGCAGACGACAATCATCTCCTGCTTCTCAAACTGATGGATGCGGTAGATGCCGCGCTCCTCAATGCCGTGGGCGCCCTTCTCCTTGCGGAAGCAGGGGCTGTAGCTGGTCAGGGTCAGCGGCAGCTTGGCGCCGTCCAGCGTCTGGTCAATGAAGCGGCCAATCATCGTGTGCTCGGACGTGCCAATCAGGTACAGGTCCTCGCCCTCGATTTTATACATCATAGCGTCCATTTCAGGGAAGGACATAACACCCTTGACCACATCGCCGTGCATCATGAACGGGGGGATGACATAGGTAAAGCCCTTGTCAATCATAAAGTCGCGGGCGTAGGCCAGCACAGCCTCGTGCAGGCGGGCAATGTCGCCCAGCAGATAATAGAAGCCGTTGCCGGAGACGCGGCCGGCGGCGTCCAAGTCGATGCCGTCGAAGCTCTCCATAATATCGACGTGGTACGGAATGGGATAGTCGGGCACAACGGGCTCACCGAAGCGCTGAACCTCGACGTTGTGGCTGTCATCGGGGCCGATGGGCACGCTGGGGTCAATCATCTGGGGAATCGTGTACATAATCTCCTGAATCTTGGCCTGCAACTCGGTCTCCTTGGCTTCCAGCTCCTTCAGACGGTCAGCCTGTGCGGTGACCTGCTTCTTGATTTCTTCAGCCTCGGCGGCCTTGCTGGGGTCCTTCTTGGCCTGACCCATCAGGGCGCCAATCTGCTTGGACAGCTTGTTGCGGTTTGCGCGCAGGTCGCTGGCCTCGCCGATGGCAGCGCGGTACTCGGCGTCCAGAGCAATGACCTCATCCACGAGGGGCAGTTTTGCGTCCTGGAACTTTTTCTTGATGTTCTCCTTGACGGCGTCCGGGTTTTCACGGACAAAACGAATGTCTAACATAGTGGTACTCCTCTATTAAAATTTCAATAATAGATACATTTAAAAAAGCGTTGTAGGGGCGAACATTGTTCGCCCGCTGCAACTTTGCGGCTGCGGGTACTTTGCGGGTCGATGACGAGCATCGACCCCTACATGTAGGGGCGGATTCCATATCCGCCCGCGAAATCGTGCGGTTGCCGCAGCTTTTCCGGGCGAACAATGTTCGCCCCTACAAATCCAACTTGCATTACCCCTCCGGGTCATACATACCCAGCAGGCTGACGAACTTCTGCAGCATCTCATCACTGTAGAAATCAATCTTCAGCGAGCCCCTGCCGTCCTTGTAATCCACGTGCACCTCGCTGCCGGTGACCTCCTTCAGGGCGGCCTCGACCTCGATGGCACGCTTCGGGCGGGTGAAGTTATCGTCCTTCGGCTTGGGCGGCTTGGCGGGCTTGGCCAGCTTTTTGCAGAGGGCCTCGGTCTGGCGGACGTTGAGATTCTGCTCCACAACCGCCTCGGCTGCCTGCAGCATCAGCTCCTCACTGGGCAGGCCCAGCAGCACCTTGGCATGGCCGAAGCTCAGCTTGCCCTCGCTGACCATGCGGCGCACGTCCTCGGGCAGGGCCAACAGGCGCAGGCTGTTGGTCACGGCACTGCGGCTTTTGCCCAAGCGCTTGGCCGCGCTTTCCTGCGTCAGGCCGTACTTTTCAATCAGTTGTTTGCACCCCTCGGCAACCTCAATCGGGTCAAGGTCCTCACGCTGCAGGTTTTCAATCAGCGCCAGCGCGGCAGCCTGCTCATCGGTCACGTCCTTGATGATGACCGGCACCTCGTCCAGACCGGCCAGCCTTGCGGCACGCCAGCGGCGCTCACCCGCAATGATGATGTACCCCGGGCCAACCTTTTTGGGCCGCACCGCAATAGGCTGCAACAGGCCGTTTTCGGTAATGCTGTCGGCCAGCTGGCTCAATGCATCATCATCAAAGCGCTTGCGGGGCTGCTCGGGGTCGGGCTCAATCTCCCGCAGCGGCAGTGTGGAGCTTGACGCCTCACTGCCGGTATCCTCAGGCAGGTCGGCAAACAGGCTGTCCAGTCCCTTGCCAAGCCCGCCCAGCTTCTTTTTGGCCATTGGCGTCCCTCCTTATCGCTCGTTGCTTGCTAAAAATTCCCGCGCCAGCTCCATATAAGCGTCACAGCCCTTGCCGTTCGGCTCATAGAAGTTGATGGGCATACCAAAGCTCGGCGCCTCGCTCAGGCGCACCGTGCGGGGAATGACTGCGCGGTAGACCTTATCGCCGAAGTATTTTTTCACCTGCGCCACCACCTGCATCGTCAGGTTCAGCCGCCCGGAATACATCGTGAACAGCACGCCCTCAATGTCCAGATAGCGGTTGTACTTTTTGCGCACGGTCTTGAGGGTGGTCATAAGCTCACTCAAGCCCTCGAGCGCAAAGAACTCGCACTGCATCGGGATGATGACCGTGTCGGCTGCGCAGAGCGCGTTGACGGTCAGCAAATCCAGCGACGGCGCACAGTCGATGAAAATGTAGTCGTACAGTGGCACGACCGGGGCCAGCACGGTGCGCAGGCGCATTTCACGCCGCGGCACGGAGACCAGCTCAATCGGCGCGCCTGCCAACTGGGTGTTGGACGGTAGAATGTCGGCGTTGTACTCGGTTTTGATGATGGCCTCGCGGACGTCATCATCGTCAATCAGGCAGGTGTAGGTGTCGGCTTCGACCTTATTTTTGGCGACACCGTAAGCGGAGGTGGTGTTGCCCTGGGGGTCAAGGTCCACGATCAGGACCTTTTTGCCCAGTGCCGCCACACAGGCGCTCAGGTTGACGGCGGTGGTTGTTTTGCCAACGCCGCCCTTCTGGTTTGCTATTGCGATGACTTTTGCCACGCCGTACCTCCTCTTTTTTTTGCATTTTTTGCGGCCAAAGGGCCGCTTGTTTCTATTATAGCACAAAGAGCATGGATAAAAAAGGGTTATTTATAAAAATGCCCCCGGTAAATGTTCCACGTGGAACATTTACCGGGGGATAAAAGCGATATAGAAGCGGGCGGGCAATGCCTGCCCCTACAAAACGTCATATTGTAGGGAGGGGTCTTGCCCCCTCCGCGCACACCAGCATACGCCGTTTTTATTCTGCTGCACGGTAGGGGCCGGGCAGCTGCGGTGAGATTGACCCTCATCCGGCCCTGCGGGGCCACCTTTTCCCACAGTAGAGGGCTTTGGGGCCAAACCCTACAACTTCACCGCAAATTCTTCCTGCTTTCCTGCCTCGCCTTCCTGCTTGCCGACTGTTCCGTCGCTGCTGACCGGTATCCGGACGATGTATTCCAGACACCCATCGTGCTTATCACACCGCGTTGTGGCGGCTATCCCCTTCTGGGTCATTAAATCCACCGCGTGCTGCAGCGTGTTCACGAAAAATCGCACATCCCGCACCATCGGTATTGTGCGGCGGCAGGGGCTGGGCGCGTTGGGTGCGGCCAGCATCTGGTCCACCAGCTTGTCGGCCTGCCGCACACTCAGCTTATCGCGAGCCATCTTTTCCAGCGCGGGGGTGCGGCGGCCTTCCGGCAGGCGCAGCGCAGCCCGGGCGTGGCGCTCGGTCAGATGGTTGGCGGTGCAGAGCTGCTGTTGTTCCGGCGTTAAGGTCAGCAGCCGCAGCTTGTTGGCCAGTGCGGGCTGGCTCAAGCCCAGACGCCGGGCGGCCTCTGCCTGCGTGCAGCCCCACAGCCGGATAACCTCCTTGATGCCCCGCGCCGTGTCAAATGGGTCAAGCTGGCTGCGCTGCAGATTTTCCAAAAGTCCCAGCGCGGCGGATTCGCTGTCATCATAGTCCGCCAGAATGGCGGGGACCTTTTCCAGCTTGGCCAGACGGCAGGCGCGCAGACGGCGCTCCCCTGCCACAAGCTGGTATTTGCGCAGCCCCACCCGCCGCACGCTGATGGGTTGTAATAGACCGTTCTGCAAGATGCTGACCGCCAGCGCGGCAATTTCGGGCTCGTCAAAGGCGGTGCGGGCCTGATAGGGGGACGGCTCAATGGCGTCCACCGGCAACATCAGGATGCGGCCCTGCTTTTGTATATCATTCTTAGGCAATTCTGATTCCTCCCCACAGGACAAATAAAATATGCTACGCTTCTTTTCTACAAAAAGCATAGCATATTTTGCATCCCCGGGAAAGAAAAATCGTTCGCCCGGATATTCATTTTTTCGCGTTATTACAGCGGTTTTTTTGCAATTTTACCGCCATTGCGGGGGTAAACCGTCGGAGTTTGCGATATTTTTCTGCACAGCACCAGCCCGCGGGCGCTGCTGTCGGGCAGGGTGAACTGCCGCGTTTCGGCATACTGGCCGCCCAGCTTTTTCAGCGCGTTGGCCGCGGCCTTGGCTTCGGCGTCCGCCTCGGGGCCCTTCATGGCGATGAACCAGCCGCCCACCTTGACCAGCGGCAGGCAGTATTCGCTCAGTACCGGCAGCGCCGCCACAGCGCGGGCGCTTGCAACATCGAACTGCTCACGCCAGATTTTGCGGGCGGCCTCCTCGGCGCGCTCCTTGGCAAATTCCACGCCGGTCAGGCCCAGCTCCGCGCAGGCGTAGCGCAGAAAATCCACCCGCTTGCCGGTCGGCTCCATCAGGGTCAGCTCCAAATCGGGCTTGTAGATTTTGGCCACAATGCCGGGAAAACCCGCGCCGGTGCCCACATCCACCAGCTTACCCTGCACCTCCGGCTGGGCGGCAAACAGCAGGCTGTCCGCAAAATGGCGGTCCTCGATGCCTTCCGGGCTGGTGATGGCCGTCAGGTTGACCTTTTCATTGTAGCTGACCAGCAGCTCCGCATATTTGTCCAGCAGATCCAGCTGGGTGCCAGTCAGGGCAATGTTCCACGTAGAACATTTTTCGGATAAGCGGTTTTTATCAATCATCGGTTTCTCCTACTCTGTTTGGGTAAAGGGGCGGATTTCGGGCGGATATGGAATCCGCCCCTACGGTGTGCACGCCGCCAAAGCTATTTTACTTGCCCTGCTTCAGCAGCACAATGCTCAGCTGGGCTAAATCGCTGGGCGACACGCCCGGTATGCGCCCGGCCTGCGCCAGCGTGCGGGGGCGGATTTTTTCGAGCTTTTCGCGGGATTCCAGCGTCATGGTTTCGATGGGTGCGTAGTCAAAGTCCTCGGGTATTTTTACATTCTCGTGGCGCTGGATGTCCCGGATGATGCGCTCCTCGCGGGCAATGTAACCCGCGTAGCGGATTTCCGTCTCGATGCGCTGTGCCATAGCGGGGGTCACGCCCTCGCCGCGGCCGATTACCTTGGCCACCAGCTCATAGCTGATGTAGGGCCGGCGCAGCAGCTCGATGGCCGTGCCGCCGATTTCGCCCAACTCGGCACCCATGGGTGCGGCGGCACGCAGGTCTGCCAGCTTGATGGAGGTTGTCTCCAACCGCTTCAGCTCGGCCTGCTTGATTTCACGGTCCCGGCAGAACAGCGCCCACCGCGCATCGTCCACCAGCCCGAACTCCCGGCCAATCGGGGTCAGGCGCTCGTCGGCGTTATCCTGACGCAGGCTCAGGCGGTATTCGCTGCGGCTGGTCATCATGCGGTAGGGGTCCATCACACCCTTGGTTACAAGGTCATCGACCAGCGTGCCAAGGTAGCTGGTATGCCGCGCCAGTACCAGCTCTTCCCTGCCCAAGGCGTGGCAGGCGGCGTTCAGGCCCGCCAACAGACCCTGCGCGGCGGCCTCCTCATAGCCGGAGGTTCCGTTGAACTGTCCCGCGCCGTAGATGCCAGCCACAACCTTGCTTTCCAGCGTGGGCTTGAGGGTGGTGGGGTCAACGCAGTCATATTCAATCGCATACGCCGGGCGCATAATTTCAAGGTGCTCAAAGCCCTTGATGGTGCGGTACATCTCGTTCTGCACCGACTCTGGCAGGCTGGACGAAAGTCCCTGCAGATACATTTCCTCGGTGTCCTCGCCGCAGGGCTCCACAAAGACCGGGTGGCGCTCCTTTTCTTTGAAGCGCACCACCTTATCCTCAATCGAGGGGCAGTACCGCGGCCCGATGCCCTGAATGTCGCCGCCATACAGGGGTGAACGGTAGAGATTATCCAGAATCACCTTGTGGGTTTCCGGGTTTGTATAGGCAATATAGCAGTTGACCTTGTTGTGCATCGGCACACGAGTCATAAAACTGAACGGCTGCAACTCGGCGTCGGGGTCACCGGGCTGACATTCGAGTTTGGAAAAATCAATGCTGCGGCGGTGGACGCGGGCGGGCGTGCCGGTCTTGAACCGGCGCAGCGTAAAGCCGTGCACCACAAGGCTTTGGGTCAGCGCCGTGGCGGCGTGGGTGCCGTCGGGGCCGCTGTCATAGTGGGCGTCCCCCACAAAGATGCGCCCACCGAGGTTGGTGCCGGTGGCCACCACCACCGCCTTGCAGGCGTAGTAGGCGTGCAGATTGGTGATAACGCCCACTATCCTGCCGTCCTGCACGTCCACACCGACGATTTCACCCTGATGAATGTCGAGGTTTTCGGTCTTTTCCAGCGCGTGCTTCATCCAGATGTGGTACCGCTTGCGGTCGGTCTGCACGCGCAGGCTGTGCACGGCGGGGCCCTTGCCGCGGTTGAGCATCCGACTTTGCAGATAGGTTGCATCCGCAGCGATGCCCATCAGCCCGCCCAGAGCATCGACCTCCCGGACCAGATGCCCCTTGGCTGTGCCGCCGATGGACGGGTTGCAGGGCATATTGCCGATGAAATCCAGCGACAGTGTAAACACCGCCGTTTTTGCCCCGACCTTTGCCGCCGCATGGGCCGCTTCAATCCCCGCGTGCCCCGCGCCAATGACAATGACGTCATAGGTTCCTAGTTTGTCCATAGTTGTTTTTTCCCTCTTGCGTAATTTATCCGTGAGTGGTTTGCAAATAAAAAATAATAAATAAGAAATAATAAATGTGGATGCGCGCCGCGCGCGCAATTTAAAATTACCTTACATTCTTCTTTAAGGTATTCTTATTTTTTTATGTTTCTGCTTTCTTTGCTTTATTTAAGGTAGAGATAAGAATTTTCTTTATTTCGGTGCAGTCTTTCAATAAAGACTTGCTCTGTGTACTTGTCAGGTACTCTGTCTTGGTCAACAGAATAATCCAATATTCCGTTTCTGAGGCTTCCTTCAGTGAGATGTGCAGCTTTGAAATAAAATCCTGCCTGCTGGAACCATAAACTGCCTCATGTGCATTTGCTCCAATGGAAGTTCCGCTACGCAGCAGCTGTCTGGACATAATATCTTCCTTCTTTTCCTTCACAAGATACTGGCAGCTTCGCACAATTCTGACGGAAAAATTCACTGTTTTATCCAGAAGCACATTGTTCTGTATCACAGCAAGCCTCCCGCCGCAGAGTATTTTGTTTGCGCCCAAAGGCGCAAACTCCACCATTTTTATTATTTATTATTTTTTATTTCTTATTTGCTTGGCTATTATTTCCCCACACAAAACGTCTCAAACACTTCATCAATCGTTGCCGCTGTCGCATCCTCGCCGGTCAAATCGAACAGTGCCTGCAGAGCATCGGTCAGGCAGACGGCGGCGGCGTCAAGGCCAAAACCGTTCTGGCGGGCGGTGATGGCCTCGGTCAGGGCGTCCCGGGCGCGGGTAGCGGCGGAAAGCTGGCGGGCACTGCACAACTGTGCGGCGGTAGGGTCAAGCCGGGCAGTTCCCAGCAAATCCGCCACGGCATCGGTCAGCGCCTGCAGGCCCACGGCATCTTTGGCACACATCGGAACAATTTTTTTGAAATAAGTCTCCAATGTTCCACGTGGAACATCGCTGCACTCCCCTGCTAAATCCTGCTTGTTCAGCACGGCAATGGCCGGGCGGCCCTTGCATTTGCGGGCCAGCTCTATATCATCCTCGCCAAGCGGCTGCGCGGCATCAAACACGGCCAGCACAAGCCCGGCCTCGTCGAGCTTTTTCCAGCTGCGGCGGATGCCCTCGGCCTCAATCGCGTCACCGTCATCACCCACATCCCGCACACCGGCGGTATCAAACAAGTTCAGCCGGACATTGCCCAGCTGCACCGCCTGCTCCACAATATCGCGGGTCGTGCCCGCCACCGGCGTGACAATGGCCCGGTCAAACCCGGCCAGCAGATTCAGCAACGTGCTTTTGCCCACGTTGGGGCGCCCCAGCAACACACAATCCACGCCGTGGCGCAGTACCGCGCCCGCGCTGTAACCTTGAATCAGTGCATCCAACTCGGCCTTCTGGTCGGTCAGAGTCTTTACAAAAGCCTCGTCGGACAGCTCCGGCACATCCTCCTCCGGGTAATCAACCCAGGCCGTCAGGTGGGCGTTCAGCGTCTGCAGGGCGGTCTGTATTTTGCCAATGCGCTTAGCCAGTCGGCCATCCAGCGCGGATTTTGCCAGTGCGGCCCCCTGCCGCCCATTGGCCGCGATAACCTCCATCACCGCTTCGGCCTGCGTCAGCGACATACGGCCGTTTTCCAGCGCACGGCGGGTAAACTCTCCCGGCCCGGCCGGGGCACAGCCCACGTCAATCAACGCTTCCAACAGGCCGTCCGCCATGGCGGTGCCGCCATGCACCGACAGCTCAATCACATCCTCGCCGGTGTAGGAGTGCGGCGCACGGAAAAACAGTGCCACACACTCGTCCATCTCCGCGCCGTGCAGCAGATAATGCCCCAGCATAGCGGTGTAGCCCTTTGCATCGGCCACGCGCTTTTCCTTGCGGATGGGCGCAAAAATCCTGCCGACAACGGCATAGCTATCCGGCCCGGAAACGCGGACCGTTGCAATGCCGCCCTCGCCCGGTGGCGTTGCCAGCGCGCAAATTGTACTGTGCAGATGTTCCATGTGCGGGTGCTCCTTTATTTGTTCTAACACTTTAGCATAGCATGATTCGGCGTTCTTTACCAGCCTTTTTCCGGCCTTTTTTATAAAAAAGGCCTCGGCGAAAAAATTTCAAACCACCAAAAAGGAGAGGCCGCCATAGCCTCTCCTTTTCTGGAAATATATTGAAAGTTTCTTTGCTTACTTTCTTTTCAAAGAAAGTAAGTTATTCGTCGTCGTTGGTGTCGGTGGCGGCGTCCTCGGCAGCCTCCTGAGCCAGCTCCTCGGCTTCAATCGCAGCCAGCTCCTCGGGGGTCGGGTCGGTTTCACCTACATCCTCGATTTTCGCGGTCTCGGCCTCGTTGTCGCGGTCAACACGGGCCACAACGGCCACCTTGTCATCCTCCACAAGGCGCATCACGCGGACACCGCTGCCGTAGCGGCTCTGGACGTTGATGTCAGCGGCATGAATCCGAATCAGAATACCGTTCTGGCTGATCAGAATCAAATCGTCGGTGTCATCCACAATCTTGATGCCCGCCACGTTGCCGTTGGAATAGTTGCGGATGCCCAGACCGCCGCGCTTGGTAATGCGGTAATCGTCAATGCGGCTGCGGCGGCCCTTGCCCTCCTCGCTGATGGTCAGCACAGTGGCACCCGGGCGGCAGACGCCTGCGCCCACAACATAATCGCCCTCGCGCAGCTTAATCACGCGGACGCCGTGGCCGGTACGGCCCATCGAGCGCGCGCCGTCCTCGGTAAAGTGGATGGCAGCACCGTCATGGGTGGCCACGATAATCTCATCGTCACCCTTGGTCAGGTGGCTCCACACAAGGCTGTCGCCCTCGTTCAAAGCAATGGCGATCAGGCCCGCCTTGCGGATGTTGCGGAACTGGGACAGCGGGGTGCGCTTAATCAGACCCTGCTTCGTCACCATCGTGGCGTAGGTGTTGTCCTCGTCCACGTCCGCCTTCTGTTGCAGCATCAGGGTTACCTTTTCGCCCTCCTGCAGCTGCAGCAGATTCACGATATGGCTGCCCTTGGCGGTGCGGCTGCCCTCCGGCACCTGATAGCCCTTCAGACGGTAGACGCGGCCCTGATTGGTGAGGAACAGCATATAGTCATGGGTGGAGCCTACATACATTTCCTCGGTAAAGTCCTCGTCCTTCTGGGTCATACCCTGCACGCCGCGGCCACCGCGGTTCTGTGCCTGATAGGTGTCCAGCGTGGTGCGCTTGATGTAGCCCTCATGGGTCAGCGTAAAGACGCAGGTCTCCTCGGGAATCAGGTCCTCAATGTCAACCTCGCCGGAGACTGCCTCAATCGAGGTGCGGCGCTCATCGCCGTACTTGTCGGCCAGCGCGGTCAGGTCCTCCTCGACAATGCGCTTCACGTGCGCATCGTTGGCCAGAATGTCCTCATAATCGGCAATCGCGGTGCGCAGCTCGCCCAATTCCTGCTCGATTTTCAGAATTTCCAGACCGGCCAAGCGGCCCAGCTGCAGCTTGACGATGGCATCCGCCTGCGGCTCATCAAAGCCGAAGTTGTCCATCACAGCCTGACGCGCCTCGGCAAAGCCTCCCTTGCAGGCGCGAATCGTGGCGATGATTTCATCCACGATGTCAACTGCCTTGCGCAGGCCCTCCAGGATGTGCTCGCGCTCCTTCGCCTTCTTCAGATCAAACGCCGTTCTGCGGCGGATAACCTGCATCTGGAACTCGATGTAGCGCTCCATCATGGTCTTGAGACTCATAATTTTGGGCACGCCGTCATCCAGCGCCAGCATAATGACACCCACGGTGTCCTGCAGCTGTGTGTAGCGGTAGAGCTGGTTCAGCACGACCTGCGGGTTGGCATCCTTCTTGATTTCGATGACGATCTTCATGCCGGTACGGCTGGAGGATTCATCGTTCAGATCGCTGATGCCCTCAATGCGCTTGTCTTTCACAAGGTCCGCAATCGACTCAATCAGGCGGGTCTTGTTGACCATATAGGGGATTTCGGTAATCAGGATTTCATAGCGGCCGTTTTTCTTCTCGACAATTTCGGCGCGGCCGCGCAGGGTGATTTTGCCGCGGCCGGTCGCATAGGCGGCGCGGATGCCGCTGCGGCCCATAATGATGCCGCCGGTCGGGAAGTCCGGGCCCTTGACGTACTCCATCAGGCCGGCCAGGTCGATTTCGGGGTCATCCATCAAGGCCACCATGCCGTTGACGATTTCCCGCAGGTTGTGCGGCGGAATGTTGGTGGCCATACCGACCGCAATGCCCTGGCTGCCGTTGACCAGCAGGTTCGGGAAGCGGCTGGGCAGTACATGGGGCTCCTTCTTGGTTTCATCAAAGTTGGGGTCCCAGTCGATGGTGTCCTTCTCAATATCGGTCAGCATCTCGCAGGCCATCTTAGACATACGGGCCTCGGTATAACGGTAAGCAGCCGGGGGGTCACCGTCCACGGAGCCGAAGTTACCCTGACCATCTACCAGCGGGTAGCGCAGGCTGAAATCCTGTGCCAGACGAACCATCGCGTCATAGACGGAGGAGTCACCGTGGGGGTGGTAGGAGCCCAGCACCGCACCGACGGTATCGGCCGATTTGCGGTAGGGGTGCTGCGGGTCATTGCCGCGCTCGTGCATCGTGTACAGAATACGGCGGTGCACGGGCTTGAGGCCGTCACGCACATCGGGCAGAGCACGCGCCACGATAACAGACATCGAGTAGTCCAAAAACGCCGTCTCGATCTCCTGCTTCACATCGCGCACAATGACCTTGGTACCGGACCCCGGCACCATGATGATGTTTTCTTCCATTGTATCACCTTAACTAACTTATCTTGTTGTGAATTGAATGCTTCGCTGTTCTCTACTTACTGTTTTTTCCATCCAAAACCCACTGTAACGGATTTCGGTCAATATACTGCCAAATTTCCTCAAAATCATGCTGGTTGCGGATGATGTGGTCGTAATAGGACCTCTGCCAAACCGGACGTCCGCATTTACGGCTGACGCCGGATTTATATTGCCCTATAATGGTTGGCACTGTAGGGAGGGGTCTTGACCCCTCCGCAGCAACCTCCCGGCAGCCCAAAGCCAATAATATATGCAGATGGTCCGGCATAAACACATAATTCAGAATTTCTACTTGCGGAAAATGCTCTGGTATCTGCAACAAATCATACTCCGCAATGTTCCCATACGGCGTCATACTAATTTCTGCCTGCACGGAGGGGTCAAGACCCCTCCCTACAATCCTGCAAAACAAGGGTTCCCTATTTTGTGTGCAAATCGTTATGAAATACACCTTTTGTGATGCGTAATCAAATTCTTGAAGGCGCATCCACCTGCGTTTTTGCCATTTGTCATCCATACAACCACCGCATAATGTTCCACGTGGAACATTACACATCCAGATTCGCGTACTTGGCGTTTTTCTCGATGAACTGGCGGCGGGGCTCGACCTGCTCGCCCATCAGGATGCTGAACGCCTCGTCGGCACGCTCGGCGTCCTCAATCTTAATCTGGACAATCACGCGGTTGTCGGGGTTCATGGTGGTTTCCCACAGCTGGTCGGGGTTCATCTCGCCCAAGCCTTTGTAGCGGTTGACCTTTGCGCCGGGCATTTCGGCGCTCAGAATCTTCATTTCCTCGTCATTATAGGCGTACTTGACGGTCTGGCCCTTCTGCAGCTTGAACAGCGGCGGCTGTGCCACGTAGACATAGCCGTGGTCAATCAGCGGGCGCATATAGCGGAAGAAGAAGGTCAGCATCAGGGTGCAGATGTGCGAGCCGTCGACATCGGCATCAGCCATAATGAAGATTTTGTGGTAGCGCACCTTGGTGATGTCAAACTCATCGCCAATGCCGGTGCCCAACGCGGTCACAACCGGCATCAGCTTGTCATTGCCGTAGATGCGGTCGGCGCGTGCCTTCTCGACATTCAGCATCTTGCCCCACAAGGGCAGAATGGCCTGAATGTTGGAGTCTCGGCCCATCTTGGCCGAGCCGCCTGCAGAATCGCCCTCCACGATGAACAGTTCGGTCTTGGAGGGGTCTTTTTCGTGGCAGTCTGCCAGCTTGCCGGGCATACGGTTGGATTCCAGCGCACTCTTGCGGCGGACCAGCTCGCGGGCCTTCTTGGCGGCGGCGCGGGCACGGGCGGCCTGCGTGGCCTTCTCCAAAATTGCCTTCGCCACAGCGGGGTTTTCCTCAAAGAATTCGGTCAGTGCCTTATAGACCACGTTGTTGACAAGGCCCTTGATGAAGGTGTTGCCCAGCTTTGCCTTGGTCTGGCCCTCAAACTGGGCCTCCTGCAGCTTGACACTGACCACCGCAATGATACCCTCGCGGGCGTCCGGGCCGGACAGGTTCTCGTCCTTATCCTTCAGAATCCCCTTGGCGCGGCCATACTCGTTCAGCACGCGGGTCAGGGCCAGTTTGAAACCCTCCTCGTGGGTGCCGCCCTCGGGGGTGTGGACGTTGTTGGCAAAGCTCAGCAACAATTCATTGTAGCTGTTGTCATAATATTGCAGCGCAACCTCGGCCACGGCGCCCTGGCCTTCCCCCTTCATATACATAACCTGGGGGTGCAGGGGCGTAAGGTCGCGGCGCTCGCACAGATAGCTGACGAAGGAACGGATGCCGCCCTCATAGCACATCGTTTCGGCGCGCATTTCACCGTTCTGCTCGTCCTGCGGGCGGTCGGCATCGGGGCGCTCGTCCGTCAGGGTGATGCGGACACCGGCGTTCAGGAACGCCTCCTCCCGCAGACGCTTGAGCAGCGTTTCATAGCGGTAGAGCGTGGTTTCCTGGAACATCTCCGGGTCGGGCTTGAAGGTGACTGTCGTTCCGGTAGAAGCCGCCGCGCCGATTTTTTTCAGCTCGCCGTCCGGCTTGCCGCGCTTGAAGCTCTGCTCGTACTCGGCTCCGTCGCGGCGCACGCGGACAGTCAGCCACTCGGACAGGGCGTTGACAACCGACGCGCCGACGCCGTGCAGACCGCCGGCCACCTTGTAGCCGGAATCCTCGCCGCCGAACTTGCCGCCTGCGTGCAGCACGGTGTAGACAACGGTCACAGCCGGGATGCCCAGCTTGGGCTGGATGTCCACCGGGATACCGCGGCCATTGTCCGATACCTGAATGATGTTGCCGGGCTTGATGGTAACTTCGATATGGGTGCAGTACCCGGCCAGTGCTTCGTCAATCGCATTATCGACGATTTCGTAGACCAGATGATGCAGGCCGGAGGGGCCGGTGGAGCCGATATACATACCGGGGCGCTTGCGCACAGCCTCCAGACCCTCCAGAACCTGAATCTGCGCACCGCCGTAAGCGTGGTCGGTAGCCGTTTCGCGGTTGGTTTCGGTGATGATTTCTTCTGCCATGAAATGATAGCCTCCTGTCATGGGTGGGTATCTCTGCTTTACATCGCACGGTAGGGGCCGGGCACACCCGGCACGCCATTCTGCGATATTGCCCCTTGATTGGGCGATAACTTACAATTTAAAAATCCAACTTTTCAGCGCGCTTTTTCAGTGCTGCGGGGGAAAGCTGGCTGATGTAGACTGTCTCATCGGGGAAGTCTGTGACCATAAAACTCTTGGGCAGCGTGCCGGGTGCGCACAAATCGACCACGGCCCCCTCCGCCTCTGCGTGGCGGAAATATTCCTCTGTCCTGCGCGAGGCACCGGCTGTGTCCAGATCGAACACCCCGATAACGTCCCGCGTATTCAGTACAAAGTCCTGCCCTGCGTGAAAATACATAGCCTACTCCGTCACTTCTCCGTTTTTGACCATCACAATTTTACCGTTGGTACGCGCAAAAGCAGCGGTGTCGCAGGTTGTCACAATGGTCTGGTGCTCCCCCATGCGGGTGAGCAGATAGGTCTGGCGCTCATCGTCCAGCTCGCTCAGAACATCGTCCAGCAGCAGAACCGGGTGCTCGCCGAACAGCTCCCCTACCACGGTGGCCTCGGCCAGCTTCATAGCCAGCACGCAGCTGCGCTGCTGGCCCTGGCTGCCGTAAATCCTAGCGGGTTGGCCGTCCAACAGAATTTCCAAATCCTCGCGGTGGGGGCCCGCAAGGCAGAACCCGGCGCGCAGCTCCGCGGGGCGCATAGCGTGCAGCTTGGCCGCCAGTGCCTCCGGGGTGGGCGCGTCGGTGCACATCAGATAGCGCAGTTCCAGCGTTTCCGCCCCGTGGGAGATATCCCGGTAATTCTGCGCCGCCACCGGGGCTGCCTCGGCCAGAAATTTGCAGCGGTGCTCCATAATCAAGGCACCGTATTCCGCCAGCTGTTCATCGTAGGTGTCCAGCAGCATCCCGCCGTTTGGCGTTATATCGTAGCTTTTCAGCAGCGCATTTTTCTGGGCCGTCAGCCGCATATACCGCCGCAGCGCCACCAGATACGGCCTGTACACCTGGCACAGCGCCGAATCCAGAAACCGCCGCCGCCCATCCGGGCCGCCCTTGACAAGGCTCAGCAAATCCGGCTCAAACACAACGGCCTGAAAATTCCCGGCCAGTGCCGCGGCACGCCCAATGTCCGCGCCGTTCAGCCTCCCGGTACGCCCGGGCCGCTGGCTGCCTTTGCTGCCCACGGTCAGCCGGATGCTTTTTTCGACGTCCTGTGTCTCAAATGCGCCCTCCAGCACAGAAAATTCCTCGCCGCGCTTTATGAGCTCTGCATCCTTGGCACCGCGGAAGCTCTTTCCGCCGGTCAGCAGCCAGACAGCCTCCAGCAGGTTCGTTTTGCCCTGCCCATTGGGGCCGCACAGCACGGTCAGGTGGGGGTCAGGGTTCAACTCTGCGTGCGCAATATTACGATGATTCGTTAATTCAAGATGGGTCAAGCGCATTACGCGCCCTCCGCGACCTGCACGGTCTGGCCGTCCAGCTCCACGGTATCCCCCGCACGGCATTTTTTACCGCGCATGGTGCAGACCTCGCCGTTGACCTTGACCGCGCCGCCCTGAATCAGCTCCTTGGCTTCGCCGCCGGTCTCGCACAGGCCCGCAAACTTCAGCAGGGCGTCCAGCTTGATAAATTCCGTGTTGATACGTATTTTTTCCATAATTCTATCAACCCTCGTTCTTGAAGCGCACCGGCAGCACCAGATAGATGAAGTCCTTGCCGTCCTCGGGCAGGAGCTTGACCGGGCTTAAAGGGCCGTTGATTTCCAGCACCATGCGTTCACATTTGGAGTAGCGCAGCGCATCCAGCAGATAGCGGTTGTTGAAGCCAATTTCCACCGGGTCGCCGGTCATTTCGACCGGGGCAAACTCATCCAGCACCTTGCCAAGCGGCGTCTGGCAGCGCACCGTGACCTTATCCTCGCTGAAGGTAATGCGCAGAGGGTTTTTCAGTCGCTCGGTGATAACCAGGGATGCACGCTCAATCGTATCGATGAAGGTCTTGCAATCAACGGTAATACGTGTTTTTTTATCCTTCGGGATAACGCTCTCGTAGTTCAGGAAGTCGCCCTCAATCAGGCGGCTCATAATCGTGTAGCCGTTGGAGGTAAACACGACATAGCGGCGGTTGGCGTCGATTTTCACATCGTCATCCGCGCCGCCCATAATTTTCAGCAGCTCCTGCAGTGTCTTGGCCGGGATGATGATGCGGATATCACGGGTGCACTCGACATCGCGCTGAATGATGGCCAGACGGTAGCCGTCCAGTGCAACAATCGTCAGGCTACCCGGCTCAATGACGAACAGTTCGCCGGTGTGGGCCGGCTTCTTGTCATCCTGGCTGACGGCGTAGATGGTTTTTTCAATCATCTCGCGCAGCATACCGCATTTTACGGTCATGGTATTGTCTGCGCCGGTCACGGGCAGGCTGGGGTAATCGCTGGCGTTCAGCGCGGGAATCTCAAATTCTGCCACACCACCGCTGATTTTTGCCTGACCTTCATCGTTCAGCTCAATGCAGACATCGCCCGCGGGCATACGGTTGACCATCGCGCTCAGCAGTTTAGCGTCAAGAACGGTTTCACCAGGTACAAGAACGTTACATTCAATCGTAGTGGTGATGCCCATTTCCATATCGTAGCCGGTCAGGGTCAGGTTGAAGCCCTCGGCCTTCATATAGATGCCTTCCAGCACAGGGATGGCTGCGCGGTTGGTGATAGCGCGGGAAACACCGTCGATGGCGCTGGCCAGCAGCGTTTTTTCACATTCAAATTTCATAGTATCTCCTCGAAGCCGCTTTTTTGTAAAAAAGCGGCGCAAAAAACTTCAATAATCTCGGTTATCTTTACTTTTTTCTGTTTTCCACAAGGTTCGTGCTGATTTTATGGGTAGCAGAGGTTTCTTTTCAGCCTTCTGGCTGAAGAAACTATTAACTTTGGTAGTAGTAGTAGTAGGGGCTGTTAGTTTCGTGGAAAACTCTGCCGCGCTTGATTCCACCGCGGAAAATCAGGCGTTCAATGTTTTGAACAGGCTGTTGACTTTCTTGTGGAAAATTCAAAACCCGCTGTTTTTCAACACCCTTCGTGGAATACCTCACGTTGAAAACTAAAAACTCCGTTGAAAGCTTACTTTCTTTGAAAAGAAAGTAAGCAAAGAAACTTTAAAGCCACAACCCGGGGACGGGATTGCTCGATGTTACGCTTCTTTTACAGCCCTGCTCGCGGGAAAAGGCATGAAAAGTTCTTTGGGTCCTTTCTTTAAAGAAAGGACCTTAGGCGCGGACGTTTTTCATGATGTCGCTGCACATTTCTTTCAGGTGCTGATCGCGGTTGATGTTTTCTTCCATCGTTTTGATGGAATACACCACGGTGGAATGGTCGCGCTGGAATTCCTGCCCGATTGCCTCCATGCTCATGCCGGTCACCTCGCGGATGATGTACATTGTCATCTGCCGTGCGGCGCTCACATTTGCGTTGCGCTTCTTGCCGCGTATATCCGCAGGCATCACATTGTAGGTGCGCGCCACCTCGTTGAGGATTTTCTCAATCGTAACCGGAATCGGCTGGCTGTCGTTCAGCGTATCTTTGATGGCGGTCGTCGTCACGCCGATGCAGGGCTCAATGCCCTCCAGCATATAATAGGCGTTCAGCTTTTTGACCGCGCCCTCCAGCTGGCGGATGTTCTGCTTCAGATGATTGGCAATGTATTCGGCCACATCGTTCGGCAGATCAAGATTCAGCAACTCTGCCTTGCGCTTGACGATGGCCACGCGGGTCTCAAAATCCGGCGGCTGAATGTCGGCGGTCAGGCCCCACTCAAACCGGGTGCGCAGACGCTCCTCCAGCGATTTGATTTCCTTGGCCGGGCGGTCGGAGGCAATCACAATCTGGCGGCCGTCATTGTGCAGCGTGTTGAAGGTGTGGAAAAACTCCTCCTGCGTGCTCTCCTTGCCTGCCAGGAACTGGATATCGTCAATCAGCAGCACGTCTGCCTTGCGGTATTTCTGACGGAACTGCTCCATCGTTGCCGTCTTGATGGCGGAAATCGTCTCGTTGGTGAACATTTCACAATCCACATAGACAATGTTGAAATCCGGATGGTTTTTCTTGATTTCAAACTGGATGGCGTTCAGCAGATGGGTCTTGCCCAGACCGGACGGCCCATAGATGAACAGCGGATTGTACGCGCCGGACGGATTGGCCGCAACAGCCTGCGCTGCCGCAAACGCAAACTGGTTCGAGGGTCCCTTGATGAAATTCTCAAAGGTGAAATCATACCGCCCGCTGGGCAGGGACTTCTCGTCCATCTTCGGCTCGCTGCCATCGGACTTCTCGCCGTCCTCCGGCGGGGCCGCTACATAGAGAATCTCAACATCAAAGCCGAGGATGGCCTTGAAGGCCTCCTTCAGCAGCGCCGTGTAGCGGTCCGATACAATTTTCATAACGAACTCACTGCGCAGCTCCAGCGTGATGGTGTTGGAATTTTCAAAGCTGACCGCCCTGATATCCTTGATGTAAAACGCATAGGTGGCGTCGGAGGTCTTTTCCTTGCAATAGACCTTGACCGCATCCAATACCTCATTGATGGAATCCATGAATGTCGATACTCCCCACTTCCTGTTATAGATGAACGCCCAAAAACAGGGCGCAAAAATACTACATACAGTATACCACAAAATCGGGTTTTAAACAACAGCTATATATAATAAAGTAGGAATTTTTTTAAAAAGCCGAATTGTTGAAAATTTTCCCGCAGGGACGGCAGATAAAAAATTTTACCGGAAAGTTTTCCACAAGAAGTGCGATTTTCAACAGTAAATAGTACAAAATGTAGTGGATAACTTTCTGTAGCGGCAATTCTTTGACGCGGGAGCGAAAAATTCTAACAAAAAACCCTTGACAAATGGGGGTCTTATCGCGTATAATCTAACTCTGCAAGGCTGCCCCAGTGTATGGGCGAAGCCCTGAGCAAAACAGCCCATACCGGGATTTCAACAGGAGGAATGAAAAATGAAGCGTACTTTCCAGCCCAAGAAGCGTCAGCGCAGCCGCGTCCACGGTTTCCTGAACCGCATGGCTACCAAGAACGGCCGCAAGGTCATTGCCCGCCGCCGTGCGAAGGGCCGTAAGAGCCTGACTGTCTGATTCACTTCAGAAATTATGTGAACAAAAGGGCTGCCGAAGCAAAAATCGGCAGCCCTTTTTTCAAATTCACTTTACAGACGCAGAGAAAAAAGGTATTATTAGATAAATAAGCAAATAATAAAGAATAAAGCTGGTGTGCCGCCCGCGGCGGCACATTTTAAACAATGGGAACCCCTTTTGTTGAAAACGCTTGTTATTTTAGTTTTCGCCCCCGGGCGAAAACTCCACCAAATTTATTATTTCTTATCTAGTATTTAAACAAAGGATTTCCACCCATGCGTTATCGCACCTTAGATAAAAACTGGCAGTTCAACCGGGTATACGGCCGGGGCAAAAGCTACGTGCACCCGCACTGTGTTTTGTACGTGGCCAAAAACCGGCTGGGGTATACTCGTATCGGGCTGACCGCTACCAAAAAGGTGGGCCATGCCGTGCAGCGCAACCGCGCCCGCAGGGTGATGCGCGCCGCATTGTCGGAGCATCTTGCCCAGAATATCGGTGGCTATGATATCATTCTGGTGGCCCGCGGCCAGACCCCGCACCTGAAAAGCACCCAGCTCAGCAAAACGCTGGGCAAGCTGTTTGCCAAGGCGGGCCTGCCCGACAAGGCAGCCTCCGCCCCGCAGGTATGATTACAAAAGCGCTGATTGCCCTGCTGCGGGGCTACAAGCGGTACATCAGCCCGCACCTCGGGCATCACTGCCGCTTTGTGCCCACCTGCAGTGAGTACGCCATGCAGGCCCTTGCCACCCATGGCCTGTGCAAGGGACTGCTGCTTACCATCTGGCGGCTGCTCCGCTGCCAGCCCTTTGCAAAATTCGGCTATGATCCGGTGCCGGAAAAGGGCCGGTGGGTCAACCCGGAGAGAAGGCTGACGAAAAGCAAATAAGGCAAATAAGAAATAAAAAATAATAAATAATAAATAAGGAGCGCCGCCCGCGGCGGCGCGTTTTAAACAATGGGAGCTCCCTTTGTTGAAAGCACTTGTTATTTTTGTTTTCGCCCCCGGGCGAAAACTCCACCAAATTTATTATTTATTATTTATTATCTATTATTTATTCCCCGCTTCTCATGTCTTTGCCCTGCGCAGCAGAGACCTACATAAAAATAAAGGTCCCGGGCGCAGACGGGGCAGAAGGAAAGGCTATGTCTTTTATGTATTTCCTGGCCATACTGATTGGCCCGCTGGTGAAGATCCTCTACAGCTTCATCGGCAACTACGCGGCAACAATGATTGTTGCCACCCTCATTCTTAAACTGCTGCTCTTCCCCCTGAGCATCCATCAGCAGAAGTCCACGGCCAAAATGTCCGTGTTCCAGCCGCTGATTACCGAGATTCAGCAGAAGTACAAGAATGACCCCCAGAAGCAGCAGGAAGAGCTGATGAAGCTCCAGCAGGAGCACGGCTACAACCCGATGGGCGGCTGCCTGCCCATGCTGCTGACCATGCTGGTGCTGTTCGGCTTCCTGGGTGTTGTGTACTACCCTGTGCACTACATTTTCGGCGTCAGCAATGATGCCGTCAAGGCCGCGTGCGAGGCCATCGGTCTGGCCACCACCAACACCTCCACCATGCAGACCGCGCTGATTCAGGCCATCCACAACGGCGCGTCCATCGACCCCTCCATCATTTCTGCCAGCGTTGTGCAGGAAATCCAGAACTTCAACACCAGCTTCTTCGGCATGGATATGTGCGACATCCCCGGCTTCCACCTGACGCCGATTGCCATCTTCCCCGCCATCGCCACGGTTACGATGTTCGTCAGCTACTTCCTCACCCAGAAGCTCTCCGGCATGGACGCCCAGATGCAGGGCAGCATGAAGATTATGATGCTGGTTATGAACCTGATGTTCGTTACCTTCTGCTTCAATGCCCCTGTCGGCTTCTCGCTGTACTACGGCGTTTCCAACGTGTTCCAGATTTTCCAGTCCTTCGTGACCTACAAAATCTACAGCCCCGAAAAGTTCAAGGCGCAGTATGAGGCCGAGCTGGCCGCCAAGCGCGCCGAGAAGAAGAAAAAGCGCACTGTCACCGTCGAGCAGGACGGCAAGAAGGTGGAGAAGGAGGTCACCCTGGGCGAGGCCAACAAGCTGCGTCTGGAGCTGGCCCGCCAGCGTGAGGCGGAGCTCTACAAGGACGAGCGTACCACCCCGCTGAACAAGGACTGATTGCCCGCGTAAAAATGACAAAGTAAGAAGGAGGTTTCCCATATGCGCAGTATGGAAATGAGCGCCAAGACCGTTGAGGCCGCCGTGCAGGCCGCCTGCGACGCGCTGGGCGTTGATCGTGACGATATCAACGTCAGCTATGAGGTGCTGGAATTCCCCGCCCGCAAGCTGTTTAAGACCATCCCTGCCAAGGTTCTTGTGAAGGTTGAGGAGCCGGAGGCCGCCCCCGCACCCGTTGCGGAGGAAAAGCCCGCCGAGGTTTCCACAAAACCCGCCGAGGTTGTTGAAATCTCTGACGAGACTGCCCCGGCCATCGAGAAGGCCGTTGTCGAGGAGATGGTCGAGGATGCCGAGCTGGCCCCTGTTGCCGAGGATGAGGTTGAGATTCCGCTGGATATCGCCACTGACCCCCGCCTGCAGGCCGCTGTGGACTACCTGACCCCGATTTTTAACCTGATGGGTGTGGAGAACTTCACCTTCAGCGCTGTCAAAAAGGGCGCTGCCACCATCCTGAAGGTCTCCGGCGAGCACATGGGCGCCCTGATTGGCCGCCGCGGCGAGACGATGGAGAGCCTCTCCTACCTTGCCAGCCTCGTTGTGAACCGCATGGAAGGCCCCTACGTCAAGCTGGGGCTGGATGTCGGCGGCTACCGCAACAAGCGCGAGGATGACCTCTCTGCCCTTGCCAAGCGCATTGCAGACCGCGTCATCCGCACCGGCTGCTACTATGAGATGGAGCCGATGAACCCCTACGAGCGCCACATCATCCACACCGCCATCGCCGAGATTGACGGCGTGCGCAGCGAGAGCAAGGGCGAAGGCCCGGCCCGCCACGTGGTGCTCTACTCCACCGACCCCGATGCCTGCAACCTGCCGGATCGTGACAACGCCCGCAACCAGCGCGGCGGACGCCGTGAGGGCGGCCGTGGCCAGCGCCGGGATGGTGGCCACGGCTACCGCGGAAACGGCTCCAGAGGGCCCCGCAGTGGCCGTGACGGTGTCCGTGGTGGCTACCGTGGCCAGCGCAGTGACCGCGGCCCCCGCTACGGCGGCCCCCGCTACGGCGGCCCGCGCTCCAGCGTGCCCGCCCGCGAGTTTGCCGATACCCCGCGTGACCCGGACGCCAAGCCGATGGCACCCAAGACCACCGAGCGCATCCATGACGGCGATGATTTCGCCTTCGGCAAGATTGAATTTTAACCCCTGATGTTGAGAACCGCCGCCCGCTTCAAGCCGGGCGGTGGTTTTATTTTTGCTGTGCTTTTCCACATGGTTTTCCACAGGCGTGTGGAAAACTCTTGTTTTTCCACCGCCTACAACCGGGGGTATCCGGGGCGGTTGGACACAGTTTTGTAACAATATATAGGTCTGCGGCAGCGGCAGTACCCCTACAGATACGGTTTTTCCACAGGAAAACTGCTTTTCCACACTTTCCCGGGGTTTTCCATGTGGAAAACTCGTGAAAAATGTTGAAAATTATAAAATGACGATAATACGGTAAAAATTGTCCGGCGTCGCCGTGGGAAACCGCCCGCCGGCCCGATTTTTCTGTGGAAAATGTTGAAAACTTCCTTTAGTTGTGGAAATCCGCGGTGGAAAAATCCAGAATGTTGTTAAAAACCATATTTAACATCATTTTGAGGTGAAAATGGGGGTAAAGATAAGCCTTCCCCCTCCGGGGGCAGGTGGCCCCGCAGGGCCGGATGCGGGGGCAGTTACCCGGGAAATGCAGTTAGCCGGTAACGTGCGGGCCGGGCGTGCCCGGCCCCTACAGAGCAGCGAATAATAAACGGCATATAGCAATAAACCGCGGAGGGGGCAAGACCCCTCCCTAGAGGGTAAAATGAAAATTATGCCCGAAGATAAACCATAATCAATCTTTACACAAAAAATGGGCACCTCCCTTCCGGGAAGTGCCCATAGTTACATATAAAATCCAATCAATCGTGCCGGATGGCTTCCAGCGCGCTGATTTTTACGGCCTTGTTGGCGGGCAGGATACCGGCCACAAGACCCACCAGTGTGGCAAATACCAGCGCCGCCAGCATCAGCCACGGCGGAATAATCGAGATGGTGTTGCCGCCGCTGCCGTCCATCATATAATAGCCGCCGCCACCCATCATACCGGACAAATCCAGCCCGCCGCTTTGCCCGAACATCGCCAGAATGGTGGAAAGATTGTTCAGCACAAAGCTGGCCAGCAGGCTTATCAACAGGCCAATCAACCCGCCGATGAACCCGATGGTGGAGCTTTCCAGCAGGAACATGGTGCGGATGTTGCCCAGCTCACAGCCCAGCACCTTCATAACGCCAATCTCGCGGGTGCGCTCATAGATAGCCATGGTCATTGTGTTGATGATGTTGATGGCCGCAACCAGCAGCGAAACCGCTGCAATGCCGCCAAAAATCATCTGGCTGTTCATGACCTGCTTCTGCATTTCCTCGCGCTGCTGGTTCATCGAATAGGTGTTGGAGAAGCCCAGCTCATGGATGGCCTCCTCTACGTCCGAGACGTTCTTCAGGTCATCGACCTTGACGTAAACCTGATCGTAGCTCTTGTTCTGCTCCTTGGTTTTCGTCATATCGTCGTAGACCTTCTGCAGCATCTTCATATCCTGGATTCGCAGCACAATGCCGCTTTGCGTCCAGTAGCCCTTGGCACCGTCCGGCTCCAGCACGCCCACAATCTCCAGCTCCCATGTGCGGGTCTTTTCGGTCGAGCCGTCGCCGGTTTTTAAGGTCAGGGTCATTTCGTCCTTGTTGATGTCCACAAAGGGCGGCAGAGTCTTGCCGGAGGCGTCGGTCTGGCCCTCATAGCGGTAGCGCTTGGGGCTGTTGTAGCTCTTGCGGGAATCCTCAAAGCCGTACCCGGTCGAGGCACCGACCAGCACTTGCAGCTTGGTGGATTTCTCGCTGGCGGGGGTGTTTGTGGGCCAGCTGCCGCTCTGCAGGGCAAAGCCCATCGGCTCCAGTGCGGTGGGGTCGATGCCGATCAGATTAGAAATATCCATCGTGTAGCGGTCATTGCGGCCCGCCGTGATGGTGCCGCTCATAGTATACCCCTGCGCGTAGGGCGTTGCCGCCAACACATGGGGTATCTGCTTGATGCTGGCAATGGCTGCATCGTCCAGATACAGCGGCTTGCCGTCACTGCCCATCATCGTGCCGTAGCCGTAAATCTGCACCTGTGTCAGGTCGCCCCAGCTCTGCAGCATTTCCTCGTTGGTCTTGGTCTGGGCAATGCCCAGTGAAATCATCAGCACCACCATACAGGTGCCTATGACAACACCCACCAGCGTCAGCGCGGTGCGGCCCTTGCGGCGCAGCAGATTGCGCGCCGACAGGCTGATTTCATCAGATATCTTCATCGCTGTCCTCTTCCAGTGCAGCCAGAGCCTTGGCCTTTTTGCGCTTGCGAACTACCACAACCACAATCACGATGATGACCACCGCGCCGCACACGCCGATGAGCACCCACGCCCAGACCGGCATACCGGTCTGCTCGGGCTGGACATCGTCCATCGACGGGTCGTAGTAGGAATCGTCCATATTCATTTCCTCGGCGCTGACCGAGAAATCTTTGGAGATGGTCTGCGGATTGCCGGAGGCATCCTCATAGCTCAGCGTGATAACGCCGGAGACGGTACCGGCGGCATCGGGGGCAATGTCAAAATCCACGCTGCCCTCGGTGCCCGCATTCAGGTTGCCCAGATACTGGTAGCCGCCCGCACCCAGATTGCTGCCGGTCAGGCGTGCCTCCAGGTTGCTGATGGCGTTCTTGCCCTTGTTGACATAGGTCAGCGTGACGCTGCCGGTATCGCCCACATAGATGGTGTCGCTGGACAGCTCCAGCTGGCCGACCTCAAAGCGATTGGGCTGGCTGACCGGCACGGAAATCGTGGTGGTGGCGGTCACAGCCTTGCCGGTCACGGCACCGGTGCCGGACATATTTACGGTGATATCGGCCACAGTACCGGCAAAGCCGGCGGAGGGCATAATGTCAAACGAAACCTCGCGGGTCTGCTTGGGGGAGATGCTGCCCACATAGCTGGACAGGCTGCCGCTCTTCAGAGAGATATTCTCCGGCAGGGTCAGCGCAATAATCACATCGTTCAGCGCCTCGCTGCCATCGGTTGCATAGACGCCCAGCGAGAGGGTGAAGGCGGTGCCGGCCGTGACGCTGTCGCCATAGCTGGAGCTGCGCACCAGCAGGTTGGGCGAGGTGGTCTGGTCTTTGTCCACACACTGGCCAATAGTCACGCTGAACTGCTGCAGCGGCTTGGAGGTGTCCATATAGCTGAGGTTGATGGGCAGCGTGTTGCCGCCGCCGTTGTAGATAACGTCACGGAAAAGCAAAACGTAGCTGTAATAATTATACTGTGCATTGTCAGCTGCATCGGTGCCCGTGGGGTTGCCGCTGCGCACACGCTGCAGGCGCTGCTGGTCAGGGTCATCGTTGCTTGCAAACAACTGGCCGACCTCACCGATGCCGGTGAAGGTAAAGGCGGAGGAGTTGATGCGGGCGGAGATTTCCTCCGCCTTGACGTTGTACCGCGCCGAAGCGTGGTCCACAACCTTCAGCACAATGTTGATTCTGTCGCCGACCTCAATCTTGCTGATCTCACCGCCCGCGGCGTCGGTGACGGTATAGGCGGAGACGTAGGCATCTTCGGAGCTTGCAGGAGTGGGGGTAGAATTGTCCTGGTCATCGGCCATAGCCGGGGCGCACAGCGCCACCGCCAGCACCAGAGCGGTAAACAGGGAAAACAGGCGTTTCATGGGTTGTATGTACCTCCAAATTTAAAATCAGGCTTTTTCCGCGGGGGCGGGCTTTTCGGTGGTGTGTTCTTTTGCGGCCTCACCGCCGATGTTCAGATCGCCCTTCAGGTCGGCAAACAGCGCGTCGCGGTTGCGCTGCTTGGCTTCCTCGTCCTGCACCACGTTGGAGCAGACCTTGCCGTCCAGTATCGTCACAATGCGGTCGGCACACTCGGCCAGTTCCGGCTCATGGGTGACCATAACAAACGTAACAGAGTTATTTTTGGACAATTCCAGCATACGGTACAGCACCTGTTTGCTGGTGCGGGAGTCAAGGTTGCCGGTGGGCTCGTCCGCAAAAATGACCTTGGGGCTACTGACGAAGGCGCGGGCAATACCCACGCGCTGCTGCTGGCCGCCACTCATTTCGGTGGGCAGGTGGTTGGCGCGGCCCAGCAGGCCCATGGCCTTCAGCTCCTTGCGGGCTTTGGCAAGGCGGGTCTTTTTGTCCACGCCCTTGAACATCAGCGGCAGGGCCACGTTCTCCGCCGCCGTCATGGTGGGCAGCAGATTGTAGCTCTGGAAAATGAAACCGAGGTGCTGCTGGCGGAACTCGGCCAGCTCGTTCTCGGTCATTTTGCTGATTTCGTGGCGGCCGATGAACACCTTGCCGGAGGTGGGCTTTTCCAGCCCGGCCAGCTGGTTGAGCAGGGTGGATTTACCGCTGCCCGATTGGCCGACAATACAGCAGAACTCGCCCTTCTCTATTGACAAATCGACATTGTTCAGCGCCACCACGCGCTCCTTGCCGACTGCATAGACCTTGCGCAGCTTCTCTGTATGAATAATGGGTGCCAATATCATACCCCCTTTTACATTATATAGTCTACTATAGCATATTCCGACATAAAATAGAAGGGCGGAAGGTTGTAAAATTTTGCCCGGGAAAAATGGCAATGTTTCCGAAAACAGAGCCGCCCCTCATCACGTTGCAACTCATTCACGGGATTTGCATCGGCCCGCAGGCGGCCTATATGCCGCCCCCTTCCCTTTTCCCTCACTTTCTTATATAATAGTAGGCAAAAAGGGGGTTGGTGTTACGATGGACTATGTAATTCATCCCATTGCACATATTCATACCGATTTTACCGATAAATTTGGGATTCCGCGCCAGAGCGGGCTGGTGCCGGAGCTGACGGCACGCATTGTGTTTGAGCCGGAATACCGTGACCCGAACGCCCTTGTGGGCATCGAGGGCTATGACCGGCTCTGGCTGATCTGGCAGTTTTCCACGGTGGCGGCGGAGTATGCCGCGGGCAAAAGCTGGCGGCCCACCGTGCGCCCGCCGCGCCTTGGCGGCAACGAGCGCCGCGGCGTCTTTGCCACCCGCAGCCCCTACCGCCCCAACGCGCTGGGCCTTTCCTGCGTGGAGCTGGCCGGGGTGGAAAACGGCGAGCTGATTGTCCGCGGCGCGGATTTGCTGGACGGCACGCCGATTTTTGACATCAAGCCCTATCTGCCCTATGTGGACGCCCACCCCGAGGCCCGCGGCGGCTTCACCGACACCACAAAGGAGTACGCTCTGCAGGTACACTGCCCGGACGCCCTTTTGTGCAAGGTGCCAAAGGACAAGCGCGCCGCCCTGCTGGGCGTGCTGAAAAACGACCCCCGCCCCGCCTACCAGCATGACCCCGGCCGGGTGTATGCGCTCGACTTCGGGCAGAATAAAATACGCTTTACCGTGGATGGCGCGGTGCTGACCGTCACCGAGATCCTATGAAATTCCACTATGCGGAACACTGTACTATAAACTGTACTGCAAAACGGCCTTAAAATGGGCCGGTTCGTCAAAATGGTCAAAATGCACACAACGAGTTTAAAAATCTGTGCAACTTTCTGAACAAAACCCCTTTACGAAAAGGGGTGTTTTTTGGTACAATAAAGCTATGCAAAAGCGTTTATCTGGAACTGTGCCCGGAGCAACATTGGGGCGCGTGCCAGACAGACGCGGGCTTTGTGCGGCCCTGACACCCGCACAGCTTTTATGCAAAACTCTAATAAAAACGGAGGAAAGAAAATGCCCAGAGCTAAACAGTCTATGGACGGCAATACCGCTGCGGCGCACGTAGCTTATGCGTTCACCGATGTGGCTGCCATCTACCCCATCACCCCTTCCAGCCCCATGGCCGATACTGTTGACCAGTGGAGCGCTGCAGGCCTGAAGAACATCTTCGGCAACCAGGTCAAGGTTGTTGAGATGGAGTCCGAGGCCGGTGCCGCAGGCGCCGTGCACGGTTCTCTCGGTACTGGTGCTATCACCACCACCTTTACCGCTTCTCAGGGTCTTCTGCTGATGATCCCCAATATGTACAAGATCGCCGCTGAGCAGCTGCCCTGCGTCTTTGACGTTTCTGCACGTACCGTTGCTACCCAGTCCCTGAACATCTTCGGTGACCACAGCGACGTTATGGCAGTCCGCCAGACCGGCTTTGCCATGCTGTGCGAGACCAACCCGCAGGAGGTCATGGACCTCTCTCCCGTTGCTCACCTGTCCGCCATCGAGGGCCACGTTCCGTTCGTGAACTTCTTCGACGGCTTCCGTACCTCCCACGAGATCCAGAAGATCGAGAAGTGGGACTACGAGGACCTGAAGGAAATGTGCAACATGGAGGCTGTCGAGGAGTTCCGTGCCAAGGCCCTGAACCCCGAGCACCCCAAGATGCGCGGTTCTCACGAGAACGGCGACGTCTTCTTCCAGCATCGTGAGGCCTGCAACCCCGCTTACGAGGCTCTGCCCGCCGTTGTTGAGAAGTACATGGCCAAGATCAACGAGAAGCTGGGCACCAACTACGACCTGTTCAACTACTATGGCGCTGAGGACGCTGACCGCGTCATCATCGCTATGGGCTCCATCTGCGACGTTGCAGAGGAGGTTGTTGACTACCTGACCGCCAAGGGCGAGAAGGTTGGTCTGGTCCTGGTCCGCCTGTATCGTCCCTGGGTCTCTTCCGCTCTGCTGAAGGTCCTGCCCAAGACGGTCAAGAAGATTGCCGTTCTGGACCGCACCAAGGAGCCCGGCTCCCTGGGCGAGCCCCTGTACCTGGATGTCGCCACCACCCTGCGTGAGGCCGGCATGAACGACGTCGTCCTGACCGGCGGCCGCTACGGCCTGGGTTCCAAGGACACCCCGCCGTCCAGCGTCTTTGCTATCTACACCGAGCTGGAGAAGGATGCCCCGAAGCCCCGCTTCACCATCGGCATCACCGACGACGTGACCAACCTCAGCCTGCCTGAGGTCAAGCCCGCCCCCATCACCTCCGCCCCCGGCACCAAGGAGTGCAAGTTCTGGGGTCTGGGCGGTGACGGTACTGTCGGCGCCAACAAGAACTCCACCAAGATCATCGGCGACCATACTGACAAGTACATTCAGGCTTACTTCCAGTATGACTCCAAGAAGACCGGCGGTGTCACCATCAGCCACCTGCGCTTCGGCGATAAGCCCATCCGCAGCCCCTACTACATCAACCAGGCTGACTTCGTGGCCTGCCACAACCCCGCTTACATCCACATGGGCATGAAGATGGTCCAGGATGTCAAGCCGGGCGGCGTCTTTATGATCAACTGCCAGTGGACCGATGCCGAGCTGGATGAGCACCTGAATGCTGCCGACAAGAAGTACATTGCCGACAACAACATTCAGCTGTACACCATCAACGCTATCGACAAGGCCATTGAGATTGGTATGGGCAAGCGCACCAACACCATCCTGCAGTCTGCCTTCTTCAAGCTGGCTGACGTCATGCCCATCGACGATGCTGTCGAGTACATGAAGGCCGCTGCCAAGAAGAGCTACGGCAAGAAGGGCGACGCTGTTGTCCAGATGAACTGGAAGGCTATCGACGCTGGTCTGGACGCTGTCCACAAGGTCGAGGTTCCCGCCTCCTGGTCCAACCCCGCTGCTGACCCGGCTCCGAAGGCCCTGAAGGGACCCGAGGCTCTGGTTAAGCAGATTCGCGACGTTATGGAGCCCATCGCCCGTATGGACGGCGACAGCCTGCCTGTTTCCGCCTTCGAGGGCAACGTCAACGGCGAGTGGGAGCAGGGTGCTTCCGCCTACGAGAAGCGCGGCACCGCTGTCATGGTTCCCGAGTGGAACGCTGAGAAGTGCATCCAGTGCAACCAGTGCGCCTTCGTCTGCTCTCATGCTACCATCCGTCCGTTCTGCCTGACTGCTGCTGAGGCTGAGGCTGCACCGGCTTCCACCAAGCTGGCCGACACCAAGCCCAAGGCAAGCGAGTACAAGTTCACGATGGCTGTCTCTCCGCTGGACTGCATGGGCTGCGGCGAGTGCGTCACCGTCTGCCCGACTGCTGCTATCGAGATGAAGCCGCAGGAGAGCCAGTCCGAGCAGCAGGCTGCTTTCGACTACTGTGTCGAGAACATCCGCAAGAAGGACAACATCCCCGGCGTTATGTCCGAGGTTTCCGTCAAGGGTTCTCAGTTCAATCAGCCGCTGCTTGAGTTCTCTGGCTCCTGCGCAGGCTGCGCCGAGACCTCTTATGCTCGCCTGATCACTCAGCTGTTCGGCGAGAAGATGTTCATCTCCAACGCTACCGGTTGCTCCTCCATCTGGGGCGGCACCGCTTCCATCAGCCCCTACACCACCAACAAGGCTTCCGGCCACGGCCCCGCATGGATCAACTCCCTGTTCGAGGACAACGCCGAGCATGGCCTGGGCATGCAGATTGGTTATGAGACCGTCCGCGCCAACCTGATCACCAAGGTTGAGGCCCTGAAGGGTAAGAATGCTGAGCTGGATGCAGTCATCGACAAGTTCCTGGAGACCAAGAACAACACCAAGGCAAACGATGAGCCCGCAAAGGCCCTGATTGCTGCCCTGGAGGCTTGTGGCTGCGAGGAGTCCAAGGAAATCCTGAAGGACAAGCAGTATCTGGCCAAGAAGAGCTTCTGGATCTTCGGCGGCGACGGCTGGGCATATGATATCGGTTACGGCGGTCTGGATCACGTTCTGGCTTCCGGCCACGATGTCAATGTTATGGTCTTCGACACCGAGATGTACTCCAACACCGGCGGACAGGCTTCCAAGGCCTCCAACATCGGTGAGGTCTGCCAGTTCGCTGCTGCTGGTAAGGAAATCAGCAAGAAGTCTCTGGCTGAAATTTGCATGACCTACGGCTACATCTATGTTGCTCAGATTGCTCTGGGCGCCAACATGGCTCAGGCAGTCAAGGTCATCGCCGAGGCCGAGGCTTATCCCGGCCCGTCTCTGATCATCGGCTACGCTCCCTGCGAGCTGCACGGTGTCAAGGGCGGCATGACCAACTGCCAGAACGAGATGAAGAAGGCTGTTGCTGCCGGTTACTGGAACCTGTTCTCCTTCAACCCTGCCAACAAGGCTGAGGGCAAGAACCCGTTCACCCTGACCTCCAAGGCTGGCGATATGTCCAAGTACCAGGAGTTCCTGGCCAACGAGACTCGTTACAGCCGTCTGGCTCGTGCCTTCCCGGATCGTGCCGAGGCCCTGTTCAAGAAGAACCAGGAAGTCGCCGATGCCCGCTACGAGCACCTGACCAAGCTGGTCGACCTGTACAAGTAATTTGTGCAAGTGCCGCGTAAAGGCTAAATAAAAGTGCCCCCTGCCGCAAGGCAGGGGGCACTTTTGTTTTTGAAAATCTTTTACACCGGCCGCAGCACCAGCTCTAATCCGTCCTTGCCCCAACCGAAATCTCCGGCGGCGTAGCCGCGCTCCAGCACGCGGGGCAGGGCCGGGTCACACAGGCGGCAACGGCGCAGCGGGTCGCGCCACTGCGCAAGGCCCCGGGCCGAAAAAATCAACATCTGCGTGGCCCCGGCCATCGGGCGCATCCCCCGCAGCGTCAACCCGGCCGAGAGATACTGCGCACAGATGTCATCACACGTTGCCGGGTGTTCAATATCCAGCGGCAGCACAGCCCAGACGTGGTAGCTTGCGTAGCGCTCGGTGGCCCAGCGCAGCGCCAACCGCAAAAAATGACGCAGCTGTGTGTAATCGCCGCGCAGCACCGGCGGCGTCAGCACAGCGCCCTGCCCGTCCGCGCCGTACCCGGCCGCCCGCAGGCTAGTGGGCAGCGGGTCCTCGGCATACAGCGGCAGCAGCGCGGCGGCGGCCTGTAGTTCCTCCTGCCCGGCGTAATCGCCCACGATCTGCCCCTCCTCCAACGCCGGGTGCAGGCAGGGCAGCAGCGGCAGTCCGCTCGGCCCGGTCAGCGCGCGCAGGGCTGCGGCGTGGTCTGCGTTCAGCACGCGGGCGTCAAAGGTTTGGGTGCGTTCAAGAGTTTGCAGCATAAGTAAAATCCCTCCGTAAAAATGTCATTACAAAACCTATTGTAGCGGCGGGAGGGCATAAAAAATGTCGCATCCCGGTGGGGTGCGACAGAAAAAGTATGACGAAAAACGCCGCTGCAGCGTTATAGCCTGCGCTGGCGGGCCAACTCCTCAAAGCTGCGGTTCTTCGTGAAAAAACGCTTGTACGGATTCTCCGGTAGCGGCGGCTGCTTGGGCTTGGGTTGAATTTTGCGGCGCAGATGCCCCTTCAGGGGCGGCAGTGCGCGGCTCATTCGGCGGCGGTGGAGACAGCCCCGGCCGTCAGGGCGTCCCACAGCTCGGCGCAGCTGGCGTAGGTCTCCACCTGGTTTTCATCCCAGACGCCGCGGCGGCCCACATACAGCCCGGCCAGCACACTCTGGTTGGTGCCGGTGGTGCTGTCCATCGCGGTGTAGCCGTAGTAATCGCCCAAATCCAGCCCGGCCAGCACCGGGCAGTCCGTCCAGCGGTAGACCATCTCGTGCCAGTCGGGGTTGGCGGTGGTGGGGTCATCGTCCACGGTGCCGTCCAGATATTGCAGCGCGCCGGTCTGCTTCTCAAAGCCCTCGGGGTCCTCCAGCAGGAAGAGGTAGGTCTTGCCGCCGCTGGCCAGCTCGGCGCTCAGCCGGGTGACACCGGCCATCTGGTAGTAAGCGTCGGTGGAGGTGTTCTCGGCATCGAAATCCACGGTGTAGCTGTCCACCTGCACCACCACCTTGCCGTCGCCGTTCACGTCGGTGCAGTAGGGCGTCAGCGCGTCCTGCAGGGCAGTCACGGTGTCGGCGGGCAAATCGTGAAGGCCTACATAGGCAATCTGTACATCGGGCCGGGTCTGAAAGACCGTGTCCTTGATAATCCAGGCGGCAAGCAACACGGCAACCACGCCAATGACCACCCACATCCAATGGTAATGCCACCAGTTGGCGGCATTTTCCTGCTTGGTATATTCGCGCGGGGGCTCCGGCGTCTGATTGTAGGTTTCTGTGCTGTCTTTCGTGACCCAAGCCATTGAGGAAACACTCCTTTGATAATATCCTATTTATTATACCACAAATCCGGCAGAATAATTGTAAACTTATTTTGACCATACCTTGCAAGCGGGCGGCAAACAGGGTATGATAAAGTAGTATAGTTGCATACAAAAGGCACGGCCCGCCGCGCTGTAAAATAAGAGGGAGAACAACCAATGTCCAATCAACCTGAAACCAACGAAACCGCCGCCCCGGTGCAGGGGCGCAAGGTGGGCCTGCCCCGCTTTTTTGAGCTGATGGGCCGTGACCTGTGGCCGCTGTACAAATCCAGCTTTCTGTGCGTGCTGGGCTTTCTGCCCGGCACGGTGCTGGCGGTGCTCGGTATGATGGGCCACTCGGCGCTGCTTACCGTTGTGGGCGGCGTGCTGGCCGGTCTTGTGGGCGGGCCGTTCCTGTCCTGTATGATGGATACCGTGCTGCGCGCCCTGCGCGATGAGCCGGGCTACTGGTGGCACACCTACAAGCACGCATGGAAGCAGAACTGGAAACAGAGCCTTGTCCCCGGCGCGCTGCTGGGCCTGTTTGTGGGCAGCTGGGCATGGATGCTGCGTGTGCAGGCCGAAAGCGGCAACACTGACACCAAGATGTGGGTGGCCAGCCTGGTGGGCATTTTTGTCTGCACCGGCTTTTTCAGCTGGCTGCTGGCGCAGGTGCCGCTGGTGGATTTGCCGCTGCCCCAGCTGGTCAAAAATGCCGGGCTGATGTTTTTTGCCTTCTTCCCGCGCACGGCCGCGGCTGCACTGGTGCTGGCGGCGTACTGGGGGCTGACGCTGCTCTATCTGCCTGCCACGATTCTGGTGATTGTGGTGTTCGGCTTCTGGCTGCCGGTGACCGTGGCAATGATGATTCTCTACGAGGGCCTGAACAAGGTCTTTAAGCTGGAGGAAACCCTTGCTGCCCGCCGCGATGCCGAGATTGAGGAGCGTATGGCACAGAACGAACCCAACTTTGACCACAAGTAAGGGGGAGCCGGTATGGAGAAAAACACCGTTCTTTTGCAGGATACCGAGGCCTTTATGCGCGGGGAGCTGGACAATGTGACCGTCCAGCAGAACAGCGTTGTGCTGGATCTGGTGCAGGGCAGCTATGTGCCCTACGGCTGCTACACCAGTGCGCCGCTGCCCATGCCGCTGTTTGACGCGCTGCGGGTCAGCTGGAACGCCGCCGCGCCCGAGGGTACCGCCGTGGAGGCGCAGGCCCGCGTGATGGTGGATGGCAACTGGACGCAGTGGAGCAGCTTTGGCAAGTGGAGCCCCTATCTGCACCGAGAAAGCCCGCCCTATCGGGAGCGCGGCCCGGTGCAGCGCTGGCCGGACTCTCTGCAGCTGGACAGCAAATGCGGCACGGCGGTGCAGCTGCGCATTTATCTTTATACAAAAAATGAAAAAGTGTCCCCTTTCGTTACGCTGCTGGGGGTCAGCGTCCGGATGGTGGACGTTATCCCGGCGCACGGGCGGCCCATCAATGCACGGCTGCACCTGATGCCCTACGCGCTGGCCCGCCGCGCCCCGGTACTGCGCCCGTGGATGGATATGGCGATTGCGCTGGCCAGCCTGACCAACCGCTGGGGTGCGGATCTTCTGCCGGAAGAATTTGCCCAGGTTTTGCGGGATTGGCGCCCTGCCGATGACTGCGACCCCCGCAACCTGAGCTTTGCGGCGGCTGCTGCCGCCCAGTGGGGCTTCCCCACGTGGGTGGCCTACGGCAATCTGGGCCTGCTGCGTGCCGAGGTGCGTGCGGGGTACGGCGCGGTGGTTATGCTGCAGGCCGCCCCGGCGCAGGTGGAGGCGGGCCTCCCGGAGCGCCGCTGTGTGGCGGTACGCGGCTTCTCGACCGAGGGCGGCACCCCGCAGGTGCTGCTGTGCGACCCCTGTGCGGGAGAGAATGATTTTGACTGTGAGACCGCCATGCCGCTGGATGAGTTTATGGTTGCGTGGGACAACGTGGCTCTGCTGATGCGCCAGCGCAAGACCAACACCCCGCCGTTGGGCCGCACCCGCTGCAGCACATGGATACGTCCGCTGGGCAGCGAGGCTCCCGGTGTTTACCGGCTGTACATCAACGGCACAGAGCATCTTCTGCCGGACGATTTCTGTGCGGAGGGCGGTGTTCTTGCCTGTAGCCTGCCCGATGAGCACCCCCACGCCACCACAGCCCACCGGCATTTTACCTTTGTGGAGCCAGTGCAGGGCGGCGTGGAGCTGGCCCATGGTGACACCCCGCGCAAGTACACGGTTTACGCCATCGACACCGCAGGGCGGATGATCGTGGGCGATGTGACGGTATGAGGTACGGTTTATGAAATTGCTGATTGCATCCGATATACACGGCGCGGCGGATTGCTGCCGCGCACTACTGGACGCGTGGGACCGCGAGGGGGCTGACCGCCTGCTTCTGCTGGGCGATGTGCTCTACCACGGCCCGCGCAACGATTTGCCGCAGGGCTATGCCCCGAAGGAGGTCATTGCCCTGCTGAACGCACGCAAAGACCGGATTTTCTGCGTGCGCGGCAACTGCGATACCGAGGTGGACCAGATGGTGCTGGAATTTCCGGTGCTGGCGGACTATGCGGTGCTTACCGCAGGGCCGCGTCTGGTCTACGCCACCCACGGCCACGTCTACAACACGGCACATCTGCCGCCGCTGCAGCCCGGGGATATTCTGCTGCACGGCCACACCCACGTGCCTGCGTGGGAAAAATTCGGACAGGATAATTATTACCTCAACCCGGGCTCGGTCTCCATCCCCAAAGAAAACAGTCCCCGCGGCTATATGACCGTCGAGGACGGCGCGTTTGCCTGGAAAACACTGGCGGGCGAGGTATACCACACGGAAAATTTCTAACAAAATTCAACAATTTGTCATAACAGAAGTAGGAGTACACCCATGAAAATCCCTGCAAAAGGCTTTACCCACGGCGGAAAATTCCACGCGGATGATGTATTTTCGACCGCGCTGCTGCAGATTCTGCGCCCGGATATCCAGATAACCCGCGGCTTTGTTGTGCCGGACGGCTTTGACGGCATCGTCTACGATGTCGGCGGCGGTATGTTCGACCACCATTCCGAACCGCGGGAGTGCCGCCCCAACGGCGTGCCGTATGCGGCGTTCGGCCTGCTGTGGCGGGTGCTGGGCGCGCAGCTGGTCGGGGAGCATCAGGCCCGCCTGCTGGATGAAAACTTCATCCAGCCGTTGGATTTGAACGATAACACCGGTGAGCAGAACTCTCTGGCGGACGCCATTGGCAGCTTCAACCCGCTGTGGGACTCCAAGGATGACCCGGATGCCTGCTTCTGGCGCGCCGTGCCGGTGGCCAAGCAGATTCTGGAAAACGAAATCGCCGCCGCCAACGCTGTCAACCGCGCCGATGACACAGTGCGCAAGGCCTACGCCAATATGCGGGACGGCATTGTGGTGCTGCCCGCCTATATGCCGTGGAAGAATGGCCTGTACAAGACCGACGCAATTTTTGTTGTCTACCCCAGCCAGCGCGGCGGCTACAGCGCCCAGTGCGTCAATGACCACCGCACCAAGCGCAGCAAGCAGCCCTTCCCGGTGGCGTGGGCCGGCAAGCCGGAGGAGCAGCTGCGCCAGATCAGCGGTCTGGGCCTGCGGTTCTGCCATCCCAGCCGGTTTTTGATTACCGCCGATGACAAGGCCACGGCCATTGAGGCCTGCCGCCGCACGCTGCGTGCCGCGGGAAGGCCGGTGAGCGAATGACTCCGGAAACGCCTGCCTACGGCCCCACGCCCAGCACCGCCGCCGACTGTGCGCCGGTGCCCGCGGCCGCGTGGGTCTATCTGCTGCGCTGCCCGGATGGCAGCCTGTACGGCGGCTGGACGAACGATCTGGCCCGCCGCCTGAAGGCCCACCAAAGCGGCAAGGGCGGCGCCAAGTACACAAAAAGCCATGGCCGTGCGGCGGTGCGCCTTGCCTACGCCGAGAAATGCGCCGACAAGAGCGCGGCACTGAAGCGCGAAGCAGCGATAAAAAAGCTGCCAAAGGCCGAAAAGGAGGCGCTGGCCGCCAAGTGGGCCGCTGACAATGCCATCACCCTGCGTATGGCCACGCCGGACGATGCCGCCGCCGTCTGTGCGCTGTACAACTGGTACGTGCGCCACGGTGTGCAGACCTTCCAGTATGCGCCGTCCACCGTGGAGGACTACCGCGTCAATATAGAACAGGTGCTGCAAAACGCGCCGTTTCTGCTGGCCGAAAGCGCCGATGGTCGGCTGCAGGGCTTTGCCTGCGCCCATCCGTGGCGCACCCGTGAGGCCTTTGCGTGGGACGTGGAGACAACGGTCTACTGTGCGCCCGGCTGTGTCGGGCAGGGCGTCGGCGGGCGGCTCTACCGGGCACTGCTGGCGCTGCTGAAGCAGCAGGGGTACCATCAGGCGTATGCGCTGGTGACCGGCTGCAACACCCGGAGCAAGGTGTTCCACAAGGCGCTGGGCTTCAAAAAAATCGCAGTGGAACGTCATACCGGCTACAAGTTCGGCCAGTGGCTGGATTTGGAATACTGGCTGCTGCCCCTGCGCGCCCCCGACGCCACCGCCCCTGCCCCGGTGCGCAAAACGCTGACTGCGGAGGAAATCGCGAGGGTGCTGTGAGGGCAAGCCTTCTGCAATCGGGTCCCTCCCTACAGAGCAAGGAAAAACAACCTCGCAGTAGAGGCGGGGCTCTGCTCCGCCCGCAGGGGTTACCCGGAAACGTCCGCTCGCCGGAAAGCTGCGGGCCGGGCGTGCCCGGCCCCTGCGGACATCCCAATTTTGTAAAATGCAATAATAAAAGGCTGCTGTCACAAACCGACAGCAGCCTTTTTGCATTTTATAGGATTGGAATTTCTTCGGTTCCTTCTTTGCAAAGAAGGAACCTCCGCGCGCTTTTAAATCGCGCCGTTCTCGCGCAGCCAGGCTTCCAGCTCGGCGGCGGGGCGGTAGCCGACCGAACGGCTGACGACCTCGCCGTTCTTGAAGAGCAGCAGCGCCGGGATAGCGTCAATCTTGTAATCCAGGGCAATCTTCATATTCTCATCGGTGTTCAGCTTGCCGACCTTCACGGTGGGGTGCGCGGCGGCAACCTCCTCCAGCACGGGGCCCATCATCTTGCAGGGGCCGCACCAGTCGGCCCAGAAATCCACCACCACGGGCAGGGCACTCTGCAAAACCTCGGTGTTAAAATTCTGTTCGGTAATCTGGATAGACATAGTTGTTCTCCTTTTATTCTACGGCTTTTTTCAGGGCGTCCAGCATCGGCAGCAGATTTGCTTCCGCCTCCGGCCCGCCAAAGTTAATCATATTGCGGATGGTCAGGCCGTCCAGCATCTGGGCCATTGCCTCGGGCGGCATCAGGCCGTCCCCGCCGCCGTTCTCCGCCGCCTTGGCATTGGCCTGCATGGCGGCGCGGATGATGGGTGCGGTGCGCTCGTCTGCCAGCAGAACGCCCAGCGGCGTAGTCTCGTCCACCGCCAGGGGCAGCGCGGCGCTGCCCGCATAGTGCAGCTTCAGCGTGGCGCGGATGTCCCGGCTTGAATGTCCGATGCGGACTTCATACTTGCCAGGCGCGGCATACCAATCGTGAATCTCCGCGCTGTAACGGCTTAAATCGCGGGGTGTCAGAGTGAACGTGATCTCCTGCTCCTCGCCCGGCTCCAAGAACACTTTTTGGAATCCGCGCAGCGCCTGCGGCACGCGGCCGCCAGGCACCGGCGTGCCGGTGGCGTCCGTCACATACAGCTGCACGACCTCGGCACCGGCCATCGCGCCGCTGTTTTTCACGGTCACGCGCACGGTCACGCTGCCGTCCGCCGCCATCGTGTCGGCGCTCAGCGCGGCGTCGCGGTAGACGTAGCCCGTGTAGCTCAGGCCGTGGCCGAAGGGCCAGCGCACCGGCATTTTGCGCGCGTCATACCAGCGGTAGCCCACGTAGACGCCCTCGCGGTAGTCGGCGGTCACGCCGTCACCGGGAAAATCCAGATAGCAGGGCGTGTCCTCCAGCCGCAGGGGCCACGTCTCGGGCAGGCGGCCGCAGGGGTTGGCCTCGCCCCACAGCAGGGCATCCTCGGCCTCGCCGACGCCCTCGCCCGCCAGATACATACACAAAACCGACGATACATCGTCAGCCCACGGGCACTCTACGGGTGCGCCGGTGTGCAGCACCACCACGGTGTTCTTCTGCACGGCGGCCACACGGGCAATCAGGTTGTTCTGGCAGTCGGGCAGGCGCATATGCTTGCGGTCGCCGCCTTCGCTCTCAAAGCTGTCGGGCAGGCCCGCAAAAATCACGGCCACATCGGCGTCCTCAGCGGCGGTCACCGCCCGCAGGAACTCCTCCTCATCGCGCTGGTCGCGGTCGGCGGGGAAGCCCTCCACATAGGTCACGCGGCGGTCGTTCATAACAGCAGCGTCCATCGCACTGACCGCCGCGGTGTTCACGTGACTGGAACCGCCGCCCTGGTAGCGTGGCCGGTCGGCATATGCGCCGATGTAGACCACCTTCTGCCCCTTGCGCAGCGGCAACGCGCCCAGATTGCGCAGCAGCACGCCGCTCTGCTTGGCCAGCTCGGCGGCAAGGCGGTGGTCAGCGGTGCGGTCAAACACAGCGGGCTGGCGGGCTAAATCGGCGGCGCGCAGCACAATGTTTAAAATCCGCGTCACAGCGCGGTCCAGCACGGCCTCGTCCAGCGTGCCGGCCTGCACGGCGGCCACCAGCTTGCGGTCATTCACGCCGCCGGAGCCGGGCATTTCCAGTTCCAGCCCTGCGGCCACGCCCTTGACGCGGTCATTCACCGCGCCCCAGTCGGACATCACAAAGCCGTCAAAGCCCCACGCGTTGCGCAGCATATCGGTCAGCAGAAATTCGTTCTCGCTGGCGTAGGTGCCGTTCACGCGGTTGTAGCTGCACATCACGGTCCACGGCTGGGCCTTTTTCACGGCTGTCTCAAAAGCGGGCAGATAGATTTCATGCAGGGTGCGCTCGTCAATGCGGCTGTTGCAGGAAAGCCGCCGCGTCTCCTGATCGTTGGCGGCAAAATGCTTGATGCTGGTGCCCACGCCCTCGCTCTGCACGCCGTCAATGAAGCCCGCGGCCAGCTCCCCGGCCAGATACGGATCCTCGGAGTAATACTCAAAGTTGCGGCCACACAGGGGGCTTCGCTTGATGTTGACGGCGGGCCCCAGCAGAATCTGCACGCCGCTGGCGCGTGCCTCCCGCCCAAGCGCCGCGCCCATGCGGCGGGTCAGCGCCGGGTCAAAGGACGCCGCCGTCGCGCAGCCTGCGGGGAAGCAGACGGCTTCGATGCTGTCATTCGGGTTGGCGCTGCCCTCCTTCTGGGTGCGCAGGCCGTGGGGGCCATCGCTGACCTTGATGGCCGGGATGCCCAGCCGTTCCACCGCCTTGGTGTGCCAGAAATCCGCGCCGGAGCACAGCCCGGCCTTTTCCTCCAGCGTCAGGGATGCTACAAGCTCTTGCACAGTCATACCTTGGAGTCTCCTTTACTACGGCAATACCGCACAATTCCCGCCTAACGGCTTAAGCACCGCTGCCGCGGCTACGAAGCACAATCTGCGTTGCAAAAATGCTCGATAATGTCGGGTTGCGGTACCCGC
>NZ_JANGCG010000002.1 GCF_024462815.1 Gemmiger formicilis
GTTTTGTCTGGCGGCGTTAATTGCACTTTGGCTGACGCTATTTGTGCTGCGTCCAGATTTTTATATGGTTTTTTCCCCATTGTAAACAGAAAGACCATTACCACAATGCACAATAAGACCATGCACACCATTGTGATTATTAACCATTTCTTTTTCATAACAGAAGCCTCCTTTATCTTTCATTTTTCTGTTATTTATATAGACGCAAAAAAGAGGAAAAGGTTTCATTATTCATAAATATCATAGCACAAGAGTATGAACAAATCCATATCAATTCAGCCTGTCGGCGGCATTGTTCTCTCTGGCATACTGACGCGCCTTTTCCCGGCGTTCCTCGCTGTATGGGGCGGTCAGACGGAAAGAGAAACGCTCCTTGCGGATTTCAAACTCCATGCAGCCCGTTTCGGGGTCTGCGTCGGTCTGGCGGCACACATCGGGGTGCTGTCCGGCGTAGGCGGCAAGCCGCTTCTTTAAGTCGGTGTTGTGGGTACGGATATGGATAATCGGGTTTTTCTCGTCAAACCAAATATCTGTGGTCTTTTCCTGCTTCGTAAGCCCTGTTCTCATAAACTCTCCTTTCTGCGCCCCTGTTACGCAATAGGGGCATTTTTCGAGTGTTTTTCCCGGCTCTTGACTTGGGGAAAATGAGGATTTTCAAATAGAAACCGCCCGGACGGGGAGTGTATCGTCAGGGCGGCTGTTATCGCAAGATTTCTGTTTTTTCCGGCTCTTGACCGTCAGACGCGGATAAACGCGAGCTGTCGGCAAGTGCCAGTTTGAGCAGCTTGTCGCGGAATGTTTCTGTGCTGCTTTGATTGAAAAATAACTCCGCAACAATGGTCTGCCCGTTCCTCTGGGTCGTGATGATACTGTCGGGGGTCTGTTCTGCCATAGGCGGCTCCTTTCTTTGGGCGCAAAAGAGGGATTTCCCGTAGTTCGGAAAATCCCTCTTGGTTGACTGTTATTCTGTTTTACTGTGCGGGCTGTGCGGCTGCCTGTGCCTTTCGCCTTGCCCGGTATTCCCGCGCTTTCATGCGGTCATACTCCCGCTGCTTTTCAAGGTTTCTCGCCCGGTACTCCCTTGAATACTGCCGGTGGTAGGCGCGGCTCTTTTCCTTTTTGGCTTCTTCGATTTCCTCCCGCATTTGCCGGATTTCCTGCTCGGTCGGTTCTGCAAGCTGCGTCACTTCATTCTCAAACTTGCCGATATAATTGAAATATATGCTGATGTGCTGGATTGCGTATCTCGCCCTTTTCTGGTCGCGCTCATGCACTTCAATCCGGCTGATAAACTCGTTGAGAATGGCGGGTGTAAGGTCGGTAAAGGCAGCATGGCGTTCCGTCAGCTTCAAAAACTTCTGCGCCCGTCCTCCCGCGTTCTCGTAAGCGGATAGCTGCTCTTGGAGCGTGGCAAGCTCCGCTTTCAGCGCGTAGTATTCTTCCGAATACTTCTGCGACATCTGCTCATAGCGGTCTTGCGGGATCGTGCCGAGGGCGTTGTCCTCGTAGAGCTTATTCAGCACCTTGTCAATCTGTTCAAGGCGCGTCATGATTTGCGGGATACGCTTCTGCTGCTTTTTGGTCTGGTCGGTCTGCTGCATGGCAAGGTTCTTTTTCACTAAGGCTTCAAACTCTGCCCGGTTGCTGATAGAATAGTCCTCGATTTTCTTCAGCACTTCCGCGATGGTCTGCATGAGCAAGTCCGCGTCCATGATGTGCGGGGAATGGCATTTGGGGTTCTTGGCTTTCCCCTTGTGGTACTCGCTGCAATAGGCAACATGACGCTTGCCGCCGTTCCGGTAATCTATACGAATGTGCATTTTTGCGCCGCAGTCTTTACAGAAAAGCAAGCCGGACAGAGGGTGGATTTCCCCGTCCCCGTTGGGGCGTTTGACGGGTGCGTTTTCCAAAATCCGCTGTACGGTTTCAAAATCGCTGCGGCTGATAATCGGCTCATGCACATTTTCTGTGATGTGCCACTGGCTCCGGTCTACATAGTGGTTATGTTTATCCCGGAAATGCTTTGTGGTCTTGAAGTTGACTACATCTCCGCAATACTCCTGCCGTGTGAGGATATTGGTCAAGGTGACTTTGTTCCACTTGCAGCGGTTATCCTCATTGAGCGTCTTATTTTTACAGGTTCCCCGCCCCCGGTCTTTCATGTAGAAAGTGGGGGTTGGGATTTGCTCCTGTGTCAGATATACGGCGATTTGATTGCGGTTCTTCCCGCCGATAAACAGACGGAAAATCAAACGGACAACCTCGGCGGCTTCCTCGTCGATTATCCAAAAATCCTTGTTGTCCGGGTCTTTGACATAACCGTAGGGGGCTTCGGTGACAATCGGCTTTCCGCTCATGCCTTTGGTCTTAATGCCCGTTTTCACTTTCTTGCTGATGTCCTTTGCGTACCACTCCGACATGATATTGATAAAGGGCGCAAACTCCAGCGTGTCGGGCTTCTCGCTGTCTATGCCGTTGTTGACCGCGATAAAGCGCACATTGTTCCGTCTGAATATCTCCATCGCGTTGCCGACTTGGAGATAGTCGCGCCCCCAGCGGGTAAGGTCTTTCATAATGCAGACACCGATTTTCCCGTTTTCCACATCGTCCATCATGCGGGAGTAGGCAGAACGGTCAAAAAACCTGCCGCTTTCGTCATCGTCGATGTAGTGCCGGATATTGGTTAGGTGCTGCCCTCTGGCATAGTTCTCTAAAAATATTTTTTGGTTCTGTATGCTGTTGCTCTCGCCGCCGTCCCTGTCCTCGTCGCCCACGGAAAGGCGGGAGTAAAGGGCTGTAATTTTGCTATAATCAGTCATGTGCATAACCTCCTGTGCGTCCATGTATGTGTCATTTACACTTAAAATTATGCACTCCAGCGGGCAGAACCATACTCGATCCCGTGGCGATACTTCTTAACGTTCTTGCCTTTCAGGTAGACCGCCATGCGAAGGATCACCGCACCCGCTATGCCGATCAACAGGTCCGTGGGATGGAAACTGAGCCACGGGGAGGAAAGGGCTGCCGTGAAGCCGTCCCCAATGGAGAGCAGCTTGCCGGAAAGGTCAGCACCGGGCGCAAGCCGGAAAGCCTGTGCCAGCTTATCGAAGGGATACACGAACAGAAGATACGGGAGATTCAGCAAAAACAGTTTTTTCATGTTCATCTCTGCACGCTCCGATCTTTGACCTTTACTTTCTCCCGGTCAATGGTGCGGTGTTCCACTTTCTCCGCCGCCTGTTCCTTCGCCTGGGTCAGCCGTTCCCGGATGTAGGGCTTTTCCTCACGGCTCATTTTCCGGCTGGCAAACTCCTGAAATGCCGCTGTGATGGCATCCGCGTCCCGGCTTTTGAAAAAGACCAGGTAACGGGGCTGCTCTGCAGTGGTGTCCTTCTTCAAGGCAAAATCCACATGGTATTTCTTCGCCACACGGGAGAAAGCCTTGATATTCTTGTCACTGATCTCGATATTGGCAAGACCGGCGTTCTGGCTGGCAAGCTGTTTAAGGCTCTGCCTGCCGCGGTAGATTTTGGGCTTCTGGCTTTTCTGGATTTCCTCCAGGAACTTTTTGACGGCTTTTTCAAAGACTTGCTCGCTTAGCTTGGCTCCGTCAACAATGAGCGTTACGGCGCCCCGCGTTACTTCCTCTTGCATTTAGCCTCGCCCCCTTTGCCCGTCCCCGTACATATCGTGCTGCACCAGGGAAGAATAGTAGCTGTTGATGGTGGTCGGGGCGTTATACAGCGCCGCCAAAAGATATTTCTTGATATTGCGGACATAGGTGGTGTTGTCCTTCATACAGTCCATGACATACTGAACATGGGAACTGTCCAGCTTCATAAACCGGGACTTTACCACCTCTGCCGGATAATCATCTCCGGCAATGCGGATGACTTTGCGGGCAGAACATACGGTATCCACGATCAGGTCAACGATCTCGTCAAGCTGCTCACGGTCGATATGGCTGTCCTGCACCAGATAGCTGTACTCGATGTTGTCCAAAATCACTTCACGATAACATTCTCTGGCTCCCATCCGATCCATTCCCATCCTTGCCCCTGCGGGGGTAGGGGGATTTGATGGGATAGGATTTGATATCTCCGTACTTGATAAATCAGTCTTTGTTTGATTAGTATTTAATTGTGCGGGGTTTTCCGTACACGGGTCCGCCGTATCCGGGATACCCATATCCGGGTTTTCCGTATATGGCTTTGCCGTACCCGGTAAAGGCGTACCTGGGCTTGACGGCGGCTCGCACTGAGGCATTTCGTAAATGACATACTCGGTATCCGTGATCTTGCCTTTTTCGTCCCGAAGCTGGGTGCGCCGGATATACCCGTGGGTCTCCAGCTCCTTCAATGCCGCGCCGATGCTGTCCACACCTTCCCGGCAGATCGCCGCAAGACCTCTGGTGGTGTAATTCCACTCGTCAGGGAGTGACAGCATCATGGACAGCAGCCCTTTGGATTTCAGGGTCAGCGTCCGATCTTTCAAGTGATGGTTCGACATGACCGTATAATCACGGGTCTTTTCAATACGAAAAACAGCCATCTTCGCACCTCCTTCCTGTGAAAATGAAAAGTGTTGATTTTGAGCGGTTTATCTGTCTGTACGCCTTCATAGCCTCCCGCATGGGAAAACATCCACGCCCTGTTCAGAACGCAAGCCACGGAGGAAGAAACAGAAGATATCCCACTGATTTTGATACATTTTTAGGGCGGCTACCTCTCACGGTCTTTATGGTCATAGTGGATGTCGCCGGAAAGCACCTTCGCATGGTTACGGATTTTGATATGTCCCTTTTCCTGATTTTCCAAAGCCTTGCTGTATCCGGTGTCGGTCAGGAACAGGCGCATTTTCTCACCCTTCCAGCCAACAGGCGAGTCATGGGTAAGAACATCAAAGACGATCATGTGTCTGGTTGCCGGGTCGAAACGCTCCAAAGCCATAATGTCATGGCCGGATAACTTCTGCGCCCCGGATCGTTGCCTGGCTTCTGCCAGCATTTCCCCGATGGTGCGGGCTTTCTCCGGCAGACGGTATTCGGCCTGCACCTTGCGGATCAAATCCATGCACTCCTGATCCGACAGTGGGCGGAGCTTGTCCAGCAGGCCTTCCGCCGTTTCTTTCGTTGCCGGGTTCGGCGCATAGCACCATGTCATGTAAATCTCATTCAGGGCAGCGTTCTGATTGGTACTTTCAATCTGAAACACCATCCTTATTTCTGCTTCTGTCAGTTTCATTGCCAGCCTCCTTCAAAAATGGGTATAAAAAAACGCCATAGGTTTTTTGAGCCTACGGCGTTTCTTGCGATATTCACAATTCCAAACTTTCCAGCCACTCGTCAAAAGATTTCTTGGAGACGCGGATCGCATTTCCTATGCGGACGATCCTGAACTCCTCCTGCTTGACGAGCTGATATGCGGTTGTGCGGCCAATGTTTAGCATGGCTGCAATTTGTTCCACGGTGTATGTGCGCGGTTCCGGCAGTGACTTTTTCTCTTTCTTGTCCATAGTAACCTCCATGTATTTGCCTTGTCATTTTGACTAAGGGAGTGGAGAATGGCAGTAGCAATCAGTTTTGGCTGGGTGTCCTCTTGCTAAGAATTTGCTAATAGGACCACCCAACGGATACATAAAACTGCGTCAGAATAGGTGTTTTGCACCATAAAGTTCGTTTACTACAAGTCATTCTGCGTAAGGGATGATATTGGAAGTTACATCCGAACCGTGTATCACATGGTAAGCCATACTCCTAAGCGTGGGGCCGGAGGTTCAAATCCTCTCTGGGACGCCAGAATGCACCGCTGCAAGCCTTTTTTCGGGGTTTGCAGCGTTTTTTGTTCCTCCTTCTCCCGGTAATTTCACTTCCGTTACTGGGAGATTTTTATACGCCGCAAGATGTATATTTGCTAATTGGACTCGAACGCTTTTCAGAAATTTGCTAAGAAAATTCTGCGTTTTGCTAATTCGATTTTTCGGATCACTTTGCCGTGGCTTGCGCCGCTATCAGAGCTGCGAGCGCACTCGCCAGCTCCGGCGACTTCTGAAGCTGCTCCACAAGGCTTTCAAGGTCCAGGGTCGCAGGCTCCGATTTTGCCGGTTCTTCCGGTGGACGGACGTTGCGAAGATCAGGCTTGGCATAGAAGGCTGTCTCGAATTTCTGAGCATTGACCTTTCTATCCTCGTCCAGAATGTGAGCATAGATACTGGTTATCATGTCAATCTCGGCATGGCCTGTATCGCCCTGGGTGGCTTTCAGATCACCGTGGTTGAGTTTCAGTTTGTAGGTGGTACTGGAATGCCGGAGAGAATGAAAGACCACCTTCGGCAGTTACGGCGTTTCTGTTGTCTTTTTTCTTAAAAAACGGTATAATAGCTTCAAATTCTGCATCGTGGGGAGGAAATCACTTTGGGACGTATCAAACGGCACCTGCGCAGTGCGGCAGGGTATCTGGCGGTCTGTGCCAAATGGCTGGTACTGGCGGCGCTGGTGGGCTGCCTTGTGGGGCCGCTGGGCGCGGCGTTCGGTCTGGCGTTGAACTGGGCCAATGCCACGCGGGCGGTGCACCCATGGCTTTTGTATCTGCTGCCCGCGGCGGGCCTTGTCATTGTGTTTTTGTACAATCACTTTGACCCGGACGGCGGCGGCTCAACCAATCAGGTCTTTGTGGCCGTGCGGGAGCACAAGCCCCTGACGCTGCGCACCGCGCCGCTGATCTTCTTTTCCACCGTCGTGACGCATCTGTTCGGCGGCTCCAGCGGCCGTGAGGGCGCTGCCCTGTTGCTGGGTGGCTCGGTGTCCGGGCAAGTGGGCCGGGCGCTGCATCTGGAAAACCGCGACTGCCGCCTGATGACGATGTGCGGTATGGCGGGCGCGTTCTCCGCCATCTTCGGCACGCCGCTGGCCGCAACCATCTTCACGCTCGAGGTTGTGGACGTCGGCTCGATGCAGTACGCAGCCCTTCTCCCCTGCCTCGTTTCAGCGCTGCTGGGCGTCTTTTTCAGCGGACAGATGGGGCTGCCCCCGGAGGCTTTCGTCCTGAAGGCCGAGGTTGCCGCCACGCCGCCGAACCTTGTTCGTGTTATCGTTCTGGGTGCGCTGCTGGCCGCGCTGAGCATCTTCTTCTGTGAGCTTCTGCACGCGGCACCGCGTGTTTATGCCAAGCTCCTGCCCAATCCGTATCTGCGTGTGGCAGTGGGCGGCGTGCTGATTGCCGCGTTGACCACCCTTCTGGGCACCACCGATTACAACGGTGCGGGCGGCGCGGTCATTGAGGCCGCCATGGACGGTGGAGCTATGCCCTACGCGTTCCTTTTAAAAATGCTCTTCACCGCGCTGACCTTGGGCGCTGGCTTTAAGGGCGGCGAAATCGTGCCCATCTTCTTCACCGGGGCAACCTTCGGCTGTGTTGCCGCGCCCCTGCTGGGTCTGCCGCCGCAGCTGGGGGCCGCGCTGGGTATGGTGGCGCTGTTCTGCGGCTGCACCAACAGCCCGCTGGCGTCCATCTGTCTGGCCATCGAGGTATTCGGCGGGCAGTGCATCTCGCTGTTTGCGCTGGCGTGCGCGGTTTCCTATATGCTGTCCAGCTATTTCAGCCTCTACCGGGAGCAGCACTTCCTGCACTCCAAGCTGCGCATTGTGGGTGTGCAGCGGGTACACGGCCACTGGTCCGAGACGGACGCCCAACATTTCCACACAAACGATGACGGCGAAAATTAGCGATTCAGTTGCAGCTACGCCGTTTTCATGCTATAATAAAGTGTTACGGAGGGGAAGGCGCACTATGAATGATTTTGCACTTGAAAAGCACTGCTGGGCTGAGATTGACTTGACTGCCCTGCGTGAAAACTTTGATTATATCTGCCGCACCGTCGGCGGGCCGGTCTGCGCCGTTGTCAAGGCGGACGCCTACGGCCACGGTGACACCGTTGTAGCCCGCGTGCTGCAGGAGCAGGGCGCGGCGGCCTTCGCGGTCAGTTCTTTGGGCGAGGGCCGTCATCTGCGCCGCAGCGGCATCACAAAGCCGATTCTGATTCTGGGCTATGCCGACCCGGCCTATGCGGCGGTGCTGGCCGACAATGAGCTGGCCACCGCCTGTTTTTCCACAGAATACGCCCGCGCTCTCTCTGCCGCCGCCGTGCAGGCCGGTGTGAAGGTCAAGGTGCATCTGAAAATCGACACCGGCATGGGCCGCATCGGCTTTGCGGTGCGCTCCGGGTTTGAGGAGACCATCCGCGAGCTGGAGGCACTGTATACCCTGCCGGGTCTGGACATCTGCGGCGTATTCCAACACTTTGCCGTGGCTGACAGTGTAGCCCCTGACGATGTAGACTACACAGATGAACAGCATTCCTTGTTTGCCCGCGTGGTGGCCCGCCTGCAGGCCGATGGCTTTGCCACCGGCACGGTGCACTGCGCCAACTCGGCCGCGCAGCTGCGCCACCCGGAGTGGCGGCATGACCTGACCCGCGCAGGCATCATCCTGTACGGGCTGGACCCTAGTGACGAGGTGCACTTCCCCGATCTGCGGCCGGTCATGTCGCTGAAATGCGTGGTCACCTTCGTGAAGGAGCTGCTGCCCGGACAAAGCGTCAGCTACGGCCGCACCTTCACCGCTGAGCACCCGATGCGCGCCGCCACGGTCTGCGTGGGCTACGCCGACGGCTACCCTCGCCGCCTGTCCGGCGGACTGGGCATCATGGGTGTGCATGGGCAGCCCGCCCCTGTGCTGGGCCGCGTCTGTATGGACCAGACGATGATTGACGTCACCGACATTCCCGATGTCAGAATGGGTGACGAGGTCACGGTCTTTGGCCTTGGCGGCGGTGATACCGCCGATACCATTGCCGCCAAAACCGGCACCATCAACTATGAGATTCTCTGCGGCCTTGCCCGCCGTGTGCCGCGTGTGTACAAGGAAAACGGCAAGGTCTGCGAGATTTGGAACGATTTGGAGGAAAACTGATGGCCCGCAAAAACATACGCAATTTCTGCATTATTGCCCACATCGACCACGGCAAATCCACCCTGTCCGACCGTATGCTGGAGCTGACCGACAGCGTTGACAAGCGCACCATGACCGACCAGGTGCTGGACGACATGGAAATTGAGAAGGAGCGCGGCATTACCATCAAGGCCCGCGCCGTGACCATGCGCTACAAGGCCGATGACGGCGAGACCTATGAGTTCAACCTCATCGACACCCCGGGCCACGTGGACTTTCAGTACGAGGTCAGCCGCAGTCTGGCCGCCTGCGAGGGTGCCGTTCTGGTAGTGGACGCCAGCCAGGGCGTGGAGGCCCAGACGCTGGCCAACTGCTATCTGGCACTGGACCACAATCTGGAGGTTGTGCCCATCCTGAACAAGATTGATCTGCCCAGCGCCGACCCCGACACCGTGGCCAAGGAGGTCGAGGACGTCATCGGCCTGCCCTGCATGGAGGCGCCCCGCGTTTCCGCCAAGCTGGGCATCGGTGTCAAGGAAGTGCTGGAAAGCGTGGTGCGGGATATCCCCGCCCCTACTGGCGACCCCACCCTGCCGCTGAAGGCGCTGATTTTTGACTCCATCTATGACAGCTATAAGGGCGTTATCGTCTACGTGCGCATCTTTGAGGGCAGCGTCAAGCCCGGCGATACCATCCGCCTGATGAGCACCGGCGCCGAGTTCCAGCTGGTGGAGGTCGGCCATATGGGTGCCACCAGCCTGACCCCCTGTGACAAGCTGGAGGCCGGCGAGGTCGGCTACCTGACAGCCAGCATCAAGACCGTGCGCGATACCCGCGTGGGCGACACGGTGACTCTGGCGGCGAACCCCACGCCGGAGCCGCTGCCCGGCTTCCGCACCGTGACGCCGATGGTGTTCTGCGGCATCTACCCCGCCGACGGCGCAGACTACCCCGACTTGAAGGACGCGCTGGAAAAGCTGCAGCTGAACGATGCCAGCCTGACCTTTGAGCCAGAAACCAGCGCCGCGCTGGGCTTCGGCTTCCGTTGCGGCTTTCTGGGCCTGCTGCACATGGAAATCATCACCGAGCGTCTGGAGCGCGAGTTCGACCTCGACCTCATCACCACAACGCCGGGCGTTCAATACCGCCTGACGCTGACTGACGGCACGGTGGAGGTTATCGACAATCCCTCCGCCTACCCCGACCCGACCCGCATCGTCAAGCAGGAGGAGCCGTTTGTCAACGCGCACATCTACACTCCCAACGATTACGTTGGCCCGCTGATGGATCTGTGCCAGACCAAGCGCGGCGTGCTGGTGGATATGAAGTATATGGACGAAACGCGTGTGGATTTGCACTATCAGCTGCCGCTGGGCGAGATTGTCTATGACTTCTTTGATGCCATCAAATCCCGCAGCCGCGGCTACGCCAGCTATGACTATGAGTGGGAAGGCTGGCACGAGAGCAAACTGGTGCGTCTGGACTTTTTGCTCAATGGCGAGGTTGTGGACGCACTGTCGATGATTGTGTTTGCCGACAACGCCTACGCCAAGGGCCGCCGCATCTGCGAGAAGCTGAAGGAGAATATTCCCCGCGCGCTGTTTGAAATTCCTGTGCAGGCGGCTGTGGGCGGCAAGGTCATTGCCCGCGAGACAGTCAAAGCCATGCGCAAGGACGTTCTGGCCAAGTGCTACGGCGGCGACATTACCCGTAAAAAGAAGCTGCTGGAAAAGCAGAAAGAGGGCAAAAAGAAGATGCGCCAGCTGGGCAGCGTGACCCTGCCCAGCGAAGCCTTCACCGCCGTGCTGAAGCTCGATTCGGATTCTTAATCGCGGGTTTTCCGGCCTTTTTGCAAAAAGGCCTCGGCGAAAAACTCCAATGCCTTGTAAAAAATGCACGTGGCCACGGCCATTGCGCAACTCCCCAAGCCTTCTCCCTCTGGGAGAAGGTGGCCCCGCAGGGCCGGATGAGGGGGCAGCTCCCCCTACAAATCCCTGTTTCCTTATAGTCACTGCGGCGCTGCCGTGCAGGCTCTTTCCTGTGCAGCAGCGCCGTTTTTAGCATTGCGGACGCAGCCCCGGTATTGTTCACAATTTACCGGTGGATTGTCCTGCCATAGCCGTGGTACAATACTATATTATAAAATAAAAAGGGGCGTTCATCATGTGTACCGCTGCAACGTATACCACAAAGGATTTCTACTTCGGGCGCAATCTGGATTATGAGTTTTCCTACGGCGATGAGGTCACCGTCACGCCGCGGGCGTATCCGTTCCGCCTGCGCTGCATGGGCGATTTCCGCACAAAGTATGCGATGATTGGTATGGCCTATATAGCCGGGGAGTATCCCCTCTACTATGATGCCGTCAACGAGAAGGGCCTCGGCATTGCCGGGCTGAACTTTGTCGGGAACGCCGTCTACCATCCGGTGGCCGAAGGCAAAAACAACATCACCCAGTTTGAGCTTATCCCCTGGCTGCTTGGCAGCTGCGCCACGCTGGCCGAGGCCCGCACCCTGCTGGAAAAGGCCAACATCGTCAACATTCCCTTCAGTGAGCAGCTTCCCCTTGCCCAGCTGCACTGGCTTATTGCCGACAAGACCGGCAGCATTGTGGTGGAGTCCACCGCCGACGGCCTGCACATTTATAACAACCCGGTGGGCGTGCTGACGAACAATCCGCCGTTCCCGCAGCAGCTTTTTGCGTTGAACAATTACCGCGCACTTTCGCCCCACACGCCTGCCAGCACCTTTGCCGAGGGGCTGGAGCTGCCGGTCTACAGCCGCGGGCTTGGCGCACTGGGTCTGCCGGGCGATTTGTCCAGCCAGTCCCGCTTTGTCCGCGCCGCCTTTGTGCGGATGAACGCCAAATCCGGTGACGGTGAGGCCGAGAGCGTCGGGCAATTTTTCCACATTCTGCATTCGGTCGAGCAACAGCGCGGCTGCTGTGAGCTGGACGGCGGCAAGTACGAAATCACCCTTTACACCAGCTGCTGCAACGCCGACAAGGGCATTTACTACTACACCACCTACGGCAACCACCAGATTACCGCCGTGGATATGCACCGGGAAAATCTGGACGGCGGCAAGCTGGCCCGCTATCCGCTGGTGCAGGGCGAGCAGATTGCCATGCAGAACTGACACACAATACAAGTACAAAAGGTGCTGCCGCACAGGATTCAACCTTGTGCAGCAGCACCTTTTTGTAGTATTAGCGTATGCCTTTTCCTCAGATCACATCCAATTCAAGCGTTTTGGCCTGCAGGCCTTTTGCTTTCACCGTGACCGTAATCTTTCCGGGGGCATCGCCGCCGCGGACCACGGCCAATGCCTTGCCGTAGTAGGTCGTGTGGGTATCGGAGAAAAAGTTTTCCCCCATGTTAGGACGTGCAGAACCAAGGGCCAGCAGCGTCCCGGCACCGTCAACCTCCACCGTGACCGCAGTATCCTCAGAAGATTTTGTGATGCCATCCGCCCCCGTCAGGTCAATGCTGATGTAGGCCAAATCCTGCGTTTTTGCCTGCAAGGTGCTCCGGTCGGCCACCACACGCAGTTCGGCAGGTCCTGCAGCTGTCTTCATGGAAGTCCGGCTCTGTTCTTTTCCCTCGCTATCGTAGCTGATTGCGGTGATGGTACCGGGCTCATAGACAACGTGTTTAAAGACAGCCTTGTATTCCTTCGTCTTTTTTCTGCCATAGGAATGCCCGTTGACAATGAGTTCCGCCGTTTCGCCGTCAGAGTAGACCGTGACCTTGGTTTTTTTGCCTTCACAGCCGGCCCAGGACCAGCTTGCCACTGCGTCTGTGTCACGCCACATGGATACAGAGCCGGTCTCCCCTGCGTGGGTATACGGTTCTACGCCGATGCCGGGGGTATGGTCCAGCCCCCAGACCAGCCGGTTCCACTGTACCTCGGGGCGAATCTTTCCGCAAAGGTCGATCACGCCGCAGCCGGCAGAGATGATGGGCGCGTCCTGACCGGGATTTTTGAAACTTTTGTAACGGACGGTACCTATGCCCGCCTCCCCCAGATAATCCCAGCCCGTCCACATAAAGTCGCCGATGACATAGGGGAATTTTTTCACCAGTTGCCAGTTATGATACAGGTTCTTGGGCAGGGTCTCGGACCCGACAATGACGCGGTCGGGATGGAGCGTACCGTCCTTCTCGTATCGGGACGCGGCGTAGTTGTAACCGCCAATATCCAGATAAGAGAAACTCACCTTTGTGGCATCGTCTGCGGCAGGTTTGGCGGCCATTTTTTCAATCATGCCCCCGGCCAGATTCATCAGCATATTGAAGAAGGCGCTGGTGGGAACGTTGTCCATCGTCTGACTGCCGTTTTTATTCTCTTCTCCATCCTTTTTGTTGCCGTATATGCCGCCACCCTTGGCCGACATACTGCACAGCATCAGGTTGACCCCCATCGTCACTGCTTTGTCCGGGTCCAGCTTTCGTGCCAGGACTGCTAATTTTTTACAGTACTCCTGTCCTTCGGGTATAGCCAGTTCGGAGATTTCATTTCCGATAGAGTTCATGACCACACTGGGATGGTTGTAGTTTTTGATGACCATAGCTGTGAGATCCTGCTGCCACCATGCGCGGAAATCCTGGTCCGCATAGTCGTAGGGGTTTTTATGTACCAGCCAGTTGTCGCAGAATTCATCCATGACATACAGACCCAGCCGGTCACAGGCATCCAACAGCGCCTTGGAGGCAGGGTTGTGGGCGGAACGTATCGCGTTGAAACCGGCCTCCTTGAGCAGACGGACACGGCGGAACTCGGCATCCTCAAAAGAGCAGGCGCCCAGAATACCATTGTCGTGGTGGACGCAGGCGCCACGGAGCAGCGTTTTCTTGCCGTTTACAAAAAATCCTCTGGTGCTCCAGCTAAGGGTACGGAATCCAAACCAGGCGTCCGCCTCATCCACCATCTCACCATTTTTCAGCAGTTCCGCTCTGCATCGGTACAGTTCGGGATGTTCCGCATCCCAAAGCCGCGGCTGGGAAACGGGAATGTCCGCCGACGCAGTGCCATCCTTGACCGCAGCTTCGGCCTGTGCTACCACCTTTTCACCATCCAGAACAGAGACTCTGACCGTATCACCACCGGTGACCGAAACTTTCACATGGGCCGCATCGTTTCCGGAGGTGGAGACGAGCAGTCCATCCGGGCGGATATGACTCTTATCCCCCAGGAAGAGGTTTACGCTGCGATAAATTCCGCTGCCGGAATACCAACGGGAATTGGGTACCGACGAGTTGTCCGCAATCACTTTGATTTCATTTTCTTCGCCATACTTCAGTTGTGGGTCCAGCACCACAAAGAAGTTGGTATACCCATACCGCTGTTCAGCCACAAGCGCATCGTTCACGAACACCTGCGCGTTTTGATAAACTGCCTCAAATTCCAGCACAGCGGACTGTGTCCGCCACGTTTCAGGCACAAGAAATCGTTTGACGTAGACATAGGCCCCGCCGGGAAAGTATCCGCACGCTCCCGCTGTTGCCGCATCCTTCGAGCGTTTCTCGTACAGCATGGCATCGTGGGGAAGCGTGACCGGCTGCATAGACGGTTCCTTTCCCACAGTGCCAAATAGCCAACCTCGGTTAAAATCTTTCTTTTCCACTTTCCTGCTCTCCTTAAATATGCGCGAATGCTTCGCTGTTTGTGCAATATACGATATCGTTTCGGCCTGCGATCGATTCAAAAAGCCGCTCCAAAGCATACCAACTGGCGTTTCCCTTGTCGTAGTCCATTTCATAACTGTGTGCCCACAGGAACAACAGCAGATCCTTTTCTCCGGGTTCCTCACATTTGAAACGTTCCACCAGCTTTGCGGCATTTTTCAGAATCAGCGAGGAGGAAGGCCGAAAGTTCATCGGATCCTCCGGGAACGCAAAGCCGCCGGAGGGAAAGACCACTCTGGCATATTGATACCCCTGCGCCTTCAGATACGCCTGGGCAGCCGGCGAGGTTGAACCCTGCGCATAGGCGTGACCCACGACCGTGGTGCCGAAGATTTTTTCCAGCGCGGCCTTGTCCGCATCCACCGATGCGCGCATTTCATCCTCGCTGACAGCCCCCAGCGGTTCATGCCGGAAACCATGGGTGGCAATCTCCATTCCCTCATAGACCTGGCACACCTCGTCCTGTGGGATTCGGTTGTGCTGCACATAGGAAAATGGAAACTTGTGCTTTACGCCTTCGGGGCAATCCTGAAAAGAGAAGGTTCCAAGCCCCTTCACCTCGCCGCGGGTGCCAAACAGGCCGGCATTGAGGTTGAAGGTTCCCTTGAGTCCGTATTGCCTCATGAGCCGGATTACCCGTTTGTCCTGTTCCAGTCCATCATCAAAGCTGAGCGTGAAATACTTTTTCCCCATGCCTACGCCTCCCCTGTCAGCTTTTGCAAATCATACGCCTGCGCCAGCAGCATTCCTCCGGCCTGATTCGGGTGCAGGTGATCCCCCTGGTGATAACGCTCGTCGGTGAACGAAGGATTCTTCGGATCGCGCAGCAGTGCATCCGCATCAACCATATAATCGAACAGCGCGCTATCCCGGATCCATTCATTGATGCTGACTCTCAGCGCCTCCATCTCCGGGGTATACCCTTTTTTCACAAAACCGCTGCGGGGCGGAAGCGTCTGGGCAATCACCCGGACACCGGCCTTATGAAGCCGATCCACAATATCGGTTACGGCCGAACCATATTGTTCCAGCGAGATGACCGCCCCTGTCTTTTGGGAATAGTAGGCTACATCATTGACCCCCAACGCCAAAATCACACCGCAGAGTTCTGAAAAACGGAGTACATCGCGCTCAAAGCGGGACACCCCTTTTTCCCCGTAGGAAACGCCCATCAGACCCGGGATATCATAAAGCAGACAATTCCCGCCGATTCCGGCGTTCATCAGTGCGTAGTCACCGCCGTACGCATCGAACAGACGCTTTTGCAACGGTTTTACCCAGCGGTTCATAGCCGTTATACTGTCCCCGAACGCCACGATGATTTTGGAAGGCTGACCGGTAAACACCTCGATCTGATCCATTCCGGGAATCGCTTCATAAAGGCTGTACTGTTCCATATATTTTTCCCGCCGGGGTGGGGGCAGCTCGCTGTCCGTCGTATGATTTCCCGGGTAGCTTACCGCATTTTCCTCGATCATATTGCTGTCCATGACCTTGGATGCATAGTAGAGTCTGATTTCCAGTTCTTCCCCCATCGTCACCGGGAGCGTCAACTCATCCGAATAGCAGCTTTCCCCCGCGGGAACCGTGAAAACACAGCTGCCGTCCCGCGTGACGGTATGCATCTCTCCCTGTGCCCACACGGTCAGTCCCCCAATGGTGTAGGGTTTCTTTCCATAGTGGTTGGAGAAACGGACCCGAAGTTTCTCGCCCGAAACCTGGGATATCACAGAATACACCACTGTTTTTTTCTTGCCCGCCAAAAAGCCCATCGCGAAGGCAGGGGCCGCGGCTTGGTGCCAGATTGGTGTCCAGTCCATCATTATTCTCCTTTATGCCAACGTAATATTCAAGATGTCAAGCGTTCCCTTTCCCTTATACCGGAAATACAGCGGGCAGGAATCAATGGGACGCCGGCACTCCGACGCCAAACGTCCGGCGTCGAATTTTACTCCGGCGGTTGTCCAGTCGGCTGTCCCGGCAAGGGGAATGGATGCTATGACAGAACCTTTTTCCCCGGGTAAGAGTTCCAGCACGCCGCCTGCGCCGCGAACCGTTACAGCAATGTGGGAGCTTTCAGTCAGATCAAAATATCGGAAACCGGCAATACTGCCATTCTTCATTTTGGAAATATACGCCTTTGGTGCCGCGCTCTCTGTCTCTATGGTCACTTCCCGTTCCGCGGGCTCCGGCGGCTCGTAGTCCGGACCATCCTGGGTGATCTCGGGTCCGTCCATCGGGTTGCGCAGACCAAACATTCCGGCATGGTGCAGGACGCAGGCAATGTAGGCCGGATAGGTCCCGGTTCCCTTCAAAGGGCCGCCATTCAATCCGCAGCTCGTGGACTCCACCATGTGGATGGTCCCGTCCTCACGGATCTCAATGGGCTCAGCTACCGCCTGCCGGTTTCGTTTGGCGCCATTGGTCGTTCGGTGGTCAAATATATACCATTGCCCGTGGACGCATACCATACCGCCGTGGCTGTTTCCCATCGGATATGCCGCATTCATGAGCTTTCTGCCCTCCAGACCGATATCACTTGAGGAATGGATCGGTCCCTTGTGGATAAATCCCTTGTCGGGGAACAAGCTCATCGCGTAATTGAGCCCGGTGATGTCCGTGGCCGGATAGACCAGATAATACCACTCACCGATGTGACGGATAGAGGGCCCTTCCCAATAGTTCGGTTTCTTGGGATCAAAATCCGCCGGCATGATGATGGTGGGTTCGCTGATGATGGTCAGCATATCAGAGCTGAGTTCCATCACAAACAGCCCCTTGATCTCGTGGCCGAATTGTCCGTTGGATTTCTGCCCGCTGCCCACGTAGAGAAACACCCGCCCGTCATCATCCACCAGAACGGCTGGGTCAAACATAAACCAATCCTCCGGCTTTGAGCCGTAGACTCGCCCGTCCGGGAAGTGAACATCGCCCAAATATTGGTATTTTCCCGCAGGTTTGTCACACACAGCGACCGATGTGATCGACGTATTGGCCACCGAATAGTAAAGGTAGTACCGTCCGTCTGTGCCGCGCACCACATCCGGTGCATAGTAGGACAGATTCTCTTTATTCCACGGCGTATCTTGCTTTTTGAAGATTACGCCTTCATACCGCCAGTCGGAAAGATCATCTACCGGGGTCGACCAGCATACGTAATCGCCCTCACAGTATTCCTTGGCGCCAAAGAGATCATGGCTCCCATAAATGTACAGCCGCTGACCAAATACTTTCGGTTCAGCATCGGGGATGTATTCCCAACTGGGAAGATAGGGGTTATAACATTGCCGTTTCACAGATATTTCCTCCTTCAAAAACACTCAATTCTATGTTATACTATACTCAATTCCATGCTATACTGCCGTAAAAAGGGGGGATGCTCGCATGGAACACCTGTTTTTTGACAGCATTGATGAAATGCGGAACCAGACCGGCAGCCATGGTCCGAACTATCTTCGCAACCATACGGCCGAACGGGACTATTTTTCTCCGTTGTCCATTGTAACCAGCATCCAGAAGCCTCAGGAGTATCTGTTTTCCAACTATATGGATGCATGGTCCTTTTGCGTTCACACTCCAAACAAACAAGAATTCTTTCATGAGACCTATATGCACAAGCATAATTTTTTTGAGCTGATGTATGTGCAGCGGGGTCGCGTCCGGGTGATGATTGAGGGAGCCGAGACCACCTATACGCAGGGAAACCTTTGTCTCCTCAATCGAAACACCATGCATCGCGAAACAGATATGTCGAATGCGGATATCGTTTACATCGGCATCGATGCCTCTCTGCTGACACAGTGGCCCAAATCATTTCCGCCGCCGTTTCAGTACAAAAGCATTCTCAATCAGTTTTTCAGCGACAATCTGTCGGAACGTGCCGACTATAAAAAGGACTACCTGGACTTTACCCTTTTAGGCGAAGATACGATCCCGCAGCTCACCCAGGAATTGATTCGCGCCTTTACGGTCAAGCGGATCGGATACCAGTTTGACATTTATTCCTCTCTGCTCCGGCTGTTTGCCGCCTTGGAGAATCCTGACATATACAAAGCAACACACATTTCGCTGAGGAACAGTCAAGAACTGCTGACGGCGGAACAGGTCAAGAAACTGATTGAAACTCACCACGGGGCTATCCAGCGGACCAATCTGGCGGAGGCACTTAACTACTCCTGCGAGCATATATCCCGCATCATCAAGACAAACACCGGATACACTCTGAAAGCGTACTGTCAAAAGGTACAGATGGCCGAGGCGGCGCGGCTTCTGAGAACCACAGAGCTGCCGGTCTGCCAGATTGCGGCATCCATGGGCTATGAAAACAGAACGCAATTCTACAAAGTGTTTCGGCGCGAGTACGGCCTCACCCCATTGGAATACCGCCGCCATATTGCGGAGGAATGATCCTTACCCGGCATTGCGGTGATCCAGGCATTCCCGGATTTTTCGGCGCTCATCGTCCTTGATCGGGTATGTCCGCAGGATCAAAGCCGACAATGCGCCGAGGATGGCAGGAACAAGACCCATGATAACGATAAACCAATTGAGCATGGTCGGAATCTGCGACAGTTCCCCCATGTATTCGGAGGTGACGGGATCCACGTTGTAGCCGATTGACATGAGCACAGCGCCAATAATTGCAGCCGAAAGCGCTGCCTGGGCTTTGACAATGAAACCGCCGGCAACCATTGTCAAGGCAGAACGATCCTTGCCGGTTTTGTAAATGTTGTAGTCCATAATCTCCATTTCCACCATGGATTGCGGGACAAAGTCAGTTCCCACCCCCACTGCCATGATGAACAGGGTAACGAAGAACAGCGCAGGAACCTTCGTAAGCAGACCCGCCATCTGGGTAATAAACAGGACCGCCCCGCCGACAGACTGCACAACCAGAAGGAAACAAGTCATTTTGATTGGGTTGTTCTTAAAGAGCTTCAAGAGCGGACGACCAATAACTGCACCAACCAGCAGCGGTATGAGCATCATCATGGAAGAAATGCCGTTGAGGACACCATACTGCTCCATGTTTGTGACGCCGGTGGTCAAATCCGTGCAGAATCCCCATTTTATGTAATACGCAGGCGTGGCAAAAATAAGGGACCAGATAAAACCGGAAAAGATGCATTTCAAATAGTAGACCACCATCGGCTTGTTCTCTTTGAACAGAAGAAAGAAGTCCTTGAACTTTACCGGCTCTGCCTTTTCTTCCTGCACACAGTGCTTTTCCTTGACAAGGAACCAGCCAATAAGGGAGAGCACCATCGCTGCACCAACAATACCGGTGATCAGGATGGCAAATGAGTCGTGATAGTTGCCCACACGTTCGTTGACCGCAACCAGCACAGCCGTAAAGGCGGACGTAACGACGCCCAGGATCATGGTCCAAACCCGCGGTCCGATAACCAGCTTGGAACGTTCGTTGGGATCATTGGTCATCGTTCGGAACAAAAGATTATCCTTATAAAAGGATGTTCCCACATCAAACAAAAAGTAGAAAACGATAACCCACACAACAACCATTACGGGCTTGGACGCCAACTCGGACGGGAACGAGTAGAGACATACACAGCCAATGCCGGTCAACAGTATGCTGAGGAGAAAAAAAGGCTTGTACTTTCCGATTTTGGTTCGTTTTCCGCGATCCATCAAAAATCCCTGAATGGGATCATCCACGGCATCAAAGATTCGCGCAAACAGAAGAAGCGATGTGGCCAAGGTCGCCCCCATAGCGCCCAGCCCGGCGTAGTCGGTCATATACTGCATAAACATACTGGACATAAACACGGTACACAGACCATTTACAGTAGACAGCACCGTTGCGCCGAAACAGTCCCGCAGTGTAATTGCGTCCGGATTTTTCACACAGACAGACTTGTGCATCATTATCCTCCTTATCATTTCATCAGTTATTCTCAACAATCAAAGCACGAATTCGTGCAATTCCAACAATTCAATGATAGAGTATTCCTTTGTATTCCACAATGACAAAAGGTCGCCCTTTTTCAATTTATTGTATCATTTTGTTTCTTTACGCCGAAGCGAGAAAGAATAATCACATTTTGTTACAACGCGGTATCTACCTTTCACAAAAATGGCGACAGATATCCCTCTTGGCCTTTCAAAAGCCTTCCGATGGGTACCCCATAAGTTCTGTGACATTATCGGGTGTAATCACAATCACATCACCAAACCTACAAAAACACAAATCCGAACGCATCTACAAAAAGTATGCGTTCGGATTTTTCAGTATGGTGCACAATTAGCGACCGGTCCCCGCGAGGCGAATGCAAGCGCTTGCGCGACGCATGAGCCAGCCCCGAAGGAGATGGTACAGTCCCCTTTTCCGGCCAATCAGGCCGTGGAGGGACTTGCGCTCTAAAAATGGTCCACTGCACCGTTTTGCCCGCCGGCACGCAGGGCGACACATTCGCATAATGGGGAAAGGAATGAAAGTGCGTGCAGTTTCCATTTTGCCAGCAACTGCAAAAAACGAAAAAATCGCGTCCAATGGGAAATTGGCTGCGGGAAATTGAAAACATTCTGAAAACAGCAGGATTTATTCTGTTTTTTCTCAAAAAAATTGCCCTCTCCCCTGCCAAATTCCGGAAAGCGGCAGGAAAAGTGGGCATCAAGTTGGGAAAACCGCACTAAAATGGTTGGACAACACTGTAAAACCGTGTTCAAAAATTGGTTGGCGAAATCGCTGATTTTCGACGATACAGCAAAGAAAAAAGACTGTGACATCTTTTTTGTCACAGTCTTTTGGTGGGAGCTGGTGGATTCGAACCACCGAAGCATTAAGCAGCAGATTTACAGTCTGTCCCCATTGGCCACTCGGGAAAGCTCCCATATTTTGTTTTGTATCCGCCGTGTCTCCCGGCGACGTATGTTATTATAGCAAAGCGCCACGCAAATTGCAAGCCCTTTTTTGAATTTTTTTAAAGTTTTTTCAAAAAAGTCCGTTTTGCACACAGCAGCGCGGAAAATCTTTTCTTGACATACGGTTTCGGTTAGCGTACATTTATAGTATACTAAAATTCTGCATCAGGAGGGTTTTACTATGGCAATTCGTGTTGGTATTCTGACTTCCGGCGGCGACTGCCCCGGTTTGAACGCCACGCTGCGCGGCGTGGCCAAGGCGCTGTACCACCGCATGGGTGACAAGGTCGAAATTGTAGGCATTATGAACGGCTATGACGGCCTTATCAACGGTAACTACCGCGAGATGTCCCCGGACGAATTTTCCGGCATCCTGACCGTGGGCGGCACCATTCTGGGCACCAAGCGTACCCCCTTCAAGAAGATGCGCGTGGTCGAGGACGACAAGGTGGACAAGGTTGCCGCGATGAAGAAAAACTACCGCGCTGCCAAGCTGGACTGCCTGCTCTGCTTAGGCGGCAACGGCACCCACAAGACGGCAAACCTCCTCAGTCAGGAGGGGCTGAACATCATTGGCCTGCCCAAGACCATCGACAATGATATCTACGGTACCGACGTTACCTTCGGTTTCCACACGGCAGTGGACATTGCCACCGAGGTCATCGACCGCATCCACACCACGGCGGGCAGCCACAGCCGCGTGATGTGCATTGAAATTATGGGCAACAAGGCGGGCTGGCTGACGCTGTACGCCGGTATTGCGGGCGGCGCAGACATCATCCTGCTGCCCGAGCTGCCCTATGACATCAAGAAGGTAGCCACTGCCGTGGAGAACCGCGCCAAGGCTGGCAAGAACTTCTCGATTCTGGCTGTGGCCGAGGGCGCGTTCTCGCTGGAGGAGGCCAAGATGAAGCGCAAGGAGTGGACCGCCAAACGCGCCGAGGCCGGTTACACCACCGCCACCGCCCGCATTGCCAAACAGATTGAGGAGATGACCGGCGCCGAGACCCGCATCTGCGTGCCCGGCCATATGCAGCGCGGCGGCAGTCCCAGCGCCTATGACCGCGTGCTGGCCACCCAGTTTGGCTCCTATGCGGCCGGTCTGGTTGCGGACGAGCACTACGGCGTGACCGTTGCCATGGTCAACCGCCACGTAACCGCCAACCCGCTGGCCGACATTGCCGGTAAGACCCGCGGCGTGCCCGGTGACTGCGATATGCTCAACGTTGCCCGCGCCATGGGCATCAGCTTGGGCTGATGCCTGCCAACAGTCTATAGCAAAACAGCTCCCTGCCGCAAGGGAGCTGTTTTTTATTCCAGATAAAAGTCCCGCATCGCCGCCAGCTTGTCGGCGGTCAGGCCGAACTCTGCCGCAAAGTAGGCTTCATAGCTGGGGTAGCGCTGCAAAATTGCATCAATCGCCCCCGCGCCCATCGGCTCACTGACGCCCTCAACCGGCAGCAGCAGCTCCCGCTCATCGGCGGGCTTATCGGCCAGAAAGCACTCAATGATTTTCCGGCGGTAGCGGTTTGTCAGCATATAGTCGGCCAGCGCGTCCTCCCGCGATACCCCCAGCGCCAGCAGAATCAGCATTGCCCCGATGCCGGTGCGGTCCTTGCCGCAGGAGCAGTGGAACAGCAGCGGCACACGGCGCTGCTCCAGCAGCGCAAACAGTGCGCGGTAGGCCGGGTTGCCAAAAGGCATCTGTGCGTATAGTACACTGAACCAGTAAAAATCGTGTACCGGGTGGCCGACACTGCGCTCATAGGCGTCCTTCTCCTGCTGTATCCGCGCAATGCCACGACTGGAAAAGTCCATCTCGCTGCCATCGGCGTTGCGCATACCACAGACCCGCTGGTAGTGGGCCCCGCGCACCGCGGGGTCCGGGTGCTGGTCGCTCTCCCCTTCACTGCGCAAATCCAGAATTTCCTTCAGGCCGAGGCCCTCCAGCTTTGCCCGGTCGGCAGCGCTGGTCAACGTATCCAGATTGCCGCCGCGGTAGAGCAGGCCGCGCCTGACATGCCGCCCATCGGCCGTGGGGTAGCCGCCCAGTTCACGGAAATTTTCCGCGCCCTCAAATGGAATTTCCGCCCCGGGGGTGAATCCTGTCTGCATAGTGTGTCTCCTCGTTTGTGTCGGTATTGTTTTTATTATAGCACAGCCCGGCGCATTTGGGTAGTCTATGCCAAAAGGCCGCCCCGTCCGGGGCGGCCTTCGTACAACAGCGTGTTATTCTTCTACGTAGTCCTTCTTGAGCAGGCTCAGGATGACAGCACCCACCGCGCTGCCGACGGCCAGCGCCACAACGTAGAGCAGCGCATGGTCAACGACCGGGAACACGAAGATGCCGCCGTGCGGGGCACGCAGGGCGCAGCCAAACACCATAGACAGTGCACCGGACAGTGCCGAGCCGATGATGCAGCTGGGCAGGACGCGCAGCGGGTCAGCCGCCGCATAAGGGATTGCGCCTTCAGTGACGAAGCAGAGGCCCATAACGTAGTTGACGATGCCGTTGCGGCGCTCATCGGGGCTCCACTTCTTGGGGCAGAAGGTGGTGGACAGTGCAATCGCGATGGGCGGAACCATACCGCCGACCATAACCGCAGCCATAACCTCGTAGTTGCCCATGGCCAGTGCCGCTGTGCCAAAAACGTAAGCTGCCTTGTTGAAGGGGCCGCCCATATCAATGCTCATCATACCGGCCACAATCGCGCCCAGCAGCACCTTGGACGTGCCGCCCATCGCTTTCAGCCAGTCGGTCATTGCCGTGTTGATGATGCCCATAACCGGGTTGACGCCGCACATAACCAGACCGGTGACGAGGATACCGCCCAGCGGGTAAATCAACATCGGGCGGATGCCGTTCAGACTGGCGGGCAGCTTCTCGGTGATTTTCTTGAGGAACTGGACGATATAGCCCGCTGCAAAGCCGGCCAGCAGTGCCGCCAGGAAGCCGCCGGAAATGCCGGTGGTCTCGCCGCTGGCCAACCCTGCAAAGTTGGTGCCGTTCATAGCCAGCACGCCGCCCGCAAAGCCGACAGCCAGACCCGGGCGATCCGCGATGGACATAGCGATAAAGCCCGCCAGAATGGGCAGCATATAGCCGAAGGCCGCACTGCCGACCGTCTTGAAGAAGGCTGCCACAGGCGTGTTCATACCGAAGTTGGATGGGTCAATCGTGTAATCGTCCAGCAGGAAGGCCAGCGCAATCATAATGCCGCCGCCCACAACGAAGGGCAGCATATGGGAAACACCGTTCATCAGGTGCTTGTACAGGCTGTGGGCAAAGGTATCGTTTGCGCCGCCCGCGCTCTGCTGGGTCTTGGCCCCGGCCTCGGCGTGGTAGATGGGGGCTTCGCCGTGGGCAATCTTCTTGATGAGCTCCTCCGGCTTATGGATGCCGTCATCCACGCGGGCAAAGATGACCGGTTTGCCGTCAAAGCGGGCGGTCTCGACGTTCTTGTCCGCCGCAATAATAATGCCGTCGCAGGCGGCGATTTCCTCTGCCGTCAGCACGTTCTTGGCACCGTCCGAGCCGTTGGTTTCCACCTTGGTGGGCAGACCCAGCTTATCGCCCATCTTGGTCAGGGCCTCCGCCGCCATATAGGTGTGGGCAATGCCGTTGGGGCAGGCTGTGACCGCCAGCACGCGGTAGCCATTCTGGGGGATTTCCTGCTGGGTGAAGCTCTCCTCCCCGAACTGGGCCTCCTCCTGCGCGTCAATGGCATCCAGAAACTCTGCGGGAGTTCTGGCGGCGCGCAGTTTGGCCACAAAGTCCTCGTTCATCAGCATCTGCATCATACGCGCCAGCATATCAATGTGCAGGCTGCCGTTTTCCGGCGCGGCAATGGCAAATAGCAGATCAGTCTTGCCCTCATCGTCGGGGTTATACTGGACCGGGCTGCTCAGCCGCAGCGCCGCAAGGCTGGGGCGGGTCACGCAGGCGGCGCGGGCGTGCGGCACCGTGATGCCGTTGTCCACATAGGTGGACGCCTCCGCTTCGCGGGCGTAGAGGGCCTTTTTGTAGGCGTCCGCATCGGTAATGTTGCCGTGGGTTTCCTGCAGTGCAACGAGCTTGTCAAGGATAGCCGCCTGATCCGGCGCAGCAATATCCAACGCGATGGACTGGGCAGTGAACAGTTCCGTGATACGCATAAGTAAGGTCTCCTTCTTTATATACTTAACTCAAATGGTTTTGAGCAGCTTCTCAATATCCTGCCGCGTGGCCAGCCCCAGACTGAAGGCTGTGGCACTGCCGCAGGCCGTGCCAAGGCGCAGCGCCGTGTCATAATTGCCGCCGCTTTGCTGGTAGCCCGCCACAAAACCGGCCACCATGCTGTCCCCCGCGCCAACGCTGTTGACCACCGTTCCCTTGGGGCAGCCGATGCGGTGGACGCCGCCCTGCTCGTCCAGCAGCAGCGCACCATCGCCCGCCATGCTGACCAGCACGTTGCGTGCGCCCTTCTCCTGCAGCATTTTTGCCGCCGTAACAACCTCGTTATCGTTCGTCAGCTTGATGCCCACAATCTCGCTCAGCTCATGGTTGTTGGGCTTGATGAGGAAGGGGCGGTAGCGCAGCACATTTACAAGCAAATCGCGTGTGGCATCTACCACAGCACGGACGCCGCGCCCCTCCAACCGGGCCAGCAGGCGCTCATAGGTGGTCTGGGCCAGACTGGCCGGGATGCTACCCGCCAGTATCAGAATGTCATCCTTCTGCAGCCGGTCGAGCTTTGTCTCCAGCGCCTGCATGGCGCCTTCCGGGATGTCGGGGCCCGCGCCGTTCAGCTCGGTCTCCTTCTCGGCCTTGATTTTTACGTTGATGCGCGTCATACCGTGCTCCAGATGGACGAAATCGGTTTTCAGCCCCTGCGCGGCCAGACCGCGCTCCAGCCAGGCACCGGTCTCCCCCGCCACAAAGCCGAGGGCCACGCTCTCGCAGCCAAGTTCGGCCAGCACGCCGGACACATTGATGCCCTTGCCGCCCAGCACGCAGTCCTCACCTCTGGCGCGGTTGACATCCCCCACCTTCAGTTCGCGGTCAAGCCGCACAACGTAGTCAATGGCCGGATTGAAGGTCACTGTGTAAATCATAGCTCTGTCTCCTTTACCAGTGTCAGCTGTTTGTATTTCGGTTCTGGGCAGCGGTTTGTCAGAATCGCACCGCCGTATAGCTCGCTGATGACCGCCGGGTAGATGCGCCCGAATTTGGAATCATCCACCAGAAACCACGTTTCCCTCGCACGGCGGGCCGCGGCGGCCTTGACGGCGGCCTCCTCCGGGTCAGGCGTTGTGAAGCCTGCGTTCAACGCCACACCGTTGGCACCCAGAAAAGCCTTTGTGAAGTTGAACTGCTGCAGCGAGGTAATCGTCGCCGCGCCGATGATGGCCTCGGTGCGGGGGCGCAGCAGCCCGCCGGGCACGCAGACATGGCAGCTTTTCTGTGCCAGCAGCCGCGCATGGGCGATGCCGTTGGTCACATAGTGGGCGTCCAGCGCGGGGCCGCCCAGCGCCCGGACCATTGCCAGCGTGGTAGAGCCTGCGTCAATGTAGACAAAGTCGCTGGCGCGAATCAGGCTGGCTGCGGCCTGCGCAATGCTGCGCTTCTGGCCGACCGCCAGGCTCTCCTTATCGGTCATGGTCGGCTCATCGGCCAGAAACTGGCCGTCCGGCAGCGTTGCGCCGCCGTGTACCTTGTTCAGCCGCCCTTGCCGGTCAAGCTCGGTCAGATCGCGGCGGATGGTGGATTCACTGGCGTTCAGTGCCTCGCACAGCTCCTGCACGGTGGCGGTGCGTTTTTCCGCCAGCAAGTTCAGAATCAGGGCAAAGCGTTCTTCGGCTAACATAGTGCTTGGTGCTCCTTTCCCGGTCTTGATTGAGCGATTTTGGTGATTTATGACGTTTCATGATTGACTATGGCTTTATTATAGCAGGTTTTCCGTCAAATTCAATCAGTTTCATTCATTTTCGTTCACCAAAATTAGCGTGCATTTTTTGTGCAGAATATACAAAGAAAAAGCCGGCAGAGGAAAATCACGTTTTCCTCTGCTGGCTTTCTTCAGATATAGCGTCCTGTCCGGCTCTCCGGGGTTGCTTTAATCTGCGCGGGGGTGCCTGCGGCCACAATCCGGCCGCCCTCCTCCCCGCCGCCGGGGCCCATATCAATGATATAATCCGCGCTGCGGATTACGTCCAGATCATGCTCAATGACCACCACCGTTGCACCGTTGGCGATCAGCGTGCGGAACACCCCCAGCAGGGTGCGCACATCCAGCGGGTGCAGGCCGATGGTCGGCTCATCAAAGACAAACACCGTGTCATGCTGGGCACGGCCCATCTCGCTGGCCAGCTTCAGCCGCTGTGCCTCGCCGCCGGAAAGGCTGGGCGTCTCCTCGCCAAGGGTCAGGTAGCCCAGGCCCAAATCCTGCAGCACCTGCAGGCGTTGGGTCACCAGCTTCAAATCCGTGCAGGCCTTCAGCGCCGTGTTGATGTCCATATCCATCAGCTCCGGCAGAGTGTAGCTGCCGCCGTGCTTGTTCTCGTGCCGTATCTCGTCCGCGTCCCGGCTGTAGCGGGAGCCGCGGCACTCGGTGCAAGGGATCTCCACATCCGGCAGGAACTGCACATCCAGACTGATAACGCCTGTGCCATCGCAGACCGGGCAGCGCAGCTTGCCGGTGTTGTAGGAGAAATCGCCCGCCTTATAGCCAAGGCGCTTCGCATCGGCGGTGCGGGCAAAAACCTTGCGCAGCTCGTCATGGACGTTGGCATAGGTTGCTACTGTGGAGCGCACATTGATGCCGATGGGCGTTGCGTCAATCAGCTTGACCTGACGGATGCCTTCTGCCTGCACCGCCTTCACGTGGGCAGGCAGGGCGCTGCCCGCCGCCTGTGCCGCCAGCGCCGGGACAAGGCTTTCCAGTATCAGCGTGGTCTTGCCGGAGCCGGAGACCCCCGTCACCACGGTCAGGCGGCCCTTGGGAAGCGTCACCTCCAGCGGCTTTACCGTGTGGATGGCACCAGTCGAAAGCCGGATGCACCCCTCGGCGAAAAGCTCCTCCGCCGGGCAGTCTGCGGGGGCGGCGTTCCCTGCCCCGCTCAGAAAGGGGCCTATCTGGGATGCCGAGTTCGCGGTCAGGTCGGCCACCGTCCCCTGTGCAATGACGCGCCCGCCGCCTGCGCCCGCCTCGGGGCCCATCTCAATCAGCCAATCGGATTCCGCCAGCACCTGGGTATCATGGTCAACCAGCACCACCGAGTTGCCGTCCGCAATCAAATCGTGCATCACACCGTTCAGCCCCACGATGTTGGAGGGGTGCAGCCCGATGGACGGCTCATCCAGCACATAGAGCACGCCAGTGGTGCGGTTGCGCACGGCGCGGGCCAGCTGCATCCGCTGGCGCTCCCCTGTGGAAAGGGTGGATGAGGCACGGTCGAGCGTCAGATAGTCCAGCCCTAAATCCATCAGCCGCTTGGCCCCAACGCGGAAGGACTCGCAGATGCTCTCGGCCATCGGGCGCATTTCGGGCGGCAGGCTGGCGGGTACGCCGTCCACCCAGTCGCACAGGGCGGTCAGCGTCATTTTGCAAGCCTCGTCCAGGCCAATGCCCCGCAGCCGCGGTGCGCGGGCCGCCTCCGACAGGCGCGAGCCGCCGCAGTCAGGGCAGACATCGGTGCGCAGGAACTTTTCCACCCGCTTCATACCCTTCTCGTCCTTGACCTTGGCCAGAGCATTTTCCACCGTGTAAACCGCGTTGAAATAGGTAAAGTCGAGCTCCCCGGCCTCCGGGGTGTTCTTGGCCTTGTAGAAGATATGCTTTTTCTCCGCCGGGCCGTTGAACACAATATCCTTTTCCCGGTCGGTCAGCTCCCGGAACGGCACATCGGTGCGCACGCCCATTGCGCGGCAGACGTCGGTCATCAATGACCACATCAGGCTGTTCCATGGGGCGACAGCGCCTTCATCAATCGTGAGGGAGTCGTCCGGCACAAGGGTGGTGCGGTCCACAGTGCGCACCAGCCCGGTTCCGTCACAGGTGCGGCAGGCACCCTGGCTGTTGAAGGCGAGCTCCTCGGCGGACGGTGCGTGGACCCGCGCCCCACATTCCGGGCAGTAGATGGGCTGCTCTGCCGCCACGTTCAGCGTCGGCGGGATGTAATGCCCATTGGGGCAGCGGTGGCTGGCGAGACGGGAGAACATCAGCCGCAGGCTGTTCAGCAGCTCGGTTCCTGTGCCGAAGGTGCTGCGGATACCCGGCACGCCGGGCCGCTGGTGCAGCGCCAGCGCCGCCGGGACGTAGAGCACCTCATCCACCTGTGCCTTGGCGGCCTGCGTCATACGGCGGCGGGTGTAGGTAGAGAGCGCGTCCAGATACCGGCGCGAGCCCTCGGCATAGAGCACACCCAGCGCCAGCGAGGACTTGCCGGAACCGGACACACCCGCAATGCCGACAATCTTGTTCAGCGGCACATCCACGTCAATATTTTTCAGGTTGTGCACCCGCGCCCCGCGGATTTTTATGGCGTCAATCATAAGTTTTCCTCATACAGCGAAGTAAAAGGGCGGCCATTGGCCGCCCGCCTTTTATACAAACAGCTCAATCACAAACACCAACACGCAGCAGATGACCGACACCGGGAACAGCCCGGCACCGCACCATGCGGCAACAATGCCCGCGGCCAGCGCCACCGCGCCGGAAATCGGCGTCTGGGTGGCCGCGATGATGGCCGGGAAGGTCATAACCGCCAGCGTGACATAGGGCACATAGTACAAAAAAGACTGAATGAACTGGTTCTTGATGGGCTTGCGAATCAGGGTAAGCGGCAGGATGCGGATGGTGTAGGACACCAGCGCCATAACCGCTATATAAATGTAGTTGTTCATTGGGCCGTCTCCTCCTGCTTAACCGGGAACAGCACCGCCGCTGCGGCGGAGATAACCACCGTCAGGATGATGGTGCGGGTGCCGTCACTCAGCGCCGACACACCCGGCAGATAGTTGCAGGCGAAGCTCAGCGCAAAGCTGAGGAGCACCAGCGCCGCCACAATGCGGTTTTTCCGCGCCGGGGGGATGATGATGGCCAGGAACATACCGTACAGCGCCACACTCAGCGCGCTGACAATGCGCAGGGGCAGCGCGTTGCCCGCCAGAATCCCCAGTGCCGTGCCGATGGCCCACGCGGGGGCCGCCAGCAGGATGGCGCCGTAGGTATAGTAGGGGTTCAGCGGCCCGGGCCGCGCAATCGTGATGCCGAACAGCTCATCCGTGACATCGTAGCCGATGAGCAGCCGGTGGAAAAACGGCGTTTCGGGCGCAAACCGCTGGGCCAGCGCGCAGCTCATAAGCAGATACCGTGCATTGGCAATCAGGGTAATGACAGCCACCTCCCAGTAGGTGGCCCTTGCGGCAATCAGCGTAAAGGCTGCATACTCCCCCGCCGAGGCGTTGTTGAGCAGGCTGGCCCAGAAGCCCTGCATCGGGGTAAGCCCCGCATTGCGCGCCGCAATGCCCAGCGAGAAGGAGACCGCAAAATACCCCAGCGCTATGGGGAAGCCGTCACGCATACCATCGCAGAGCACCTTGCGGCTGAACTGTGTTGACTCTTTCATCTTCCTATAACTTCCTTTCACCGGGTTTTATTATAACGCAGCTGTGGCAAGAAAGAAAGCACGGAGCGCGAAAAAAGTGCATTTTCTGCAATGACGGCCGGCGGTTTCTCGTGGTATACTGTAGAGCAGCTGCTCGTTATTTTGCAAAAAAGAGGTTTTCCTTATGTCACGCGATTCCATCAAAATGCTGGCCATGCTTACCATGCTGCTGAACCATATTGCCAATGCACTGCTGCCCGCCGGGGCGCCGCTTACCAATCTGTTTTTGTACATCGGCTACTTTACCGCCGTGACAATGTGCTATTTTCTTGTCGAGGGGTACGGCTACACCCACTCCAAGCGGCGCTACGCCGGGCGGCTGCTGGGGTTTGCAGTGCTGGCCCAGCTGCCCTACCAGCTGGCCTTCCCGGAAAATGGCATGGCGGGCTTTGTACAGTTCAATATGCTGTTCACCCTGCTGCTCTGCTTTCTGATTCTGCTGGTGCAGGAAAAAGTCTCCGACCCCATCCTGCGCGGCGCGGCCATCGTGCTGCTAATCTGCGCCTCGCTGTTCTGTGACTGGGCACTGCTGGCCCCGGTGTTTACGCTGCTCTTTTCGTGGGCCGGGGCTTCCCGCCCGCGCAAAAAGCTCGCCTTTGTCATTGCCGCCCTGCTGTACGGCGGTATGGCGTGGCTGGGCAGCGGGCTGCTGGCGGATGCCCTCGGCTGCGGTTTGCCGATTCTTGTCTCCGGCTTCTTTATTCTGTACCTGTACAACGGCCAGCGCACCGGGCACGGACGTACCTTTTATAAATGGTTCTTCTATGCGTTCTATCCCGCGCACCTGCTGATGCTGGGCCTGCTGCGGCTCGCCGTGTTGTAAAGTTCTTTTTCCTACCGGAAAGCTATTTATTTGTGTTCCTGCCTGGCAAATCCCTTGCAAATTCCCCCAGGATTTACTATAATGAACATATATTTGCCCTTATTCTAGAATTTTACGTAAGAGTGTACTATATATGAAACAAGAACACAAACAGACGGCCATACAGCGGCGGGCGAATCTTGTCTTTTTGCTCTGCTTTCTGCTGCTGGCCGCTGCCCTTGCCCTATTCAACCACACCACCAAGCAGCAGGAGCAGCTCAAGGCCGCCTACACGGCGGAATCCACCGTTGCCAATGTGGAGGCACAGCTCAACCGCTACCTTGCCGAATCTGATTTGCTGAAGAATATCGTCAGCAGCGGCTACACCATCAGCAATCAGGAGTTTGCCTCCCTGTCCGAGCTGATGTCCGATGAGGACGGCGTCATCAAGGCCATTGAGCTGGCCCCCGGCGGCGTGGTGCAGAACGTCTATCCCCTTGCGGGCAACGTGGACGCCATCGGGCTCAATTTCTTGCAGCACTCGGAGCGCAAGGTCGAGGCCAACCTCGCCAAGGAAAGCGGCCAGTACACGATTGCCGGCCCATTTGAGCTGGTGCAGGGCGGCACCGGCGCGCTGCTGTTTGACCCCATCTACACCGCCGATGAAAGCGGAAACCAGAAGTTCTGGGGCTTTTCCATGCTGGTGCTGGACTGGGAGAGCTTTCTTGACAAAATCCAGATTGACAAGCTGCAGAACGCCTCCTATGAATACCTGATTTGGAAAGCCGGCCACGAGGGCGAGCACGTGGTCATTGCGCAGGGTGACACCCCTGTGGGCGGTGACTGCTATGAGGTTGCCTGCGCGGTGCCCAATGACACGTGGTATTTTGAGATACGCCCCAAGGCCGGGTGGATTACCCCCACGATACTGGCGTTTGAGGTTATCATCCTGTTTGTGCTGCCCGCGTTGATTGCGCTGGGCTACTGGCAGACCGCGCTGCGCCGCTATAAAGACACCGTGCACGCTGCCGAGCTGGAGAAATCCGCCCGCGAGGCGCAAGCCGCCAACGCAGCCAAAACGCGGTTTCTGTTCAATATGAGCCACGACATCCGCACCCCGATGAACGCCATCATCGGCTACGCCCAGCTGCTGGAGGACCATCTGGACGAGCCGGAGCGCGCCCGCGATTATCTGGGAAAAATACGCTCCTCCAGCGATTTTTTGCTTTCCCTTATCAACTATGTGCTGGAAATGGCCCGCATTGAAAGCGGCAAGGCCACGCTGAAACCGGAGCCCTCGGACGTGCGGGAGCTGGTGGAATCCCTGTCGGCCGTCTTTGACCCGCTGGCCGCGGAAAAGCACATCGAGACAAAGTCCACCGTACATATTGAGCACCCCTATGTGCTCAGCGACCGCACGAAGGTGCGCGAAGTTTTCCTGAATATCCTCAGCAACGCCATCAAGTACACCCCCGAGGGCGGCCACGTCAGCTTTTCCATGACCGAGCTTCCCGGCGAGGAGCCCGGCACCCTGCGCTACAAGGTTGTTGTGCAGGATGACGGCATCGGTATGAGTGAGGAATATCTGCCCCACATCTTTGAGGAATTTTCCCGTGAGCACACCAGCACCGAGAGCCATGTTGTGGGCACCGGCCTTGGCCTGCCGATCGTGAAATCGCTTGTGCAGCTCATGCACGGCACGATTGATGTAACGAGCAAGTCGGGCGTTGGTTCCACCTTCACGGTCATTCTCCCCTTCCCCATCGCCACCGAGGAGCAGCTGCCCCGCCGCCGGGCACAGGCCGCCAACCCCGCCGCCGAGCTGGCGGGCAAGCACCTTCTTCTGGCCGAGGACAATGACCTCAACGCCGAGATTACAATTACCTTCCTGCAGGAGAACGGAATATTGGTTGACCGCGCCGCGGACGGCCTGCAATGTCTGGAACTGCTGCAGAGCAAGCCCGCCGGGTATTACGCCGCCGTGCTGATGGATATTCAGATGCCCAATATGGACGGCTATGCCGCCGCCCGCGCCATCCGCGCCATGCCGGATGACCGCGCCGGGCTGCCCATCATCGCCATGACCGCCAACGCCTTTGAGGAGGACAAGCAGCGCGCCTTTGAGGCCGGTATGAATGACCACATTGCCAAACCCATCAGCGTGGACACCCTGCTGGCCACCCTGCGGAAAAATATGAAGTAACCTCCGGCCTCCCTTCACCGGGAGGCTTTTTTGCAGCCTGTGCCCCGCAAAGTGCTATAAAAAAGTGCTATAAAAAAGCACACGCCGGGGCTTGACGCGCACGCCGCACGTGTATTATAATAGGTAAGTTATAAGAACGAGGTGTTGCGCAGTTGGTAGCGCGCGTGGTTTGGGACCACGAGGCCGCAGGTTCGAGTCCTGTCACCTCGATTATATCGAGTGTTCATAAGGTATTTGACCTATGGACACTCGATTTTTGTTTTTCTATATAATTTGATGTACGGCTAGGGATGTCCCTCGCTTTTTTGTTTATACAGGTTTTGTAATATATTTCACAGATGCGCCCTTTGCGTGTGTCTACCGTAAATACATTGTAACGGCAAGCAGACCATTTTTATATCCACATCATACAAACGGCAATTTAAGGTCACCCTAAGACCTGTTAAAAATCTTGACATTGAATGGTACAAATGATAGCATTAAATCAAGATTCTTTGTGTTGTTCTTACACCTCGTCAGGTGCTTTTTGAACGTTCACTAAATAAAGAGAATTGTATCTTTATTTTGTTATTTTTTATTATTACTTATAAAAAGGAGTTGTTCTTTTATGACAAGCAGCGGTCAAATTATTCGTAGCCTTGATGGTATTAAATGCATTTCCGAAATGCCACCGCATATGTATCTTTCGACCATTGTAGAGCCGTCTCTTCAAACCATCCTATTATCGAAATGGTCAACTTTTCCTCGCTTTTTATCGTTTATTATTTCTGCTATAATTGGATTTCTGTTCATATCCTATAGTACCGAAATTCCAATTCTTTTCGCATCGCCTGAATATGGCTCACAATATGCGTTCATCTTTTTTATCGTCTGTGTTCTTCTTTTATCCATATTCTTATTATACAATTCACGATTTTACTTTATATGGGCAAATAACTTATGGTATAAATTTATTCTAAAAAGAAATTTCCGTCGCTTTTCTGCTGCTGACTCATACTGCAGACAGTATGTTGAATTCCGAAGCGACAATTCTATACTTCACAACCACTTGTACAGACCATTTAATGATCAGCCGCTCAATGTCCTATCCAAAGAAAAACTTCTATGCCTTTTTATTGCCAGTGATTTTATAATGATCCTCGCACTTAAAAATCCTAAAAAGATTACCGCTACGTTTTCAAATTTTGATATTCTGCAAAATTTATATAAAAGCAATCTTTCTTTTAGCGATAGTATTTATATTCCATCTTCGCTGTTTAGTCGTTCTGACTGGGATACTTTGCAAAGCGAAATCAAAGGAATGGGTTTCCCAACAGTTGAGATTTCGTCACCGATTTCTTCCACCAATGTATAACGTGGTTTACTGTGTAGTACAGCGAATTTGTTCATTACTCACCGTTTGCTTTACCTAATTTTAAAATTCTAAAGTTTTCCCTTTCCTGCCGTACCTGAATTTCCTGTATTCGTTAGGTTAGACCATGTAAAACTTATAATGGGAAAGAGGAGCCACCGTTTTGTGTGGCTCCTCTTTTCAGTTTTGTTCGTTCAGAGCGCTCTTCTCTTATGCAAGGGCGGGAATCACCATAAGGAATGCCATAACTACAACAAGTGCGAATGTTCAAAATTTGAATACGATTGCGTCTGCCGATGAAACTTTACTAAATCTCTTATGAGTATCTGCACCACAAGATTGCCCCGGAGGCTGTGCCTCCGGGGCTGTTTTTATGCAGTCCTGCACAAACAAAAAGAGGGAGGCTGCTCTTGCGGGCAGCTTCCCTCTTACTTTATGCGATTATCAATTACAGCAGGCCGCGGTACAGCTCCTTGATTTCCTCCACGCTGGTGTCGCGGGGGTTGCCGGGGCAGCAGGCGTCTGCAAAGGCGGACTCAGCCAGGAACTGGACGTCCTCCTCCTTCAGGATGCCCTTCAGGTCGGCGGGGATGCCGACATCGGCAGAGAGCTTCTTGACGGCGGCAATCGTTGCATCGGCAGCCTCGGCATCGTTCATCTCGTCAATGCCGGTAACGCCCATAGCCTTGCCGACTGCGCGGTAACGCTCGCCTGCAACGGTCTTGTTGTACTCCAGACCGGTGGGCAGGATGATGGCGCAGGCAACGCCATGGGGGGTGTCATACAGGGCGGACAGGCCGTGTGCCATGCTGTGGACAATGCCTAAGCCCACATTGGAGAAGCCCATACCAGCGATGTACTGGCCCAGAGCCATACCCTCGCGGCCCTCCGGGGTGTTCTGCACGGCGCCGCGCAGATTCTCGGAAATCAGCTTGATGGCCTCCAGATGGAACATATCGGAGATGGTGCAGTGGCCCTTGGTGATGTAGCCCTCAATGGCGTGGGTCAGGGCGTCCATACCGGTAGCGGCGGTCAGGCCCTTGGGCATACTGGACATCATATCGGGGTCAACAACGGCAATCTCGGGGATGTCATTGGTGTCAACGCAGACGAACTTGCGCTTCTTCTCAACATCGGTGATGACGTAGTTGATGGTAACCTCAGCAGCGGTGCCGGCGGTGGTGGGCACTGCGATGGTAAAGACAGCGTGCTTCTTGGTGGGGGCCACACCCTCCAGGCTGCGGACGTCCGCAAACTCGGGGTTGTTGATGATGATGCCGATGGCCTTAGCGGTATCCATAGAGGAGCCGCCGCCGATGGTGACGATGCAGTCTGCACCGGCAGCCTTGAAGGCAGCAACGCCGTCCTGAACATTCTGGATGGTGGGGTTGGGCTTAATCTCGCTGTAGACGCTGTAAGCGAAGTTGGCAGCATCCAGCAGGTCAGTAACCTTCTTGGTGACACCGAACTTAATCAGGTCGGGGTCAGAGCAGACAAAAGCCTTCGTGTAGCCGCGGGCGGTCAGCTCGGGAACGATGTTCTCGATAGCACCGTGGCCGTGATAAGAGATCGTGTTCAGTACAATGCGACTTGCCATAGAATTTCTCTCCTTTTATTGTATCGGCCGTAATGGCCGATGATTTCATAGCCTGTCTTAATTATACCGTTATTTTTTTATCAGCGCCATTTAGAAAAGTAGCGGTCACTTTGTGAAAATTCCACTAAAAAAGACCCGGCACCGGGCCGGGTCAAAACGGAAGCCTTACGCTTCCTCTTTTTCTTTTTGTGCCTTGATAACCTTCAGGCGGCTGAACTCCTCGCGCTCGCGCTCGCTCAGGACCTCGTCAATGGACTTGATGGTCTTTTGCATCTGGGGTATCTGCACGTTGCCCAGCGCGTTTGCACGCTTCTGGGTTTTCTGGATAGCCTGCGCAAGGCGGATAACGCTGGTCTCCACCTCGGCCAGCTCCACGGTCAGGGTCTTGACCTCATTGAATTTGAGGTAGGCCACGTCCAGCGTGCCGTTGGTGGATTCCAAATCATAGTACAACCCCAGCGGCGCGGTGGTGTTCAGCTTCAGCGTGGGCAGCTCCACACCCATAACGCTGCGGGTGCTCATCTGCACCCCGCGCTCCACCGGTACACCGGCGGCATAGCCGCCGACGGAGCCCAGCATGATGTTCGCCTTTTTCAGCGCGTCATAGGCTTCGGCATAGGCCGCGGAAATGCGGTCCTGAATCCCGGCAGCGCGGTCGATGAGCTGCATCATCTCACGCACCAGAATGTTGCGCTTGCGGTCCATCAGGTCATAGCCCTGTGTGGCCAGTGCCAGACTGCGCTTGGTCGCCATCAGGTTTGATTTTGTGGGAAAAACCTGCTGTGCCATTGTGAACTCCTTAACTTTAGATAATAGATAAAAGATAATAGATAATAAATACGGTGGTTCGCCGCTGACGCGGCTTGAAATATATTTTGTTTTGGCCTTTCGGCCAAAACGCCACACTTTTTATTATCTTTTATCTATTATCTTTTATCTTTCTCAATTCTCGCCTTGGCGGGCTCGTAGTATTTATCCAGCGTGGCGGCATCGCAGCGGTCCAGCGCGTTGCGGGGCAGCGTGGCCAGCAGCTCCCAGCCCAAATCGAGCGTCTGCTCCATCGTGCGGTCGGTGTTGCCCTGCCCGATGAACTCCTGCTCAAAGGCGCGGCCAAAGGCCATCAGCTGCTTATCGCTCTCGGAGAGCTCTTCCTCGCCGATAACACTGGCCAGTGCCTTGGCATCCTGCACCTTGGCATAGCAGGCGAACAGCTGGTTGGACAGCGTGACATGGTCCTCACGCGTGTAGCCTGCACCGATGCCGTCCTTCATCAGACGGGACAGGCTGGGCAGCACGGACACCGGCGGATAGAGGCCGGTGGCGTCCATACCGCGGTCCAGCACAATCTGACCCTCGGTGATATAGCCGGTCAGGTCGGGGATGGGGTGGGTAATGTCATCGCCGGGCATGGTCAGAATCGGAATCTGGGTCACAGAGCCCTTGCTGCCCTTGATGATACCGGCGCGCTCGTACAGGCTGGCCAGATCGGAATACAGGTAGCCCGGGAAGCCCTTACGGCCGGGAATCTCGCCCTTGGAGGAGGAGAACTCACGCAGGGCCTCGCAGTAGCTTGTCATATCGGTCAGGATAACCAGCACGTTCTTGTTCAGGTCAAAGGCCAGATACTCGGCCACGGTCAGCGCGGCACGGGGGGTAATGATACGCTCAATGATGGGGTCATTGGCCAGGTTCAGCAGCATGACCACACGCTCCATAGCGCCGCAGCTCTCAAAGCTCTCGCGGAAGTAGGAGGCAACGTCATTCTTGACGCCCATAGCGGCAAAGACGATGGCGAAGTCAGAGCCATCGGCCACACTGGCCTGACGGACAATCTGGACTGCCAGCTCATTGTGCTTCATGCCGGAGCCGGAGAAAATCGGCAGCTTCTGGCCGCGAATCAGCGTGGCCAGGCAGTCGATGGAGGAAATGCCGGTGTGGATGTAGTTGCGCGGGTAGACACGGCTGACCGGGTTGATGGGCGCGCCGTTGACATCGCGGCGGGCCACCGGGTAGATATCGCCCAGACCGTCAATGGGGCGGCCCAGACCGTCCAGCACGCGGCCCAGCAGCTCGGGGCTCAGATCCATCATCATAGGGTGGCCGGTCATAACCGTGCGGTTGTTGACCAGACTCAGGCCGCGGGTGCCCTCAAACACCTGAATCACGCAGCGGTCGCCGTCCACACGGACAACACGGCCGACGCGGGTGGAGCCATCGTCCAGATGCAGCTCCACCATTTCATCGTACTGGACGCCGGGTACGTCATCCAGCACAACCAGACTGCCGTTGATTTGGGAAAGTCCGATATGTTCCAGAATCAATGTTATTCCCTCCTCATCAGCCCTGTGCCACGGCAGCCAGCTTGGTGTCGATTGCCTTCTGCAGCTCGTCCAGCTTGGTAAAATCGTCGTTGGGCACGGTATACTTCATCTGCACCAGCTCATCAAACAGGCCGGTGGCCAGCAGACGGCTGACTGGCACCTGCTTGGCGACAAGCGCGGCGCACTTATCATACAGATACAAAATGGTTTCCATCATCTTCAGCTGCTTTTCCAGCGGGACATAGGTGTCCACGGCATGGAAAGCGTTCTGCTGCAGGAAGCCGACGCGAATCACGCGGGCAATCTCAATCGTCAGCTTCTGGTCATCGGGCAGCACGTCCGAGCCAATCAGCTTGACAATCTGCATCAGGTTGTTCTCCTGCAGAAGCAGGTTGGCAATGCGCTCACGGCAGGTCATAAAATCGTGGCCGACATTGTCATAGTACCAGCCGCCCAGATCGCCCAGATACTCGCTGTAGGAGTCGTTCCAGTTGATAGCGGGATAGTGGCGGGCGTAGGCCAGAGACTTATCCAGCGCCCAGAAGCAGCGGGTAAAGCGCTTGGTGTTCTGGGTGACCGGCTCCGAGAAGTCATTGCCCTGCGGGCTGACAGCGCCGATAACGGACACAGAGCCCTCGGCACCGTTCAGCGTCTTTACGTAACCGGCGCGCTCGTAGAACTCGGCCAGACGGCTGGGCAGGTAGGCGGGGTAGCCTTCATCGGCGGGCATTTCCTCCAGACGGCCGCTGATTTCACGCAGAGCCTCAGCCCAGCGGGAGGTGGAGTCCGCCATCATGGCGGCGTGGTAGCCCATATCGCGGTAATACTCCGCCAGCGTGATGCCGGTGTAGATGGACGCCTCACGGGCGGCCACCGGCATATTGGAGGTGTTGGCAATCAGCACCGTGCGGTCCATCAGGCTCTTGCCGGTGCGGGGGTCAACCAGCTCGCTGAATTCCTGCAGCGCCTGGGTCATCTCGTTGCCGCGCTCGCCGCAACCAACATAGATGATAATGTCGGCGTCGCACCATTTTGCAATCTGGTGCTGGGTCATCGTCTTGCCGGTGCCAAAGCCGCCGGGGATGGCCGCCGCGCCGCCCTTGGCCAGCGGGAACATCGTATCAATGACGCGCTGGCCTGTAATCAGCGGGCGGGGCGAGGTCATACGCTCAGCCGAGGGACGCGGCAGGCGGATGGGCCACTTCTGGCACAGGGTCAGCGTGTGCTCCTTGCCCTTGGCGTCGGTCAGCTTGACGACAGGCTCGTTGACGGTGTAGCTGCCGTTGTCGGCCACCCACGTCACCGTACCGGAAACCGTCGGCGGCACCATGCAGCGGTGCTGGATGGCCGGAGTCTCGGGGCAGGTGGCGTAAATCTGGCCGGGAGTCAGGGTCTCCCCTGCCTTGACGGTCACGGTCACGTCCCACTTGGCGCTCTCGTCCAGAGAGGGCTCATGGGCGCCGCGCTCGATAAAGCTGCCCATATGGCTCTCGATGGCGGGCAGCGGGCGCTGGATGCCGTCATAGATGTTGCGCAGGATGCCGGGGCCGAGGGTGACGGACAGCGGGCCGCCCGTGCTCTCGACCGGCTCCCCTGCCTTCAGGCCGCCAGTCTCCTCATAGACCTGGATGGTGGTTTCCTTTTCGTTCATACGGATGACCTCGCCGACCAGACGTGCCTTGCCGACATAGACCATCTCCATCATTTCCAGATTGGTTTTGCCCTTGATGGTGACAACGGGGCCATTGATGCTGTAAATTTTATTTTCCATTGCTTTGCCCCTCAAATATTGATTTCCAGCCCGGCGTTCTGCAGGAACCACTCATGCTGGGCGTCCAGACGCGCCGCCAGTGTATCGTCTGCAGCCAGACCCTTGGCGGCGTTCCTGCCCTTCAGACCGCCGATTCCGATGGTATCATCGGCGGTCAGCGTAGCGCCTGCGGGCAGCTTCACGCCCTGCAGCAGCGGCAAATCCGCCTTGCGAGCGTAGAGCTCCACATTCTCGCCCAGAGCCTCGGCCAGCGCAACGGCCTCGGTCTGCAGCCACGCGGCGTATTTTTCACCGGCGGCAAAGGCGGCCAGCTGCTCACGCGCCTTGGCAAAGGTTTCGTCTGCAATCTGCTGGCGCTGGGCGGCCAGCGTGGCGCGGGCGGCCATACGGGCGGCACTCAGGTCGCGGTTGGCGCGGGTGCGGGCGCGCTCGGTCTCAAAGCGCAGGGTGCGCTCCACACGGGTGTTTTCGGCCTTGCGCGTTTCCTCCAGCTGGCTGTCAATCGTGCGCTCGGTTTCGGCGCGGATTGCGGCGCAGGCTGCCTCGCCCTCAGCGCGGATGGACGCCAGAAAGCGCTCTGCGCGGGTATCTAATTCGTTCATGGTCACACCTCTCAAATCTTGACGCCGATGGCCTCGCGGATGTAGCGGGTCAGGCGGTCCTTACCGGCAGCACCGCCGCCGGTGGAGGGCACGGTGATGAGCAGCGGCCCCCCGGCTGCGCGGGCATTGTCCAGCACAGCCGTGTAGGTCTCGGCGATTTTTTCCGTGACCAGCAGCACGGCGATATCCGGCTGGTTGGCGGCGTCGGCCAGTGCATGGCGCAAATCGGCCTCGCTGCGGGCAACGGTGCCCTCAATGCCCGCCAGACGCAGGCCGTTCATAGCGTCGGAGTTATCGCTGATGAGAAAGAACCGCATGGCGTTACACCAGCTTGGACAGAATCATGATGGAGATAACCAGACCGTACAGAGCAATGGACTCGCCCAGAGCGACGAAGATCAGGCTCTTACCGAAGGTCTTTTCGTTCTCGCTGTTGGCAGCGATAGCAGCAGGCGCTGCGGAGGCAACGGCCATGCCGCCGCCGATACCGGCCAGACCGGTTGCCAGAGCAGCGGCCACCAGACCGATGCTCAGGGAGGAGTTGTGGTCATTGTCATTGTTGACCGTCTCGGAGGCGGTGGTGGCAGCGGCGGTGTCGGCGGTATCGTCGGCAGCAAAGACGCCCAGTGCGCCGCAGCAGGTCACGGCGGCAACAATCAGAATGGTAACAAACAGCTTGCTGAACTTGGTTTTCATAACGGAACCCTCCATAATTTTAAGTTTATACTTTCCTTTTTACACTTTGTTCTTGGCCAGATTGAAGGCCGTGAACTTGCGCCCGCCGCCCTTGTAGCAGCGGCTGAACATCTCATAGAATTCCAGACGGATGCCCTGAATGGCGGACAGCAACGCCTCCAGACAGATGACCACGATGTTGCCCAGAATGACAACCAGAATGTTGTTGGGCGTACCGGCCAGCGTAAAGACAACCATCATCATACTGGCGTGGACGATGACGAACGCGCCCACACGCAGGAAGGAAATGGTGTTGGACAGATAGCTCAACACCGTTTCCAGCAGCTCAAAAACGCTCTGCATCAGGTAGTTGCCCATACCGCCCGCAGGCTTCCAGGGCTTGCCCTCCACCATCGGGGCCAGCAGCTCGGCAAAGAGCAGCAGAATCAGGCCTGCCACCATACCGACCACCGCCAGCGTCTGCGGCATAAAGGTCACAGCACCCATAAAGGCGCTGGCCAGATCCACGCCACACAGGTAGGTAATCATACCCACCACGCCGTTGGGCGAAAAGATGAACTCGCCCCACTCCTTGTGACGGGCGTGGGTGTACATATTCAGGCACATGGCTGCCAGCACCAGAATAACGCCGATATACACGGCCACCATCAGGATGCCGGTGATGGAATCCATAACCGAGACAGGCTTACCAGCCATGCCCAGTGCGTGGTAAAGCGGGTCAAGGGCCTCCTCGTAGCCAAAGAGAGAACCATAAACCAGTCCGAAAATCGTGCTCGAAATGCCGCAGGGAATCATCAGGTGGAACAGGTCATTGTGCTTGACCTTCCACATAAAGGTGCTGAACAGCGCCAGCACAATGCCCTGCCCGACATCACCAAACATCATGCCGAACAGCACAGTGAAGGTGATGGCTACAAAGCCGGTGACATCTGTCTCGCCATAGGCAGGCAGACCGTACATTTCGACGAAAAACTCAAAAGGGCGGCTCCACCAGGGGTTTTTCAGCTTGGTGGGGGGTGTCATCCTGCCGGCGGATTCCGGTTCATCCACCGTGACGCGCAGGCCGCGGATGGCCCGCGCCTTGCCGACTATCTCCTCCACCTCTGACGCCGGGACCCAGCCGACGCAGAAGAAGTGCTGCCCCTTGACTGCGGCCATACGGCGCAGGTCATAGACGGCGGCGTAATAGCAGGCTGTGTTGTACAGCAGCTGCACCTTGTCCGCATTGGCCTGCCACAGGGCGGCAATGCGGCCGTTGACATCGTCCACGCTCTTGTTGACAACGTCAAGGTTTTCCTGGAAGTGGGCGATGATTTCCTCCGGCGAGCCCGCTGCGCCGGGCACGTGCACCGGCTCAAAGTAGAGCATTGAGAAGATACCGTCTGTCTCCAGCGCCTTCTCCCGGGGGGTCATATAGACGCCCCAGTAGCCGGTCTTGGTCTGGCTGCAGGGCACGAACAGCAGATACGGGTCATCGCCGTAGTTGTTCATCAGCTTGTTGTAGCCTTCCGTCGGCAGGAAGCCGAAGCGGATTTTGACGTGCTGGCAGTCCAGAATATCATCCATGTTGACCTTCAGGCCGGTAAAGTGGCTGTACTGCGCAATGCCGTCCTCGCAGAGCTTCTTCTGGTCCAGCAGAACCTTGCGCTCCGCGCAGAGGTCATCAATCTGTTCCAGCAGGTCGCTCAGATAACTGCGGCCCTCGGCATCCACCGGGTCGCTGTGCTGCTGGCCCTCGTGCAGCTCTATGTCTGCCTCTTTGGCCATTGTCTCAATCTGGTCACGAATCGCGGTATGGGGGTTTTCCTCATTCAGGGCGCCGTACCCCAGCGATTCCGACATATATCTGGTTGCCGGTTCCAGGTCAAAGCGTCCGTCCATGCAGCACGAGCCGATAAACTCGTTCAGCTGGTCCATTGTGCCCTGCACCCGCACCAGTTTCATCTTTTCAACCAATCAGTTCACACTCCTTATGCCGTTTTCTGCAGGGGCGGCCCCTGCAGGGCTTTCGGCAGGCTTACTCAGTCGTTCTCATCAAATCCCATCAGCAGACCTTTGAGCTCCTCGGGCGGCAGCTTGTAATGCACACCCTCGATGATGTGGTCAAGGTCCTGCACCTCACACCGGGCCAGCCATACATAGCACAGCATAACCAGCGTGGGGTTGGTGGAAAAGCGCAGCCATTTGCGGCACCAGTCGCACCGGTAGTGGAAGAAGCCCTCCTTCAGCACCGAATACTCATGGTGGGCCAGCAACGGGCCATACTTAGTCTTGGCAAAGCGCGCCTTGAAATCCGCCAAATCGTGTGCCGCCAGCAGATACTCCCACTCGGCATCGGTCAGGGCCGTGCAGTCGCGGCGGGCGTTGGTGCGCACCACGGAATCCGGCGCGCCGATGCGAATCAGCCGCGCTGCGTTGGACACCGCGGAGGTATCGCACTCGAGCTCAATCAGCTCCCGCAGGCCCGGCTCCGCCGCCGTCCCCTTCCCTGCCGGGGCCAGCGCCACAAGCGCTTTGTGACGGCGGTCCTGCAAAAGGGGCTCTGCCTGTGCGGTCAGGCCGCGGTCGGTTCTGGCCGTTTTCAGCGGTGCCAGCACCTTTTCCCACGGCGTGCCCACCACGGCAGCCAGAATCCCATCCAGACCCGTGGCCTTGGCCAGCGCGTAGAGGTCAATGCAGCAGCGCTGCTGCATGAACTCCGGCAGGCGGAACAGGTAATCGCCGGGGCGGCCTGCATCCAGGCAGCGCATGGCGGCGGTCAGCTCGTCCACCTCACAGCAGAGGGTGAAATACTCATACACCTTGCTGCCTGCGCTGCGGTCATAGCGGCAAAGGCTGTCATAGCGGGCGTACAGGCTCTGGCGCAGCAGGCCTTCCAGCTGGGCGCGGCGGGCGTACTGGGGGTTTACCTCCGCCAGTGCCTCCGCGTACAGCGGGTACTCCTTCAGGGCTGTGGCCAGCTCCGGCATGGTACGGCAGCCCATCAGGCGGCGGTAATCGTCCGCCCGCAGGCGGCGGCCGTACAGGGCGCGGGCCTTGGCCAGCACGGCATTGCCACTGGCCTTACCCGTATTGCTCATTGTGCAGCCTCCCCGCCCAAGGTGCGCTGTACAAGCTCAGCGCACCATGCGGCCTCGTGGGCCTTGGCGGCGGCAGTCATGGCCTCGGCCGCCTGCTGGCGCTGCTTTTCCAGCGCAGCCATCGCGGCGGCGTTGCCCTCCTCGGCTGCCTTGGCGGCGGCTTCGGACTCTGCCTTTTCGCGGGCGTTGCACTCCGCGAAAATCTTCTGCTTCTGCTCGTCCAGTGCAGCCAGCCGGGCGGTGCGTTCCAGTTTGGCCTTTTCGGTGGCCTTGCGCTGGGCAGCGTCCATCTCCAAAATGGTCTGCATCAGGTCGTTCACATCATTCATGCAATGCACCTCACTCTTTGAGAGCTTTTGAACCGGGGATTTGTTCCTACTTAAATAAGTGTACCCATTTCCCAAGTCCAGCCGTATTATAGCACTATTGCCAAATTTGGCAAGTGGTTTTTGTGCAGTTTTATTTGGACAAAATGCGGATTGTGTTTTTTTGTCGATGCTTTGTGAAATAATTATCTATCTTTCTTGACCAGTGCCAGTCCCTTGCCGAACAGGAAGCGCACCAGCGGGCCTGCGGCGCACAGCTGCCACAGGAAGGCCATGGGATAGTTCAGCGCGGTGGTCTGCACCCAGATGGCAATGAAGTTCGCGTTGTGGCTGTCCTTAAAAAGAAGCGTGGCAAAGAAGCTCATCAGCGGGCACATCATCCACGCGGACAGGCAGGAGATAGCAGCAATCAGGAAAACCTGCTTGTCCTTGCCGGGGGTGAACCAGCTTGTGGCAATGCGCATCGCCGTGGGGCCAACAAGGAAGGTGTCCAACAGGAAAGCAATCACGCCCATAATGGGCAGCTCACTGAAGGCGGCTAGAAAGACAAAGTTCTGCATCCCGCCGACTTCCAGCGAGATGTTGTAGCAGACCATTGCATAGACCATAACACAGACCATCATAATGGTGTAGGCGATTTCCTGTTTCTTTGTTTGCGGCATTGTTGAATACTCCTCTATATTACGTTATTTTTTCCAAAACAAAAACAGCCCCCGGACGGTCTGCAACTCGTTGCGACTTCCGGGGGCTGTTGTCTCACTGCGTTGGAAAGTGAAGCCAGTATACCGCATCTTGCACGTCTGTGTAATACCCTTACACAAAAATCTGTGCTTTGTATAAAAGTTATCTCCGTTTTGCGGCCACACTTTAGGCAATACCGCACAAATTCAAAGAGATTTCTTTGGTACAAATCACCAGTTCTGTCACCGCACGGCTTTACAAGCGTCCTTCCCCTGCGCTATAATGTCGAGTGGATTATTAAGAATGAAGAGGGTTGGAGAATTATGTCAAGCTCATTGCAGCATCACCGCGGCCAGATGTCGGAGGCGTTCCGCACGGTTATGTTTTTGTCGGCATCGGGCGGGCTGCAGGACGCCTATACCTACATCGGGCGCGGCAAGGTATTTGCCAATGCGCAGACCGGCAACATCGTGTTGATGAGCCAGAGCCTGTTTGAGGGCGATCTGGCGCGGTTCTGCCACTATTTTGTGCCAGTGCTTTCCTTTGCGCTGGGCGTAGCGGCGGCTGAGTGCATCCGCCTGCGCTGGCGGCAGGCCAAGCGCGTGCACTGGCGGCAGCTGGTGCTGCTGGCCGAGATTGCCATGCTGTTTGCGGTGGGCTTTTTCCCGTCCGAATGGGATATGGCCGCCAATGCGCTGGTATCCTTCTCCTGCGCCATGCAGGTGCAGGCGTTCCGCAAGGTGCACAGCTACCCCTTTGCCAGCACCATGTGCATCGGCAACCTGCGCAGCGGCATGGACGCGCTGGTCGCGTTCGGGCATACCCGCGATAAGCAGCTGCTGTGGAAGTCCCTGCATTACTTTGCCATCATCTTCATTTTTGCCTTGGGTGCAGGCGTCGGCGCGCAGTGCATCGCCCTGTTCGGGGCAAAAACCATCTGGCTTTCCTGTGCGCTGCTGGTGGTCAGCCTCTGCTTTATGTTCATCCGCGAGGATTTGCCGGAGCTGGAAACCGAGCTGAAGAAATAAGGTGCTTTCCCGGCAAATACCGGTTGCGGGAAGGCGGCGGGCGGAGCAAAGCCCCGCCCCTACTGCGTAACCGTTTCCGGGCAGCCTCCATACGGAGCACGCATCCCATTTCACCAAAAAATCCATCCGCATGGTTGTGCGGATGGATTTTTTATGCCTTCTTACGCTTTTTTCTGTTTTTCCAGTCATTCGCCATGCTTTGCAGGCGTTCACCCATAAAGGTGAGCCCGGCCAACGTGGGAGCACTGAGGGCCAGCATAACCACCAGCACCAGCGTGCCGCCCAGATCCAGCTGCACCAGCGGCAGCCAGCGGGCCAGCAGAACAGCCCCGCCGACACCCACCACGGTCATGGTGCCCCAGATGCCCCAGTGCAGCGGCGTGAACGGAATACACACGCCCCACAAAACTTGCAGGCCCACGCACAGAATCACAAAGGTGCAGATGGTTCCCACCATCTCGGAGGGAATGTCAAAGGCATGGCCGAAGCCCTGCACGCAGAACACCAGCAGGAAATCCGTCATCCCGCCGGGCAGCGCGGCGCGCAGCACATTGCGCAGGAAGCGCCCCCGCACCAGCTCATGGTTCGGCTCCAACGCCAGAAAGAACGCCGGTGCACCGATGGTGGCAAACGTCACCAGAGACAGCTGCAGCGGCTGGAACGGATAGGCCAACGGCAGCGCCAGTGCCACAATACTGAGCAGGAAGGAAAAGATATTCTTGACCAGAAACAGCGAGGCCGAGCGCTGAATGTTGTTGATAACCCGCCGCCCCTCGGCCACAACACCGGGCAGTGCGGCAAAGTCGGAATCCAGCAGCACCAGCTGGGCCACCTGACTGGCGGCCTGCGCGCCCGATGCCATTGCAATGCCGCAGTCGGCGTCTTTTAAGGCAAGCACGTCATTGACGCCATCGCCGGTCATGGCCACCGTGTGACCGCGGCGCTGCAGGGCGTGCACAAGCTGGCGTTTCTGCTCCGGCGTCACACGGCCAAAAACCGTGCAGGTCTCTGCCGCCTCGGCCAGCGCCTTCTCACTGCGCAGCGTTGCGGCATCCACCCAGCGTTCCGCCCCGGCAATGCCCGCGTTAGCCGCCACATGGCTGACCGCCTGCGGGTCATCGCCCGAGATAACCTTGACAGCCACCCCCTGCTTGGCGAAATAGCGGAAGGTCTTGGGGGCGTTCTCCCGGATGCGGTTCTGCACCGGCAGCAGCGCCAGAAATTCAAGCTGCGCTGCGTCCAGTGCGGCGGGCGGGTTCGGCAGTGCCGTGTTGTACTGGGCCAGCAGCAGCACGCGGCGGCCCTGTGCCAGCAGCGGAGAAAGCACATCGGCAAATTCCGCCGCCCGGCTTCCGGCCAGCACATCCGGCGCGCCGACCACATAGCACCCATGCGCCCCAAAGTCCTTGGCGCTGTACTTGTACGCCGTGTTGAAGGGGATGCTGCGCACCGCAAGCCACGGCGTGCTCCCCTGCCCGAAGCGCGCTGTCAGGGCGCGGCCCGTGTCGTTGTCGGGCTGCTCCCCCGCGTAAAAAGCCGCCAGAATCTCGCTGACAGGCGCATTTTCCGCCAGCGGCAGCGGGTCATCGGCCTGCATCGTGCTCTCGGTAATCGTGCCGGTCTTGTCCACGCAGAGCACATCCACCCGGGCCAGCGTCTCGATGCAGTTCATATCCCGGGTCAGCACCTTGCGGCGGGCCAGCCGCATCATGCTCACCGCCAGCGCCACGCTGGTCAGCAGATAGAGCCCCTCCGGTATCATACCAATCAGGGCGGCAACCGTGGAATCCACGGTCTCCTTCATCGTGAGCCCCAGCACCCAGTGCTGCTTCCAAATCAACACCGCGCCAATCGGAATCAGCGCCACGCCGATGAATTTTATCAGCTTATCCAAGCTGCGCATCATCTCGCCGCGGGCTACCTTGTGGCCGTTGGCCTGCGCCTCGGCGGTCAGCTTGCTGGCATAGCTCTCGGCTCCCACGTGGGTCAACCGCGCCGTGCAGCGCCCCGCCATCAGGAAGCTGCCCGAGCGCAGCTCTGCGCCGCGCTCCTTCGGCACCGCCCGGGCCTCGCCGGTGATGAGCGATTCATTGGCCTGCGCACTGCCGTCCACCACCACGGCATCCGCCACAATCTGGTCGCCCGCGCCAAATTCCACCACATCATCCTTGACCAAATCATCGGACAGCACGGCGCACCACTTACCGTCCCGCAGGCAGCGCACCTTCCGCGCAGAAACCAGCGTCAGCTTGTCGATGGTCTTTTTGGCGCGCAGCTGCTGCACAATGCCGATGAGGGTGTTCCAGAACACAATCCCCAGAAACCCCATATTGAGCCACGAGTGCACCAGCGCCAGCATGACCGCCAGCACCAGAAACACCAGATTGAAATAGGTACAGATATTGTCCCGCACAATCTCCCCGGTGGTTCTGGTCTGGGATTGAGGCGGCCGGTTTGTCTGGCCCGCCGCACGGCGCGCTTCGACCTCGGCAGCGGTCAGGCCGGTGATGGATGCCATAGAGGAAACTCCTTTCGGGTGGAATTGGGTAAGTTGTAGGGGCAGCCTATCCATACAAACGATTTATCTCTCCGCATTATTGCAAGTATACCCATCAACTATGAACAAAACAAGCGCCCGACTGCTTTTTTGGGCAGTCGGGCGGTTTTGTATGATTCTGTTTTAGTCGCGCTCCAATGGCTCAAAGGCCTCCGCCGGGTCGGCGTCCACGGCCTCCAGATTCCGGGTCAGCCGGTCAAGAACCTTATAAAAGGTAGCCAGCTCGGCGGGGTCTATTCCCTCGTCTGCGCGGCGCGACACATCGGCCACCACGGCCCTTACCCGCACAGCGCGGTCGCGGCCTGCATCGGTCAGCAGGTAGATAGCGTTATACTTGCCGGGCTGGCCCTGCTTTTCCACCAGCTCACAGCGGACCAAATCCGCCAGCACGCGGGAAATCATCGCCGGGTCCAAATCACAGCGGTCGGTCAGCTCCGAGAAGCGGTACCCCTCGGGTGCGGCGGCCAGCGTGCAGAGCACCAGCGTGTGGCCGGCCTTCAGCTCAATGCGGCTCATACCGCTGGCCTTGATGCGCTGAATGACCTTCTGCAGCCGCGCCAGCGAGACAGACAGCCGGATAAAACGGTCCTCCATATCAGACATCCTGCAGCTCGCCGCGGGAGCTTGCTTTCAGGTAGGCGTAGATGAAGCCGTCCAGATCGCCGTCCATAACGGCCTGCACGTTGCCGCTCTCGTAGTTGGTGCGGTGGTCCTTGACCAGCGTGTAGGGCATAAAGACATAGCTGCGAATCTGGTGGCCCCAGGCAATCTCGTTCTGCACGCCCTTGATATCGTCAATCTTGTCCTTGTGCTGCTGCAGGGCAATCTGGTACAGCTTGGCCTTCATCATCTCCATGGCGTACTCACGGTTCTGCAGCTGGCTGCGCTGGGTCTGGCAGCTGGTCACAATGCCGGTGGGCTTGTGAATCAGGCGGACGGCAGAAGAAGTCTTGTTGATGTGCTGGCCACCGGCACCGGAGGAACGGTAGACCTGCATTTCAATATCGGCGGGGTTGATTTCAATGTTGATGTTGTTGTCCAGCTCGGGCATAACCTCCAGGCTGGAGAAGCTGGTCTGGCGGCGGGCGTTGGCGTCAAAGGGGCTGATGCGCACCAGACGGTGGACACCGTGCTCACTCTTGAGCATACCGTAGGCGTTGGGGCCCTTCACCATCATGGAGGCGGACTTGATGCCGGCCTCATCGCCGTCCAGCACGTCCAGCACCTCCACGCTGTAGCCGTGGGCTTCGGCCCAGCGGGTGTACATACGGTAGAGCATCTCGGCCCAGTCCTGCGCCTCGGTGCCGCCGGTGCCTGCGTGGAAGGTCAGGATGGCGTTGTTGTGGTCATACTCGCCGTTCAGCATCGTCATGAGCTGCAGCTCATCGATGGCCTTCTCCACGCCCTCGACAGCCTCCTCACCCTCGGCTGCCAGAGAGGGGTCATTCTCCTCCTCAATCATGAGCAGCAGGGTCTCGGCCTCCTCATACTGGGTGGACAGCTTGCCGAAGCGCTCGAGCTTGTTCTTGACCTCGCCCATCTCGCTGATGATTTTCTGGCTGCGGGCCTGGTCATCGTAGAAGCCGGGCATCGTCATCTGGTGCTCCAGCTCGGCCAGACGCTTCTCGCTGGCTTCGATGGCCAGGGCATCCCGCAGGTCGTCCACGGCGGTTTTCATACCGCCGAGCTTTGCTTTCAGTTCGTCAATGGTAATCATATATTTTTCCCTCGTCACACATAAGTTGGCATAAAACTACATAGTAGCATTATAAGACAATTCCCGGAAGTTGTAAAGAAAAATTTAAAATGTATCGGTTTATTTGCATTTATCCATTTGATGCGGTATAATGGCTTTATGTTACGGAAAGGAAATACCAGTACACAATGACACGTTACACAGGAAACCACTGCCCTGTCTGCGAACAGGCATTTACCGACGAGGATGATATCGTCGTTTGCCCCGACTGCGGCACGCCCTACCACCGGGCCTGCTGGCAGAAGGTTGGGGCCTGTATGCACAAATCCGAGCACGCCGCCGGGTTTGAATGGAAGCCCGAGGTCGGCCCTGAGGCCGAACAGGCCGCCCACGAGGCCACCTGCCCCAACTGCGGCACCCACAACACGCCGGGCGCGGCGCGGTGCAGCCACTGCGGCTGCCCCCTGCCCAAGAGCACCGGCGCTGAGGACGCCAAGGCCGAGGATGAAAAGTCCGTGCCCATCTATGCCCGCGACCCCGCCGTGCACAGCAAGGATCGCACCGAGCCCGGACCACACATAGACGCCTACGGCACAGGGGCAGACGGCGGCATCTACCGCCGCGAAATCGGCCCCGAGGACACCATTGACGGCATCAAGGCCAAGGACTGGGCCGCCTATGTGGGCCGCAGCCCGATGTACTACCTGATGCAGTTCTTCCGCATGAGCCTGACGAAACAGAAGGTGGCGGTCAGTCTGTCCGCCTTCCTCTTTGGCCCGGCGTATCTGCTCTACCGCAAGATGTGGAAGGAGGGCCTGCTGACCGCCGTGCTGACCGTTGTGCTGAGTCTGCCCTCCCTCATCGCCATCGTGGCCACCTTCAACCCTTCCCTGTTCGGTGCCATGCCGCTGGGCTGGGTTCCCGTTGCGGCGGACGTCTGCGCGATTGCCGCATGGATTGTCAAAATCCTGCTGGGGCTGTTCTCGGTCTATCTCTACCGCAACCACGCCAAGAAAAACATTGATAAAATCTGCACCGACTACCCGGAAGGCAACGCCCGCACGGATGCCCTGCTGCAGAAGGGCGGCACCTGCCTGCCCGCCGCACTGCTCTACTACGGCATTATGCTGCTGCTGGCCTCGCTGGTCATCAATCTGGCCGGGCCCAGCTTTGTGCAGTACGCTATGGCAATGACCGGGTACTAAGCGCACCCGGAATAAAAGAGGCTATCACACCGCATGGTGTATATGTAGGAGGAAATTATGAAAACTGCATTGGTTATCATGGCCGCAGGCATCGGCTCCCGCTTCGGCGGCGGCATCAAGCAGCTGGCGGCTGTCGGCCCGAACGGCGAAATCATTATGGATTACTCCATCCACGATGCCATCGAGGCCGGGTTTGACAAGATCGTCTTTATCATCCGCCACGACATTGAGGATGCCTTCAAGGAAGCCATCGGCGACCGCATTGAGAAAATCTGCGCCGAACTGGGCGTTGAGATTGATTACGCCTTCCAGGCGCTGGAGAACGTGCCGGAGGGCTTCGCCGTGCCGGAGGGCCGTTCCAAGCCGTGGGGCACCGGCCAGGCCGTGCTGGCCTGCAAGGGCATCATCAAGGAGCCGTTTGCCGTCATCAACGCCGATGACTACTACGGCAAGGAGGCCTTTGTCCAGCTGCACAGCTTCCTGCAGGGCTACACGCCGGAGAAGCCCGGCGACCTAAGCATGGCCGGCTTTGTGCTGAAGAACACCCTGAGCGATAACGGCGCCGTGACCCGCGGCATCTGCCAGATGAATGACGCCCACTACCTGACCGGCGTGCTGGAGACCAGCGGCATTGAAAAGACCGCTGACGGCGCGGCTGCAGGCGGCAAGGACATCGACATTAACAGTCTGGTTTCGATGAATATGTGGGCGCTGACCCCCGAGTTCGTGGATCTGCTGGACGCCGGCTTTGTGGAGTTCTTTGAGAAGGCCGAGCCCGCCAACCCGCTGAAGGCCGAGTATCTGCTGCCCATCTACATTGATGAGCTGCTCCACGCGGGCAAGGTCAGCGTCAAGGTGCTGCCCACCCATGACAAGTGGTTCGGCGTCACCTACGCCGAGGACAAGCAGACTGTCATTGACAGCTTTGCCAAGCTGGTAGCGGACGGCGTCTACCAGAAGGACCTGTTCAGCGATTTGAAGAAGTAAGATGAAACAAGCGGCCCTGTGTGAGCAATTTCACGCAGGGCCGCTTGCGTTTTTGAGTTGCCCGTAGGGCGGGGCTCTGCTCCGCCCGGGGTGGTTGCCCATCAGCTTCCGCTTGCGGCAAGCGACCGGGCCGGGCGTGCCCGGCCCCTACAGGGCGGTGTTTCCGTCCTCCCCGCTTGACACCGGGCCATTCCTATGCGACAATGACAACAGGGACAAAATTTTCACGCGGGCAAGGGACTCTTTGGTTGAAAATTGCAAAAGACTGGCACACAACGCTATGGAAAGCGGAGGCAAAAGGCGGTATGGTTAATATAACAGAACACAACACACACCGCTACAGGAGGGTACTTATGGCAAAGAATGAACTGGACATTACGACCCTGACGCCGGAGCAGCGCGACGCACGTCTGGCGCTGGACGTGGAGCGCCTGCTGCGCTTTGGCCGCAAACACAAGCTGATTAAGGATTTGGACATTCTGGTGGCACGCAACACCCTGCTGGACACGCTGGCTCTGACCGCCCCCAGCGAGGCCAAGCTGCCGAAGGAGAACCTTGCCTCCCCTGCCGCCCTGCTGGATGAGATGGTGGAGCTGGCCGCCCAGAAGGAGCTGTTTGACGGTGCAGTCAACCAGTACCGCATCAACTTTGAGACCCGCCTGATGGGTGCCCTGATGCCCCGCGAGAGCGAGGTCTGCAAGAAGTTCCAGAAGCTCTACCGCAAGCAGGGTGCCAAGGCTGCCACCGACTGGTTCTATCAGCTCTGCGTGGACGCCAACTACATCCGCACCGCGCAGATTGCCAAGAACATCCAGTGGAACACCGCCACCCCCTATGGCGAGCTGGAAATCACCATCAACCTGACCAAGCCCGAGAAAGACCCCAAGACCATCGCGCTGGAGCGCCTGCAGCCGAAATCCGGCTACCCGGCCTGTATGCTCTGCAAGGAGAACATCGGTTACGCTGGGCGTATCAACTTCCCGGCACGGCAGACCCACCGCATTGTGCCCATCACGCTGGCGGGCGAGCAGTTCTATCTGCAGTACAGCCCCTACGCCTACTTCCATGAGCACTGCATCATGCTGCACGAGCAGCACAAGCCGATGGAGATGAACAAGCAGACGCTGGCCGAGATTTTCGACTTTGTGGCGCAGTTCCCCCATTACACCTGCGGCTCCAACGCCGATTTGCCCATTGTGGGCGGCAGCATCCTGAGCCACAGCCATTTCCAGGGCGGGCAGTATGTGTTCCCGATGCAGAAGGCAAGCGTTGCCGTGCCCATGGCGGATATCCGCTATCCGGGCGTCAAGGCCGGTATTCTGAACTGGCCTGTCTCTGCCGTGCGGCTGGTGGGCCGCAGCAGCCAGCAACTGCAGATTGTGGCCAACAATATTCTGACGGCATGGCGCAGCTACACCGATGAGAGCGTCGGGATTCTGGCCGAGACCGACGGCACGCCCCACAACACCGTGACGCCGATCCTGCACTATGACGAGACCGAGGGCTTCATCCTTGACCTTGCTCTGCGCAACAACCGCACCAGTGAGGAGTTCCCCGACGGCATCTTCCACCCGCACAAGGAATACCACAATATTAAAAAGGAAAACATTGGCCTGATTGAGGTCATGGGTCTGGCCATCCTGCCCGCCCGCCTGAAGGACCAGGGCGCACAGATTGCTGAAATTCTGGCGGGCCAGCGCCCCAACACCAGCCGCCAGCCCGGCGACGCACTGGCCGTGCACGCCGACTGGATTGACGAGCTGATTGCCAAGTACGGCACCGACATGAAGCCGCAGGACGCCAACAAGGCCGTGAAAGCTGAGATTGGCACCGTCTTCAGCCACGTGCTGGAAAACGCCGGTGTGTTCAAGCAGGACGCGCAGGGTCAGGCCGCATTCGTGAGATTTATGCAGAGTGTCGGCTTCAAAAAAGCATAATATAGAGCAGCAGGGGTTCCCGGCAAAACGGGAACCCCTGTTTTATTTGTGTTGTAGGGGCCGGGCATGCCCGGATGAGGGGCGGCCTTGCGTTGGCACCATCCATCACCGGGAAAACGGCTCTCCTTCATACCCACATTCCCACAGCACACCCCAGTCGAGGGTTTCGTCAATTCCGGCCTCATAGCGGGCCAGATTCACGTCGATGACACGCTGTTTTACATTCACGCAGCAGAGCAGTGTAAAGCTGACCGCCGCCGCAAAAATAGCGAGCTTTGCCGCCGGAATCGGCCTGAACACCCGCACCAGCGCCAGCACGCACCAGACCGCCAACACGCCGAGGAACCACCCCGCGATGACTCGCCGGGGCGTCAGGCCGTAGAGGACGACATAGACCGCCAGCTTGCCCGCCGCCAGCGCAGCAAACGCCAGCCCGAAGCCGCAGAACACCGCGGCCAGCGCTTTGGGCAGCGGTGCGCGGCCCAGAAAATGCACACCCGCCAGCACGCCGAAGTTGAGCAGCAGAATTTTTTGCAGCTCCCAGAAGCCGTCCACCGCAAAGGCAGCGGCGTCCGGAGCGCTTAACCCCAGGGGCGCGGCGGCGAACCACTCCCCTGCCTGCACGGCGAAGAACAGCGCGTAAACACCGCAGAGCGCGGCTACCGCTACCGTTGCCGTACTGCGCGGCACAATGCGGGCGTGTTCCAGCGCAGCGGTACATTGGGCCGCCGTTGTGGGCGGTTCGGTTCGGCGCAGTGCGCCGAACACCAGCCCGTACAGCCACGCGCCCACCGGCAGCGACAGTATAATATACATCAGTGTATCGATAAATTTTATATTATTGAGCAGGCTGTTCCACCAGTCGGCCACACTTTGGCCCAGTGCCGCAAAGTTGGTATCGGCGGCGGCCAGCAAGCCCCACGCCGTACCGCAGAGCGCCAGCGTCAGTGCCACCGTAGCCAGCACGCGCAGCGCCTTACGGACTTTGATGCGGCCATGCAGGCCAGTTTTCAGCGCAGAAAACACCGTGCGCACCCGCAGGAAGAAATTGCCGAAGGGCAGCCGAAAAAATCCCGCCACAGCGTCCAGAAAAACCAGACTGCCGCTCTGCCCCTGCGCCAGCATTCCGCACCGTGCCAGCACATACCAGACGGCGAAAATGTGCCACGCCATCCACTGCCACGTGCCCAGCGGATCCGGCTGGTAGCCGAACAGCGAGTACGCCAGTGACAGCGCCAGCCAGCACCCGGCCCAGATCGGGGTTTCCCGGGCGGCGGTGCGGTGGGCCGCCCGAGCGGCGAGGTCGGTATATAGAATAAAGAGAGCGGCGAAAATCGGCATCCCCCAGTCCGAATACCACGGCGGCAGCAGCACCCCGCGGATGTACAGATACGCCAGCGGGTACATCAGAATTGCATACAGCGTCATGGCTTTTCCTCCGGCACGTATTCCAGAATATCTGCAGGCTGGCAGTCCAGCGCCTTACACAGAGCCTCCAAGGTAGAGAACCGCACTGCCTTGGCCTTGTTGTTCTTTAAGATGGAAAGATTTGCCGGGGTAATGCCGATTTCCTCCGCCAGCTCCCCCGCGCCCTTGTGGCGGCGGGCCATCATCACATCCAGATTGACCACGATGGGCATTTTTCTGCCTCCCTTACACGGTGTAGTCCAGCTCGTCCTTCATGCGGACGGCCTGCGCAAAGGCGTTTTTCAACACCCGGACAATGAGCGCCATAAACCCGGCCGCCACCGCCAGAAAGGCAAACGGCAGATAGATGAACACACCCGCTGGCAGGCAGATGAACGCCGCGCCCACACAGCACCAGCTGATGCTCCGCAGGGCCGCAACGTTCCGGGCTACAAAGATTTCCCCCTGCTCAATGCGGCGCAGGAACCGATACAGCGTGCAAAGCATAACCAGCGCCAGCACCGCGCAGAGGTACCCCATGCCCAGCAGCACCGGCCCACTGGCGGCGGGCAGAGTGTGGGCGGTTACCATCCAGCGCACCAGCCGCGGCCCGCACACTGTCATAATAATACTGCCCGCAATGGCCAGCGCCACCACAATGCGGGTCAGCGTGATGCTTTTGCGGTCATCCCAGAGATTCTTCATAACGGCCTCCCTTTGCGGCAGCTCTGCCGCTTTGTGTTGGTTGCAGTATACCACAAGCCATATCGTTTTGCAAGTATTTTTTATCGTTTTTCGATAAAATTGTAAATCCTGCAGGATTCGTTTGCACGGCAGGGCAAAATGGTGTATGATAGGCTTATCGTATTCTATGAAAAGTGGTGTAACGCATGAATCTGCCCTTTTTCCGCGCACGGCGGCAGGCTGCTTTGCTGGCTGCAGTGCTCATGCTCGGCCTGACCGGCTGTAAAAACAAAACGGACGAGCTGCCCGCCTCTGCCACCGCCGAAACCGCCTCGATCACCGCCACGCCGCAGCCCACGGCGGCCACCACCGCCCAGCCTACTGCGGCGGAGGTCGGCACGGTGCTGCCCCAGACGGAGGATGCCGGGCGCAGCTACACGGATGAAACCCTGTTCATCGGCGACTCCAACACGGTGCGCTATACAATGTACGCCGATGAAACCGACACCCCCTTTACCGCCATCGGCAACAGCATCGGCGTTGTCAGCATGGGCGCGGGAGCCATCACCACGCTGAAATGCGAAAAATTCAAGGGTTCCTCCACCATGTACACCGTGCCGGAGGCCGTGGCCATGCTCAAGCCGCGCCGTATCATCATCTGCTACGGCACCAACAACCTCGGCGGCTCGTCCACGGATGCCACCAACTACATAACCACCTATCTGCAGGGGCTCAAAGCGATTGAAGCCGCGTGGCCCTACTGCGATATCATCGTCAGCGCCATTCCGCCGCTGGACAAGCAGCGGGAAAACACCAACCTGACCATGACACAGGTGGACGCCTACAACGCCGCACTGGTGCAGATGTGCGAGGAAAACGGCTACAAGTTCCTGAACAGCGCCGAGGTTCTGCGCGATAACACCACCGGCTGGGCCAAGGCCGATTACACCCTTTCCGACGGCGTGCACCTGTCCAAAACCGCCGTCACAGCGTATTTTACCTATGTGCGCACCCACGCCTATATCACCGAGGACCGCCGCCCCCAGCCGCTGGGCACCCTGCCCCAGCCGGACGGCGTGCCCGCCAACCTCATCACCAAGGACCCGATTGCCGTGCGCGGTGCAAAGGTCCCGCTGGAATTTGTGACCGAGAAGGGCGGCAAGTTGTCCGGCACAACCAGCCAGCTGGTCAAGAAGGGCGGCACAGCCAGCGCCGTGACCGCCGTCCCCGACGAAGGCTTTGTCTTTGACGGCTGGACCATCAGCTCGGGCGGCACCTTCAATGATGCCACCATCACCTTCACCATGCCGCAGAACGCCGACGCAGGCGGCGTAGTGCTGACGGCACATTTCAAGGTCGGCAAGCATGACCACGATTACGTGGAGATAGAAGACGCCCGGACCGACCCCACCTGCCTGAAGGACGGCGTTGCAAAGTACGAGTGCAAGATTTGCGGCGACATCCTTGAGAAAGATATTCCCGCGCTGGGCCATGACTGGGACGAGGGCCGGCGCGAGGGCAATGAAATCATCTACACCTGCAAACGCGAGGGCTGCAATGAGATAAAAAAGGAGGAAATTCAAGCCACACCCACACCGTCCCCGACACCATCGCCTGTGCCCGAAACATCTACGCCTGTGCCTCCTACAGCCACGCCTACTGCTGCCCCCACGCAGGAACCCTCCCCCACACCGCACGAACACAACTTCAAGCTTATCGAAGATACCTCCACCTGTGTGCAGGAAGGCGAAAAGACCTACCAATGCAGCGGCTGCGGCGAAACCAAAACCGAGTACTGCGCCGCCCATCACCGTTGGGTTGAAACCGGCCATGAGGACGCAACAGCCGACACACCCGCCAGAATTATCTACACCTGCTCTCTGTGCGAGGAAACAAAATACGTAGATCCGTCCGCACAGCAGACCCCCAGCGAATAACCCTGCACACATAAAAGAAAAAGAGGTACCCAATGTCTGACTTCCCTGCCCAGCGCCCTAAAAACAGCGCTTTGATACGCCGTTTTCTGCCCTATATGGTCAAATACCGCGCCGTGCTGGCGTTTGATTTGTTCTGCGCCGCGCTGACGACTCTCTGCGATATTGCACTGCCTAAAATTATGAGCACCCTCACCAACACCGTCACAGCGGCCGCGCTGACCGTGGACACCGTGCTGAAGTTGGCGGCGCTCTACTTTGTACTGCGCGTCATTGACAGCGCGGCCAGCTACTTTATGTCCGGCACCGGGCATATCATGGGCGTGCATATCGAGACCGATATGCGCCGCGACGCCTTTGACCATCTGCTGCGGCTTGACCACACTTATTATAACAATACAAAGGTCGGCCAGATTATGGGCCGCATCACCAATGACCTGTTTGATGTGACCGAGTTTGCCCACCACTGCCCGGAAGAGTTCTTCATCGCGGGCATAAAAATCGCTGCATCGTTTGTAATTCTCTGTCAGGCCAATGTGCCGCTGACGGTGATCGTCTTTGCCTGCGTGCCGCTGATGGGGGTTGTCTCGGTCAGGCTGAACCATCGCCTGCGCGAGCGCTTCCGCCAGCAGCGGTTCCAGATTGGCGAGCTGAACGCTTCGATTGAGGACAGCCTGCTGGGCCAGCGCGTAGTCAAGGCCTTCGCCGCCGAAGATTTGGAGCGTGCCAAATTTGAAAAGGGCAACCGCGACTTTGAGGAAATCAAGACCCTTGGCTACCATGCCATGGCCGCGTTCAACACCTCCACCCGCCTTTTTGACGGACTGATGTACTTTGTTGTCATTCTGGCGGGCGGTCTTTCGCTGGTATACGGAGCTATCAGCGCGGGCGATCTGGTGGCGTATGTGCTCTACGTCTCCACGCTGATTGCCACCATCCGCCGCATTGTCGAATTTGCCGAGCAGTTCCAGCGCGGTATGACCGGCATTGAGCGCTTTGCCGAAATTATGGACACGCCCATTGCCATTGCCGATGTGCCCGATGCCAGGCCGCTGGCCGTCACCGAGGGCGCCATTGACTTTGAGGACGTCAGCTTTGAATACCCCGATGACCACAACAAGGTGCTGCGCCACGTCGATCTGCACATCCGCCCCGGCGAGAATGTGGCACTGGTGGGGCCGTCCGGCGGCGGCAAGACCACGCTGTGCAACCTGATCCCCCGCTTTTATGATGTGACCGGCGGCAGGATCCTGATTGACGGGCAGGATGTGCGCGGCGTGACGCTGCACAGCCTGCGGGAGGCCATCGGCGTGGTGCAGCAGGATGTCTACCTGTTCAGCGGCACAGTGGCCGAGAACATTGCCTACGGCCGCCCCGGTGCCACCCGCGCCGAGATTGAGGAGGCCGCCCGGCTGGCCGGGGCCGACGCCTTTGTCCGTGCGCTGAAGGACGGCTATGACACCTACGTGGGCGAGCGCGGCGTCAAGCTCTCCGGCGGGCAGAAGCAGCGGATTGCGATTGCACGCGTATTTTTGAAGAACCCGCGCCTTCTGCTGCTGGACGAGGCCACCAGCGCCCTTGACAACGAGAGCGAGATTCTGGTTGGCCAGAGCCTTGACAAGCTGGCGAAGGGCCGCACCACCCTGACGATTGCCCACCGCCTGACCACCATCAAGAACGCCGACCGCATTCTGGTGCTTGGCCGCGACGGCATTGAGGAGGAGGGCAGCCACGAGGAGCTGCTGGCAAAGCAGGGCGTGTATTACCGCCTGTGGAATGGCCTGGTCAGCGGGGAGACCCTGTGACATAAGCCACCCACCAGCCTTGCGGGGCGTTGGGGACGCCATGCCTTCTCCCGCGGGAGAAGGTGGCGCGCAGCGCCGGATGAGGGCCGGCCTTGCCGGGTATGCCGTTTTCCTTTTTCCCATATATCACCCTTCCAAGCAGCCGTTCAGGCTGCTTTTTTGTTCAGCGTTTTCAGCATCCGGCACAGATTCAGCCCGAAGGTCAGTAGGTTGGAGGCAATCATCACGCCCAGAAAGCCCGCCATACCGTACCGGGGCAGCAGCAGCCAGATGGCCGTAATGCGCAGGGCGGAGTCCAGCAGCGAATAGCGGAAGCTCGCCAGCTGCTCCCCCAGCCCCTTCAGCACACCGTCCACCATGCTTTCCAGATACATAAACGGTGCCACAAAGCCCAGCACCTGCACATACCGGCCCACATCGGCATCCTGATAGAGGTACTGCGCCAGCGGGCGGCCCAGCAGCACAAAGCCCGCCCCGGCCAGCAGCGAAAACCCGCCGGTCAGGCGCAGCATCGTATAGACAAGGCGGCGGGTGGCAGCGGTGTCCCCCTTGGTGTGGGTGCGGGTGATTTCCGGCATCAGCAGGCCGGACAGCGCCCCCAGCACCGAAAACGGAAAGAACAGCAACGGCAGCGCCATCCCCTTCAGCGCGCCGTACTGGGCCACGGCCTCGGCACGACTGCCGGTGTACAGCGCCAGCGTGTAGGGTATCAGACTGCTCTCTGCCGCCTGTAAGGCACTGGCCAGCAGGCGGCTGCCCTCCACCGGCCAGAGGATTTCGTTCAGTTCCTTTTGGGTGTAGGGGTGCAGCGCCCCGCCGGGGCGCGGGGCAAATTCCGGCGTGCGGGCGGCAAAGGCCAGCATAATCCCGCAGGAGACCGCCTCGCTGACGGTATTGCCGAGCAGCACCGCGGCGCAGCCATACCCGGCACCCCACCCGGCCAGTGCCCGCAGCCCGGCCACGGCCACCGCCATCCGCACCAGCTGTTCAATCAGCTGCGCGGTAATGTTGGGCTGCACCCGCCGCGCCGCCAGAAAGCACCCCCGCACCGCCCCCGACACCGCCATAAACGGCAGACTGGGTGCCAGAATCAGCAGCGCGGTCTCGGCACGGGCGTCATGCAGCAAAAGCCGCGCACACGGCCCGGCCAGCACGCTCTGGGCCAGCATGGCCGCCGCGCCGAAGCACAGCGCCGTAAACACAAGCCCGCGCAGCGTTTCGGCCATACCGTTGCCGCGGGCAAGGCTCTGGGCGGCCAAGCGCGCCGAGGCCACATTGACGCCCGCCGTGGCAAAGGAGACAAACACCATATACAGCGCCAGAATCAGCTGGTACAGCCCCATCCCCTCGCTGCCCAGCGCCGCCGCCAGCACCACCCGGAAGCCCATACCCAGCACACGCAGTACCAGCCCCGCCCCGGTAAGCAGCGCCGCGTTGTGCACATACGTTCTGCGTTGGCTCATACGCCGCCCCCTTCCCCTGCTGATGGATATGCCCGCCGCGCTGCCGGTATGCTGCAGGCAGGCATAATTCTGCACCAATGTACGCTTTCCTGCCCCAGTGTCTTGCATTATGCCGCGATTTTTGGTAAACTGGAAAAAGAGCGATTTTTTTAAAGGAGCATAGTTACCATGAGTGAAGCCTGTACCCATGATTGCAGCAGCTGCCATTCCAACTGCGATCACCGTGCGCCGCAGCATGAGCCGCCGCACGCAAGAAGCCGTATCCAAAAGGTCATCGGCGTTGTTTCCGGCAAGGGCGGCGTTGGCAAAAGTATGACCAGCGCCATGCTGGCCGTCTCGATGCGCCGCCTTGGCTTTAAGGCCGGCGTGCTGGACGCCGACATCACCGGCCCTTCCATCCCCCGCCTGTTCGGCGTGAAGGGTCCCGCCACCGGTGACGGCGAGAGCATCAACCCGGTCACCAGCCGCACCGGCATTGAGATTATGAGCATCAACCTGCTGCTCGAGGACCCCGAGGCCCCTGTGGTCTGGCGCGGCCCCGTCATTGCGGGCGCTGTCAAGCAGTTCTGGCAGGAGGTTGTGTGGGATGTTGATTTCCTGTTTGTCGATATGCCTCCGGGAACCGGCGATGTGCCGCTGACCGTGTTCCAGACCCTGCCGGTGGACGGCATTGTCATTGTGTCCAGCCCGCAGGAGCTTGTCGGTATGATTGTCGGCAAGGCCGTGCAGATGGCCCAGATGATGCACGTGCCCATTCTGGGTCTGGTCGAGAATATGAGCTATGTCCAGTGCCCTGACTGCGGCAAGCACATCAACGTCTTTGGCGACAGCCACGTGGACGAGATTGCCGCCAAGTACCAGCTGCCTGTGCTGGCCAAGATGCCCATTGACCCCGAGCTGGCCAAGGAGGCCGACGCCGGTATGATTGAGGTCTTTGCCGGAGAGTATCTGGACAACGCCGCCCAGACTGTGGCTAAGCTGCTGAAGAAGTAAGGCGTACACAGCGTCTTTATTTTTTGAGGAGGTGCTACTTATGAAAAAGTTCTTTGAGGAATTCAAGGCGTTTGCCCTAAAGGGCAACATGATGGATATGGCCATCGGTGTCATCATCGGCGGCGCATTCTCCACGCTGGTCACATCCCTGACCGATAACCTCATCAGCCCCATTCTGGGCATCCTGGGCAAGGTCAACTTTGACGCCATGATGTGGGATGTTTTCGGCGATGGCAAGCTGGTTTTCAAGTACGGTGCCTTTATCACGGCGGTCATCAACTTCCTGATTATGGCCTTTGTGCTGTTCTGCATCGTCAAGGCCATGAACAAGCTGATGGAGGTGGGCAAGCATGAAAAGCCTGCCGAGGAGGCGCCTGCCGCCCCTGCCGCCCCCACGCAGGAGGAGCTGCTGGCGGAGATTCTGGTGGAGTTGAAAAAGCAGAACGAGGAAAAGACAGCTTAATTTTATTAAGTTTTCGCCTTTCGGATTTAATTTTCAGAGCTTTTTTGCTTAATTTCCGTAAAATCTTTTGCTTCAGCATTGTAAAGCGGCTGCATCTATGCTATGATGCAAGCAAGAACAAAGACGTTCCCACAAGGGGCCTGTGTGCCCTTAGGGAACGTCTTTTTTGTTTACCCTGTTCCGTGCAGAAAATGTGCGATACTGCGCGGAAAGGCAGGAGTGGGAAAGGAGCAAACGAGGTATGGAAAATTTTACCGAGCGCAAGTCCCCCGCCGGGCTGTACAGCCCGCAGTTTGAGCATGACAACTGCGGCATCGGTGCGGTGGTGGACATCAAAGGACGCAAGAGCCACAAGACCATCGACGACGCTTTGCAGATTGTCGAGCATCTGGAGCACCGCGCCGGCAAGGATGCGGAGGGCAAGACCGGTGATGGTGTCGGCATCCTGACGCAGATCAGCGACAAATTCTTCCAGAAGGTGGCCGCTGAGCTGGGGCTGACCTTGGGCGCAGAGCGCGAATACGGCATTGGTATGTTCTTTTTCCCGCAGGATGAGCTCAAGCGCAACCAGGCCAAAAAGCTGTTTGAGATCGTCTGCAAAAAGGAGGGCTTGCCCTTCTTAGGCTGGCGCGAGGTTCCCACCTGCCCCGAGGTGCTGGGCCACAAGGCCATTGCCTGTATGCCCAGCATCTGGCAGGGCTTTGTGGGCAAACCCCAGCGCATGGCGCCCGGCATTGCCTTTGACCGCCGCCTCTACGTGGTGCGCCGCGTGTTTGAGCAGTCCAGCCCAGACACCTACGTCTGCAGCCTGTCCAGCCGCACCATCGTTTATAAAGGTATGTTCCTAGTCAAGGAGTTGCGTCTCTTCTACCCCGATTTGCAGGACGCCGACTATGAATCCGCCATCGGCATGGTGCACAGCCGTTTCTCCACCAACACGGCCCCCAGCTGGAACCGCGCCCACCCCAACCGCTTCATTTTGCACAACGGCGAAATCAACACCATCCGCGGCAACGTGGATACCATGCTGGCCCGCGAGGAGACCATCGGCTCCAGCTATTTAAAGGACGATATGACGAAAGTTCTGCCCATCGTCAATCAGGGCGGCTCGGACTCCGCCCAGCTGGACAACACGCTGGAATTTATGGTTATGAACGGCATGGAGCTGCCGCTGGCCGTTATGGTCACGATTCCCGAGCCGTGGGACAACAACAAGTCGATGGACCCCAAAAAGCGGGATTTCTACCAGTATTACGCCACAATGCTAGAGCCGTGGGACGGCCCCGCCAGCATCCTGTTCAGTGACGGCGATGTGATGGGCGCGGTGCTGGATCGCAATGGTCTGCGCCCCAGCCGCTACTACATCACCAAGGACGGCCGCCTGATTCTTTCCAGTGAGGTCGGCGTGCTGGATATTCCCGCCGAGGATGTCGTCCGCAAGGACCGCCTGCGCCCCGGCAAGATGCTGCTGGTGGACACGGTCAAGGGTGAGCTGGTCGACGATGAAAAGCTCAAGGCCGACTACGCCAGCCGCCAGCCCTACGGCGAGTGGCTGGACCGCAATCTGGTGGCGCTTTCCAGCCTGAAGGTGCCCAACAAGAAAATTCCCAGCTACACAAAGCAGCAGCTTGTCCAGCTGCAGAAGGCCTTCGGCTACCGGTACGAGGATGTCTCCACGATTATCCTGCCGATGGCCAAGAACGGCGGCGAGCCCGCCGGTGCGATGGGGGCCGACACCCCGCTGGCCGTGCTGAGCCACACCCGCCCCTCCTTGAGCGAGTATTTCAAGCAGATGTTTGCGCAGGTCACGAACCCGCCGATTGACGCCCTGCGCGAGAAGATTGTCACCTCTACCACCGTCTATGTCGGCGCACAGGGCAACTTGCTGGAGGAGGGCGCCGACAACTGCAAGGTGCTGAAGATTGACAACCCGATTCTGACCGAGACCGATTTGCTGAAAATCAAGGCGATGGATGTGCCCGGCTTCAAGGTGGTCACGCTTTCCATCTGCTATTACAAAAACACCGATCTGGAGAAGGCCATCGACCGCCTGTTTGTCGATGTCGACCGCGCCTACCGCGATGGTGCCAACATCCTGATTCTCTCCGACCGTGACATTGACGAGTACCACGTGGCCATCCCCAGCCTGCTGGCCGTGGGCGCAGTCAGCAAGTATCTGGTCCGCACCCGCAAGCGCACCGCTATGGCGCTGATTCTTGAAAGTGGCGAGCCGCGTCTCGTGCACGACTTCGCCACTCTGCTGGGCTATGGCGCGGCAGCTATCAACCCGTACCTCGCACAGGAGACCATCGGGGAGCTTATCTCGGACGGTTTGCTGGATAAGGATTACTATGCCGCCGTGCAGGACTACAACAAGGCCGTGCTGGCGGGCATTGTGAAGATTGCCTCCAAGATGGGCATTTCCACGATTCAGTCCTACGCGGGCAGCCAGATTTTTGAGGCGCTGGGCATCAGCAAGGAGGTTGTGGACAAATACTTCACGAACACCGTGTCCCGCGTGGGCGGCATCACGATTCAGGATATCCAGAAGGATCTGGAGGCCCGCCATCAGGAGGCCTTTGACCCGCTGGGTCTGGACATCAACCGGGAGCTGCCCAGCCTGGGCGCGCACAAGTTCCGCGGCGGCCCCGCAGCCGAACAGCACCTCTATAACCCGCAGACAATTCATCTGCTGCAGCAGGCCTGCTGGACCGGCAATTACGATACCTTCAAGCAGTACACCGCCGCAGCCGCCAACGAAAACGGCGATGCCATGCATCTGCGCAGCCTGCTGGACTTCAACTACCCCGCCGAGGGCGTGCCGCTGGACGAGGTCGAGAGCGTAGACTCCATCGTGAAGCGGTTCAAGACCGCTGCCATGAGCTACGGTGCCCTGTCTGAGGAAGCTCACGAGTGCATGGCCATTGCGATGAACCGGCTGGGCGGCAAGTCCAACACTGGCGAGGGCGGCGAGGCCGAGGACCGCTTCGGCACCGAGCGCAACTCCGCCATCAAGCAGGTGGCATCCGCCCGCTTCGGCGTGACCAGCAAGTATCTGGTTTCCGCCAGCGAGATTCAGATTAAAATGGCGCAGGGTGCCAAGCCCGGCGAGGGCGGTCAGCTGCCCGGCGGCAAGGTGTATCCGTGGGTTGCCAAGACCCGCAACTCCACCACCGGCGTGGGCCTTATCTCTCCCCCGCCCCACCACGATATCTACTCCATCGAGGATCTGGCCCAGCTGATTTACGACCTGAAGTGCGCCAACCGCAAGGCCGCTATCAATGTCAAGCTCGTCAGCGAGGCCGGTGTCGGCACGATTGCCGCCGGTGTGGCCAAGGCCGGCGCGGAGGTCATCCTGATTTCCGGCTTTGACGGCGGCACGGGCGCTGCGCCTCGCAACTCCATCCACAACGCAGGCCTGCCGTGGGAGCTGGGCATTGCCGAGGCACACCAGTGCCTGATTATGAACGGCCTGCGCAGCCGCGTGCGCATTGAGGCCGACAGCAAGCTGATGAGTGGCCGCGACGTGGCCATTGCCGCCCTGCTGGGTGCTGAAGAATTCGGCTTCGGCACCGGGCCACTGGTGGCAATGGGCTGCGTGATGATGCGCGTCTGCAATCTGGACACCTGCCCGATGGGTATCTGCACCCAGAACCCTGAGCTGCGCAAGCGGTTCAAGGGCAAGCCGGAGTACATCATCAACTTTATGCGCTTTATGGCGCAGGAGCTGCGGGAGTATATGGCCCGTCTGGGCGTGCGCACCGTGGAGGAGCTGGTGGGCCGCACCGACCTGCTGAAGGTCAAGGCCGCGCCCGCAGGCTCCCGCGCCAGCGAGATGGACCTCTCCGCCCTGCTGCAGAACCCGCTGGTGGAAAACTCCAACGTGCACTTCAACCCGAAGGACGTCTACAACTTCCAGCTGGAAAAGACCCCCGATATGCGCGTGCTGATGAAGAAGTTCAAAAAGAGCTTTGATATGGCCGAGCCAAAGCCTGCCACCGTCACGCTGGATGTGGGCAACACTGACCGCGCCTTCGGCACGATTTTCGGCAGTGAAATCACCGCCAAGTTCGGCAACACCCTGCCGGAGGACACCTTCCACGTAATCTGCCACGGCTACGGCGGGCAGAGCTTCGGCGCGTTCATCCCGCAGGGGCTGACGCTGGAGCTGGTGGGCGATGCCAATGACTATCTGGGCAAGGGCCTTTCGGGCGGCAAGCTCATCGTCTACCCGCCGAAGGAGGCCGCTTTTGACCGCAGCGAGAATATCGTCATCGGCAACGTGGCACTGTACGGTGCCACCGGCGGCAAGGCATTCATCAACGGCGTTGCGGGCGAGCGTTTCTGCGTGCGCAACTCTGGCGGCGTGGCCGTTGTGGAGGGCGTTGGCGACCACGGCTGTGAGTATATGACCGGCGGCACGGTGGTTGTACTTGGCAAGAGCGGCAAAAACTTTGCGGCCGGTATGAGCGGCGGCATTGCCTATGTTCTGGACGAGGACTGGGACTTCTACCAGCGCGTCAACAAGGATATGGTCAGTCTGGAGCCGGTGGAGCACAAGTACGATGTATCGCTGCTGAAGGACCTTATCCGTGAGCACGTGGAGCTGACCGGCTCGCCCCGCGGCAAGGAAATTCTGGATAATTTCAGCGAGTATCTGCCCAAGTTCAAGAAGGTTCTGCCTCATGACTATGACAAGATGCTGCGACTGATTGCCCAGATGGAAGAAAAGGGCGAGGACAGCGAGCAGGCGCAGATGGAAGCATTCTATGCCATGAAAAACGCAAAGTAAGGGAGGCAGAGTACAATGGGCAAACCGACAGGATTTATCGAGCTTGCGCGGCAGACCAGCATGGAGCTGCCGCCCGAGGAGCGTATTCAGAATTTCAACGAGTTTCATATTCCGCTACAGACGGACGAGCAGCAGGCCCAGGGCGCACGCTGCATGGACTGCGGCGTCCCCTTCTGCCAGAGTGGCGTCCAGCTGGGCGGTATGTTCAGCGGCTGCCCGCTGAATAACCTGATTCCGGAATGGAATGACCTAGTCTATCAGGGCAAGTGGGATTTGGCCGTGCGTCGGCTGATTGCCACCAACCGTTACCCGGAATTTACCAGCCGGGTCTGCCCCGCCCTGTGCGAGGCCGCCTGCACCTGCGGCAACGTCACCGGCGAGCCGGTGACCGTCAAGGAGAACGAGCGTGCCATCGTGGAATACGGCTACGAAAGCGGTGCCATCCACGCCGTGCCGCCGCCCGCCCGCACCGGCAAAACGGTAGCGGTTATCGGCGCGGGGCCCGCGGGGCTTTCGGTGGCCGACCTTCTGAACAAGCGCGGCCACCGCGTGACGATCTACGAGCGTGCCGACCGCGCAGGCGGCCTGCTGATGTACGGCATCCCCAATATGAAGCTGGAAAAGTGGGTCATTGACCGCCGGGTGAAGATTCTGCAGGACGAGGGCATTGAATTTGTCTTTAACGCCGACGTCGGCAGCACGGTCAGCGCCGAGGAGCTGAAGGCCCGCTATGATGCCGTAGTGCTCTGCTGCGGTGCCAAACAGGCCCGCGACATCACCGCCCCCGGGCGCGACGCACAGGGTATCTATTTTGCCGTGGATTACCTGACCAGCGTGACCCGCAGCCTGCTGGACTCCCACTTTGCGGACGGCAAGGCTGTCTCCGCCGCAGGCAAACGGGTGCTGGTCATCGGCGGCGGCGATACCGGCAATGACTGCGTGGGCACAGCCATCCGCCAGGGCTGCGAGAGTGTACTGCAGCTGGAAATGATGCCCTGCCCGCCCAAAACCCGCGCTCCCGGCAATGACTGGCCGGAGTGGCCCCGCGTGCTGAAAACAGACTACGGCCAGCAGGAGGCCATTGCCAGGTTCGGCAGCGACCCCCGTGTCTACCAGACTACCGTGAAGGAGTTCTACAAGAACGAGGCCGGTCAGGTCTGCGGTGCGCTGATTGCCAAGCTCAAGAGCGAGGTTGTGGACGGACGCCGCCAGATGGTCCCCACCGGCGAGGAATTTACCATGGACTGCGACCTTGTGCTGATTGCGGCAGGCTTCACTGGCTGTGAGCGCTATGTGGCGGACGCTTTCGGCGTTGAGCTGACAAAGCGCGGCACCGTGGCAGACGTAAAATACACCACCGCCGACCCGAAGGTGTTTGCCTGCGGCGATATGCGCCGCGGCCAGAGCCTTGTGGTCTGGGCCCTGCGCGAGGGCCGCGACACCGCCGCCGTGGTGGATGAAAAGCTGATGGGCTACACGAACCTGTAACCCCCATAAAAAACACAACCCGCAGGAGTGCTGCTTTTGAACAGCCCCCTGCGGGTTTTTTCGTGATTCAAAATATGTGACACCGTAGGGGCGGGCATTGTCCGCCCGCAAATTACAGCTTATCGCTCACATTTCCAGAAATGGCAGCTGTACGGCTCCAGCGTGCTGCCGCCGCCGAAATCGTGCGGCGCGCCGGTAATCATATCCACAGCCTGCCCGCAGCCCGCGTCAAAGTGCGCGTCATAGGGGTTGCCATCCGCGTTGATGGCCACCAGAACGCGCTCGCCGTCGGCATAGCGCTCAAAAATCAGCTGGCGGGGCTGTACCAGTACATTGCGGTAGCTGCCCCAGCACAGCGCTTTGCTGGCCGTGCGGGCGTGTGCCAGCGCGGTTATCCAGGCGGTCAGCTCGTTCTCGGCGGGCTTTTCCACGGCAGGGCGCAGTGTCGGGTCGCCGTTTTTCTTGTCGCCCTCCATCCCCCACTCGCTGCCGTAGTAGACGGACGGCACGCCGGGCATACCGAACAGCAGACCATAAATCGGCTTCAGGCAGTTTTTGTCGGTCAAAATCGTGGCAATACGCGTTACATCGTGATTATCCACAAAGCTCAGCAGATGCTTTCCGGTGTACAGGCACCACGGCTCCGACCCGAACTGCCGGTTCAGACTGTAGCTGATTTCATGCATATTGCCGGTGTTGAAGCTGGAATACAGCCCTTTGTAGCACTCGTAATTCGTCACGCTGTGGCAGGCGTGGTCATTCATCCAGCGGTTATAGTCGCCGTGCAGTGTCTCACCCACCAGCGCAAATTCCGGCTTGATGGTATTGGCAAGGCCGCGCAGCTCCGCCAAAAAGCCCAGATCCAGGCAGTAGGCCACGTCCAGACGCAGACCGTCAACGCCATAATCGCGCACCCAGCCGCGCACCACGTCAAACAGGTAATTCTTGACCGCCGGGTTCTGCAGATTGAGCTTTACCAGCTCATTGCAGCCCTCCCAGCCCTCATACCAGAAGCCGTCATTATAGTTGGTGTTGCCGTCAAAGCTGATATGGAACCAGTCTTTGTAGGGGCTGTCCCACCGCTTTTCCTGCACATCGCGGAACGCCCAGAAGCCGCGGCCCACATGGTTGAAAACGCCGTCAAACAGAATCTTTATGCCCGCCGCGTGCAGCGCCGCGCAGACCTGCTTCAGGTCATCGTTCGTGCCAAGGCGGCTGTCCACCTTGTTGTAATCGCGGGTGTCATAGCCGTGGGCGTCGCTCTCAAACAGCGGGTTGAACAGCACACAGGTTGCGCCCAGCTTCTTGATATGCTCCACCCAGTCCAGCACGCGCAGGATACGGTGCTCGTCCGCCTGCGCCTGGTCGCCGCTGTTCTGCAGCGGCGCGCCGCAGAGTCCCAGCGGATAAATCTGATACACAACCGCTTCCTCATACCACATATTGTTTTCCTCCTCGAATCAGAATTTTTTCTTCAGTCTTGGCTTCAGTGCCAGATGGTAATACCTCGTCAGCGCCGCCAGTGCACGGTCACACAGCCAGAAACACAGGTTGCCTGCAGCCAGCAGAGCTACCAGCATTGCGGTTCCATCGGCCAGAAGCTCATCCAGCACGGTGGGACCGAGCAGGGCAAACAACAGCAGATAGACCACCACCGTGGCGGCATTGAAAATCGCGAATTTGAGTATCCACCGCAGCACCTTGCTTTTTATGCGGTTCAGCCGCACGCGCAGCACCGGGTAATACCCCATAACCAGCACATAAAAGAGTGCCAGCTCGGTTTCCGGCACAAACAGCACCGCCAGAATCGACACACAGACGTAGAGGGTCAGTGCGTACCGCGGGCCGTATTCCTCCAGCACCGGGATGCTCAGGAATGCCGCCAGCATCGGCGCGGCGTAGGTGCCAATCTGCAGCGCGCAGCCCACCAGCAAAAGCACCACCGACAGCGCCCCCAGCATCCCGCACAGCGCAATTTTCTGGCTTTCTGTCTTGCGCATCCGTCCGCCCTCCTCTCAATTCTTGTACATTATACCCTATTTTGTTTCACATTGCAAGAAAAACGCTGGGTGTTTTGCACAAATCCACATCCACGCGCCGTTATTTTTTGCACAGAAAAGCCGGGCTCCACTCCAATGGCAGGCCCGGCTGATATTATGTACTGCCTTTACCCCTGCTGCGCTGCCTGCCCCTTGGCAAGCAGCGCAGCGCCAATCACACCGGCGCGGTAGCCCAGTGTGCAGGTGGTAATGCAGGTATGCTTCTTGGCGAACTCATGGCCGAACACCATCGGCTCCACGGCGGCACGCAGGGGCTTGAGGAGGTTCTCGCCCTGATTGGCCACGCCGCCGGACAGGCCAACCACCTCCGGGAAGAAAATGTTGATCATATTGGCAACGCCCACAGCAAGGTAATGCACATAGCTGTCCACCACCTCGCGGCCTGCGGCGTCCCCCTGCGCGGCGGCGTCAAAAGCCGTGCGTGTTCCGCGTATTTGTCAGCCGTTTTTCAGCGCGTCCATCTGGGCAACTGTACAGAAGGTGTAGCCGCCCTCGCGGAAGTAGCGGATTATATCCGGCAGTGCCTTCACGGTCTGGCCAGTGGCCCTTGTGTCATGCAGCAGCACCACGCAGATATCGTGGCCGTCCGCGTCGCGGCGGATGTTGCGCAGAATCTGCGCCGCATCGGGGTGGCTGGCGGTGGCGTCCTCGGCGCAGACGTTCCAGTCAATCCAGTGGTAGCCCTTTTCCTCGGCCTGTGCTTTCAAGGCCTTCATAATGCCGCTGCCGCCGTAGCGGTGGCTGACCGTGTTGGTGCTGCCGCCGGGAAAGCGCAGCCAGTCGATGCCTTCAACGTCCGCATACGGCTCCAAAGCCTGCCGCAGCGCCTTGATATCCTGCCAGAAGGCATCGGTGCTCGCGTAGATTTTGGAATATTGGTGGGTTGCGCTGTGCAGGGCAAGCTGATGCCCCGCCGCGGCAATATCCGCCACCAGCGGCAGATACGCCTCGTTGGCGTCCTGCGCACAGACAAAGAAGGTGGCTGGCACCTGCTCCCTGTCAAGAATTTCCAGAATGGGCTGTGTGTTTTTGCTCGGTCCATCGTCAAAGGTCAGGCAGACCATTCTGGGCAGCGCCGTCTCGCCGGTTGCCGCTGCGGCGGCAAAGCAATCGTTCGGCGTGTCTGTCTCGGCGTATTCCTTGTGGTAAAGGCCGTGGATAACCCCCGCCAGCACCGCCAGCAGCAGCGCCGCCGCCAGCGCGGACAGCAGCCGCCCGCTTCGTTCCTCCCGGTTTGCATTGCGCCGCATGGCAAGCCCCTCCTCTGTTATGGTCTGGTAAAGGGTATGCGGGCGCAGCGACAAATAGACATGGGCAGCAGCGCATGGTATAATAGAGAAAACGCTGTGGGAGGCTCGCCGCATGAAGCTGAAAATTACCAAATCCGACAAGAAGGCGCTGCTGGCGGCGCTGGCCGTCTGCGGGATCGGCATACTGTTTTCCATCCTTATTGTGCTAGGGGTGGACATTTACCGCAAGCATACCTACACCAGCGTGATTTTGCCGGACGCCTACCGCATTACCGATATGAAAGCGAAGGAGCACACTTCCTACTCTGTCAATGGGGACAACACCGATTACGTCTACATCATCACGGTCAAATATGAGATCGACGGCACCAGCTACACGGACACACTGCAAATTTTGCAGGGCACCCATTTCGCCACCGAGCTGCACGCGCGCTATCTGGCCGACAACGCCCCGGAAGAAGTGCTGGGCAATTTGTATTATTCCGAGAAAGACCCATCCCATATTGGGCGGTATGGGAACGATTCGCTATTCGTAGAGTAAGTAACAAAACGCGGGAAACTGCCCTTTTACCAGCAGTCTCCCGCATTTTTCTTTATTTGTTTGGAGTTCTTTTCGGTTCCTTTTCTTGCAAGAAAAGGAACAAAACTCTCGTACTTATTTTGCTCTTGCCTCGTGCATCGCGTTGATGCGCTTGCGCCACAGGCGCGGGGCAAACAGTGTCAGCATCGGGTAAAGCTCCAAGCGGCCTGCCAGCATATCAAAGGCCAGCAGCAGCTTGACCGGGGCGGAAAATTCCGCAAAGCTGCCCATCGGGCCGACCAGCTCCAGACCGGGGCCGACATTGTTCAGGCAGGTCGCGACCGCTGTAAAGGTCGTGACCATATCAAAGCCGTCCAGTGATACCAGCAGCACCGACAGCGTGAGCATCAGCATATAAATGTTGAAGTAGTTGTGCACACCCCGCAGCGTCTTTTCCTCCAGCGGCTTGCCCTCAAACCGGACCGTGGTGACGGCGTGGCTGTGCAGCATCTTGTTCAGATCCTGCCGCGCTGCCTTGAAGAAGATGATAACGCGGGAGACCTTCAACCCGCCCGCCGTTGAGCTGGCGCAGGCACCGATAAAGGTCAGAATAACCAGCACAATGCGGGAATAGGTCGGCCAGAGGTTGAAGTCCGCCGTGGCGTAGCCGGTGGTTGTGACAATGGACGACACCTGAAAGAACGCCGTGCGCAGTGCCGTGCCCACATTGTCATACAGGCTTGCAATGTTGGCCGTGATGGTCAGCGTGGAGAACGCGACAATGCCCAGATAGACGTGCAGCTCCTCGGAGGCAAAGGCCTCCTTGAAATGACGCAGCAACAGGAAATAGTACAGGTTGAAGTTGACGCCGAACAGCAGCATAAACACGCCGATGACGATTTCAAAATAGGGGTCGTTGTAGGCACCCACGCTCAGCGCCTTGTTGCTGAAGCCGCCGGTGCCCGCCGTGCCGAAGGAATGAATCAGCGAGTCAAATAGCGGCATACCGCCCGCACAGAGCAGCACGGTTTCCAGTACCGTCATGGCGAGGTAAATAGCGTACAGAATCTTCGCACTGTCGCTCAATTTGCTCGAGATCTTGCCGCAGGTCGGGCCGGGCACCTCGGCGCGCATCAGGTGCATGGCGCGGCCGTCCGTCATGGGCAGCACCGCCATCGCAAAAACAAGAACGCCCATGCCGCCGATCCAGTGGGAAAAGCTGCGCCAGAACAGGATGCCGTGGCTCAGCGCCTCAACATCGGTCAAAATTGTGGAGCCGGTGGTTGTAAAGCCGGACACTGTTTCAAAAAAGGCGTCCACAAAGGACGGAATCTCGCCGGAAATCACAAAAGGCAGCGCGCCGAAAATCGACATCAGCACCCAGACCAGCGCCACGATGGCCAGACCGTCGCGGGCGTAGATGCGCGTATTTTTGGGTGTGCGCAGACTGGTCACAAGGCCCAGCACCAGCAGTATCAGGGCGGGCCACAGGAAGCAGAGCACAACGCTCCACTCGCCGTAAATTGCAGAGCAGACCATCGGTAAGAGCATCAGCGCCGCCTCAATCAGGAAGATGCGCCCCAGCACAAACCCTACCATTTTATAATTCATGCCGCCGCCCTCACTTTACAATGTCACGCAGCGCGTGCAGCGTCGTGTCGGTGGTGACAATGACCACATCGTCCCCCTCCTGCAGGGCGTCATTGCCGGAGGGAATGACCGTCTGGCCGCTGCGGCGCACGATGCCTGCCACCAGCAGACCCTTGCGCAGCGTCAGATCCTTGAGCGGCACACCGATGAAGGGCAGGCCCGGGGCCACATTGAACTCCAGTGCCTCGACCCGGCCGCCCACAAGGCGGTGCAGCGTCTTGATATTCTCGGACTCAAAGCTGTTCTGCATGGCGCGGACATACATGGCGATGGCCTCGGACGTGACCGATGCCGTGGAGACCACACTGTCCACCATGCCCTTGGCCGTAGCCAGCTCCGCAAAGGAATTGCGGTTGATTTTAGCCACCACCTTGCAGGAGTTCAGCTGGGAGGCATACATGGCAAGGATGATATTCGTCTCATCCAGACCGGTCAGGGCCACAAAGGCGTCCATCTCGGTGATGCGCTCCTCGCTCAGCAGCTCGGCGTCTGCGCCGTCGCCGTGGATGACCAGCACGCCGGGGAATTTCTCGCTCATTTCCTGGCAGCGGGCCGGATTGTTGTCAATGACGGTGACCCGCTTCTGGATGTCCTGCAGCTCCTTGACCAGATAGTAGGCCATCCGGCTGGCGCCGACAATCATAACGTTGTTTGCCTTCGCTTTAAAAAGGTTCAGCTTGCGGAAGAAGGCCTCCAGATCGCGGGCGGACGCTGTCAGGTAGACCTTGTCCCCTGCCTGCAGTGTAAACGCACCGGTGGGGATAATCGTCTCACTGCCGCGGGCCACAGCGCAAATCAGAATCTTGACGCGGATGTTGCGGTACAAATCCGCCAGCTGCAGGCCCACCAGCGGGTTATCTTCGGCCAGGCGGTACTCAATCAGCTCAAAGCGCTGGCGGCAGAACTGCTCACGCTTGATGGCTGTGGGAAAGCGCAGCACGCGGGCAATCTCACGCGCCGTGGCCTTCTCTGGGTTGACAACCATCGAGAGCCCCAGCTCGTCCCGCATGAAGCGCAGCTGCTTTTCATATTCCGGGTTGCGGATACGCGCAATCGTGTGCTGCGTGCCCAGCTTTTTGGCCACCAGACAGGCCAGGATGTTGCTTTCATCGCTGGAGGTGGTGGCAATCAGCAGGTCTGCGCCATCCTCAAAGGCCTCCTTCTGGACGTCATAGCAGCCGCCGTTGCCGGGCACGCCGCGCACATCATAGATGTTGACAATGTCCTCAATCAGGTCAGGGTTCTGGTCGATGACCACAATATCATTGTTTTCCGCCGTAAGCTGGGCGGTCAGGGCACGGCCGACTTTGCCGAGGCCGATGACCACGATTCTCATACGAACGCTCCGTTTCTCTTTTGCAAGACTTGTGCATTATTAAGCTCATTATAACAAAGCGGGCAGAAAAAGCAATAGGACATTTTCACAGATTGTCCAGATTTTTAACAAAAAAATCCGCAATTTTGTGCCGTACAGGGCCGGTTTTGCTGTTGACAAGCCGCGAAATCCTTGTTATAATTAGATGCTGTGTGAAATCACACAGTTTCCTTGCCCTTTGCTTAGGGCAGAGGGCCATAAGTCCAAAAGGAGGTGCACAGAATATGGCTAAGTACGAAACCATGATGGTTACCACCGCGAACCTCGACGAAGAGGCTTCCAACGCTCTGATCAACAAGTTCAAGAACCTGATCGCAGCGAATGGTACGATCGATTCTGTTGATGATTGGGGCAAGAAGCGTCTTGCTTACCCCATCAACGATGAGACCGAGGGTGTGTACACGGTGATCAGCTTCACCAGCGAGCCCGATTTCCCGGCTGAGCTGGACCGCGTTTTCAAGATCACTGAGGGCGTTCTTCGCAGCATGACTCTTGCTGTTGAGGAGTAAGGAGTAAACCAATGCTGAATGTTGTTGCTATTATGGGCCGCCTTGCCGCGGACCCGCAGCTTCGCCAGACCACGACCGGCAAAAACGTTGCCTCGTTCCGCATCGCTTGCGACCGCGGACGCCGCGACGCCAACGGCCAGAGTCAGGCTGACTGGCTGGATGTTGTTGCCTGGGATCGCACGGCAGAGTTTGTCTGCAAGTATTTCCAGAAGGGTTCCCTGATTGCTGTGGACGGCCGTTTGCAGAGCCGCCAGTATCAGGATAAGAATGGCAACAACCGCACCGCGATTGAAATCGTGGCCAACAACGTCAACTTTGCTGCTCCCAAATCCGCAAACGCCGCACCGATGGGTGATGCCGGCTACGGCGCACCCGTGGCAGCCCCCGCTTCCCGCCCCGCTGTGCAGGCCAATCCTGCGCCGAGCTATTCTGCCGGCAGCAACGATGACTTTGCACTGATTGAGGATGAGGGCGACCTGCCGTTCTAAAATCGAAAGTATCATTCTAACAAGGAGGTTTCCACAATGGCTATGGATCGTTCTTCTCGTCCGATGCATCGTGGCCGCAAGAAGGTTTGCTCCTTCTGCGTTGACCGCGTCGAGCACATTGATTACAAGGATCTGCCCCGCCTGCGCAAGTACGTGAGCGAGCGCGCTAAGATCATTCCCCGCCGTGTGACCGGTACCTGCGCTTTCCATCAGCGTGAGCTGACGGTTGCCATCAAGCGTGCCCGCTACATGGCTCTGATGCCCTACGTCAGCGACTAATTCGCCGCGTTGGCATTGCCAAAATGCACTGAAAAAGAGCAGTTCTTCACGAACTGCTCTTTTTTTGTTTCTTACACCGCAAACGGGAAGAGCCCCTCAGGCCTCGCAGGCTCGGCCAGCTCCCCGCATGGCGGGGAGCCTTTCTGACGGCGGCCTTTGGCCGCCTCAAAAAGCCTCCTCACGCAGTGGGGAGGTGGTCGAGCGAAGCGATGACCGGAGGGGCTTTTCCCACCTGCCGCTATCACTCACGCTTCCGGCTGCGGGGTCGGTTCGGGTGTACTCTCCCCCGCATTCCCCGTCTGGGCCACCAGCGTATCGTCACGAGGGCCAGCAATCCACACTGTAACTGCTGTTCCTTTCTGTATTTTAGTACCCGCAACCACGCTTGTTTTTACAACACACCCTTCTGCAACAGTCCCATCATTATCTTCTATAAGTGGTTGAGAATACACAATCCCCAATGCATCCAGCTGTTTTTTTGCCTGACTCCATATTGGGTTACCTGTCACTATGTCGGGCATCTCCACAAGATTCGGGCCGCTGCTGACCACAATCTGGAGTATCTGATCCTCCATCAGCTTTTCAGAGCCCGCCGACGGATCCTGACTGATGACAATCCCCTGCTCCACCGTGTCGGAGTTCTGCTCGGTCATCACAATGCGGTAGCCGTCATAGGCGGTGTTGCCCTTGATGTCGGTGGCGTAGCGCAGCCCCACAAGGTTGGGCACCGTCTCGCCCTGCGTGCTCTGCTCTGCCGGTGTGGGCTGCGGCGTAGCGGCGGGCTGCGCATCGCTCTTGCTGCCGCCGAGCAGGCTCCACAGCAGCAGCACAACCAGCACAAAGATAACCACCAGCGAAACGCCCATAATCTTGCGGGTGCTGATTTGGTTATCGCCGCGCTCAAACATGGCGTTCGCCACATTGGGGTCGGTCAGGGCACTCATCAGCTCGGGCACGGTCTGCATACGCTTGGCCGGGTCCAGCCGCAGCGCGCAGGCCAGCACCTGGGAAAACCACGTAGGCACGCCCGCTTCCAGGCTGTGGGCGGACTCCATGCTGTCCCGCACCTTGCGCTGGGGCGCGGCCACCGGCGTCTGCCCGGTGACCATCCTGTAGCAGACCGCGGCCAGCGCGTACACATCGGTGTAGCGGCCGCTGAATTCTGCGGCGGAATACTGCTCCGGCGCGGCATAGCCGGGATAGAGCTGGCTTTTCAGCTCGCTGCCGCCGGTGCGCAGGGCCAGCGTGCCATAGCCGGTCAGCCGGGCCGTGCCGTCAATGGGCAGCAGAATATTGTCCGGGCAGATGCCGCGGTGAATCAGGCCGGATTTGTGCAGCAAGGCCACGCCCTCCATAATGGGCTGCAGCAGGGTGCGGGCCTCGGCGGGGGTCAGCGTGCGGCTACGCAGATGGAGATAGTGGGACAGGGTCATCCCCTTCTCGCTCTCCTCCACGGCGTAAACCGTGTTGTTTTCCTCGATAACGTCCAGAATCGTGGACAGGCCGGTGGCCGGGGTCAGGCTGTGCAAATCATCGTACAGGTCCTTGAAATCCATGCGGCTGGTCTTGAACAGGACCTCCTTGTCCTCCTTGGGCATCAGCGCGCCGGAGGCACTGCGGCCATTGCAGAGTGTGACCGGGAAATATTCCTTGATGAGGACAAACCGCTTCTCGGCGTTCAGCACGCCGCGGTAGGCCAGACCGTCACCGTCGGCGCTCAGGTAGGCACCCACGGTGTACTTGTCGCCCAGCTGTGTGCCGAAGGGCAGCGCGCCTTCCGGGTTGCGGTTTTCCAGCGAGCGCCCGCAGTGGGGGCACTCGCCGTGATAGCCGTCCTCCAACGGCTGCAGGCAGTGCGGGCAAAGGAGTTTTGGCATAGTAACGCTCCTTTTTCATTAAAAACTTGCTTGTAGGGGGCGGGTATGCCCGGCCCCTACCGTTCCGTTGTACAAAAAAAGAGAGCAAAAGTCACCCTTTACTCTCTTTTTACATTCTGTGGTTTAGCGGTCGAGGTCTTCCTCGTTCTCCAGGGTGTGCCAGGCGTTCTGGACATCGTCATCATCGTCCAGCGCATCCAGCAGCTTGCCCATCTGAACCAGCTGGTCAGGGTCGGTCAGCGTGGTGGTGGTGGAAGGCACCTGTGCCACATCGGCAGAGATGAACTTGTAGCCCTTCTTCTCCAGTGCATCGCAGACAGCGGTGAAGTTCTCAGGGCTGGTGGTGACCTCGGCGGCATCTTCGCCGGCATCGAAATCATCCGCACCGGCGTCCAGCGCGTCCATCATCAGCTCATCGGGATCCTTGTCCTCCAAATCGACAACGATAACGCCCTTCTGGGTGAACATAAAGCCGACGCAGCCCATCTGGCCCAGATTGCCGCCGAACTTATCAAAGTAGTGGCGCATATTGGCCGCGGTACGGTTGCGGTTGTCGGTGAGGGTCTCGACCATAACGGCGATGCCGCCGGGGCCGTAGCCCTCGTAGGTTATTGCCTCATACTCCGTCTTATCGCCGCCCTCGGCGCGCTTGATGATGCGCTGAATGTTATCGTTGGGCACGCTGTTGGCCTTGGCCTTGGCAATCAGGGCCGCCAGCTTGGAGTTGGAAGCGGGGTTGCCGCCACCCTCCTTAACGGCCACGGCAATTTCGCGGCCAATCTTGGTGAAAACCTTGGCGCGGGCGCCGTCGGTCTTTTCCTTTTTACGCTTGATATTGTTCCATTTGCTATGTCCGGACATGGAAAAATCCCCCTAATTTGTATTCACACAGGCAACGGCGTTGCAGCCGATAATTACCAGTGAGATATTATACCACAACAGGGCGTGCTTTTCAAGTGTCTATTGCAGATTGCGCAGGCCCTTCGGGTAATGATTTTTGATGCGCCCGCCGCTGACCTTGCCGCAACCCAGCGGGAAGCCGTCCACCAGCACAGCGCACCAGCCGTTCTGCGCGGTGGCGGCGTCAATTTCCTCCCCGCGCAGCCACGCGGCCGTGCGCGGGTCATGCAGGGTCAGCTCCTCACGGTTTGTGCACTGGGTGCCGTAGGCCATAAACAGCGCGTGGGCGGGCTGAAACCGCTTTTTAACCACACTGCCCGCCAGCGCGCCGCCGCGCACCACGCGCAGCTTACCGGTGTTCAGCGTCTCGCTGCCCGGCGCGGGCAGCAGCAGCCACTCCCCCGCCCCGGCCAGCGGACAGGCCGCCAATGCCGGGAAATACGCCTTGGCAAAATCCAGCCATTCGGCCGGGGCCTTCAGCGCCTTGGCGGGCTTGGCCTTGCGCGGTGTGGGCGTATCGGCATCCGCCGCCTTCTGCAGCTTGGCCATAAAATGCCCCTCGCCGCCGTCGGCAGGCCAGATACGGCGGCAGTATTCCGCGGGAAAATCCGCCGGGGCACGGTTTTCCTCGCCCGGGCGGCCAAAGCCGCAGCCGGACAGGTCACAGAGGGTAAACTCCGGATGCTTTGCGAGGAAGGCGGCCATCTGACCCTCGTCCTCCGCCGGGGCGAAGGTGCAGGTGGAGTAGACCAGCACACCGCCCGGAGCCAGCAGCGTCGCGGCGTTTTCGAGAATTTCCGCACCCAGCTCTGCGCAGTGGGCCACCAGCGCATCGCTGTGCTGGGCGGCCGCCACGGCCTCCTTGCGGAACATCCCTTCGCCGGAGCAGGGCGCGTCCACCAGCACCCGGTCAAACTGCCCGGGCAGCGCCGCCGCCAGACGGGCCGTGTCCTCGTTGGTGACGATGGCGTTTGTCACGCCCATACGCTCCAGATTCTGGCGCAGAATCTCGGCGCGGGCCGCAACAAATTCATTGGCCAGCAGCAGTCCCTGCCCCTGCAGGGCCGCGGCCAGTTGGCTGGTCTTGCCGCCCGGCGCGGCGCACAGGTCGGCCACCCGCATACCGGGGCGCACATCGAGCAGCGCTGCCGGGGCGGAGGCGCTGGGCTCCTGCGCATACAGCACGCCTGCATGGTGCCATGCGTGGCGTCCCGGGCGGAAATCCGGCGCAGTGGTAAAGGCAGAAGCGCAAAAGCTGGACGGCTCTGCGGCAAAATCAACATGCTGTGCAAACCATTCCGGCGTGCAGCGCAGTGTATTCACCGTCACACCACGGGCAGGCTGCGGCGTGGCATAGGCATACAGCTCCTCAAACCGTGCGCCCAGCAGTGCCTGCTCCCGCGCCGTAAAATCCTTTGGAAATTCCAAAACAGTCCCCCTGCATAAAAAAGCCATGGGCGGGCAAACTACCTGTGCAGCCAGAAAGGCTGCAAATCGCTTTTTACTTGCGAAAGGAGCTTACCACCTATGGCAAAGAATCAGACAAACAATTCGACCAACCGCACGACCAATCGCACCACGGACAGCGCCCGCAATACAACCAACCGTACCCAGCAGAAAACCACAAACCGCACCACCAACACCACCGACAGCAAGAACTACAAGTGATATCTGCCGCACCCTGAATGGGTGCGGTACATAAGGCCGCGGGCGGATATGGAATTCGCCCCTACCCTATCCGGGGTCTGGCAGGTGGATTCTGTATCCGCCCGCACCTATTTATTCCGGCTTGTACCCAGCCCACAGGGCCTCGAACAGCTCTTCAATGCGGTCATTCCGGCCCTGCAGATAGAGCCATCCCAGCAGGCACTCAAAGCCGGTGGAGGCGCGGTACTCCTGCACGGTGGCGTGCTTGGCCACCGTGGCCTTGCTGGCATTTTTGCCGCGGCGCAGCACGGCGGCCTCGGCCTCGGTCAGCATCGGCTCCAGAATTTCCAGCTCCCGGTTCTGCGCGTGGGCGCTGACATAATGCGTGGCCACCGTGTGCAGGCGGTTGGGCTGCAGCCGGGTTGTACCCACAAGGCGGGCGCGCACCAGCAGCTCCAGCACGGCATCGCCCACAAAAGCCAGCGCCAGCGGCGACATTTCGTGAATGTCGACTTCGGATTTCATTTCAAACAGCATACTTAATACAGATAATCGAACTCATATTCGCCGATTTTGATGGTGTCCTCTTCCTCAACGCCCTGCGCGACCAGCTCATCCAGAATACCGGAATCACCCAGCTGCGTCTGGAAATACTGCAGGCTCTCGTAGTCCTCGACGTTGGTGCCGGCCAGAATACGCTCCAGCCACGGTGCATCCACCGTAAACTCGTGGTCTCCGGTGCGCTCCACCGTGAAGGGACGGGTGGGCTGGGCGTTCTTGTCGGGGCGCTTGTACTCAGCCTCATAGACCTTGACCGGGGGCAGGTCCTTCAGGCGGTTGTAGACCAGTGCGGGCAGACCGTCCACGCCCTGCCGCGTTGCCGCGGAGATGGGCAGGAAGGTCAGGCCCTTGGCTTCGATATAACTCTTGAACTCCTCGACCTGCTCCGGGGTGGCAATGTCGCACTTGTTGCCCAGCACAATCTGCGGGCGGTCGGCCAGCTCGGCGCTGAAGCCTGCCAGCTCATGGTTAATCTGCTCAAAATCAGCCTTGGGGTCACGGCCTTCGCAGCCGGAGACATCCACCACGTGCAGCAGCAGACGGCAGCGCTCGACATGGCGCAGGAAGTCATGGCCCAGACCCACGCCCTCGGCGGCACCCTCAATCAGGCCGGGAATGTCGGCGCAGACAAAGCTCTGCTCCGGGCCGACACGGACGACGCCCAGCACCGGGGTCAGCGTGGTGAAGTGGTAGTTGGCAATCTTGGGCCGCGCCGCGGAAATAATGCTGATAAGCGTGGACTTGCCCACGTTGGGGAAGCCAATCAGGCCAACATCCGCAATGACCTTCAGCTCCAGCTTGAGGTGCATATCCTCGCCGGGCAGGCCGGGCTTAGCAAACTTGGGAATCTGGCGGGTCGGGGTGGCAAAATGGCTGTTGCCCCAGCCACCGCGGCCACCCTTAGCCACAACCACCGGCTCGGAGCCGGTCAGGTCGGCCACAACCAGATCGGTCTCGGCCTCCTTCAGAACCGTGCCGCGGGGCACGCGGATGACAAGGTCATCGCCGTCCGCACCACTCATACGCTTGGCACGGCCATTTTCGCCGTCGGGCGCGGTGTACTTGCGCTTGTAGCGAAAGTCCATCAGGGTGGACAGGTTATCGTCCGCCACAAAGATAATATCGCCGCCGCGGCCGCCGTCGCCGCCGTCCGGGCCGCCCGCCGCCACGAATTTTTCGCGGTGGAACGTCACCGCGCCGTCGCCGCCCTTGCCGGCGTGCAGCCAGATCGTGGCGGTATCAATAAAGTTACTGGTTGCCATTGTGTACCTCTCTGATAACTACAAAAAACGAGCGAGCCGCGAAGGCCCGCCCGTACCGGTTTTTTTACTGCTTGACCGTGCAGCGCTTGCGGTCACGGCCCATGCGCTCGAAGTGAACGCGGCCATCGACCAGAGCGAACAGGGTGTCATCGCTGCCGATGCCAACGCCCTCACCCGGATGGATGTGGGTGCCGCGCTGACGGACCAGGATGTTGCCGGCCAGAACGAACTGACCGTCGCCGCGCTTGACGCCGAGGCGCTTGGACTCGGAATCACGGCCGTTCTTGGTAGAACCTACGCCTTTTTTATGTGCCATTGTGATTTACCTCCTTAGCCGTTGATCGCGGTGATTTCCACCTTGGTGTAGGGCTGACGATGACCCTTGCGGACCATGCTGCCCTTCTTGGGACGATAGGTCAGGATGTTGAGCTTCTTGCCCTTGCCGGTCTTGACGACCTTGGCAACAACGGAAGCGCCCTCAACAACGGGAGCGCCAACCTTGACAGAGCCCTCCTCGCCAACGGCGAGAACCTGATCGAAGGTGACTTCGGAGTTGTCCTCAGCGTTCAGCTTCTCGACGTAAACAACGTCGCCAACCTTAACGCTGTACTGCTTGCCACCGGTTTTGATAACTGCGTACATGTGATAACCTCTTTCAATAAGTCTCGCTGGTCTGCAGGGCGGTGTACCTACAAAAGCACACACTTTCAGAGCCCATACCATGCGGCTCTAGTATCATACCATACCACGCCGCAGCTTGTCAAGGGGTTTTCGGGCGTGGTTAGGTTAAAATTTTTCTGCTTCTTCAGATTGTCGCGCCATTCTGGCGGGCGGCGGCCTCCACCGTGTTCAGCATCAGCATGGCACGGGTCATCGGGCCGACACCGCCGGGAACCGGGGTGATGAAGGCAGCCTTTTCGGCAGCCTCAGTAAAATTCACATCACCGTGCAGCTTGCCATCCGCGCCGCGGTTGATGCCCACGTCAATGACCACTGCGCCGGGCTTGACCATATCGCCGGTCACAAAGCCCTCGCGGCCCACAGCGGCCACCAGAATATCGGCAGCAGCGCAGACCTCCTTGAGGTTCTTTGTCTTGGAGTGGCAGATGGTGACGGTGGCGTTCTTCGCCAGCAGCAGCAGCGCTGCTGGCTTGCCCACGATGTTGGAACGGCCGATGACCACTGCATTCTTGCCCGCAATTTCGGTGCCGGTGGACTCAATCATCCGGATGCAGCCCGCCGGGGTGCAGGGCAGATAGCAGGGCTCACCAATCTGCATACGGCCCACGTTGATGGGCGAGAAGCCGTCCACGTCCTTTTCCGGCGGGATGGCGTCAATCACGGCCTTCTCGTCAATCTGCGCGGGCAGCGGCAGCTGCACCAGAATCCCGTGCACAGCATGGTCCTCCGCCATCTTCTTCACCTCGGCCAGCAGGGCGTCCTGCGTGGTGTCGGCGGGCAGGTTGATGGAACGGCTCTCAATGCCGCACTGGGCGCAGTCGTTGATTTTGCCGCGCACATAGACCTGACTGGCGGGGTTCTCGCCCACCAGAATCACGGCCAGACAGGGGTTGATGCCCTGCGCCTTGAGCTGCTCGACCTTTTCCGCGGCCTCAGCCTTTGTAGCTGCTGCCAGTGCCTTGCCGTCAATGATGGTTGCTGCCATAGTAATCCCTCTTTTCTGTATTTGCTCCGCATGCGCTCAGTCAGTCTTCGGTTCCTCAATCTCTTCAATTTCCACTGCGTTCAAATCCAGCGCGGCCAGACGGTCATTCATGGCGTCGGTTGCCTTGACAAATTCCGCGTGGGGCGCGTTGGCGGGCAGGGTGTCCGGCGCGAAGCGTTCCCCTGCCTCGGCCTGCTTTTTGATGTCCTTCACGGCCAGCGTGACCATCAGTTGCTTGCCCTTGGTGCTGCGCAGGCCGATGACCATCAACACCGCGGCCACGATGACAGAGCCTATGGCCACCAGCTGGCTGGCGCGCAGGCCGGTGCTGCCAATCAGCAGCGAGTCGGTGCGCAGGCCCTCAATCCACGCACGGCCCAGGCCGTACCAGATGATGTAGCTCAAGAAAATCTGGCCGTTGAAGCGCCGTTTTTTGTAAAACGCTGCCAGCACCAGAAAGCCCAGCAGGCACCAGATGCTCTCATACAAAAAGGTCGGGTGCACCGGGGCTGTGGGATCCACCGTCATACCCGCGGGCAGCGTGACCTGCACCGATTTGAGGTAGGCCTCGGTGCCCTCGCTGTACATACCCCACGGAAGCGTGGTGTTGGTGCCGAAGGCCTCCTGATTGACAAAGTTGCCCCAGCGGCCGATGCCCTGCCCGATGAGAAAGCTCAGCGAGACCAAATCAAACAGCGGCAGCAGCGGTACCTTGCGCCATTTGGCAGCCAGCCCGCCGAACACAAACGCGCCGATGACTGCGCCGTAGATGGCAATGCCGCCCTTGCGGATGTCAATCATTTCCCAGACGCTCTGATACTCAAACGGTGCCATAGCCACGTAGTAAATGCGGGCGCAGACGATGGCCATGACCGTGCCGATGGCCACAACGTCCACCAGCCGGTCAGAGTCAATGCCGTAGTCCACGGCGTTGCGGAAAGCGTAGAGCATCGCCAGCAGCATACCCGCTGCAATGATAACGCCGTACCAATAAATGTTGAACCCACCGATGGCCAGCGCCACGCGGTTCACGGTCAAATCAAGCCCCAGACCGGGAAATTGTACATGATATACCATTTTCTACTTACCCCTCGTTATTTTTCTGACGGGTCAATCTGCACGTAGGCGCGGTTTTCCTCCCGCAGGGCCGTGCGCATCAGGGCGTTGGCGTCCTCCACAGTCAGCTCGGCCAGCGCGGCAATCTCGTCCGCCAGCGTGCGGCCCTTCAGGCAGGCAGCTGCGGCCTCCTCGGCGGCATCGTCCACGGCCTCCACATCGCCCAGCAGCTCGCCGTACATCTGGTTTTTCACCAGCATAAAAACCTCCGGGTCCACGCCCTCGCGGCGCATCCGTTCAATCTCCTCCTGCAGCAGCTCCACAACCTGACGCGGGGTGTCGCTCTCGCCGGTGAAGGCCACCGCGCAGGCGCCGCGCACGGCGATGAAATCGCCGGAAAATTCCGGGTTGACCAGCGCTTCATCGTAGAGACGGCGGTAGAGCTTCGTCAGACCGCCCACAACCAGATCGCCCAGCATATCCAGCAGCAGCTCACGCTTGAGGTCGCCCTCGGCCAGCGGCTCCTCGCGGTAGGCCACGCCGAAGCACGGCTTTGTGACCGGCATCGTGAAGAAGGCCTCCTTGTGGGGCAGCGGGCCGGTCTGGGCCGGAACGTCCCACTCGACCTCATGCGGGGCGCGGGCGCGGTAGAGACCGTTGCGCTTGCAGGCGTCCACGGCCTGGTCCAGCGTAATCCGGCCTGCCACGCTCAGCACCATATTGGAGGGTGCATAGAACGCCTTGGTGCAGCTGTACAGCAGCTGGGGCGTCAGCTCAGCAATGCTGTCCACCGTGCCGGCAATGTCATCCCGCAGGGGGTGGTCGGCGTACAGGCAGCGGAACAGCGCGTTGAGCAGCCGCCAGTCGGGGCTGTCATCGTACATCTTGATTTCCTGCCCGATAATGCCCTGCTCCTTGGCAATCGTAGCCTTGGTGAACCACGGCTTGCCCACCATGCCCAGCAGAATATCGAGATTTTCGTCAATCTTCTGCGTGGCCGAGAAGAGGTAGCAGGTGCGGTCATAGCTGGTAAACGCATTGGCCGAAGCGCCGGTCTTTGCGTAGAAGGTAAAGGAATCACCCTTGGGCGTCTCGCACATTTTGTGTTCGAGGAAATGCGCCGTGCCTGCGGGCAGTGTAATCTGCTTGCCGTCCAGCGTGAAGGCGCGGTGAATGGAGCCAAATCCCGTGGCGTAGATGGCGTGGACACTGCTGTAGCCCGGCATCGTACGGCAGAGTACGGTCAGGCCGCTGGGCAGCACAACGCTCTCACAGCTGACGGCTGCGGCAGCGCAGGCTTGGGCGGCGGCAAAGCTCTCATGGTCGTTATTCAACATCTTCGCTGCCTCCCTTCCCCTGCGTGCCCGGCTCGGCGGTCACGGCGTAGCATACCGAATAGCTGTAGCTCTGCAGCGTCTGGCGCACCTCGTCCAGCGTCACGGCGCTGGTCAGCACCTTGCCGTACTCGGGCGGATAGAGCGGCTCGCCGCGGGTAATCTGGCCGTAGTACCAGTTTTCCAGCGCGGCCAGACTGTCGCCCAGCGCGTCCATGCTGGACAGCAGACCGCGGCGGCAGTCATCCACTTCTTCCTGCGTGATGGGGCCGTTCTTCAGCCCCTCCAGCTCGGCCAGAATGGCGGCCTCCGCCTGCTGCTCCTTGCCCGGCTCAACGCCGGAGTCAATCATCATCACGCCGGTGGCCCGCTGGGCGGCAGAGCCGCAGTAGTAGCACAGGGACTGTTTTTCCCGCACGTTGCGGAACAGACGACTGGTGGCAGAGCCACCCAGCACACTCATGGCTACGCGCAGGATGCTGACGCTGGGCGGGTTGGGGTGCTCCTCCCCGGTGGTGAACAGCATACAGAGCTTGGCCTGCGTCAGGCCGGGGATTTCCTCCTTAAAATGGCGCAGCGGGGTGGCCGGCATGGCCACCGGCGCGGCAAAGGGATGCGGGTCGCGGCGGATGCCGTCCAGCTTTTTCAGCAGCATCTCGGCCACGCGGGCCTCGTCCACGCCCTGCACCATCACATCAATCGATGCGGTGGAGAGGATGCGGTCATACTCGGCCTTCAGGCTCTGGGGCGTCACGTTGACCAGCTCGCCGGGGTAGCCGCCCAGCTCGATGCCCGCCGGGGCATCGCCGTAGAACTTGCGGCGTGCCTGCCGCACACAGTAGAGCCGCTTGGAGTTGAACTCCGCTTCCAGACGGCGGGCCTGCGTCTCGGTCTCGATGCGCACGGCCTCCGGGTCAAACGCGCCATCCACAAGGTAGGGGTCAAAAATCGTACCAAAGACAATGTCCGCGTAGGCATCGGTCAGGTTCTCCCCCGCCAGCGCGTAGGCGTCCTTGATGCCGCAGATGTCGGCGGAGAGCACGCGGTCGGTGCCTGCGCTGGCAAGGTCCACCCCGAGGTCTGCGCCGTAGAGCTCCGCCAGACGGCGGGAAAGGGCGGTCATATCCGGGCAGGCCGCGTAGCCGCGCTCAAGCACCAGCGCCAGCACCGCGGCATCCGTGGCAGACTCCCGCCGGGCGGGAAACCGCAGATGCAGCGTAATGCGGCAGCGGTTGAATTTAGAAGCGTCCAGTGTGGTAATGCAGACACCGGGCGCGAGTTGTTTCCGTTCCAAATCATTATTCCTTTCAAATATCAATAGATATTGGTATTATACCGCTTTAACGACATAAAGTAAACAAAAAACTTGCAACAGATGCTATATATTGTTTATAATAGAGATTATGAAAGCCCGATTTGTAGGGCGGCCAGCCCTCTGGCCGCCGCGGGGTGAGGGCACCCCGCCCTACACCCCCATGAAAAGGGGTATCCACCGTACACTTGCGGGCCGGGCATGCCCGGCCCCTACAAAGCAATTTTATATAGAGAGGTCATTTCTATGGATTGTTTCGCCCTGAAAGGCACTTTTATAGACACCCCCACCCCGGATGCCCTGCGCGTGCGGGAGGGGTATATGCTGTGTGAAAACGGCCTGTGCGCCGGCTTCACCGAGGCCGCCCCCGCCGGGGTGGAGATTCTGGACTATACCGGCAAGCTCATCACGCCGGGTCTGGTGGATTTGCATCTGCACGCGCCGCAGTACAGCTACTGCGGCACCGCGATGGATTTAGAGCTGCTTGACTGGCTGCAGCAGTACACCTACCCCGAGGAGGCCCATTACGCTGACCCCGCCTATGCAAAGCTGGGCTACCAGTATTTTGTGCGGGATTTGAAAAACAGCGCCACCACGCGCGCCTGCATCTTTGCCACGCTGCACACCGATGCCACGCTGGAGCTGATGCACCAGCTGAAGGACGCCGGGCTTTCCGCCTTTGTGGGCAAGCTGGCCATGGACCGCAACAGCCCGGACAGCTACCGTGAGCCCAGCGCCGCCGCAGGGCTGGCCGAGACGCGCCGCTGGCTGGACGCCTGCAAGGCTGAGAACAGCCTGCACGCGGGCCCTGTGCGCCCGATGATTACCCCGCGCTTCACCCCCAGCACCGGGGACGAGTATATGGCCGGACTGGGTCAGCTGGCCGCCGAATACCACGTGCCCGCACAGAGCCACCTCTCCGAGAATCCGGGCGAGATTGCCTGGGTGGCCGAGCTGTGCCCCGGCACAAAGTTCTACGGCGAGAGCTACAGCCGGTACGGCCTGTTCGGCGGGGATGTGCCCACCGTGATGGCCCACTGCATCTACAGCCCCGACGACGAGGCCGCGCTGATGAAGACAAACCGCGTCATGATTGCCCACTGCCCCACCAGCAACGAGAACGTCATTGCCGGCATTGCCCCCGCCGCTAAATATCTGCGCGGCGGCTGGCGCATCGGTCTGGGCAGCGATGTGGCGGGCGGCCACACACTGGATTTGTTCACCGTGATGGCCACCGCCGTGCAGGTCAGCAAGCTGCGCTGGCGGTATGTGGACCAGAGCGAAAAGCCGCTGACCATGACCGAGGCGCTGTATATGGCAACGGTCGGCGGCGGTGACTTCTGGGCCGACTTCGGCGAGAAGGTCGGCCTGTTTGAGGACGGCTACACCTTTGACGCCCTTATGCTGGAGGATGCCGCCCTGGAAAATATGCGCAGCTTCACCCCCGCCGAGCGTCTGGAGCGCTATGCCTACCTTGGCAAGGGCACGCTGGCCGCTAAGTTTGCACAGGGACAAAAACTGCTGTAAGGCAAACGCCTGCCAACGGTACACCACCGGGCCGGGCGTGCCCGGCCCCTACAACCATATAAACCAAACGGCCCCCGTACACCATCGTGTGTACGGGGGCCAACCCATTTCCCTCTATAAAGCTCAGTTGATGAAGGCGTCATGGATGGCGGCCACAGCCTTGTCGGCGTCGGCCTCGTCAATGATGACGCTGATCTTGATTTCACTGGTGGAAATCATCTTGATGTTGATATTCTGGTTGAACAGCGCCTCGAACATCGTGGAGGCCACGCCGGAGTGGCTCTGCATACCGGCGCCCACGATGGAGATCTTGGCGCAGCCCTTGTCCACGGTGATGTCACCGCCGCCGATGCGGCTGGTGGCATTCTTCAGCGCGGAGACAGCGCTCTCAGCATCGCCCAGAGGGACGGTGAAGCTCATATCCTTCATACCGTCACGGCCGGTGGTCTGCAGAATGATATCCACGTTGATATTTTTCTGCGCCAGCAGGCTGAAAATCTTAAAGGACATACCCGGCACATCGGGAACATCCTTCACCGTCAGAACAGCAACGTCGGTGTCCTTTGCGACACCCTTGATGAGCATACCTTCCACTTTGGTCTCCTCCTTAACAATGGTGCCGGGCACCGGATTGATGCTGGAGATAACCTCCAGCTCGACATTGTACTTTTTGGCCAGCTCAACACTGCGGTTGTTCAGCACCTGCGCACCCAGAGAGGCCAGCTCCAGCATTTCATCGAAGGTGATTTCCTTCAGCTTGGTGGCCTTGGGAATCTTGCGCGGGTCAGCCGTGTAGACGCCCTCCACATCGGTGAAAATCTGGCAGCGGTCGGCGTGCAGGGCGGCGGCCAGTGCCACGGCGGAGGTATCGCTGCCGCCGCGGCCCAGCGTGGTGATATCGTCCGAACGGTTCAGCCCCTGGAAGCCTGCCACAACCACCACGCGGTTGCGGGCCAGCTCACTCTCGACACGCTCGGTGTCCAGCCGCTTGATGCGTGCCTTGGAGTAGGCGCGGTCGGTGTTGAAGCCGGCCTGCCAGCCCGTCAGGCTGATGGCGGAGACACCCAGCTCCTGCAGGGCCATCGTCAGCAGGGAAATCGAGATTTCCTCGCCCGCGGCCAGCAGCATATCCATCTCGCGGTGGGACGGATCGGATGTGATTTCCGCCGCCTTGGTAATCAGGTCATCGGTGGTGTCGCCCTGCGCTGAGACAACCACAACCACATCATTGCCTGCGTTGCGGGTGTTCATGACGATGCGCGCCACGTTGAAGATGCGGTCCCGGTCCTTGACCGAGGAGCCGCCGAATTTTTGTACAATCAAGCCCATCTGAATTACTCCCTCTCCCCTGTCTCAGCTTACCACTGCGCCGACATTGTCAGCCAGCAGACGATGCACGGTAAAATGCTGCAGCGGGCCCTGCGCTGCAAGGGCCGCCTCGGCGCGGGTAAAGAACTCGGTATCGTCCTTGTGCACCACGGCCATAATGGTCGGCCCTGCGCCCGAGATATACACGGCCTGCGCGCCCAGATCCTGCGCCAGTTCAAAGACCTCGTCGCCGCCCTCAATCAGCGGCAGGCGGTACTTCTGGTGCAGTACATCCTTGGTGGCCACGCCCAGCAGCGCATAGTTGCCCTCACAGAAGGCCGCCGTGGCCAGCGCGGCGCGGGACAGATTGTAGACCGCGTCCTTGTGACTGACCATATCCGGCAGGGCCGCACGGGCCTTGCTGGTCAGCAGGCGGAAATCCGGGACGAAGGCCGCAAAGGCCAGTTCGGGGTCAATGTCCTTTTTCACGCTGTAGACCTGACCCTCGTCAATCACGCTGGTGACAAAGCCGCCCAGCATGGCGGGGGCCACGTTGTCCGGGTGGCCCTCAATGGCGGTGGCCAGCGTCAGCATCTGGCGCTCGGTCAGCTTATCACCCAGCAGGGCGTTGGCGCCCATAATGCCCGCCACAATGCAGGCAGAGCTGGAGCCAAGGCCGCGGGCCATTGGGATATCGTTGCGCTGGGTGATGCGCAGCCCCTTCAGCGGGATGCCCAGCTGGTCATAGACCACGCGGGCGGAACGGTACACCAGATTGTTGCTGCCCGCCGGGACATGGGTGCCATCGACAGACGAAATCTGGATGCGGTCGGATTCCTCAAACGTAAAGACGTTGTGCATCGAGACCGCCAGCCCCAGAGAGTCAAAGCCCGCGCCTACGTTTGCACTGGTGGCCGGGACTGTCACTGTTACCATATGCCCTGCTCCCTCTTATTCTTCCAGTTTTTTCATGGCCAGCGCGACCTTGCCGCCCAGCACCTCAATTTTCTTGGTGATTTCTGCCACATCGGCAGCGGTGGCGGTGTCAATCAGGTAGGCAGCCTCGCCGTTCTCCTCAAAGACCACATGGCCTGCACCGGCCACGCTGGGCAGCAGTGCCGCCGCCACACCGGTCACGCGCAGATACCATTGGTAGCTGTTCTTGTCCTCAAGCTGGCCCTCCGGCTTCTCGGCGGGCTTCCAGAACAGAGAATCGTGAATCTTGACGCCCTCTTTCAGTGCGTCAATGACGTCAGCCACCACGGCGCTGGCGGTGGGCAGCTTGCCCGCGCCCTTGCCGTAAAAGACCACATCGCCCAGCATATCGCCCTTCATCAGCACAGCGTTGAACACATCGTCAACGCCCGCCAGCTGGTTCGCGTTGGAGACGAGCATCGGCTCCACACCGGCGGCCATCTGGCCGTTCTCGACCTCGTCATACCAGGCAATCAGCTTGATGGCGCTGTCCAGCTTTTCGGCGGCCTTGATGTCCGCCACGGTGATGTCGCGGATGCCGCGGGCCGGGATGTTGTCCGGGTAGACATGGTGCCCGCAGGCCAGACTGGCCAGAATGGCAATCTTGCGGCAGGCGTCACGGCCGTCCACATCGTCGCTGGGGTCCTTCGTCTCGGCGTAGCCCAGCTGCTGGGCAATCTTCAGCGCCTCGGCAAAGCCCATATTCTCCCGCTTCATCTTGGTCAGCATAAAGTTGGTGGTGCCGTTGACAATGCCGCGGATCTGGCTGATGTGGTTGGCGGCCAGACACTGGTGCATCGGGGTGATGATGGGCGTGCCGCCGCCGACGCTGGCCTCAAACAGGAAGGCTGCGTTGTGCGCCTTGGCAAGGGCCAGCAGCTCCGCGCCGTAGGTGGCGACCATCTCCTTGTTGGAGGTGCAGACGCTGCGGCCGCTTTCCAGACAGCGGCGCACATAAGGGTACGCGAATTTTGTGCCGCCGATAGTCTCGACCACAACCTTGATTTCCGGGTCGTTCAGGATGGTATCAATCGAGTTGGTGAACAGGGCGGCGTCCGGGGAATCGGAGAAATCCCGCACATCCAGAATATATTTGACCTCCACAGGCTCACCGACACGGCGGGCGATGGATGCCGCGTTGCGGCGGCAGACCTCCAGCACGCCGGAGCCGACTGTGCCGAAGCCCATAATTGCGATTTTAGCCATTGGAATTTTCCCTCTCTTACACTTCTTAAGCGCCGCGGTGAATCTCCACCACACAGGGCTGGTGGGACAAGCGGGTCAGCATCTCATCCACCGGCATCTGCATCGTGCCGGTGCGGACGGTGACCTCCACCTGCGCCGCACCGTTCTCCGGGCGGGACTGGGTGATGGTCACGATGGACGCGCCCGCCGCCGAAATGCCCGACAGCAGGCTTTGCAGCGCGCCGGTCTTATCCAGCAGTGTGGCCACCACCGTGATGGACTCGCGCCCATTCTCGGCGTCAAACACCGTATCCTTATATTTATAGAAGGCACTGCGCGAAATGCCCGCCTGCTTGGCGGCAGCGGAAATGTTGCTTACCGCACCGGATGCCAGCAGTTCCTTGGCCTGCAGCACCTTGACAAAAACCTCCGGCAGAACATCCGCATCTACCAGCAGAAAACGCCTCTCGGCCATTGTGTTTCCTCCTTGTGTACAAATGTTTCTCAACGTGTTCCATCATACCACGCCCTGGGGTGCGTTGCAAGCCTTTTCGGTCAGTTTTTGTGCAATTTGTCAGATTGCACAGCCCGCAACGGCCAAAAGTCGATATCTTTTGTCGGTGTACAGCTGTAGCTCACATAAAAACACCCCGCTGCGGTCCCTTCAGACCGTGGCGGGGTGTGACTGGTTATTGTGGGGTTTTGTGGGGAATCGGCAAGCCGGGAACGGCCGCATCGTAGGGGCTTATTCCGTGGGTGCTGCCTGTGCGGCGGCGGCTTCTGCGGCGGCCTGCGCCAAAGCGGCGTAGGGGTCCTCCTCGCTGGTGATATAGGTGCTGTCAGGGAGGTTATCCTCCGTGTAGTAGCCCACAGCACCGCCGCCGGAGACAATCGCGCCGGTGGAGGTGTCAAAGCGCTTCTCCACAACGTTCTCGCCCTTGGCGAACTCCTTGACCGGCAGGTCTGCCTGCAGATCCTCCATCAGGTACTTCCATGCGTACTGGATGGGCGAGCCGTTCCTGCCTGGCTTGCCCAGCTTGTCCATCTCGGTCGGGCGGTCACAGCCCCACCAGATAGCGGTTACATAGTAGGGGGTCAGACCGGCAAAGGTGTAGTCCTTGTAGTTGCTGGTAGTACCGGTCTTGGCCACAGAGTCCATCTCGCCGTCGGGGGCCTTGCCGTAAGCAGTACCCTTGCTGCTGTGCAGCACGTTCCGCAGCATACGGTTCATGATATACGCCGTGTCGGCGCTGATGGCCTGCGTGGTGTTGATATACTTGTTGTTGTCCAGAATCATATTGCCCTGGGAATCGGTGACCTCGGTGTAATAGTGGGGCGTGGTGAAGGTGCCGGTGTTGAACATTGTGTAAGCACCCGCCAGCTGTACCACAGTCAGGCCGCTGCTCTGGGAACCCAGCACCAGCGGGCCCAGATCCATATCGCTCTCGGCGCTGATATAGCTGCATTCCAGCGTATCATGCACAAAGTTGTACAGGTAATCGACGCCGACCAGATTGCCGACCCAGACAGCCACCGTGTTGTAGGACTGCTGCAGAGCATCGTAGACAAGCATCGTGTTGCCCTGACCGCCCGCACCGCCATAGTTGGTGGGCCATGCACGCCAGACATCACTGCGGGACTGCGCTGCCTGAGAGTGCGGGTCCATTTTGCCGATATACTCATCCTTCAAGACACGCTTGTCCTCTGCCGTGTAGTACGGAATATCCATCTGCGGGGAGGAGTAGGAAATCAGCTTGTAGTCCAGCGCCAGCGCATAGGCACCGATGGGCTTCATCGTAGAACCGGTCTGGTGGGGAGAGGTTGCGCGGTTGAAGCCCAGATCGTACTTTTTCTCGCCGATGCCGCCGCCGATGCCCAGAATGTTGCCGTCATAATCCAACACCGCCATAGCGGCCTGGGTGCGGACCTTCTCATATACACAAAGGTAGACGGTGGTATCATTGGGGTAGTCGGGGTCGGTGGATTTGCCGGTCTTGAGGGTTGTCCCCTCCTCGTCCTCATAGACAGGGATTGCCTCCTGCCCGTAGACGGCGTAGCCGTCCTTCGTGATGGGCAGGCCGGTGGCCTCGTCATACTGCACATCGTCCCAGCTGCTGGTGTCGGCGGGGTAATCGCGCAGGCAGACAGGCTCCTCGTGCCACAGGGCGGGAATGAGGTCATCCTCGTTGTACATCGTCTTTTCGACAGCCGCCTGCACGGTGGGGTCAACGGTGGAGTAGATGCGCAGACCGCCGGAGAAAATCAGCTCCTTGGCCTCTTCTGCGGTGTAGTTCAGGTCGGTCTGCAGCTGGTTCAGCAGCTCGGTGTAGAGGGCATCGGTAAACCAGGAGTTGCTGGAAGAACGGGTTGCGTTCTCGGTCGAAGCCGAGCTTTCCACCAGCGTGATGGTCTCCGCCTTGGCGGCGTTGTACTCCGCCTCGGTGACATAGCCCTGCGTGTACATCTCATACAGAACGTGGTTGCGGCGCGTGGTGAGCTGCTCCGGGTTGGTGGCCGGGTTGTACGCGGTGGGGTTCTTCGTGATGGAGGCCAGCGCGGCGCACTCCGCCAGCGTCAGATCCTCCACGTGCTTGCCGAAGTATTCCTGCGCGCCTGCCTCCATGCCGTGGACAATGCCGGTCAGCGGGATGGTGTTCAGGTACGCTTCCAGAATCGTTTCCTTGCTGTACTTGTTGTCCAGACCCAGTGCGCGGAAAATCTCACGCACCTTACGCATATTGTCCTGCTCATTATCGCCGGTCAGGTTCTTGATAAGCTGCTGTTCCAGCGTGGATGCACCGCGGTTGGTGCCCCAGATGCGGTTGCCGGTAAAGGCGTTGAGCGCTGCACCGATGGTGCCCTTGAGGTTGATGCCGGGCTCGGTGTAGAAGTTCTTGTCCTCAACGGCGATAACCGCGTGCTGCAGGTTTTCCGGCATGGCGGACAGGTCACGCCAGATGCGGTTCTCGTTGCGGGAGAGGGTCGCGTATTCATCAACGTTGATATCGTAGATGATGGACGTTTCCTTGTTTTTCTGGTTGTCCAGATCCAGCGTCTCGGCATCATCCGCCGTGACCTGCACGATGTACATGGACAGCAGCACGCCGCCCACGCTGGCCGCCATAATGCACAGGCAGAGCATACAGCCGATGAAGCTGAAAATCATACCGATAATGCTGCGGCGCTTTTTGGTTTTTTTCTTGGGTGCGGGGGCACCGGGCTGGCCGGTTGCGCCTGCGGTTGTCTTTACGCCCTCGGTTGAGATGTGGCGCTGCTGCTTGGGTTCTATGGGAACCGCCTCCTTTGGTCTGTATCGAAGCGTGTGTAACACGGAATTGCAGAATGCTATAGATTAGATTATAGCACAATTCGCCCCCAAAAGTACAGGGGCAGATGTAAAATTCACAACTTTCGGTGTTTTTGTCTGTACTGGCGGCCATACTAAGCGTGCAAGGGGGAAATATTATGCAAAACAGACAAATCGGGCCCCGCGGGGTGTATCTTTCACTGCTGGCTGCCGTGGCCGGGTTGTGCGTGGCCGCCGGGCTGTACTGGCTTATCCGCGGGCAGGACGCCCCTGCCCCGCCGCGCTACCTTTTAAAGGACAGCGGCGGCCATGTGGCGCTGTACACCGCCGAGGGCACCGGCCCGCTGGCCACCTACGAGGAGATTTACACCCGCCTCCTGCCGGAGAGCGACGTGCTGGCCCTGCAGCAGGGTGTTTTTGTCAGCGACGAGGCCGAGCTGCAGCGCCGGCTGGAGGATTATGGCCTGTAGCGCCGGGAGAAATGGCAATTCCCTTCCTCACAAATCTTGCGCCTGCCGCACTTTTATGCTATAGTATAGGTAACTACCAATATATAAAGGAGTTACAACAATGACTGAACAGGAAATTCTGAGCGCGGTACAGGATATTTTCCGCGATAATTTTGATGATGATTCCCTTGAGATTACCCGCAGCACCTGCGCCGATGATATCGAGGACTGGGACAGCCTGGAGCAGATCAATCTGCTGACGGCCATTGAGAAGAAGTTCAACATCAAGTTCAAGCTCGCGGATGTCCGCGGCCTGAAGGACGTGGGCGACCTGCTGGATCTGGTTGCACGGATGGTGTAATTCTTATACCTTAAATTGGGCGGCATCCTGCCGCCTTTTTTCAAATTGTAGAAGGAGCCCTGCCATGAATCACTATACACTGGCGGAAATGACCCCCGGCCTGACCGAGGAATTTACCGTGACGGTCACGCCGGAAATGATGGATGCCTTCCGCGCCATCACCGGGGATGTCTCCCCCATCCACATTGACGCCGACTATGCCAAGGGGCGCGGCTTTCCGGGCCGGGTCGTCTACGGTATGCTGGGGGCCAGCTTCTTTTCCACGCTGGCGGGCGTCTATCTGCCCGGCGAGCACTGCCTGCTCCACGGTGTTGAATGTAAGTTTGCCAAGCCCATCTTTATCGGCGATACCCTGACCGTGAAGGGAACGGTGGTTTCTGTCAGCGAGATTGGCAGCGAGGCCGAAATCAAGGCAGTCATCACCAACCAGGACGGCAAGCGCGTGACCCGCGGCATCATCAAGGCCGGATTGGCAAAATAACAGCTCCGCCGGGGCTGCTTTGCCCGCGGCGATTTCTGAGGAGAAAAACTATGCCTTATACCTATCTTATCACCGGCGCCACCAGCGATGTCGGCCGTGCGCTTATCGAACGTCTGCTGGCCGATGCGCCGGATGCCACCGTGCTGGCACAGGGCTGCGGCGATCTGGAAAAGCTGGCTGACCTGTGCAGCCGCTTCCCCGGTCAGGTGCGCCCCTTTGACGTGGACCTTTCCGACCGCGCCAAGGTGGACACCTTTGTGCAGCTGCTGGCAGCCTCGGCCCCCGCGCCGACCCATTTTATCCATCTGCCCGCCCTGCCGGTTGTGAACGCCAAGTTCAAGGCCTTTGACCAGACCCGCTTTGACCGCGACCTTGAAATTCAGGTGCACAGCGCCGTGCGCATCTGCCGCGCCGTGCTGCCCGCTATGGCCAAGGCCAAATTCGGCCGCGTGCTGTTCATCCAGACCAGCTACACCATCGGTTGCCCGCCCAAGAACACTGCCGCCTACGTCATGGCCAAGAGCGCCCTCGGCGGGCTGGTCAAGAGCCTTGCCGTGGAGTATGCCCGCTTCGGCGTCACGGTCAACTGCGTGGCCCCCAGCATGATGGAGACAAACTTCCTGAAGGACACGCCTGACCTGATTGTGCAGGCTGCCGCCGAGGAAAACCCGATGGGCCGCAACGCGACCCCCGCAGACGTTGTGCCCGCGATGGCGTTCCTGCTCTCTGACGAGGCGCGTTTTATCACCGGCGTAACGCTGCCGGTCACGGGAGGGTCGGCCATTGTCTGAGACAACGTTCCGGCTGGCGCGTCTGGGCGAGGACGCTGCCATCATTGACTTTATCAATGAAAATTTTGATATGCGCCTGCCGCTGCTGAACCGCCCCGAGCTGTACCACCACTACTACGCGGGCCGCGGCGGCGTCCCCCAGTTTGCCGTGGCGGAGGAGGACGGCCAGTACGTCAGCGCGGCCGGGTATATTCTGGCCAACACCAAGCGCCGCCCCGATGTCTGGGTCAGCGTCTGGGTGGCTGTCAAGGGCCACAACGGCGTGGGGCTGGAGCTGATGAACGCCCTGCCCGGCCTTCTGAACGCCGACGTGGTGGCCTGCAACAACATCCGCCCCAACACCTGCACCTTTTATCAGTTCCTCGGCTGGCAGGCCGAGCGTCTGCCCCACTACTACCGTCTGGGTCGGCGCCGCGCCTACTATCTGGCCAAGCCCCTGCGCTATTCCCTGCCCCCTGTTCAGCGCGATTTAGGGCTGGCCAAGGTGGAGAGCGCCGCCGATTTGCTCCCGCTGGGTATGCCCGCCACGCCCCACACCCCGCGCAAGGACATGTGGTACATGATGCGGCGGTATTTCCACTACCCGCATTTCAAGTATGATGTGTGGGCCGCCTGCGAGAACGGCAAGCTGCTGGCCTATGTTGTGACCCGCACCGTCACGGCCGAGGAAACCGGCTGCGCCGCCGTGGTGCGGCTGGTGGATTTCATCGGCGAGGACACCGTTCTGCCGCGCCTTGGCGCCGCGCTGGACGCCATCCTGAACCACGTAGGTGCCGAGTACATGGACTGCTACAACGCCGGTATACCGGCGGATGTCTGGCTGGCCGCCGGTTTTACCGAGCGCATGGAGGGCGACGGCTGCATTATTCCCAACTATCTGACCCCGCCCCTGCATGAGAACACCGAGTATTACTATTTCACAAACAAGCCCGAGAATTTCGTTATGTTCAAGGCCGACGGCGACCAGGACCGTCCGAATCTGAAATAAAAAAATCCGTAAGCATCACAAAAGTGCTTACGGATTTTTTATTGCGCGTTTTCGCGGCTGCCGTGCAGCAGGTCCGCCACGGCGGTAATGGTCATATAGGCGTCGGGATCCACCGTCTTGACCAACGCCTTCAGCTTGACCATTTGGAAGCGGTTGACCACCACATACAAAACGCTTTTAGGCGCGTCCGAATAAAACCCACGCGCATCCATAACGGTAATTCCTGTGCCGAACTGCTCCGACACAGCCGCCGCCAGCTCCTGCTGGCGGGATGTGACAATCATCGCCGCCTTGGAGCTGTCCAGACCGTCCACGATGAAATCCACGGTTTTGGAACCCGCCGCATAGGTGACAATCGAGTACAGCGGCAGAATCCAGCTGCCCATAATCACCCCACATATAATGTAGAGCAGCACGTTATAGACCAGCACAAAGGTACCGACCGAGACGCCGAGCCCCTTGGCAAAGATGACCGCCGCCACCTCAATACCGTCCATAGCGCCGCCGTAGCGGATGGCCAGACCACTGCCCACACCGGACACAATGCCGCCGAACAGCGCGCACAAAAACAGGTCTGTGCCTGCCAGCGGCGAAGCAATGCTGACGTCCACCGGCAGCACATCGGTAATCAGCCAGGCCGCCGCCGAGTAGACGCCTACCGTGAAGATGGCATACACCGAAAACACTGCCCCCTGCCGCTTAAAGCCCAGCAGAAGCAGCGGAATGTTGAGCAGAATCAGAAAGAATGAGAGCGAGAACGTGTCCGGCGTCAGCTGGGAAAGCAGGATGGACGTGCCGGAAATGCCGCTGTCATACAGCTGCACCGGCGCAATAAAAATCGTGACGCCGATGGCATTGATGACGCCCGCCAGAAACAGCATCAGAAAATTCAGCGGGGAGAGCTTTGCGCCAAAGGCAAGCAGCTTTTGTTTCATGGTTTGCACAGGGACCTCCTCGTGTATATTTTATAATGTATATAAAGTATACCGTATCCGGGGGACTGCTTTCATTAAAAAACCGTTAATTCTGGCAAAACAAAAAGCCGCAGACGCTACCAGAACGTCTGCGGCTTTTTATCAGAAGTCGGAGTGACGGGATTTGAACCCACGGCCTCTTGGTCCCGAACCAAGCGCGCTACCAACTGCGCTACACCCCGTAAAGAAAAACCGCAGCAGCTGGGCTGCTGCGGTGTGGTTGGGGATGAGAGGATCGAACTCCCACGGGCGGAGTCAGAGTCCGCTGCACTACCATTATGCGAATCCCCATCGCATTTGTGTCTTGGGCGTCTGCCCTCAACGCTCATATATTATAGCGTGCCCGGTGGGATTTGTCAACGCTTTTTTCAAAAAAACTTTTACTTTTTTTTTGCTTTTTAGATTCAGGCGTTGCTTCGCATTTTTTCATGGCAATACCATAAGGTGGGAATTGTGCGGGGTTGCCTTAGGATCCGTTCACCAGCTTGCCGGTCATATGCTCCGGGGTAAGCGCCAGACACAGTACGCGGGAACCAGCGGTGGCCATTTCCTTGGTAAAATAATTGTCATCGTCGGTAAACTTGCGGCAGAGCTCCCGGCAAATTTCTGCCTTCCGCGGGGCCGTGCAAGCCCTGCGGGTTGTTATTCACGGCACATTTCCCGGTGCCGGAGTTGGAACGGCCGACACATTTTTCTACAGGCTGTATTGTTATTTCCGGCACAATTTGCCCGAAAGGTATTGTTATCGGGCGCACATTTTGCAAAAATCGACGGTTGTTATCCGCGGCACAATTTCCGGCAGAGGCAGCGACAGAATTTTTTGGGTGGTTGTTATTCACGGCACAATTTGCAATTTTTCCGGCCCGCTGCGGGGTTGTTGTTCAGCGCACATTTTGAAAAGGGCCATCCGCCTCCCCGGAAAAGACAGGTTGTTATTCACGGCACATTTCGCAGGATTTTTCTCTTTCCGGGTATTGTTATGCAGCGCACAATTTCCATTCTGTAGAATATTGTGCGCTGCCTTTCCGGCTATTAGTTTTTTATAATACAGCGTTTATGCGCCATTTTACTGTTGTTATTCACGGCACATTTTGCAAAAATCCTGTTTTTATAGTTGTTATCCGCGGCACATTTCCCGGCAAAAATTCTTCTGCATCGCCGGGTTGTTATTTACAGCACAATTCGGCGGTATCAAAGGGCCGAGTTGTTATGTACGGCACATTTCAAACAACCCGAAAATTCTCTTTTTCGAGTTGTTATCAGGCGCACATTTCCCTTTTGCAGGATTTTTCCGGCAGAGTTGTAACGCTGCGCATAATTCCAAAAATTCTGTTTTGGAGGGTTGTTATTCTCAGCACTTTTTAAAAATTCCACAAAAAATCCGCACCGCACCTTTTTTGTTCAAAAAAATATTTTTTTGCGTTGTTATCCGCGGCACATTGTTATCTGCGGCACAATTCGGTTGTTAAAGCCAGCACAGCTTTGTTGTTAAAGGCTGCACATTTTTGTTGTAATTTTCGACATAGCTAAACCTTATTTCTAAATATATATAAATACAACCTAAAAATTCTGAAAACGAAAAACCGCAGATTCCGGGCCGGAAAAGCAAAATGTGTCGAACGTTACAATAATTGACATCCCGCGCACAATCTGCTATGATACGCATAACGAATCCTGCGTACTGTTTTGGGAAACTTCCATATACAGCGCCGGGGTCATTAGAAATTTTAGAATCGTGTTGTTATTCAGAACACATTTCCGGGGGCACCGGGGGCAGACAGCCCCACCCGGGAAGGTGATTTTTTCGTGTGCAAAATTGAGGTTATGTTTATGGCATCTCAGACAGGAGCCCAGCCGACGCCAAAGACAGCGTCCAAGTACAGTCACCCCAAAAAGCAGACCACCAAGACCGGTACGGCGGCCAAGGGCGATAAAGCCGGCAAAAACGGCAAGTCGCAGGCGCCTGTGGCCACCTACAGCGGCCGCGGCAGCCAGACCATCGTTCGCAAATCCAATGACCTGATTCAGAACGCAATGTACAGCCTTTCGTTAAGTCAGCAAAAGCTGATGCTGCACATTTTTGCGATGATCAAGCCCTCGGACACCGAGCTGCCCCGGTACGAAATGTCCATCTATGAGTTTCTGAAACTCTGCGGCGTGGACCCCCACAACGGCTCGATGTATCGTCAGGTCAAGCAGAACATTGAGGACATCGCCAACGCCAAGGTGCAGTGGATTCGTCTGGCTGGCACGCAAAAAATAACGATGTTCCGTTGGCTTTCCAGCGCGACCATTGATGAGGGCACCGGCAAGATTGTCCTGACGCTCGACCAGTCTTTGAAGCCGCACTTAATCCAGCTCAAAGAGTTCTACACTACCATGAACATCACCTATACGCTCCCGATGAAGAGCCAGTATAGTCTGAAAATTTATGAGCTGTGCAAAAGCTACCAGAATCTTTATCTCTCCAAGAAGGAAAAGGGCGAGCCGCTGGTCTGGAACATTGAGACGCTGAAAAAGCAGGTGGACTGCAATGCGTCCAACTGGGCCCACGTGCGCCGCACCGTGCTGGACAAGGCCAAGAGTGAGATCAACGGCCACACGGACATTTATTTTGACTACGAGGTCTTTGAAAAAGATCGTCAGCGCGTCATTGCCATTGCGGTCACCATTGAGCCGGTGGACAAGCAGGTGGCGGACGATAAGTTGAACGAGATTACCAAATCCATGTCCAACAAGGTGCGCAACAAGAAGAACAAGCTGACCCCGGCCGAGACCGGCACGCTGGACGATGATCCGAACGTGCTGACGCTGGAATATGTCTCCGTGCCCGAGACAACGATTCCCTATTCCTTCGGTGCTACGCCGGATTTGCTGCGGCAGGAGCTGGAAATCAAGGCCGAACCGGACAAGCTCATCCGCGAATTGACGGCTGACGAGATGGACGCCGTGCGCACGATTATTGACGCGATGGTCAAGATGGCAGGCACGCCCCGCGGCAATGACCGTATGATTGACGGCGGCAACGCGGCGTTCTTCCAGACGATGAACAACGTCATTGACAACTGCGGCGGTCTGCGCCGCTGGTTCGAGGGCGTGGCTACCCGCTACGCCACCAAGGTTATCCCGGTGGCGCGCACCAAGAGCGCTCCCCTGCCCTATCTGTCCCGCGCGATTCTCGAAGATTTGGAAAATTATCGTATCTACGTTACTGGTGGTATGCCGGAGGAGTTGGAGGACGACTACGATGCCGCCCCCGAAACGCCGGACATTGTGGAGACCACCGATTTTGTGGAGACCGATGCCGAGCCGGTCAACCAGCTTACTCCGGAGGACGCGGCAACGAAAAAGGACGTTACAGCAGCACTTCTGCGCTACATCGACCGCGATGCGCTCACGTCCCGGCTGACCACCGGCCAGATGGAAGCCTTTGACGATATTCTGCAGATGACGGCCTACTTCTGCCGCCGCAACGTCAAGGGTAAGGATGACGGCATGATGGAAGGCAAAGCCAATATGCAGTTCCTGAATTCGCTGAACAAGGTCATTGCCCGGTACGAAAGCCTGACCCCGCTGTTTGAGGCGATGGCTGTGATGATGGATTACGACACCTACTGGAAGGACCTGATGAAAAACCCGAAAATCAAGAACCCGAAGCTGGTTTTTCAGTCCGAGGTCGAAAAAGCGCTGCTGATGCCGTCCGCCATCATCGGTGAATATACCGCTCGCAAGGCCCAGAGTGATTCCGCCCACGCCGTGCACAAGGAATACAACTGGACAAAGGTATTTGACGAGGAATAAACGTAAGTACGGAAAAAATAGTAGAATTGTGCTTTGAATAACAACATCCCCGGTATTTTCCTGTTGCGGGAAACACCGGGGATGTATATTTATGCCGGATGAATAAATATTCACAACTGTTTTACAACTGCTTCGATGGCGGCTTTGTCCAGACCCTCGCCAATGACAATCAGAACCTCCTGCCCATTGGGGATGGGCTGGACGGTTATGGCGTCGCGGGCGGCGTTCAGCTCAACCCAGCCGCCGTCTGCGGGGATAAAGCCCTTGATGCGCAGCACATGGCCGTACCGGGCATCGTGTAGCAGCGTCTGCACGACGGCGCGCAGTTGCTCCACCGTGCGGCCAATCTCGAGAAAATACAACGAAGTAAAGGCTTCGTGCTCGTCAAAATGCAGCTTGACATAGCTGGTTTGCTGCCAGCTGCAGTGGTCAAGGCGGGCAAAATCTGCGTCAGTCAGCGTGTCCCAGACCTTGCGCAGCACGTCCGCGCCAAAGCGGCGGGCGCAGTGGCAACCCGCCAGCGCACGGTTCAGGTGCGCCACCACGGCGTCTGCTTCGGCCGCAGAAGCCTGCTGGACGCGGCTCAGCACAACCATACCGGCGCTGGCGGCCTCGGAGGCAAGCAGATAGTCCGCCTGCGGCGAGAGCGTCTCCTCCAGTCTGGCATCCACAATCGCAATGACATTGCCCAGCGTGTACCAGCGGTCCAGCGGCTCATCCCGCAGAATATCGTAAAACTCATCCACGTCAAAAATTCCGCTGGGCTCAATCACAACCCGGTCAAAGCCGCGCATGGCCATAGAAATCAGCTTGGTGCGCATCCGGCGCTGGTGGGTGTCGCAGTCGCAGCCGCCGCTGATGGTCTCTATATCGCAGTGCTCCCCGATGAGGTCCTGCAGCAGCATCGCATCCACGTTCACCGCGCCGAAGTCATTTTCCAGAATACAGACGTTGTGCCCCTGTTGAACCAGATATTGCACGTAGCGGCGCAGAAACGTTGTCTTGCCGGAGCCGAGGAAGCCGGTGATGAGGTCAACCTGTACCATGCTTACTCCTCCTCCGGGTAGGTCATACCCCACTGGCGGCGGATTTCCGTCATGATGCGCATAACATCCCGCGTGTAGTCCAGATGCATGGTCCCCTGCCCTGCCACGGAGCGCTCCATATCCTCCACCTCATAGAGCAGGGCATCGGCAGTGCTGCCGCCGCGCAGGGTCTCCTTGCTGCCGTCCTCCGTGTAGGTGATGACAGCTTCCTGCCCGCGGGGATAATCATAGATTTCCACATAGCCCTTGTCAAAGGCAATCGTGCCCCGCTTGGGCTGCTTGGCGTGGAGCGAGAGAATGACCGAGGCCATCTCCTGCTCCTTGTTTTTCAGCAGGATGCCCGCCTGCTCGTCCACGCCGGTGGGCGCGTACCGCACCTGCGACACAATCTGGTCCGGCGCGGAGGTCATAAACCACCGCACACAGGACAGCGCATAGACGCCGATATCCAGCAGTGCGCCGCCCGCCAGATTGCGGTTGAAGAAGCGGTTGGACATATCGTAGGGCTTGTAGCTGCCGAAATTCATCTGGATGAGCCGCAGCTCGCCCAGTGCGCCGGTGTCGATTTTCTGCTGCAGCTTCTGGTAGATGGGCATATGGTAGAGGGTCATGGCCTCAGCCAGCACCACGTGGTGTGCTTCCGCCAGGCGGATAGCCTCTTCCAGCTCATCGGAGTTCAGGGTGATGGATTTCTCGCACAGGACGTGCTTGCCCGCCGCCAGCGCCTTGCGCAGATACTGGATGTGGGTGTTGTGCGGGGTGGAGATATAAATGATGTCCACGTTTTCATCGGCAAAAACGTCATCAATCTGGTCATAGACCTTCTCAATGCCGTATTTCTCTGCGAAGGCGATAGCCTTGGCGTGGGTGCGGTTGGCAACGGAATACAGCTTCTGCCCGCGGCTGGCCAGCGCCTGCGCCAGCTCATTGGCAATTATGCCGCAGCCGAGGGTAGCCCAACGGTAGGTTTGCATAGATAAGACTCCTCGTATTATAAAGTAGTAGTTATTAGAGTCCCTCTCCAAGGACAAAATGCTACAATAGACAAGGTGCTGTGGATTGGTTTAAACCTCCTACCGCAAGACGGTTTCGGAAAGGCTCCAACCACGGCTCTTTGTTTTTAGTGTTAATCAGTTAGATACCGCCAGACGGTTTATATAGAACGAGGTTACATAGCAAAGAGGTGTGGCTCTAAGCAGCACTGTAAAATAAAACGCCGGAGGTAAAAAGAAATGATTTTTGTTGGTATCGATGTTGCAAAGGACAAGCACGATTGCTTTATCCTCAACTCGGAAGGAACGGTCTTGGCAGATGTATTTACCATTGCCAATAACCGCATCGGTTTTGAGACGCTTCTTTCAAGAATCCAAAGCTGTTCCCAAGGTGAAAGCAAAATAAAAGTAGGGCTTGAAGCCACAGGACATTACAGCTACAATCTGCTGGGGTTTCTTTTAGACAGCGGCCTGGCAACCTATGTCATTAACCCTCTGCACACGAACCTCTACCGGAAAAGTCTCAGCCTGCGAAGAACCAAAACAGATTGGATAGACGCGCGTACCATTGCAATGATGCTCATGTCTGATGTGGACCTCAAGTCCTACTCAAATACAGCATACCACAATGAAGAGCTAAAGTCACTAACCAGATACAGATTTGATAAGGTAAAAGAGCGCGCCAAGCTGAAAAGCTCCGTTGCGCGGTTAGTGAATATTCTATTTCCGGAGCTCGAAAAGCTGGTTTCAAGCCTGCACATCGCTGTTGTATACGCACTGCTGAGCAACTATCCGGGTGCAAGCTATATCGCAAACGCCAATACTGAAGAACTCGCTGAGACTCTTTGCACCGCCTCTAAAGGTCGTTATACCAAGTCTAAAACCGCGGAAATCCAAGTAGCCGCAGGGGTCTCCATTGGCTCGAAAATGCCTGCTAAGTCTATGGAGTTGAAACACACGATTGCTCTCATCCGCGAGCTGGACAAAGAAATTTCTGAGGTAGAATCCGCAATTGACAAGATTACATCTCAGATGGATTCTCCCATCTTTACAATCCCCGGTATTGGCCGACATATGGGTGCAATGATTCTTGCTGAAATTGGAGATTTTTCCAACTTTGCAAGCGCAGACAAGCTGCTGGCTTATGCTGGACTCTCTCCATCTACATATCAGTCAGGGCAACTGCAAAACTGTTATGCTCACATGGAAAAGCGTGGCTCCAGATATTTGCGATATGCTCTTTTCAATGCCGCCAAATATGTTTGCCTTTGGTGTCCTACATTCTCGGCCTATCTTGAAAAGAAGCGTTCTGAGGGAAAGCATTACAATGTTGCCATCTCTCATGCTGCTAAAAAGCTGGTAAGGCTTATTTTTGCTATGCAGCGTTCTGGGAAAGCCTTCTTAGCTGATTATTAAGCGTGCGATTTTATACGGAGCGAGTATCCGACAACGGATGCTCTTGTTTGCTATACCAATTTTCACCACCTTAAAATTTCTCTCGAAAATTTTGTTTTGGGGCTTGACTTTTAATAGTTAGTCTTTCCCGATTCTGCCAACAGTATAGCCCATTTGCCGCAAAAAGTCCACGACAAATAAATTTGAAATTCACACTTGACAAACGGGGCAAAATCCCTTATAATATCATTTGTCAATCGCCTATGGATGATTAGCTCAGCTGGTTAGAGCGCTGCGTTCACATCGCAGAGGTCGAGGGTTCGAGTCCCCCATCCTCCACCATATAGTTCGTACCCGAACCCGATTCTTTATGAAAAAGGGTTCGGGTACGTTTTTTGTTTACGGGAGGTTCTGCGGCGGGAGTACGCAGAACGGTGAGCAGGAACGAACAAAGGCGGGGTATCACCATGGAGGTGGTGCCCTGCCTTTTGCTTTGCTCTGACATAGAGGGGTAGCATTTCGGATGGCGGTATGATATACTCAGTTCAACAAATCGGAATTTATATATAAAGGAGAATATTGATGAAACTGTTTTTATGTTCGCACTTTTCAAGTGTAGGAAGTCTGATAAAGGAAGAAATTGAAAATAAAAAAGTCGCATTTATTCCAACAGCTTCGCTGCGTGAAGGCTACACCGGTTATGTCGGCTCGGCTCGAAAACTATTCAAAAAGTTGGGAGCAATCGTAACTGAAATTGATATTTCAACGGAGGCTTATTCAACGATACAGTCTGTTTTTGAAGATGCGGATGTGATATATTTTACCGGCGGAAATTCTTTTTTCCTTATAGACCAGCTCCGTAAAACGGGAACGGATGAGCTGTTGAAGAAAGAATTGGCAAAGGGAAAACTGATGGTTGGTGAATCGGCAGGTGCGATTATATGCGCTCCAAGCATCCAATATATCGAGCAAATGGATGAAAAGCCGGAGGACTACTCACAAGAAGATGATGCAGGGCTTGATTTGATTGATTTCTATGTTCTTCCGCATTATCTTACAGCACCATTTAAGAAAGTTACCGAGAAAATAATGACTGAGTTTTCGGATTTGAATCTATGCCCAATTAACAACCGTCAGGGAATTGTAATTGATGGTGAAGGTTCAAAGGTTATTTGCAAAGACTAATTTGAAAATTCCAGTTTGCCGAACACTGTTTTATAGCCATCTCCTGCGCATCGGAGGGGTCAAGACCCCTCCCTACAGGTGTTCCCCCTATAGCGCAGTAGGGGCGGGGCTCTGCTCCGCCCGCCCGCGCCCGGACATATGCCGTTTGACCCGCAACTGCGGGTTGCTTGCGGTTGCACCTGCCAACGCCTATAATTGGAATTACAAGGAGGTGCTTTCTATTGAACACCAAGGATGTAATCCATCAGCTCCGCACGAAAAAGCGGATGTCACAAGATGAGCTGGCCGAAAAAGTATTTGTGACACGGCAGGCGGTCTCGCGCTGGGAAACCGGTGAAACGGTGCCCAACACCGAGACGCTAAAGCTGCTTTCCAACCTGTTTGACGTTTCCATCAATACGCTTCTCGGCTCGCCGCGGCAGCTGGTCTGCCAGTGCTGTGGGATGCCGCTGCAGGACGATGCCGTCCTTGGCCGGAACCGTGATGGCACCCTGAACGAGGAATACTGCCAGTGGTGCTATGCCGACGGCACGTACACCTACCACGATATGGATGACCTGATTGCGGTCTGCGTCAAAAATATGGTGAACGAGCAGTTCACCGAGGAACAGGCGCGCGCCTATTTGAAGGAGCTGCTGCCGACGCTCGGCTACTGGAAGCGCTATGATGAGCTGAGCGACAACGGCCAGTTTGAGGCGTTCAAGCGGCAGCTGATACAAGAAATCAACGCCCTGCAGATAGAGGGTATGCCGAAGCTGGAAAAGCTGAACGCGCTGGTGGGCCGGTATGTGAACCTTGCCTATCGTTTGCCGAACGGCAGCACTGTCAGATTTCTGGAGGATGGAAAAACCTACCTCGGCAACCAGCTGGAGTCAGAATTTGGCGGGAACCGGTGCTTCGGCGTGGTGGCCGATATGGACTTTCTGCTGGTGTGCACCTATGAAAAGGACGGCGTAAACCCGGAGCTGGTCCTGTACAAAAAGAGATAAAGCAACCCCCGCCCCGAAGCGCGAAAAAACGCACCCGGGGCGGAGGTTTGCGGTTTGATAAGGGAAATTGGGTTACTTGCTCAGTTCATCGGCCAGTGCGGCAAGCTGCGCTTCGGAGACGTCGTTCAGCGCACCCTTGACGGTGACGGTGGTCTCGGCAAAGGTCAGGTTCTTGCTGGCTTCCAGCATCTTGCGCATAACCTTGGCGGCCATCGGCGCCCAGGAGCCGTTCTCAATAAAGGCGACTGTGCGGTTCTGGTAGTTGCGCTCGGTCAGGTGGTTGATGAAGTCCTTCATAAAGGGGAACACATCGGCGTTGTAGGTCGGCGTTGCCAGCACCAGCTTGCTGAAGCGGAATGCCTGCGCCACGGCCTCAGCCATATCGCAGCGGGCCAGATCCATTGCGATGGTCTCCATGCCCTTCGCACGCAGAGCCTCGGCCAGCTTGTTGGCAGCCTCTGCCGTGTGACCGTAGATGCTGTTGTAGGCCACCAGCACACCCTCGGTTTCGGGGCGGTAGGCGCTCCACGTGTCATAGGCGGCCAGCACATCGCCCAGCTGCTCCTTGTGCAGGATGGGGCCATGCAGGCTGCAGACGGTCTCGATGTCCAGCGCAGCGGCCTTTTTCAGCACGGCCTGCACCTGTACGCCATACTTGCCCACAATGCCGATGAAGTAGCGGCGGGCCTCCGGTAGCCAAGGCTCCTCCACGTCCAGCGCACCGAACTTGCCGAACGCATCCGCGCTGAACAGCACCTTGTCGGCATCGTCATAGGTCATGATGACCTCGGGCCAGTGAACCATCGGCGCGGTGACAAAATGCAGGGTGTGGCGGCCCAGCGGCAGGGTGTCCCCTTCCTTGACAATGATGCGGCGGTCGGCGTAGTCGGTGCCGAAGTAGGCCTTCATCATATTGAACGCCTGCGCAGAGGCAACGATGGTTGTCTTCGGGTAGGCCTGCGCAAAGGCATCCACAGAGCCGGAGTGGTCAGGCTCCATATGCTGCACAACGAAGTAATCGGGTGCGCGCTCGCCCAGCGCGGCGGCAATTTTGGTGATCCACTCATCGGTGAAGTGGGCGTCCACACTGTCCATAACCGCGACCTTGTCATCGCAAATCAGGTAAGAATTGTACGCCATACCGTTGGGAACGTCATACTGGCTCTCGAATAAATCGACAAGGTGGTCATTGACACCGACATAAAGAATATCTTTGGTGATTTCCATAACAGCAAACCTCCTGATGATTACAGTTGTTATTCTGAACACAGTATAGCACGACTTTAGGAATTTGTCTTGCTTTTTTGAAAAAATATTTGAAATTTTACAAAAAAAATCCCCGCCTTGCGGCGGGGACGGATGCTTGAATTATACGCGTGTTTTCAGCACTTCATGCTCGGGCACGGGGGCATCCATGGGGCGGGGTGTGCCCTCCACCCACTGGATGGCCTTCTTGGGGCACTTTGCAACGCAGGTGCCGCAGCCGTTGCACTTGGTGTAGTCAATCACGGCCACGTTGTCCTTCAGGAAGATGGCCTGATTCGGGCAGTTGCGCACGCAGAGACCGCAGGCGATGCAGCCGACCTTGCAGGTCTTGTTGACCACGGCGCCCTTGTCCTTGCTGGAGCACTTGACCGCGGGCTGCGGGGCAATGGGTTTCATCTGGATGACATGGCGCGGGCAGGCCACGGTGCAGGCCGTGCAGCCGGTGCATTTCTGGCGGTCGACAACGGCCACGCCGTTGACAATGTGAATGGCGTCAAACTTGCAGGCGCGGGTGCAGTCGCCCAGACCCAGGCAGCCGTAGGCGCAGGCGCTGGGGCCGCCGGCAATACTGGCGGCAGCGGCACAGGTCTGGATGCCCTGATAGTCAAAGCGCTTGCCGCAGTTCTCGCCGCCCGCGCAGATGACGGTAGCGCGCAGGCTGGGGCGGTCATCGGTGTCATTGCCCATAATGGTGTTGATGGCGTCAGCGGTCTTATCGCCGCCCGGCGCGCACTTGAAGGTGGGGGGCACCGTTCTCGACAATGGCCTTGGCGTAGTCGGCGCAGCCGGCATAGCCGCAGCCGCCGCAGTTGGCACCGGCCAGACACTCGGTAATCTGAGCGATGCGCGGGTCCTCATACACGGCCATAAACTTGGAGGCCAGCACCAGAATAACGCCGCCGGCCAGACCCAGCACCACCAAGACAACGATAGCAAATACGATAGGGTTCATTCTCTCCATTCCCCTTTCTTAGAATATCGCGTTGATGATGTTTTCGACCAGACCACCGAAGCCCATGAAGCTCATGGAGGTGATGGCGGCAGAAACCAGCGTGATGGGCAGACCCTTGAAGCTCTCCGGCGGGTTGGCAGCCTCCACGCGGGAGCGCACGCCGCAGAACAGCAGCATGGCAACCAGGAAGCCGACGCCTGCACCGGCAGAGCAGATCAGCGCCTCGGCGTAGGCCAGACCAAAGCCGTACTCAGCCACAACGGCGGAGTAGTCCTGCACGGCCAGAATGGTGACACCCAGCACGCAGCAGTTGGTGGTAATCAGCGGCAGGTAAACGCCCAGACTCTGGTACAGGGCGGGCACGTACTTCTTCAGCGTAATCTCAATCAGCTGCACAAGAACGGCAATGACAAGGATGAAGATGATGGTCTGCAGATAGCCCAGATTGTAGGCATCCAGCAGGAAAATCTGCAGCGGGAAGGTCACGGCCGTGGCAATGACCATAACCACGATGACAGCTGCGCCCATGCCTGCGGAGGAATCCAGCTTTTTGGAAACGCCGAGGAAGGGGCAGATGCCCAGGAACTGCACCAGCACGTAGTTGTTGACCAGAATCATGCTGAAGAAGATGGTGGCAAACGTTGCGATATGAGAGGTCATTGTTCAGCACCCTCCTTCTGTTCTGCCTTGGCGGCGTCAATCTTGTCCAGCATCACGTCGCCGCAGCTCTTGCGCTCAATGGGCTTGTTCAGCTTGCGCTCCAGCCAGACACAGCCGGCCATCAGGCAGCCAAAGACGAAGAAGCCGCCCGGCGCGGAGTTCATGACGGTCATACGGTCAACGCTCTCCGGGATGATGGTAATGCCCATCCAGGTGCCGCTGCCGATAATCTCACGGATGGAGGACATAAGCAGCATGGTCAGGATGTAGCCGATGCCCATGCCCAGACCGTCCAGCGCGGAGTCTACGATGGTGTTCTTGCAGGCGAACATCTCGGCACGGCCCAGAATGATGCAGTTGACGACAATCAGTGCCAGATAGACGCCCAGCGCCTTGTACAAATCGGGCACGAAGGCCTGCAGCACCATCTGCACAACGGTGACGAAGGTAGCGATGATAACGATGTAGCACGGAAGATGCACCTTGGCCGGAATGACCTTGCGCAGAGCCGAGATAACGATGTTGGAGCAGACCAGAACGAAGGTCATGGCCAGACCCATGCCCACAGCACCGGAAACGGTGGTGGTGACAGCCAGTGCGGAGCAGCAGCCCAGCACCAGACGCAGAACGGGGTTCTCACGGATGATACCGGCCGTAAAAACCTTCCACTTGCTCGGTTTCTCGTTCATAGCTTACTGCACCCCCTTGATCTCGTTGTTGAAGCAGTCAATGGCTGCGTTGATGGCGTTGAACGCGCCGTTGCTGGAGTAGGTGGCACCGGCAATGCCGTCCACGGGGCTGCCGGAAGCAACCTCTCCCCCATTCCAGCCGATGAAGCCGGAGGCAAAGGATTCATCCGAAACCTTGGAGCCGATGCCGGTGGTCTGTGTGGAGCCGTCGATGGAGATGCCGGAGATGGCACCCTCGGCGTCAAAGGCGACGTAGACGGTGACATCCTTGCCGGAGTAGCCGGAAGCGGCGGCCTTGACGGCCACGCTGCCGTCCGCGGTCCGGACAGCGCCCTGCACATTGGCGGTGGTCAGGCCGTCGATGGCGGTCATGCTGTCGGTGGTCGTGCCCTCGGGCAGGACAGATACATAAGCGGCCAGCGTCTCGGCCTGCGTGTTTTCTGCAATGATGGGTGCGGTGATATCATTCAGCACAGCCAGCAGGGCGCTGCAGACAAGGCAGATGACAACCAGCACAATAACCGGTAGCACAAGCTCTTTGAAAGCGCTCTGCTTCTCCGTGTTCTGCTTTTCAGCCATTATTCAGCACCGCCTTTCTTGGCTTTCTTGGGCTTTTTGTAGCCCAGCGGCGTCTGGTGGCCCCATGCGTTGAACCACGGGGTCATCAGGTTGCCCAGCAGGATGGCATAGCTCATGCCCTCGTTCATCGAGCCGAAATGGCGGATGAGGAAGGTGATGAGACCGATGAACACGCCGTAGAACAGCTTGCCCTTGGTGGTAAAAGGGCTGGTGACGTAGTCGGTTGCCATAAAGACAGAGCCGAACAGCAGGCCGCCGGACATACACTCGACAAGGGCGGTGTAGGGGCTGCCGGTGTTCAGAGCGGTCAGCACAAAGACGGTGGCCACGATGGTGACCGGGATGGTGGCCTGAATGGTGCGGGTGGCAACCAGATAGGCAAAGCCCAGCAGGACAGCCAGCACGCAGACCTCACCCATCATACCGCCGTGGAAGCCGAGGAACAAATCCAGCAGGCTCAGGCTGGTCTTGTCGGCCACAGCCAGCGGCGTGGCGGAGGCCAGCGCGTCCACCGCCATATCGGGGTAGACATAGGCGGTCATACGGGAGGTGAAGCCGAGGAACAGCACGATACGGCCCACCAGTGCGGGGTTGGCGAAGTTGTAGCCCAGACCGCCAAACAGCTGCTTGGTGATGACAATGGCCACAAAGGCACCCACAACGGCAATCCAAAGCGGCATACCCACCGGCATATTCAGTGCCAGAATGATGCCGGTGACAACGGCAGACAAATCCCCAACGGTGTTGGGCTTTTTCAGCAGCACCTCATACAGGTACTCAAACGCCACGCAGGCCAGCGTGGTCACGGCGACCAGCACCAGCGCCTGCACGCCGAAAATCAGACCCGCGGCAATCACGGCGGGCAGCAGCGCAATGACAACATTGCCCATCAGCCCGCGGGTGGTGGATGCTTCACGGATATGCGGCGAGGCGGTTACGATCAGACGATCTTCCATGAATTATTTGCCTCCTTTCCGCAGCTCGGCCATGTACCAGCCCTTGGCAAGGCCCATCGTCTGGCTGACGGGGCGCTTGGCGGGGCAGGCGTAGGTGCAGCTGCCGCAGGCCACGCACAAATCAACGCAGCGTGCCTTCAGTGCAGTAAAGTCCTTGCTTGCAAAATCCTGCGCGATGACCACGGGCTCCAGACCCATCGGGCAGGCCTCGATGCAGCGGCCGCAGCGGATGCAGGCAGAGGGCTCCGGCAGCGTGGCAGCCTGCTTGCTGAACAGCAGCAGACCGTTGTTCTGCTTCAGCACCGGGAAGTCTGCGCTGGGGGCGGCTGCGCCCATCATCGGGCCGCCGAAGATAATCTTGCCCAGCTCGACACCTTCCTTGATGCCGCCGCACGCCTCGATGACGTCGCGGTAGAGCGTGCCGATGGGAACCTCGATGTTCTGGGGCTTGACGATGGCGTCGCCCTCGACCGTGACGCGCTTGGAAACCAGCGGAATACCGGTCTTGAGGAACTTGCCCAGCGTGGAGACGGAGGTGACGTTCATAATGACGCAGCCGGCGTCGGCGGGCAGGCCCGGCTTGCCGGAGGGGCCAATCTGTGGTACTTCGCGGCCGGTGCAGGTCTCAACCAGCGTCTTTTCAGCGCCCTGCGGGTAACGCATGGGCAGACCCTTGACCTCGACACCCTTCATCTCGCGGGTGAGGGAGGCCAGCAGGTCGATGCACTCCGGCTTGTTGCGCTCAATGCCGATGATGCAGTGCGGAATCTCGCAGTACTTCATGACAGCGGCAATGCCGGAAATGATGGCGTCGCTGCACTCGAGCATCTCGCGGCAGTCGGTGGTCAGGTAGGGCTCACACTCGGCCGCGTTGATGAGCAGCGTGTCGATGGTGTTGGCAGCCAGCTTGACGTGCGTCGGGAAGCCTGCGCCGCCCACGCCCACCAGACCGCAGGCCTGCACGGCGGCCAGCAGGCTGGCCTTGTCGGTCACAACCGGCGGCACACAGGCAGGGTCAACGGTTTGTGCGCCATCGGTCTTGATGGCAACGGCGGTTGCCATAGAACCGTTGGCCATGCGCAGCGGGGCGACATCCTGCACGGTGCCGGACACGCTGGAATAGATGTTGGCGGACACAAAACCGCCGGCCTTGCCAATTATGGTGCCGACCATGACGGTGTCGCCTTTTTTGACGACCGGCTCTGCAGGCGCACCGATGTGCATCGACATAGGAATGACAACGTGCTCAGGCACCGGCATCTTGACGGTCGGCTGCCCGGCGGTTGCCTTCGTGTGCGGCACAGCGGCACCCTTGGCAGAGCGCTTTAGGGACTTGAACAATCTGATTTCCCCCGTTTCTCTGAATTTCTCACCGGGGCAGGCGTTTCTGCTCCCCTGCCGGGGTGGATAACAATACAAGTTTATTGTACCATTTTTCAAAGTCAAGTCAAGCAAGCAAATGGGACAAACAGGCGTTTTTGCACCGAACGCGCAAGATTTGCAACAATTTTCGCAATCGGTGCAGAATACAATAGCTGTATAAAAAATAACAATCCTGCAACAAAAAACGGACAGCCACCCGGGCTGTCCGTTTGAAATTTTACCTTGGCTATACCATTGGCGTCCTGTGCGGGGGTGGGCCTTGCCCGTCCGCCGTACCCGGCGCTTTACAGCTCAATCTCCTGCAGGCGCAGCAGGGCCAGAATATAAATCTTCAGTGCCTCAATCAGCTTTTCAAAGGGTGTGCCCTCGTTGGCGCCGTGCATCGGGCCTGCGAAGGACGGAATCTCGATGTCGGTGTGCTCGGGGCCGAAGCTGACGGCATACGGGAAGTGGCGGGCGTAGGTGCCGCCGCCCATCGTGAAGGGCTTCTTGCCCTCGCCGGTCACATCGTTGTAGGTGTTGATCAGCGTCTGGATGGCCGGGCTGTCGGCGTCAATATAGAACGGCACGCGGCTGGTCACGTTCTCAATCGTGGCCGCCGTGCCGCAGACCTTCTGCAGGGCGGCAGTCATCTTTTCGGGGTCGGTGTTGGTCGGATAGCGGCAGTCGAAGCTCTGGCGGATAACGCCGTCCTTCATCTCAATCGTACCGCCGATGATGGTCAGCGGGTCAAACAGGCCATCGTCTGCGGCAATGCCCAGCGCACTGCCGTCCGTGGTGGCGTGCAAGGTGTGCAGCACCTGCAGATAGGCCTCCTCCTGCGGGGTGCAGACGCCGCTCTTGAGCAGGCAGTCCACAATCAGGCCGATGGCATTGACAGTGCCCTCCGGCATGGCGGCGTGGCCGCTCTTGCCCCAGCCGCGGATGACGGTGGCACCGCCCTCCCCTGCTTCAAAGGTCACGCCTTCGCAGGGAACCAGTGCGCCCGCGGCAACCTGTACGGTGCAGGAGGCGCGGTCCGGCACGGCATTGTGGGCCACGCCGCCCTCAAAGGCGGTGATGATGCCGTTTTCAAATTTGGGGCTGACGAGCTCGCCGTTGAAGCCGCCCTTCTCGCCGTTGCAGACCGGGAACTCGGCATCGGGGGTGAAGCAGAAGGCGGGCATCGGGTAGTGCTCGGCGTAGTAGTCCACGTCGTGCATATTGGTCTCCTCGTTGGCGCCCAGCAGAGCGCGGACGGGGTACTTCAGTGCAGCGCCGCTATCCTTGAGGTATTTCAGCGCGTACAGGCAGAGGATGCTGGGGCCTTTGTCATCGGCCACGCCGCGGCCCAGCAGCCAGCCGTCCCGCACGCGGACGGTGTAGGGGTCGGCGTCCCAGCCGTTGCCCTCGGGCACAACGTCGGTGTGGGTGATGGTGGCCAAAAACTTCTGCCCATCGGCGATTTTGCCGGTCTCGGCCCAGCCGATGTAGCTGTCGGCGTTGAAGGTGTCAAGGCCCAGCTCGGCGGCAATTTCCAGTGCCTTGTCCAGCGCGGCCTTGGGGCCGGGGCCGAACGGTGCGCCGGGCTCGGGCGTACCCTCCACACTGGGCACAGCCACCAGGCGGGTGATGTCCCGCAGGATATTGTCACGGTTCTCCTCCACAAAGGCGTCAATGGACGCCCAGCGCGGATCGTTCACGTTCATAAAGGGTTCCTCCTGATTTTTTTTATTTTAATTTCAGTATATCATATTGGAGAAATTTGTAAATGGGAAGTTGCGTAGAAAGCATGGCAGAGGGGTGGGGTCCTCAACGCCCCGGCGGCATGGGGGCATGCCGCCCTACGGTTTGTGATGCCGTTTGGCGCACCCCGCAAACATTCACCGCATCCTTCCCTCCCCGCCCATCAGGGCGGTCATTTCCTCAATGCGCTCCAGCGGGAACGGCGGTGCGCAGAGCGGACGCATGGCGATGCTCATCAACAGCATGGGATTGTCATCCGCAGCAATGCGGTTTGAGGTCAGCCTGCCGCATAAACGGCAGCGGTGGATGAGCGCCCACTCGCCGCTTTTGCGTACCCAGACGGCGATGGGCTCCATCTGTCCGCCGCAGTCGGCAGCGCGGTCGCCGGGTTCATTGTCCAGATGCAGGCTGACAAGGCAGTTGGGGCAATGGTTGCGGTGCTGTGTGCCCGCCCCGATGGGCACCACGACCCGCCCGCAGTGCTTGCAGGTAAAGGTGTCGTCACAGCGGTGGTTTTTATAGTATCCGTTTTGGAATTGTTTGCGTTTGTTTTCACGGTTCATGGATGTGTCCTCCCGAATTTTTACAGTAAGCGGTAAAAAATCCGTGTGGGAGGAACGCGTAGCATTTGGCAATGGCGCGACCTCCCGGTCAGCGCACAAGCTCCAAAGCACCTGATTTCAAAAAGCAGTTCTCCTTATTATTATAATAGAAATGATTGTAGGGGCGGCCGCAGGGATGCATGCCGTATGCGCCCGTCCGTTTGCTGCGGAGGAAATTTACGCCTCCTCTTCCTCATTGTTCATCGTGACGATCTCGCAGATGGCACGGCCGGTGGGGGTGCCCGCCAGACCGCCGATGCCGGTCTCCCGCAGGTCCTTGCTCATGGCGCTGCCGACCTCGGCCATTGCGTCAATGACCTCGTCCGCGGGGATGTGCCCCACCACGCCGGCCAGCGCCATATCGGCGGCGGAGACAGCGTTCATCGCGCCGATGACATTGCGCTTGACGCAGGGAATCTCCACGAGACCGGCCACAGGGTCACAGACCAGACCCTCCAGATTGGTCAGGGCCATGGCAAACGCCTCGGCGCACTGCTCGGCGGTGCCGCCCTTGAGGTCAACCAGCGCCGCCGCAGCCATTGCGCTGGCAGCGCCAACCTCGGCCTGGCAGCCGCCCTCGGCCCCGGCCAGGGTGGCGCGTGCCGCCACAACCTGCCCGAACCCGGCGGCTACATACAAGGCGCGGTGAATTGCGGCTTCATCGGCCAGCCCGCGCCGCCACAGCGGCAGCAGCACAGCGGGCAGAACGCCGCAGCTGCCCGCCGTGGGCGCAGCGACAATGCGTTTCATGCAGGCGTTGCACTCAGCGGTTTTCAGTGCCTCGGCCATAACCTCGGCAAAAAAGCCGTCGGCGTACAAAAGGCCCTGCGCCGCTGCTGCGCTGACCTTGGCGGCGTCACCGCCCGCAAAGCCGCTCATCGAACGGTCAGCACCGCAGTAGCCGTCACTGGTGGCCTGCATGACCGACCACAGGCGGTGCATCTCGGCCTCGCTCTCGGCGCGGGTCAGGCCGCTTTCGGCCAGATCGCTCTCCAGAATGAGCTCAAACAACGGTTTGCCGGTGCTTTTGCAGAGCTCGACCATCTCATGCACAGAGGAAAATGCCATTGTCGCGGCCTCCTTTACAGATTCAGTATCGTGACCTTGACGATGCCGGGCTTGCTGCGCAGCTCGCCCGCAATCTCGTCGGGAATGGCTTCATCACATTCCAGAACCATGACGGCATAGCCGCCCGCCGCCGAGCGATAGAGCTGCATGGTGGCGATGTTGACGCCGTGCTCGCTCAGGCAGGTGGTCACCGCCGCCACATGGCCGGGGGTGTCCTGATTGTGGACGATGAGTGTGTTGTGGTCACCGCCGAAGTTGGTTGTGATGCCGTCTATCTGGCAGATGTTGATGCGCCCGCCGCCGATGGAGGCACCCACAACCTCCAGCTTGCGGCCCGATACGCCGGTCAGGCGCAGCACCGCTGTGTTGGGGTGTGCGCCGCGCAGATTGGTGGTGCCGATTTTAAAGTGCAGACCGGCCTCCTTGGCCAGTGCAAAGCTGTGCGGGATGCGGTCATCATCGGGCTGCATACCCAGCAGCCCGGCTACCAGCGCCCGATCCGTGCCGTGACCGCGCCCCGTGGCGGCAAAGCTGCCGTAGAGCAGGATTTCGGCCTCGGCGGGCACCTCGCCCAGCAGACGGCGCGCCGTGCTGCCGATGCGCACTGCCCCCGCCGTATGGCTGCTGGACGGCCCGGTCATAACCGGCCCCAGCACATCAAATAACCGCATCGCGGACACCTCGCTTTTGTGATAGTTATAAAAAGAGTATACCGAATTATCGCCGAGATTGCAAGCTGCTATGGTTTTGTACGACACTTTTACGATATTCTTGCAGGAATACGGGCTATTTATCGTACAATTTTTGCGCTGCTATATAAACCAAAAACCCGCATATCTTACGCAGATACGCGGGTTTTTGTTGGCGGAGTAAGAGAGATTTGAACTCTCGCGGCGGTTTCCCACCCTACGCCCTTAGCAGGGGCGCCTCTTCGACCTCTTGAGTATTACTCCACAAGTCAAAGTGATGGATATATTCACTTATTATCACAAAATGGCGGAGAGGATGGGATTCGAACCCATGGTCCGCTTTCGCGAATCGCTGGTTTTCAAGACCAGTTCCATAAACCACTCGGACACCTCTCCACAGTGGCTGCCGCCAGAATGCGTATATTATTATACAAAAACGCAGAGGAGTTGTCAACCCCTCTGCGTGATTTTTTTGAAATTATTTTCGGGCCTTGCTTTCCTGCGCGGCAGTGTAAAATATTACAGCTCGCAGGGGGTAAAGCCGTTCTTGCCCAGCACCTGAACCTTGGTGTAGCCCAGCTCTTTCAGCTTGGCAGCGGCCTCCTCAAAGCCAAAGGTCAGCGCCTTGGCATCGTGGGCGTCAGCGGTCAGCACCACATTGCCGGACAGCACCAGCCAGTCCTTCAGAATGGCATCGGACGGGAAGTAATCTTTGCGGAAGCCGCGGTAGACGGCAGAGGTGTTGACCTCCAGCACGCAACGGTTGCGGGCGGCGGCCATCAGGGCAGAATTGGCAGCGGCTGCGTAGCGCGGGGCGGTCTCGTCAAAGAACTTGCCGTCCCCGTTAATCTTCTTGATGAGGTCAAAATGGCCCAGAATGGTCGGCTTCTTCTCGGCAACCTTGGCCACGTTGGCAAAGTAAGCCTCCACCACGGCCAGCGCATCACCGTCAAAATCATCGTCAATGCAGGCGCGCAGGTCCTCCTCGCGCCAGTCAATCTCGTAGTATTTGCCGGTCTTGGGGCCGTGGACATAGTGCGCACTGCCAATCCAGTAGTCATACTGGGTCGGGTCATCGTCACTGTACAGGTCCCATTCAAGACCGCACAGAATGTCCAGCTTACCGGCGTAGCGCTCCTTCAGCTTGGCGACCTGCGCCTTGTACAGGGCGGTGCGGCTCTGGGTCATGCAATACTCAAGGTCATGGGGGGTGTGGCTGTGGCCGCTGAAGCCCAGTGTCTGCAGCCCGGTCCGCCACGCGGTGACTGCAATGTCATCCAGCGTATTTTTGCCGTCGCACAATTTAGAATGAACGTGTACAGAGCTTTTCAGGTATTCGCCTGCCATAGTTACTGCATCCTTTCCTGCTTGACCTTATGGTCGATAACGTGTCGTTTTTCGAGTTCTTTGGTGATGTCCTCCACGGAAATGCCCAGCTCAATCATCAGCACCATAACATGGTAGGCCAGGTCGCTGATTTCGTAGATGGTCTCCTCTTTGTCGCGCTTGGAGCCCGCAATGATGACCTCGGTGGATTCCTCGCCGACTTTTTTGAGAATCTTTTCCAGACCCTTGTCGAACAGATAGGTGGTGTAGCTGCCCTCCTTGGGGTTGGTCTTGCGGCCCTCAATGAGCTCATACAGGCCCTGCCAGGTGAACTGCTTCAGCTCGTCCGAGACATAGACAGGGTTGAAGAAGCAGCTCTCCGCGCCGGTGTGGCAGGCGGGGCCGGACTTGACAACGTCAATGACAAGGGCATCCTTGTCGCAGTCGGCCGTGATGGAGACAACCCGCTGTACATTGCCGGAAGTCTCGCCCTTGCGCCAGATTTCCTGACGGCTGCGCGACCAGAACACGGTGCGGCCCTCGGCAATCGTGAGGGCCAGCGTCTCGGCGTTCATATAGGCAAGGGTCAGCACCTCTTTGGTGTAGTGGTCCTGCACGATGGCGGGAATCAGACCGTTGGCATCAAATTTGAGAGTCTTGGAATTTTCAGTGATTTCCATGTCGGACACTCCTAAAGTAATATAGTTTAGTGTACCTCTTTTTGTGCGTTTTGGCAAGAGGTTTTTGGTTGACGGTTTACAAAACGGCGGGCAAAAATCACACCCGCATCTCCACGCCGTTGGCGCGCAGATACTGCTTCAGGGCGTTTATCTCTACCTGTTTTGTGTGGAAGATGGACGCGGCCAGACCGGCATCCACGGCAGGGTGGTTGCGGAACAGCTCGAGAAAATCCTCCTGCCTGCCCGCGCCGCCGGAGGCAATGATGGGTACGGCGCAGCGCGCCGCCACGGCGTCCAGCAGCTCCAAATCAAAGCCGTTCCTGACGCCGTCTGTGTCGATGGAGTTGACAACCAGCTCCCCTGCCCCGCTCCTGACGCCCTGTTCCAGCCAGTCCAGCGCGTCAATGCCGGTGTTCTCGCGCCCGCCCTTGGAGAACAGCATAAATTTGCCGTCCACACGCTTGATGTCGGCGGAGAGCACTACGCACTGGTTGCCGTATTTCTGCGCGGCGGCCGGGATAAGCCCGGGGTTGCGGATAGCGCCCGAGTTGACGCTGACCTTGTCTGCGCCGCATTTGAGCACGCGGTCGAAGTCCTCCAGCGTGTTGATGCCGCCGCCGACCGTCAGCGGAATGAAAATTTGGCTGGCCACCTGCCGCAGGATGTCGGTGAAGAGTCCGCGCCCCTCAACGCTGGCGGTAATATCGTAAAAGACCAGCTCGTCCGCGCCGGAGGCGTTGTAGTACCGCGCCATCTCGACCGGGTCTGCCATATCCTGCAGCCCTGTGAAGTTGACGCCCTTGACAACTCGCCCATTTTTGACGTCCAGACAAGGAATAATGCGCTTGGTAATCAATGCGGTTCCCTCCCCTTATGTTTCGTACAGCCGCACAGCCTCTGCCAGATCAATGGCGTCGGTGTAGATGGATTTGCCCAGAATGGCGGCGTGGCAGTGCATGGCCTGCAGCTCGACCAGCTCCTGCATGGTGGCAATGCCGCCGCTGGCAGTGATTTCCAGACCGGGAATCGTCAAAAGCTCACGATAGAGCGAAAGATTGGTGCCCTGCATCGTGCCGTCCCGGGAAATATCGGTGGCAATGACCGCCTTGACGCCGGCCTCGGCACAGCGGCGGCAGAACGCAACACCCGGCTCGGGGGTGATTTCCTTCCAGCCGTTGACAGCCACAAGGCCGTCGCGCATATCAACGCCAACCGCGATGTGCGCACCGTATTTCTGTGCCATTTCCGCCGTGAAGTCGAAGTTTTTTACAGCAATCGTGCCCAGAATACAGCGGTCCACACCCAAATCCAGATAGCGGCGGATGCGCTCCTCGTCCCGGATGCCGCCGCCGACCTCAATTTTCAGGCCGCCCAGCTTGGCAATGGCGGCAATCGTTTCCATATTGGCGGTGGTGTCATCCTTGGCACCGTCCAGATCCACCACGTGCAGATATTTCGCACCGGCGTCAATAAATTGCTGCGCCTGCGCCACAGGGTCGGCGTTGTAGACGGTCATCTGGTCATAATCGCCCTGATACAGCCGCACGGCCTGACCGCCGCGCAGGTCAATGGCAGGATATAATTTCATGATTTTCCCTCCGTTTTACAGCTCGGCAAAGGCCTTCAGCAGCCGCAGGCCGGTGTCGCCGGATTTCTCCGGGTGGAACTGGGTGCCGTACACCAGCCCCTGCCGCACCGCGCCGGTGACAGGGATGCTGTACTCGCTCGTTGCAAGGGTCGAAGCAGCGCAGTTTTTGGCGTAGTAGCTGTGCACATAGTAGACGTACTCGCCGTTTTTGACGTACTTGAACAGCGGGTCAGTCTCGCGCCCAGGCACAATCTCCATTGCGTTCCAACCGATGTGCGGCACCTTCAGCGCCGGGTCAGCCAGATCGTCCGCCAGCGGGCAGACCTCGCCGGGAATCAGGCCAAGGCCGCGGTGCTCGCCGTATTCGTAGCTTTTTTCAAACAGCAGCTGCATCCCGAGACAGATGCCCAGCAGCGGCTTTTTCTGCGTTTCTTCGCGCAGAACCGGCACAAGGCCGGTGGCCTCCAGCTTGGCCATTGCGTCCGCAAACGCCCCGACGCCCGGCAGCAGAATGTGGTCTGCCGCCCGCAAATCCGCGGCATCGCGGGTTACCCGCACCTCAGCCCCCAGACTTTTCACGCTGGACGACAGGCTGAACAGGTTGCCGACGCCGTAGTCAACGATTGCGATCATAATACTTCCCCCTCTGTATAGAATGTATCCATGGCCCAGCGGGCCGGATTGGTGAGAATGTACTCGTGAATTTCCCGATATTCTGCTTCGCTGCGAACAATGTGATCATAGAAGGAGCGCTGAAAAACACAGCAGCCCGTCTCGTGCGCTACGCGCCCCTTGAAGGTGCGGACTCTCTGGGAAATTGTAGGGGCCGATGCTGGCATCGGCCCGCCGTTGCCGCTGCCGGGAATGACGATCAGGCAGTGCAGGTGGTTGGGCATGACAACATAAGCTGTCACACCCGGGATCATCTGCAGGTACTTCTGTACGGTCCTTCCGAGCGGTGAAAGCACTACGGGAACGCCTGCACGCGGGTCGATGCGAGCATCGACCCCTACAGACGATGGCGGAATACTGCCAAACAGACACCGCCTGCCCTTGGCACAAATTGTTACGAAATAAGCTCCCGGCTGACAGTAATCGTAGCCTTTCAGACGCGCCGCCTTGCGCTTTGGAAGCATCATTCTGCCAAAATCTCATCCAGTGCGGCAAAGAAGCGCTGCATCTGCTCCGGCGTGCCGATGGTAATGCGCAGATAATCGGAAATGCGCGGCGCGTTGAAATGGCGGATGAGGATGCCGCGGGCCCGCAGCTGCTCAAAAATCTCCACGCAGGGCATACGGTCAGTGGTGGCAAACAGGAAATTGGTGGAGGAGTCAAACACCGTGAAGCCGCGGCGGCGCAGCTCGGCGGTGGTGTGGGTGCGCTCGGCAATGACCTTTGCCGTCACATCGGCAAAATAGGCCTCATCCGAGATGGCGGCCACGCCCGCCGCCTGCGTCATGGAATTGACGTTGTAAGGGCTGTAGCTGAATTTGACGCGGTTCATATCGGCAATCAGCTCCGGCCGCGCAATGCAGAAGCCCAGCCGTGCCCCGGCCAGATTGTGGGTCTTGGAGAAGGTGTGGGTGATGACCAGATTGTCATATTTTTCCAGCAGCGGCAGGCAGGAGGAGCCCGCGGGGGCAAACTCCACATAGGTTTCGTCCACAATGACGATGTTGTCGGGGTTGGTTTTCAGCACTTCCTCAATCGCCGCCACCGGGGCCAGCAGGCTGGTGGGCGCGTTGGGGTTGGCAATGACAATGGTCTCGTGCAGGCCGCAGTATTTTTTGAGGTCGATGGTCAAATCATCCTCCAGCGGGATAACGTGCTGCGGGATGTGCAGCAAATCACACAGCACCGTATAAAAGCTGTAGGTGACATCGGCAAAGGCCAGCGGCGTGGCTTCATCACAGAAGGCGCGCAGGGCCAGCAGCAGGTTTTCGTCACTGCCGTTGCCGCAGAGGATGTTTTCCGGCTGGACGCCCCAGTGCCTGGCAATGGCGGCGTTGAGGCTGCCGTTTGTCAGATCCGAGTACAGCCGCAGCCCCGGTACCGCCGCCGCCACCGCCGCCGCCACGCCGGGCGCGGGCGGATAGGGGTTTTCGTTGGCGTTGAGCTTGACGAGGTCGGCAATTTTCAGTTGCTCGCCGGGGGTATAGGGCTCCAGCGAGGCGAGTGTTTTGGTAAAATAACGGCTCATGGGTGTTCCTCCCCATCCGATAAGTAAAAGGTGTCGGTGTGCCATTTGGCGGGATTGTTCCGGATGTATTGCAGGATTTCCTCATAATCCCGCGGCCCGCGAATGACATGGTCATAATAGGATGTCTGCCAGATGGAATGGCCAAGCTGCCTGGTAATCAATGCCTTCCAGCCCTTTACGATTCCGGGGATTGTAGGGCGGGGTGACCCCACCCCGCCGTTTGACAGCTCACGGATAGTCAGCAGCAGATGGATGTGATTGGGCATAATTACATAGGCATCCAGCGCTACATGGGGATATGCGGTGGGAATCGTTAAGGTCACGGTATCTACAATCCTTCCAATGGGTGTCAACGCGATGTCCGGCGGGGTGAGGTCACCCCGCCCTACGATTTTCGATAAAAGGTGCTTTTTGCCCAATGTGCATACGGTTATAAAGTAAGAACCCGGGCAGCCGTAATTATGCTTTTTCAGGCGCGGATGTTTCCGCTTCGCCAGCTCCATCACTCAAATCGGATCGTCACACTCTTGGCGTGGGCGTGCAGGCCTTCGTGCTCGGCAAAGTTGGCGATGCGGCCCTGAACCTCGCCCAGAGCCTCGCGGGTGTAGTAGATAAAGCTGGACTTCTTGACGAAATCGTCCACGCCCAGAGGGCTCGAGAACCGCGCAGTGCCGCTGGTGGGCAAGGTGTGGTTCGGCCCGGCAAAGTAATCGCCCAGCGCCTCGGGCACATTCTTGCCGAGGAAGATGCTGCCCGCGTTCTGCACCGAGTTGAGAACCGCAAACGGGTCATCCACGCAGATTTCCAGATGCTCCGGCGCGATGATGTTGACGGCCTCAATCGCCTTGTTCATATCATCGGTCACGATGATTTTGCCGTTGGTGTCCACGCTGGCGCGGGCAATGGCGGCGCGGGGCAGCTGCGGAATCTGCACCTCCAGCTCGGCCTGCACGGCCTTGGCCAGCTCCCAGCTGTCGGTGACCAGCACCGGGCTGGCCAGCTTGTCATGCTCGGCCTGGCTCAACAGGTCGGCGGCTACCCATGCGGGGTTGCAGCTGCCGTCTGCCAGCACCAGAATCTCGGACGGGCCGGCAATCATATCAATGCCAACCTTGCCGAAAACCTTGCGCTTTGCCGTTGCAACGTAGATATTTCCGGGGCCGACAATCTTGTCCACGGCGGGCACGCTCTCGGTGCCGTAGGCAAGGGCGGCCACGGCCTGTGCGCCGCCGGTTTTGAAAATCAGGTCAATGCCCGCAATGACAGCCGCGGCCAGAATGGCGGGGTTCACCTTGCCATCGCGGCCCGCGGGGGTGGTCATAACAATCTGCTTGACGCCCGCGACCTTGGCGGGAATCACGTCCATCAGCACGGTGGAGGGGTAGGCCGCCGTGCCGCCGGGCACATAAACGCCCGCCCGCTGGATGGGGGTGTACTTCTGCCCCAGCACAATGCCGGGCTTGTCATTGACAACAAAATTCTTATGGAGCTGCTGCTCATGGAAGTGGCGGATGTTCTCGGCGGCCATCTTCAGCGTGGTGATGAACTCCGGGTCGGTCTTGTCCAGCTCGGCAAAGGCTTCATCAATCTCCGCCTGGCTGACGCGGACATCGGTCAGATCGGCATGGTCAAACTTGGCCGCGTAGTCAATCAGTGCGGCGTCGCCGCGGGCGCGGACGTCCGCAATGATGGCGTCGACGGTGGCCTCCACATCGGCCTCGGCGCGGATGTCGCGGTTCAGGATTTCCTCGGGGCGTACCTCATCAAAGTCATACAGACGAATCATTTTGCAAGAGCCTCCTTCATTTTGTTGAGCAGTTCGGTCAGCTGGGCGTATTTGAATTTGTAGCTTGCCTTGTTGGCAATAAACCGCGCCGAGATGGGCATAAACTCCTCCAGCACGGTCAGGTTGTTCTCCCGCAGGGTTGTGCCGGTCTCCACAATGTCCACAATCACGTCAGACAGGCCCAGAATCGGGGCCAGCTCAATCGAGCCGTTCAGCTTGATGATATCAATGTCGCGGCCGCGGCGCTCGTAGTGGTCGCGGGCAATGTTGACAAACTTGGTGGCAACGCGCAGGGCGCGGCTCTCATCATCGGCAAAATTGGCGGGCCCGGCCACGCACATACGGCATTTGCCCATGCCGGTGTCCAGCAGCTCATACACATCCGCGCCGGACTCGGTCAGGATGTCCTTGCCCACAATGCCGATGTCCGCCGCGCCGTGCTCGACGTAGATGGCCACATCACTGGGCTTGACAAGGAAGTACCGTACGCAGGCATCGGGGTTCTCTACCACCAGCTTGCGGGTGTCATTGTAATCCTCGGAGGCGCTGTAGCCCGCCCCGGCCAGCAGCTTGTAGGCCTTGTCACCCAGCCGGCCCTTGGGCAGGGCGATGTTCAGCCAGGTCTTTTCCCTTCCCTGCTGCTGCACAGGGGGCAGCGGCGCAGCCAGACGCTCGAGCTCATCCAGATAGATAGCAAAGCCGATGGCGTTGGCCCCCGGTGTGAATCGCTGCATCAGGTAGTCATAGCGGCCGCCCTTGAGCACGGCGCGGGGAATGCCCGCCACATAGCCGGTGAACACAAGGCCGTTGTAATACTCCATCTCGTCCGCCATACTCAAATCCAGCTGCGTGCCGCGGCCATCCTCGCCAAGGGCGTTCTGCAGGGCCTGCAGCTCGTCAAGGGCGGCGCGCTGGGCATCACAGCGGCAGGCGGCGCGGGCGGCGGTCAGCGTTGCGCCAAGCGGGCCGTGCAGCTCCAGCAGGCTGGTCAGCGCGGCGGCTGCGGCTTCGTCCAGCCCTGCCGCAAGGGCGGCGGTGCGCAGCTCGTGGGCGTTTTTGGCCCGCAGAAAATCCAGAATCCTGCCGCGGGCCTCGGCCGGGACCTGCAGTGCGTCCAGCATGCCGGTCAGATAGCCCATGTGGCTGACCTCCAGCACGGTGGGCACATTCAGCGCGGCCAGACTTTGCAGCGCCAACCGTACCACGGCGGCCTGCTCATCCGCGTCCACCGCGCCCATGCTCTCCAGACCCATTTGGTGGATGGTCTGGAAGGTGTGGCTTTCGCGGCTGGGGCGGCAGACCTCTTCATTATAATAAAAGCGCTTGCACTCCCCCGCTGCGGGCTGAGCCGTCTTGGCGATGGACAGGGTCACATCGGGCTTGATGGCGCGCAGCTTGCCGTCCAGGTCGGTAAAGGTGATGACCTGACTGTCCGGCAGGAAGCGCTGGTACTCCTGATACAGGGCGTATTCCTCAAAGCGGGAGGCCCGGTATTTGCGGTAACCGGCCTGCTCATACAGGGCACGCAGGCGGAAGGTCGCCTGCTCGGCGGGGGTAAAGCGATTCAGTTCGATTTCCATAACATTCCTACCTCTTTATCCGATATAAATTCTATTATACTTTACCGCGCTAAAGTTGTAAAGCAGTTTTGTAGTAAAATTGCGGACATTTGTACGCGGCTTACAGGGCGGCATAACAAAAAGGCGCACCTTTGCCATGCAACAAAGATGCGCCTTGCGCGTTTGGTTTATCAGCCCTTGCAGCCCTGCTCCTCCCAGTCGCCGGCCACAGCAGGGTCAACAATCTGGGTGGGGTCAATCTTGCCGTCCGGCGTGCGGGGGGCCTCCACGTGGCCCAGCTCCACAGGGTTCACGTTGGGGGCATCGGGGTCAACGGCCTTCGGGGCGGGCGTCTCAGCGACGTCGGCGGGTTCCTCGGGCTGCGGCTCCTCCGCGGGGGCGGCAGGCTCTTCCGGTGCAGCGGCAGGGGCGGTTTCAGCCTCGGCAGACGCATCTACGGCGGGCTCGGCGGAATCGGTCTCAGGCTCGACCTCGTCCTCCGGGCCCACAATATGCTCGTACTCCTCGCCGTGCTCACGGTTCAGCAGAACATACGCGGCAGCGCCCATAACAGCGGCGCCCACAGCCAGACCGGCCAGTTTTTTCAGTAAAGACATAGGTCAAAACCTCTTTTCGGGTGTAAAATCTGTTTGTTTTGGGTTAGTATACCACACAGGACAGTAAAATACAAGTGTTGTTTCCCACAACAGCGCCCCAAAAAATTGGACGGATTTCATACAATGTACTGCTTGCCGAATTTTGGCCGGCGTGGTATGATGGTACACGAATTTTCGGAAAATTTGAAAAAAGAGGGATTCTAAGGTGAAGTATATCTTCCAATTTGCCCGCATTACGGCGTTCTGCCTGGCGGGCGAGATGCTTGCCGTGGTGCTGCCGCTGCCGATTCCGGCCAGCGTCTACGGCCTGCTGCTGATGGCGGCGGCGCTCAAATTCGGGGTGCTGAAGCTCGACCAGGTGCGGGAGACCGGGCTCTTTCTGACCGGCATCTTCCCGCTGCTGTTCGTCCCGGCGGCGGCCGGTGTCATGGAGCTGGGCAGCCAGCTTTTGAATTTGCTGCTGCCCGCCGTGCTGGCCATTGTGCCCATTACGGTGCTGGTTATGGCGGTCACAGGTATGGTGGCGCAGAAATGCGCAGGCGGAAAGGAGCACAAAAATGGCTGAGTTTTTGCAGCAATGCGGCAGCTGGGGCGTGCTGGCCACGCTGGCGGCCTACGCCGCGGGCGTCTGGGTCAACCGCAAGACCGGCAAGGCGCTGTTCAACCCGCTGCTGATGGGCAGTATTTTTATCATTGTATTTTTAAGCTGCTTCGGCGTGCCCTACGCCGATTACAAGGCCAGCGCTCAGCCGGTAAGCTGGCTGCTGATGCCCGCCACGGTCAGTCTGGCCATTCCCCTGTATGAAAAGTGGGAGCTGCTGGAAAAGAACCTTGCCGCCATTTTTGCGTCCATTGCGGCGGGCGTCCTGACAAGCCTTGGCAGTGTACTGGCCATGGCATGGGTGCTGAAGCTGGAGCGCACCCACGCGGTGAGCTTCCTGCCCAAGTCGGTTACAACGGCCATCGGTATGGACGTGGCCGAGACGCTGGGCGGCACGGCGGCGCTGGCGGGCGCGGTTATTATCCTGACCGGCATTGTCGGCAGCCTGATGGGCGAGACGGTCTGCAAGGTCTGCCGCATTACCGACCCGCTGGCCAGGGGGCTGGCGCTGGGCACATCCGCCCATGCCATCGGCACCAGCAAGGCGCTGCAGATGGGCGAGGTTGAGGGTGCCATGAGCGGCCTTGCGATTGCTGTGGCCGGTATCCTGACAGCCCTTCTGGCCCCGGTGGTAGCAAACTTTTTGCCGTAAAGGCTTCCCATGCGGGGGAAGGCTCAATCAAAAATACCCCCCGCCATTGTGCACATCCTGACTTTCCAGACCCATCGACACGCCGAGGGCCTCGTCCACACGGCGCATATCGTCGGGCGGAATGCACCCGGCGCGCTCCCGCAGGCGGCGCTTATCCAGCGTGCGAATCTGCTCGGCCAGGATGATGCTGTCCTTCGCAAGCCCGCAGCGGTCGGCCCGCACGCTGATGTGGGTGGGCAGCCGGTTTTTGTCCTGGCGGCTGGTGATGGCGGCTGCAATCACGGTGGGGCTGTGCCGGTTGCCTATCTCATTCTGGATGATAAGTACCGGCCGTATGCCCCCCTGCTCTGACCCCACAACGGGGCTTAAATCTGCGTAGAAAACCTCTCCGCGGTGCACTTCCATAGAAAAGACCTCCCTTTGCTTGTTACTGAAAGTATAAGCAGAGGGAGGTCTTTTTAATCATCACAGGCAATTTTTACGGTGGGCCAAGTTATCGGTTTTGGTCCATCTCCTGCTGTTCCAGAATCACTACCGCGCTGGCCAGCCCGGCTTCATGGCTCAGGCTGACATGGACGGTCAGGCCGTTGGCGGCGGCCCACGCGGAGGCTGTGCCGGTCAGGGCAAAAAACGGTGCTCCGCTTTCGCGGCGCAGCACGGCCAGTTCCGGCAGGGCAAAGCCGCCCAGCCCGGTACCCGCGGCCTTCAGGAAGGCTTCTTTGGCCGCAAAATTGGCGGCGGCGCTCTCGGCGCGGTGCTTGCCGTGCAGGGTGTTCAGCTGGTCCTGCTCCTGCGGGGAAAACACGTGGTTCACAAAGCTCTGCCGGGTCAGGCTTTTTTCCATGCGGCCTGCGTCACACAGGTCGGTGCCGATGCCGAATATCATACGTGCAGCACGTAGTCGGCCTTGCGCGGCGCGGGGGCGTGGGTGCCGCCCGCCGCGGGATAGCCGAGAATACAATAGCCGACACCGGCGTACTTTTTGGCGTCAAGGCCCCATTTGGTCAGCAGGGCCTTGCCCTCCGGCATTTCAAAGGTCTCCTTGGCGCGGTTGATCCAGCAGGAGCCAAGGCCGATGGCGGAGGCAGCCAGCAACAGGTTGCCCAGCACAAGGCTGGCATCCTGCACGCCGTTGGGGTTGGTCTTATCGCAGAGAACCAGCACCGCTGTGGGCGCGCCGTAGAAGGGGTCGTTCTGTGTGCCCATAACGGCGGCGTTCAGGCGGGACAGCTCGGTCAGCGTTTCCTTATCCTGCACGGCCACCATGACAGGGCTCTGCCTGCCCATTGCGGTGGGGGCCCATGTGCCTGCCGCGGTCACGGCGTTCAGCTCCTCGGCGGTAATCTGCTCCGGCTTATAGGCGCGGCAGCTGCGGCGGGAAGCAATCGCGGTAAGAACTTCATTCTGAATAGACATCGGCAATACACTCCTTTGCAAGAAATCGGTGTTATTCTATGGCCGCCTTTAGCAGGGCTTCGCGCTCGTTGGGCAGGCGGCCTTCCATCACGGCGGTCAGCAGGGCCTGCAGCGTGGCACCCACGCCCGGCCCGGCGGGAATCCCAGCCTCCATCAGGTCGGCACCGTTCACAGCCAGCTGGCGCATGGTGTAGCAGCCGGTCTTGGCCAGCTCGTTCATGCGGCGCTCAAAGGCGGCCACATCGGCACGGCGGGCGGCAACCTCCGGCGTGTGGGCGTGGGCGTCCAGATCGGCATATTTCAGCGCGCAGAGCCGCCGCAGGAAAATCGCCCCGCTGCGGTTCAACAGCTTTAAAATGCCCACATCGTCGGTGGGCAGCGGTGCATCGTGCACGGCAATCAGCCCCACAGCGCCGTCAATCAGGTAGGAGGGCGCCCTCAGGCGGCGCAGAATGACCCGCGCCAGCTGTGCGCCCCGCTGGTTGTGCCCCTTGAAGTGGGCGGCGCCGTCCGGCCCGACACTGCGGCAAAGCGGCTTGGCAATGTCATGCAGGAAGGTGGCCCAGCAGAGCACCCGCACGCCGCGGGTGTCCTGCCCGCGCAGGTCCAGCGCCTGCACGGCGGCGGCAGAATGCTGCCATACATCGTAGCAATGCCACTTTCCGGGCTGCGTGCAGCCGATGCAGGGCAGCACCTCGGGCACAACACCGCCCAGAATTTCGCCGTACTGCGCCAGTGTCGGCCCGGCACCGGGGGCCAACAGCAGGCCGTCCAACTCGGTGTAAAGGCGCTCGGCGCTGACGGTGTGCAGCGTGTCCCGCGCTGCCAGTGCGGCTTCGGCGGTGGCGGAATCCAACGTAAAGCCGAGCTTGGCCGAAAACCGCAGCGCGCGCAGGATGCGCAGGGCGTCCTCGGCAAAGCGGTCGGCGGGGGTGCCGACACACCGCACGATACCGGCGGCTAAATCCTGCCGCCCGCCGTACAGGTCAATGACCCCCTCGCCGGGGGCGTAGGCCATCGCGTTGATGGTAAAATCCCGCCGCGCCAAATCGGCGGCAAGGTCATCCACAAACCGGACGCTGTCGGGGTGGCGGTGGTCGCGGTAGCTGCCGTCCAGCCGGTAGGTCGTCATCTCATAGGGCTTGCCATGCAGGATAACCGCCACAGTGCCGTGCTTTTCACCGGTCAGAATCAGCCGCTGGCCATGGAACAGCTCCCGCATTTCGGCGGGCCGGGCGGAGGTGCAGATATCCCAGTCGCCGGGCATACGGCCCAGCAGACTGTCCCGCACGCAGCCGCCCACCACATAGGCACTGTGCCCGGCGGCGCGCAGCGTCTGCAGCAGCCAGTAGGCATCACGCGGCAGACGGATCGTTTCACGGCTCATGCGGTTCTCCCTCCCTTCTCGGCGTCTGTACGGTTTATGCCTCGGTGTGCGTCCACTCCTGCGTCAGGTCCACGATGCAGGCCAGGCTGTCCTCCTCATCCTTGAGAGAGTCAACCTTGGCGGCGGCCTTTTCGGCATCCTCCATCCAGGTCAGGATAAAATAGTTTTCCGCAGGCACGGCGTAGTAGACCCATGCGCCGTCGGCGCGCAGCATATCGGGCAGATGGTCGAGCTCATCGTCCAGCAGGCCCTGGCCCTCCTCGCCGTAGATCATCTCAGGGCCGACCTGCAGCGAGTCAATGACATTGATGCTGGAATTGATGTAGGTGTCGCGGTCAACGGCCTTGTCGCCGGCCGCCCACGCGCTGGCAAAGGCCTTGACCAGCAGTTCACGGACCTCAAGCTTATCGTCACCGGGTTTGTACATGATAAATTCCCTCTTTTGTATTGATATATGAAAACAGTATAGCACAATTTTACGAAATATGATATGGTTATTTTACGAAAAGTATTGACCTTCCAGTGGGTGCAGGGTGTAAGGTGAAGGTGAAAGGAGCGTGATGGTATGAACATCAAGCAGGCAGCGGAGCAATCGGGCGTGTCCGCCCGCAATATCCGCTATTATGAGCAGGCCGGGCTGCTGACCCCCGCCCGCAACCCCGAGAATGAGTACCGCGTCTATTCGCAGGAGGATGTGCGCGCGCTGAAGCTGATTCGGATGCTGCGCACGCTGGATATGCCGGTGGAGGAAATCGGCACCGTGCTGAACGGCACCCTGCCGCTGACCGAGGCTGCTGAACGCCAGCGCCAACGGCTGGAGGCAGAGCAGCAAAAGCTGGCGGCAGCCGCCGCCTTCTGCACGGAGCTGGCCGCCAGCGACCGAACGGCGGCAGAGCTGGATGTGGACAGCTGTCTGGAACGAATGGCCTCCCCCGCCCCGGCGGGCGGCTGGTTTACCGGCTGGGTGCAGGACTACCGGAAAATGGCGGCTGCCGAGCATAAGCGGCAGTTTACCTTTACGCCGGACACTGCCATTGCAACCCCGCAGGAGTTTACCGCCGAGCTGTTGGCCTGGGCGGCGGGCTGCGGCGAGGAGATCGTCATCACCCACGAGGGCATGACGCCGCGGTTTATGCTGGACGGCATCGAGTACAGGGCCGTGCGGTATGCAAGTCATGTGCGCAATATCCCAATTCTGCGGGTGCGGTGCGAGGTGTGCGATCCATCGGCGCTGGCGGCGGAGGGCGACCCGAAGCGGCTGCGGGTGCAGAGATTCCTGCACTACGGCCTGCCGGTGCTTGTATGCCTTGCATTGGCGGTGGTCTGGGTCTGCACCCGGAATATGCCGCTTTGGCCCGACAAGGCGGCTATGCTGCTGGCGCTGGGCGCTCTCGGCATCGGGTACGGCTTCCGCGGGTGGTATCTCTATTACAACGACCGGGACCAATAAAAAACGGGAGGCAGCGCAGGCTGTCTCCCATTTGATTTATCCCAGCAGCAGCTTGTGCAGCTCGTCCACCGTATCGGCCAGGGCGGCCGCACCGGCGGCGGTCAGCTCCTTGGCAGAGCCGTAGCCGTAGACGGCCCCCACACAGGGCAGGCCGTTTTTCTTGGCACCCAGCACATCGTGTTCACGGTCGCCTACCATAACCACACAGCTCTTGTCGGTAATGCCCGCCGTTTCCAGCGCGTAGGCAATGACCTCGGCCTTGTCGGTGCGGGTCTCATCGAGCGTGGCACCGCAGATAAAATCACAGTACTGCGCCAGATTAAAGTGCTCCATAATCCGCTTGGCAAACTCCTCCGGCTTGCTGGTGGCGATGAGCACGGTCTTTCCGGCGGCCTTCAAATCGGCCAGCAGGGCCGGAATCCCCGGGTAAACCTCGTTCTCAAACAGGCCCTTGGTGGGGAAATATTCCCGGAAGGCGCTGACGGCGCGGTCAGCCTCGGCATCGCTCAGCCCCACAAGCTGCCGGAAGGAATCAATCAGCGGCGGGCCCAGAAATTTGCGCAGCGTTGTCTCGCTGGGCATTTCCAGCCCCAGCTTGCGGCAGGCGTAGCGCACAGAATTGAGGATGCCCGGCGCAGAGTCGGTAAGCGTGCCATCCAAATCGAACAAAATAATATCGTAGTTACGCATAAATATTCCTTAGTTGAACTTGAACAGCTTCTGGGCAATGCGGTAGCCGCCAATGCTGATTTTGCTGCCCAGCCAGCCGGGCAGATTGCAGCCCTCGGCCACAGAGAAGCGGCAACGGCGGTACAGGTGGCCATCGTGGGCCTTCAGATCCTCCCACAGCTGTTTGCGCTTGGCCAGCGCCTCCTTGCTGCCGTCCAGCGTCAGGAAAATGCTGGAAATCGCCATCATCATCGAGAAATAGTTCAGCATGTAGGCGCGCAGCTTGGCCTGCTCCGGCGGCAGGGCATAGACATCGACTGCGTTCATCATAATGCGGGTGACGCGCAGCTGCTGGTCAACGCGCTTGATCATGTTGGCCTCGTTGACGCTCTGGTCCTCGCGGCCGATGAAGTAGCGGTAGAGGTCAAGATTCATATAGTAGATGGTCTTGACCTGCGGCAGCGGCTGATAGACGAAGATGTTATCCACATAGAAGGTGTGCTTGGGCAGCTCCATGCCGCTCTTGCGCAGAACCTCGGTGCGGTAGATGACCGAGTGCATCAGGATGTTCTTGCTCGGCGGAAACTTGCCGATTTCCTGCCAGGTAAAGACGCGGCCCTCGGGCAGGATGCCCTTGTAGTCCACGATGTTGCGGGTGTTGTCGGCCACGTGCTCATAGACGTAGTTGGCCATCATCAGGTCCAGCGGCTCGGCATCGTTCAGATGGGCGCGCAGCTCGGCCAGAACCTTCTGCAGGGCATCGGTGTCCAGCCAGTCATCGGAGTCCACTACTTTGAAGTACACGCCGGTGGCGTTGCGGATGCCCTGATTGACACCCTCACCGTGGCCGCCGTTCTCCTGATGGATTACGCGGACGATGGTGGGGTACTTCTCAGCGTAGGAATCGGCGATTTTGCCGGTGTCATCCTTGGAGCCGTCATCTACCAGGATGATTTCGGCGTCCTCGCCCGCGGTGAGCAGAGTCTCGATACAATGGTCCATATAGGCGGCCGAGTTGTAGCACGGCACAGTAAAGGTAATCAGTTTCATAATAAGCTCCTTTTTTGGAAGGCGTAATATTCTTAGTATAGAATACCGCGGTTTTACGAAAAAGACAAGGAAAAGTTTTGTGAAAGCGGCTTTGGTATATATATATACTACGATTCAGCCGCCTGATTTTTGGCAATACCGCATAATTCTAAGTGCCGATGCGGCGAGCGGTGCTTAAGCCGTCGGGCGCGAATTGTGCGGTGTTGCCTTGGCATAAAAAGTGCCCCGGCGCGGAGCTTGCGGGCCGCGCCGGGGCTTGGAGTTTTACCGATTTTTACAGAAAATCGTTGCGGTTGAAATTATGAACGCCTGAGGGAATCACATCATTGTAGACATCCTCCGGCAGGCCGTAGGGACGTTCCGGATCCAGAAAACCATGCATCCATTCCGCTAAAGTGTGCAGCTTCAACATTGCAACCCCATCTCCTTTCCTCAGTGTAGGGCAGATGCTTCGGGGAGGCTTTCGCTTCCCTCTTTCTGTCCTTATTATATGCGATAAGACAGACTTTTGCAAGCTGCAATTTGTACAAACTTACAAAAGTTATTTGTATATTTTCCACTATTTCGGCATAGTGTACATAAACGCATAGCAAGTGTACGCACTATGCGGACAGCTCCTCCCATGCCTCCTGCATGGTATCAGCCGAGAAAAGAAACTCGCCATTCTCAGAAAAAACCTCAATGTGGCCGCCGACATATCTGAACTGCTGGGTCATGGTGTGTACCGCCTTTCCGTATCTGGTATGCTTTTATTATACCATAGGGAAAGTACGATAATTTGGACTTTAACCGTCCGACAGCGATTTTTGAGGGTGATAAACAGTACTTTCAACGCACCGCAGCACGAAAATCACCCATCCGCAGAGCAAAAACCAGTACAGCGTGTACTTGGGGCAGACCAGACCGGCCAAATTCCCCCACTCCCCGGTGTAGTCCCACACGGCGGTGTGCAGCATTACGCGGCAGACGGCCCCCACCGCCAGCTCCAGCCCGCTGACGCACGCCGCCCCGGTACACGCGGCGGCGGCCAGCGGCAGGGGCCGCGCCGCCAGCCATTGCAGCAGGCACAGGCACGCCCCGCCCGCCAGAAACATCGTCCAGTGGGTGGTGCCGCGCCACGCCAGCTCCAGCGCGGCATACGCCCCGCCGCCCAGAAAAAACAGTGAAGTCCATTCCAACATACAAAAGCCCCCCGCACAAAGCTGTGTAGTCACAGTATGTGCAGGGGGCGCGGGTTGTAACCGTTTTGTAAAGGTACTGGAAAAATTTACTTGGACAGCTTCTTCAGCAGGGCGCTGCGGGTATCCCACAGCTTCTGGCTGAGGTCAACGTAGTAGCGGTGGGGGTTCTCAAAGCGCTTGACCTCGTCCCACAGGGTGTTCACCTGCGCCTTGCAGAACTTCTTGATGTCGTTCAGGCTCGGTGAGGTATAGACGCGCTTGCCGTTCTCATAGATGGGGGTGGACAGGCAGCGAGCCGTGCAGTTGACGTAGGTGCATTCTTTCCACGTCTCGATGGGGTCAAACAGCGTGATGCCGTGCTGGGTCTCGATGGTTTCATCGGCCATCGTGATGAGGTCGGCCATGGCCTTGCCGTCCTGGTCATAGATACGCCAGACCTTTTTCAGGCAGGGAATCGTCATCTTCTCGGCAGATTCCGACAGCTTCATCTTCGGGGTGTAGCTGCCGTCGTCCTCTTTCACGGCGGCCAGCTTGTACACGCCGCCAAAGACGGGGTCGCTCTTGGCGGTAATCATATTCTCGCCAATGCCAAAGCTGTCCACGCGGGCGCCCTGCAGAATCAGGTCGCGGACGATGTACTCATCCAGAGAGTTGGAGGCGCAGATGGTGCAGTCGGGGTAACCGGCCTCGTCCAGCATCTTGCGGGCCTTCTTGGACAGGTAGGCAATATCGCCGGAGTCGATGCGGATGCCCTTGGGGCGCTTGCCCATCGGCTTCAGAACCTCGTCAAACACCTTGATGGCATCGGGCACACCGTGGCGCAGGACGTTGTAGGTATCCACCAGCAGCACGCAGGCATCGGGGTACATCTCGGCATATTTCTTGAAGGCGTCATACTCGGTCGGGAACATCTGCACCCAGCTGTGGGCCATTGTGCCGGAGGCCGGGATGCCGAAGTCGCGGGCGGCCATCACGCAGGAGGTGGAGCCGCAGCCGCCGATGTAGGAGGCACGTGCGCCGAAGTAGGCGGCGTCATAGCCCTGTGCGCGGCGGGCGCCGAACTCCATAACCGGGCGGCCTGCGGCAGAGCGCACAATGCGGTTGGCCTTGGTGGCAATCAGGCACTGGTGGTTGAAGGTGACCAGCAGCAGCGTTTCCAGCAGCTGGCACTCAATGGCCGGACCCTCCACCGTGACGATGGGTTCCTGCGGGAAGATGGGCATACCTTCTTCAATGGCCCAGATGTTGCAGTGCAGCTTGAAATTCTTGAGGTAGTCGAGGAATTTCTCGTCAAAGGCCTTGGTGGAGCGCAGATAGTCGATATCCTCGGCGGTAAATTCCAGATGGTCCACGGCGTCAATGAACTGCTGCAGGCCGGCCATAATGGCGTAGCCGCCGCCGTCCGGCACACGGCGGAAGAACATATCAAAGACGGCGATTTTGTCAACGTATCCCTCGTCCAGATAGCCCGCCGACATGGTCAGCTCATAGAAATCGGTCATGGTGGTCAAATTGCGTTTTACATCCAACATGGTAGAATCCTCCTGTGGAATTATATAACACACCGGCTGGTGTGCCGTCCGGGCGGCGGGTGACCCCGCAGCGGGGGTGATTATGCTTCCCTGCCCCAGATGCGCAGGATGCGGCCGACGGCGAAGATGAGATATGCGCCGACAGCGAGCATGGTCAGCATAACGACAACCTTGAAATACGTGCTGGAAAAGAATGTGCCTATGCGGGAAATGGTATACAGAAGCTGGTTGCGGGAGATATCGCTGCCCGCAATCAGGTCGGCTGTGCCGATGGTCTCGCCCTGAATGGTCAGCGTGACGGTGCCCACAATATCGCCCTGCTTGATGGGCGCGCCCAGCTCATCGGGTACGTTGAAAATCTGCTCTGTCAGCGCGGAGCCGCCCTCCCGCGGCAGCAGGGTCATCATATTGTCCGCGGGGTATAGCATTACCGTGTCAGCCTGCGTGGAGTAGGCCACGCGGACCTCAGTGATGGGCTGGGTGGTGTCCAGCGCGGGAGCGATGGTGTAGGTGTTGAACACCCAGTCCATAATCGTGCCGGTTTCCAGCAGGGCCGGGCGGCCGCCCTCGGGGTCGGACTCCATCGGTACATTCAGCAGCACGCTGATGTAGCTCTCGCCGTCCTGGCTGTGCCAGCCCGCAAAGTTCTGCCACTCGCCCAGGCTGCCGGTCTTGCCGCCCTTGGTGTAATCCCGGTGGTAGCTGCTGTTGGTGACGAGTTTGTCGGTGTTCTGCAGGATATAGGTCCCCGGTGTCACATAGCGGTCGTTGGTGCCCATATCATAGGTGGGCGTGCCCGCAACGGTGGCAAAGATGTCATAGGCCGTCAGGGCGCGCAGAATCAGGTAGGCGTCCCGGGCGGTGGTGATGTTGTTGGGGTTCAGGCCGCAGGGGTCCACAAAGGTCGTGCCAGTGCAGCCTATGGCGGCGGCCTCATCGTTCATCATGGCAACAAAGCTGTCAATGCTGCCGCCGCCCATATAGTCAGCCACGATGTAGGCGGCCTCGTTGCCGCTGGGCAGCAGCATGGCATAGAGCAGATTGCGCAGGCTGTGCGTCTCGCCCCGGCGGATATCGGCGGTGGAGGCGTTTGTGCTCTGCTCCCAGATTAAATCGTAGATGTAGCTGGGGGCCGTCAGGCTGATAGTGTCCAGCTGGTCCTGATAATTTTCCAGCAGCAGCAGGGTGGTCATCATCTTGGTCAGGCTGGCGGCGGAAAGCGGTGTCTCGCTGTTTTTTTCATACACCACAATGTTGGTGTCAAGGTTGACAACGTAGGCGGCGGGGGCGGTCAGCGCCGGGGCGGTATCCGCCAGCGTGCCACTCTCCCCTTCCGCCGCGACCGGCAGTGCCAGCACCACAATCAGCACGAAGGAAAACAAAATCGCGCAGAATTTTTTCATAGGCAAGGGATTCCTTTATTAAGGGCAATACCGCATAATTCTAAGTGCCGATGCGGCGGGAACTGTGCGGTGTTGCCTAAATATACAGTTGTCTATTAGTATACCAAACTTTACAGGAAAATAAAAGATAATTTTAGAGGTTGTTCAGTTCATCGCCCCGGCGGTGGCAAACAGGCGCTCGACCTCATCGGACAGCGCCCGGTGCGCCGGGTCTATCAGGTTCGGGTCCCTGGCAAGCAGGGCCTTGGCCTCGTCCTGTGCCACGCGCAGGGTTCTGGTGTCCTGCACAAGGTCGGCCACCCGCAGGGTGGGCAGGCCGTGCTGGGCCGAGCCGAAGAAATCACCCGGGCCGCGGGTCTCCAAATCGTACTTGGCCACGGCAAAGCCGTCCGAGGTGCGGCAGAGGAACTGCAGGCGCTCGCGCACAGCGTCATTGCCGTTGTCCGAAATCAGGATGCAGCAGGAATCCGCCGCGCCGCGGCCCACACGGCCACGCAGCTGGTGCAGGGCCGACAGGCCGAACCGTTCCGCATTCTCAATGACCATAACCGTGGCATTGGGCACATCGACGCCGACCTCAATGACGGTGGTGGAAACCAAAACGTCCAGCTCACCGGCCTTGAACTTCTGCATCACATCGTCCTTTTCCTTGGGCTTGAGCTTGCCGTGCAAAAGGCCGATGCGGCGGTTGGGCAGCAGTGCGCAGGCGGTCTCGGTGTAATAGCTGGTCACAGCCTGCAAATCGGCGGCAGCCTCGTTCTCCTCAATCGCCGGGCAGACAATGTAGACCTGATGCCCCGCCTCAATCTGTTTGTCCAGAAAGCCGTACATATCCTGCCGCTTTTTGCCGGTGATATACCACGTCTTGATAGGCTTGCGGCCCGGCGGCAGCTCGTCCAGTACCGAAATGTCCAGATCACCGTACATCAGCAGCCCCAGCGTGCGCGGGATGGGGGTGGCGCTCATAACCAGCAGATGCGGACTCTGGGCCTTGCCCGCCAGCAGGCCGCGCTGGCGCACGCCGAAGCGGTGCTGCTCGTCCACAATGGCAAGGCCCAGATTTTTGAACTCCACCGTGTCGGTCAGGACGGCGTGGGTGCCCACCACCAGATTGGCCCGCCCGTCGGCGATGGCCTCCAGTGCGATGCGCTTCTCCTTGGCCTTCATACCGCCGACCAGCAGCGTGACGTTGACGCCGAACGGCTCCAGCCGGTCGGCCAGCGTGGCGGCGTGCTGCCGGGCCAGAATTTCCGTGGGGGCCAGCATGGCGCTCTGCCAGCCGTTCTGCGCGGCGAACCAGATGGCTGCGGCGGCCACCAGCGTCTTGCCGCTGCCCACATCGCCCTGCAGCAGGCGGTTCATCGGGACCTTGCCGCACAAATCGGCGGTGATTTCCTCGGTCGAGCGCTTCTGCGCCCCGGTGGGCGGGTACGGCAGGCTGCGCCAGAAGGGCCCCAAATCCAGCGGGTGCATGGGGGCGCTGGTCTTGCAGCGGCCGTGGCTGCGCAGCAGAAAAATGCCAATCTGCAGCAGATACAGCTCCTCAAAAATCAGGCGGCGGCGGGCAGCGGCCAGCTTCTCATTGCTGCTGGGCGCGTGGATGCCGCGCACGGCGTCCGCCTTGGCGGGCATACGGTAGCGGGTCAGCAGCTCCGGCGGCAGCGGGTCGGTCAACTGGTCGGCAAAGGCCAGCGCTGCATGGGCACACGCCGCATGGCGGCTGGCGGGCAGGCCCTCGGTGCCGGGGTAGACCGCCACAAATGGGCAGGCGGCCACCTGGGCCTCGGTGCGCACCAGCGGATGCAGCAGCTCGCGCCGGGTCAGCGCCCCGCCGATGCGGCCCTCAAAATAGTAGCTCTCCCCTATCTGCAGCTTATCCGCCGCGTAAGGGGCGTTGAACCAGCTCAGCGCCAGAATCCCCGAATCATCGGCGGCGAGGACCCGGTTCATAACCCGCCCGCCCTTGATGCGCCGGGGCGGCTCCTTCTGCAGCACGGTGGCGCGGACGCAGCAGTCAGTGTCATAGGGGGCTGAAACAACGGTGTAGGGCTGGGTATAGTCAATGTATTTGCGCGGGTAGCACAAAAGTAGGTCCCGGATGGTAAAGATGCCGAGCTTTTCAAACTTTTTGGCAAACGCAGGGCCGACACCCTTGAGGTATTGCACAGAGTCATTGATGGTTGGCAATGGCGGGAACCTCCCTTCGTGTGTGCTGTGTACCAAAAAAGGCGAACTCGGACCTTCCCCAAATTCGCCTTTTGTTTGTTGTAACGCGGTTTACTCCACAGAAATCATATAGTAGTAAACGGGCTGGCCGCCGCTGATGTGGCTGACCTCGACACTGCTGCCGCACTTGGTGCGCACCAGCTCGGTGGTCTTTTCGGCGTCCTCGTCGCTGACGTCGCAGCCGGAAATGACCGTAATGAACTGGGTGTCCTTCTTCTTCATGGAACGGGCCAGACGGTAGGTCATCTTGACCAGATCGGTGCCGGTGGCCACAATTTTGCCGTTCTCCAGCGCCATGATCTCGCCCTTCCGGATGGGCTTGCCGTCAAACTCGCTGTCGCGGGCGGCATAGGTAATCAGGCCGGTGCTGACGCGGTCTGCAGCCTGCATCATGGCAACGGCGTTCTCCTCCGGCTTGAGGTCGGGGTCGAAATTCAGCATAGCGGTCATGCCCTGCGGCACGGTGCGGGTGGGCAGCACGATGACCTTGCGGTCGGCTAGCTTCTGCGCCTGCTCGGACGCCATAATGATGTTTTTGTTGTTGGGCAGCACCAGCACGGTCTTGGCGGGCACGCTCTGCACAGCCGCCAGAATATCCTCGGTGGAGGGGTTCATCGTCTGGCCGCCGCTGACAACCGCGTCCACGCCCAAATCGCCGAACACAGCCTTCAGGCCCTCACCGGCGGCCACGGCCACAAAGCCGTACTCGCGCTCGGGGTCGACGGCGGCGTAGGTGAACTCGCTGGTCTTGTTCTCCTCGGCCTCGGCCTGTTTTTCCAGACCCTTGGCCTGCTTCTGGCGGGCCAGGAACTGCTCATGCATATTCTCAATCTTGAAGTTGGTCAGGTAGCCGTACTTGATGGCCTCGCTCAGCATCATGCCGGGGTCGGAGGTGTGCACGTGGCAGTTGGCCACATCGTCATCCTCAATGACCACAACGGAATCGCCGTTGGACTCCAGGAAGGCGCGCAGGCGGGTCACGCTGGCACCCTCGTCCTTATGCAGCAGGAACTGGGTGCAGTAGCCGTTCTTGATATCCTCCACCTTCATCAGGTCATCGGTAAAGACGCCCTTGCCGGCGGCCTCGCTGGATACCTTGGGCTTGGCGGCAACCTCGGCACCGGCGATAATCTCGCCGCCGTCAAAGACCTGCTTCATGCCCTCAAAAATCAGCATAATGCCCTGACCGCCCGCGTCCACAACGCCGGCCTTCTTCAGCACAGGCAGCAGATTCGGGGTATCGTCCAGCGCGGCCTGACCGGCCTGCAGGGTGGCGTCCCACATGGCGGGAACGTCCATCTCGGTGCACTCGGCGGCCTTCTCGGCGGCAAGGCGGGAGACGGTCAGGATGGTGCCCTCGGTGGGCTTCATGACGGCCTTGTAGGCGGCCTCCACACCCTGCTGCAGTGCAGCGGCCAAATCGGCGGAGGAAGCCTCGGTCTTGTCCTTCAGCGCCTTGGAGAAGCCGCGGAACAGCAGGCTGGTGATAACGCCGGAGTTGCCGCGGGCACCGCGCAGCATGGCGGAGGCAGCGGTCTTGCTGGCCTCGGCCACGGTGCAGGTGTCGGGCATAGCCTCCAGCTCAGCGCGGGCCGCGCCGATGGTCATGCTCATGTTCGTGCCGGTATCGCCGTCCGGAACAGGGAAAACGTTCAGCTCATCCACGCGGGTGCGCTGGTTGGCAATGTTGTTGGCGCCGGAAAGAATGGCGTCGCGCAGGGTCTGGCCAGTAATCATGGTTTTGTTACACCTCATATTTTCTGGGTCGTTCAGTCGGCAATGACATCGTCCACATATACATCAATGCGGGCGACCTTCAGGCCGGTGGCAAGTTCAACTTCGTCTTTGACGCGGTGGGTAATGCTTTGGGTAATGGTAGAAATGTTCAGACCAAAGCCCACCTTGATGTGCAGGGCGATGACCAGCTTGCCACCCTCCTGGGTGACGGTGACGCCCTTCGGCGGCAGGCTGCCGGTGCGCAGTGCGCTGCGCACAACGCTTTCGGCCGGGGCCTGCCCCATAGCGGCAATGCCATAACACTGCTTGGCGGCCTGCTCCACCAGACCGGAGAAGTAGTCGTTTGTCAGGGAAATATGTCCATAGGGATTGACCTTGGTGATCATCTGCAATCCTCCTTTTCGGGGTTAGCTGCGGCTAAACACACAGCTGTACAATATGAATCATACCCTATTATACACCAATTTTTCCCGCTTGAACAGGCCATTTGAGAGAAATTTATTTTGGCGTGCGGATTTAACATTCCATTCACAAAGTTTACATCACAAGCGTATATACTGGATAAAGAAGTATGACAACACTACCAAAGGAGTGCAGTGGAAGCATGAACCTTTTGTTCTTTTTGACACCGAAGCAGGATGTCCTGTACATCTATGAGGACTTTACCCTGCGCCAGACCCTGGAAAAATGGTCGAACCAGCGCTACGCCACGATTCCGGTGCTCAAGCGCAATGGGGAGTATGTCGGCAGCATCACCGAGGGCGACATTCTATGGGGTATGAAAAATCTGCATGGTCTTGACCTTGAAGCCAGCGAGGAAGTGCCCATCTCCAGCTTCCCCCGCCGCAGGGATTACAAGGCCGTGACCGTCACCACCGATATGCCCACGCTGCTCAAGGCGGCGGTGGACCAGAACTTTGTGCCGGTGGTGGATGACCGCAATGTGTTTATCGGTATGGTGCGCCGTACCGTCCTGCTGCGGGAGCTGTACGATAAATACACAACCCTGCCCGCAGACAAGCGCTACCGGGCCAATAACGCGCCGATGTGAGCCCTTGCAATTTTCCGCGGGACGCGGTATAATCACGGTAACAGACAGAGAAGTCGCACAGGGCTTCTCTGTTTTTGCTTTTATTTGTAAAAGGAGTGCAGGAGCCATGAAGCAACCATTGATTGGAATTGTGCCGCTGGTGGACGCGGCAAGGGAAAGCTATTGGATGCTGCCCGGCTATATGCGGGGCGTGGAGCAGGCGGGCGGCGTGCCGGTGATGCTGCCGCTGACGGACGATGCCGCCGTGCTGCAGAAGCTGGCGGACAGTTGCGACGGCCTGCTTCTGACAGGCGGGCAGGACGTCTCCCCTGCCCTATACGGTGCAGAACCAACACCGCAGTGCGGCAAGACCTGCCCGGAGCGCGACCGGATGGAGGCACCGCTACTGGACAGGATGCTGGCGCAGGATAAGCCGGTACTGGGCATCTGCCGCGGCATCCAGTTCCTGAACGTGCATCTGGGCGGTACGCTCTATCAGGACCTGCCCACAGAGCATCCGTCCGGGGTGAACCACCACCAGCAGCACCCCTACGATGCGCCGGTGCACGCCGTGACGCTGACGCCGGGCAGCCCGCTGCAGCAGCTGCTGGGGCAGCAGACGCTGGCGGTCAACAGCCTGCACCATCAGGCCATCCGGGCGCTTGCGCCGGGTCTGGCGGCAATGGCCGTGTCGGAGGATGGACTGGTGGAGGCTGTCTGCCTGCCCGGAAAGAAATTTGTCTGGGCCGTGCAGTGGCACCCGGAGTTCTCGTTTGCCGTAAACGAGAACAGCCGAAAGATATTCCGGCAGTTTGTGGCAAGCTGCTGAAAAAAGCCCCCTGCGATGCAACGTGAACCGCATCGCAGGGGGCTTGCTATTTATTCTGCCTTCTCAGCAGTCTTTTTTGTCTTTTTCTTTTTGCGCTTTTTCCGCAGTACAAGCAGCAGCACCAGCAGCACGGCTGCACCGCCGCAGGCGGCGGCAGTCAGCGGGGTTGTGTTGGCGGGAAGCTGCACGGCGGCAAAGGCCGTTGTGCCTGCGGGGGCGGTGCAGGTCAGATAGCTGCCGTCAACGCTCGTCTCGGCCTGCTGCCAGCCGGCATCGGTTTTGATCCACAGCACGGTGTTGTCCGTCGTTTCCGGCGGCATATAGCGCAGCGTGTGGCCTGTGTCGGCGGGCAGTTCAAGGCCCCACGCCTCCACCAGCGTACCGGCGGCTGCGGGCGCATCGTCAATTTCGTGCAGCATCAGCTCATCGGTGGTGTCAAAGCTGCCCTCCACCAGCACAATGGGGCGGTCATCGCGCTTTTCCTGGCTCTGGCGCACAGTGTTCATATCCTTGTACTCGGCATGGATGGTGGTGTCAAAGGTCAGGTTGGTCAAATCCACGTCCTCCCACTGGCCGTACTGGCCGGCATGGTACGGAACCGGCGGCAGCTGGTCAGCCGGGAAATCACTGCCGTAGGGGATGTAATACAGCTGAATCAGCGATTCCTCTTCGGTCACAAAGCGGACGCAGAGGTTTGAGAAGTCACTGGGCAGATTCTCCTGCGCGATGAAATCCTCAAAGCTCAGCGGCTCGGCAATGCCCTTGTAGCTGACATTGTCCACACCGGCCACGCCCTCGTCCACGAAGGTGTTGCCGGTCACGCTGCCGTCCAGCGGGTCATCCACCGTACCGGCAATCGCGCCCAGCTGTTCGCTGCCGGTGTCGATGATGACCATGGCGCGGCAGTTTTCAATCGTTGTGCCGCTGCCGGCAATGCCGCCTACCTGCTTGGCACCGGACAGGCGGCACTTGGCGTAGCTTTCGCGGATGGTGGACTTGCTGACACCGGCCACACCGCCCACGGCGGTGGCGTCCTCGGCGTCCAGCGTGCCAAAGCCGCGGCAGTCAATGACAGAGCCCATCTCGGCATCGCCGACAATACCGCCTGCGTTCTGCTTCTTGGCGGTGACGGTGCCGTAGTTTGTGCAGTCGCGGGCTACAACGCGGGTCTTGAAGGTGAAATTCAGCGACTCGCTGCCCACTGATGTGTAATCATCCTCGGGGTCAAGGTCATTTTCGCGGGCCATGGCACCGGCAATGCCGCCTGCGTTGATGTCGGCGTTGACAACACCGCTGTTGATGCAGTTGGTGACCTTGGCCTCCACGTCCTCGTCCGTGTCCTCGTCCGAGATATCGTTCACAACATCGTCGGGGTTGGTCACGTTGTCACCGGCACCGGAAAGCGTATCGCCAATCTTGCGAATCTGGTTGGAGATGGCCTTTATATCGTTGACCAGCGCCTGCGTGTTGTTGCTGGCGTTGTTGTTCAGGGTGGTGACAATATCGCCCATATGGGTCAGGTTGCTGCTCAGGTCATTGCGGCTGGCTGTGATGGCGTCCCGGTTGGACAGCTCCACGGACGGAATCTTCACGTCCACGCTGTCGGGCATGGCGTTCACAACATTATCCACAATTTCCTGGCCGTAATCGCGGTTATCCGGCTCGTGCACAATGTAGCCGCCATCGTTCTGATTGGGGTCGATGGTGATGCCGTCCGGGTCGGGCTGGCCGTGCGCGGTGCGCTCGGCGTCCTCCTCAGACTGGGCGGAGGGGGTGTCTGCGGTGCTCTCTGCGGCGGGCTCGGCATTCTCCGCAGCAGGCTCGGCAGCAGGCTCGGTCTGTACCGGCTCCTGTGCGGGGGCCTCGGCGGCCGCGCTGCCGGTGTCAATGTTCCCGCTATCTACGGTGTAGGTATCATCATCACTGTTGTCATCTCGGCTGGAAATGCCGCCGGTCGAGAAGATGGGGTCAACAATCGCGCCATCGGGATATTCCGTGGCGTTCGGGTCCTCCGAATCGCCGGTGGAATCCTTGAGGTTCTGCTTGAACTGCGTCAAATCCGTTTTGACGGTCTGGGTGCCCATGGTAAGGCCGTCCTCGGTCTGGTTCAGCAGGTTTTCAATCGCGTTGCGGGAGCTGGTCACGCTGTCCTTCAGCGCGTTCAGCTGGTTGGTAAGATCATCGCTGGCGGCGCTGGCATCGTCGCAGGCGCGGTTGACCAGCGTCTGCAGGGTGCTCATCTCGTCACCCAGCTTCTGCAGGGTGTCCTGCGTGAATTCCAGCGTGCTGCTGGGCTCCATCTGGCCGACAATGCCGCCGGCCTCCTTGCGGGCATAGATGGTACCGTAGTTGACGCAGCCCTCAACGTAGCCGGTCTGGCTGCCCGCAATGCCGCCTACGTTGTAGCCCATGTGCTGGTAGCCCACGGTGCCGCGGTTCATGCAGGCGCGGATAACGCCGCCGGACTGGCCCGCAATGCCGCCGATGTCGGTAATATCGGCCGCGTTCTCGGTGCCGATGAGGTCATTCAGCGTCAGCGCCGACAGGTCAATGTCATTCTGCTCCACCGTTGTGTTGACGTTGGCGGAGTTGGTGCAGTTGGCAATAATGCCGTGGTTTTCACCGGCAATGCCGCCGATGAAGTGCGCGCCGTAGACGCTGCCGGTGGTGGCGCAGTTGTCAATCACGCCGGAGGCAAGGTTTGTACCGGCAATGCCGCCCACCACGGACGCGCCGGAGGAAACGCCCTCAAACCGGCAGTTGTGCAGGGTGCCTGCGTTGCTGCCCGCAACGCCGCCCACGGTAGAACGGCTGCCGGTGGGCATGGCGCGACCGCGGATGACCAGATCCCGGACGTTGGCATCCTTCTGCACATAGCGGAAGAAGCCGACAACCGAGCCGTCCCCCACAAGACTCAGGCCGGAAACCGTGTGGCCTTGCCCCTCAAACACGCCGCTGAAGGACGGTATGCCGGTAAAGCCGCTGCCGGTCAGCTCCAGGTCGGTGTCCAGCACAACGGTGCGGTTCGCGCTCCAGCTGTCAAGGCGGCAGTAGTCCGCCAGCTGCAGCAGCTCCTCCACCGTGCCGATGTGGTAAGTCTCCTTCTCCTCGGCGGTGTCGGTGCCCTCCCCTTCCGCAAAGACCGGCAGGGTCAGCGCAAGGACAAGGCAGAGCGCCAGCAGCGCGGCCCAGAGGCGGCGCATCATGTCAGAAATACGGTTCATTCTGCGTCGCCTCCCTTCGCGCCGCTGTCAGGTGTTTCGCCGGAGGTTTCCTCCGACTCGTGGATGTTTCCCTCGGCAAGATACATATCGGGCTTGTCGACCTCAAATTCTGTGCCGGTGGCAATGTTGGCGCTGAACTGGCCGTGCAGCACACCCTTGATGTCCGCATCCACAACACCGTTGATGTAACCGCGGACGCGGCCGTTGACGTGCATTGTGCCGCTGGCCGTGCGGGTCATACCGGAAACGCCCTTCATCTCAAAGCTGGTGCGCTCGATGATGGTATCGCCCAGAATCAGAATCTGCGGCAGGACGAACAGAACCAGAATGATGGAAACGATGGTGCCGCGGCCCAGGCAGGTACCGATGGCGGCGATAACCGGGTTGGTGGTCAGCACGCTGATCAGGATACCGGCAGAAGCCAGAATCGAGCCGGAGGTGAAGATGGTCGGGAAAGACTCATTCAGCGCGGCAACAATGGCCTCTTTCGGGCGCATGACCTTCTTCAGGTCGGTGTAGTGGCTCGAGATAACGATGGCGTAGTCGATGTTGGCGCCCATCTGAATCGAGTTGACAATCAGGTAGCCCAGGAAGTACAGCGGCTCACCCTGCAAATACGGCACCGAGAAGTTAATCCAGATACTGCCCTGAATGACGATGATAAGCAGCACCGGCAGACCGGCCGACTTGAAGGTGAACAGCAGAACCAGAATGACGAACAGCGCGGAAAGTACACTGATCAGCAGGTTGTCCTCGCCGAAGGAGCTGGACAAATCCATAGCGCTGGTGGTGTTGCCGACCACGTAGAAGGAATCCGAATCATAGTATTTGCCGATGATATCGTGCATTTTGTCCACGAAGGCAAAGGTCTCGTCCGTCTCCTCGGGCAGATTCAGATAGACGACCAGACGGCTGTACTGGTCATTCTGCAGCTGCTTGGCGGCCTCGTCCAGCTGGTCAAACAAATCGTCCAGCGTGTCCTGTACATCGCCCGAAAGGGTGATGTTGCCATCGTGCATTTCCTGCTCCAAAAAGCGGAACATATCGTACAGCGGTACTTTATAATCGTCCAGACCGTTGATAATCTCGCCGTATTCATCGTGGTCCACGGCGTAGGCACCGTACAGCGCCTTCGAGACCTCGTAGTCCAGCCCGGCCAGCTCTGCCAGCTGGCGCGGGGTCAGGGCGTCGGTCAGCACATAGCCGTCCATCGCCTCAATGTTGGCCAGACCCATCGTGGACTTGACCTCGGCGCAGCTGTCCAGCTCGTCAAGGATTTTTCCCTCGGCCTCATAATCGCCGGAGGGCACAATGACGGCCACCATATTGCTGGAGCCGAAGGTGTTCTTGATTTTCTGGTAGGCAATCTGGCGCTCGCTCTGCTTGGCGGTGACCAGATCGGTGTAGGTGTAGCAGTAGGGGCACAGGTTGGCAAAGACGGCCGCCGCCACGATGACTACACCGAAAATCGGCGGGATGATAAAGCGGGTCTTGATGTCGAACTTGCCGACGGCGGTAATCTTGGGAATCAGGTTCTTGTGGCGGGTCTTGTCGATCAGCTTGCTGAACAGCACCAGCAGGCCGGGCATCAGCGTAAAGACGCAGAGCATACTGAACAGGATAGCCTTAATCAGAACGGTGGCCAGATCGCGGCCGATGCCGAAGTGCATAAAGGCCAGCGCGGCCAGACCGCTGATGGTGGTCAAAGACGAGGAGGAAATCTCCGGGATGGCCTTGGAAAGCGCGGCAATGCAGGCCTCGCGGGTGGGCAGCGTCTCGTGCTCATCGCTGAAGCGGTGGCACAGAATGATGGCGTAGTCAATGGCCAGCGCCAGCTGCAAGATGACCGTGACCGAGTTGGAAATGAAGCTGATGGTGCCGCACAGGAAGTTGGTGCCCATATTCAGCAGCGCGGCGGCACCGAAGGTCATAATCAGAACCGGAACCTCCGCGTAGGAGCGCGAGGTCAGCGTCAGCACCACCACGATGATGACCGCCGCAATGATGACGATGACCAGCATCTCGCTCTGCAAATCGGCAGAGGAATCATAGCCGACCTCGGAATAAATCGAAGTATCGTACTTGCCCTCCAGATCGTCGCGTATCTCCTGCAGGGCGTTCTCGGCGCGCTCGTCCCCTACCTCGGCGTCAAAGCTGACCGCAAACAGGGCCGAGGCATTGGTGTAGTGCTCGGCGGTATCGTCAAACTCCACGCCGGAGACACCCTCAATGTCCTCCATCTGCTTCTGGATTTCAAGGGCGGTGTCATAGGTGATGTTGGAAACCATAACGTTGGCCGTGCCGTAGGTGACAAAGTTGTCATTCATCACGGTCAGGCCCTGCCGGGTTTCCGTTGTGTCGGGCAGGTAGGTTGTAATATCGTTCTCAACCTTGACCCAGTCGGTGGCAATGGCGCTGAAAATCAGCGCAAATATGTATAAAAGGAAAAACAGATTGCGCTTATCTACGATAAACGCCGCCAGCTTTTCCATACCGTTGCCTTTTGGCTTTTCGTTTTCCAAGGGTAGGAGCCTCACTTTCCCAATATAGTTCATTACAGAAAGGATACATCATTATTATACGAAATACAAGCCCCGCACAACACGGTCAAACTTGGCGGAATGTACAAAGAATATGTGAAGCTTTTGTTAAGATAAACAAATAAAAAAACACCGTGCGGTGTAAAAACCACACGGTGTTGAAAGCTATGGAAAGCTAAATTACTTCAGCTCAACCTTAGCGCCGACCTCAGCCAGCTTCTTCTGGATGTCCTCAGCGTCAGCCTTGGAAGCCTGCTCCTTCAGCTTGGCGTTCGGGGTCTCAACCAGCTTCTTAGCCTCCATCAGGGAAGCGCCGGTCAGCTCCTTAACGGTCTTGATGACCTGCATCTTGTTAGCGCCAACGTCAGCCAGGATGACGTCAAACTCGGTCTTCTCCTCCTCAGCGGGAGCAGCAGCGCCGGCGGCAGCGGGAGCGGCAGCAGCAACAGCAGAAACGCCGAACTCCTCGCAGATGGTGTCAACGAGCTCTTTCAGCTCAAGAACAGTCATAGTCTTGACAGACTCGACAATGGCAGTGATCTTCTCAGAAGCCATGATAGTTACCTCCATAAATTTTGTAATTAAGCGGCGCGGTTTGTTTGAGAGCGCTGCGCCGGTGCGCTCAACCTGCTTGTTTTACAATCAGGCAGCAGTCTCGTCCTGCTTGTCGACGATACCCTGCAGGGCAACAGCCAGACCACCAACGATACCGTTGAGGGAGCCAGCCAGCATGGAGAGCAGGCCTTCGCGGTTGGGCATGGTAGACAGGCTCTTGATACCTGCAGCGTCCATGACAACACCATCGCAGAAGCCGCCCTTGACGACAAAGCGCTTGGACTTGTCGGCGTCAGCAAACTTGCACAGGATGCGAGCAGCAGCAGCCGGATCCTCCGGAGACAGAGCGATAGCCGTGTCACCCTTGAAGTACTCAGTCAGACCCTCGTACTGGGTGCCCTTGACGGCCAGACGCAGCATGGTGTTCTTGACGACCATGTAATGGACGCCAGCCTCACGCAGCTCCTTACGCAGCTTGGTGTCGTCAGCAACGCTGATGCCGTTGTAAGCAACAACAACACCGGCCAGAGAAGAAGAGATCTTCTCGTTCAGATCGGCAACAAGAGCCTTCTTAGCTTCCAGAATCTTTGCACTGGGCATTTGAAATTCACCTCATTCCACTTACAGATTGGTTTCGGTAAGCGGCTTTTTATGTGATAAACAGTAAAAAGCCCCTTCCCGTCGCCGGGAAAGGGCTTGAAAGCATTGCAATCAAACGCACGTTTCTCGGCAGGTGGGTTACCCCGTTATGCCTTGCGGCACCTGCTGTCTCAAAAACAGCTTAATTAGTATAGCACAAGAATGTGCGCTTGTCAATAGAAAAAGCGGAATTCTCTACTTAATTCATTGCCCATGTTCATGGGCGACCAATAGCGGAACGCCGCTTCGCGTCGTTTAATTGAGCGCGCATATGCGCAACGCGCTCAATTAAACACCGTACTTGTTGGTAGCAACGCGGACGCCGGGGCCCATGGTGGTGGCGATGGTTGCGCTCTTGAAGTACTGGCCCTTGGCAGCGGCCGGCTTAGCCTTGGCGATGGCATCCAGGACGGTGTCCAGGTTGGTCATCAGCTTCTCGGCGCCGAAAGAGGCCTTGCCGATGGGCACATGGATGATGTTCTGCTTGTCCAGACGGTACTCGATCTTACCAGCCTTGGCGTCGGTAACAGCCTTGCCGACGTCGGGGGTAACAGTGCCGGCCTTCGGGTTGGGCATCAGACCACGGGGGCCCAGGACCTTACCGAGACGGCCAACGCGGCCCATCATGTCGGGAGTGGTAACCAGAACGTCGAAGTCCAGGTAGCCGCCGGCGATTTTGGCGATCAGATCGTCATCGCCGACCTCCTGAGCGCCTGCAGCCTCAGCGGCCTTGGCGGCATCGCCCTTGGCAATGGCGATAACGCGGACGTTCTTGCCGGTGCCGTTGGGCAGAACAACAGCGCCGCGGACCTGCTGGTCGGCGTGACGGCTGTCAACGCCCAGGCGGACGTGCAGCTCAACGGTCTCGTCGAACTTAGCGGTAGCGGTCTTGCAGCACAGCTCCAGGGCCTCGGTGGGATCGTAAGTCTTATTGTTCTCGATCAGCTTAGCAGCGTCGATATACTTCTTGCCGTGTTTCATTGCGTATTACCCTCCTATTCAGCCCTCAACGGTAACGCCCATGCTGCGGGCGGTGCCCTTGATCATGCTGACAGCGGCTTCCAGAGAAGCGGCGTTCAGGTCGGGCATCTTGGTCTTGGCGATCTCCTCGGCCTGAGCCAGCGTGATGGAACCAACCTTGTTCTTGTTGGGCACGCCGGAAGCAGTGTCGATGCCGGCAGCCTTCTTGATCAGAACGGGCGCCGGAGGAGTCTTGGTGATGAAGGAGAAGGAGCGGTCAGCGTAAACCGTGATAACGACGGGGATAATCATGCCCATCTGGTTCTTGGTACGCTCGTTGAACTCCTTGGTGAACGCCATGATGTTGACGCCCTTCTGACCCAGAGCAGGACCAACAGGGGGAGCCGGAGTTGCCTTGCCGGCGGGGATTTGCAGCTTGATGTAGCCAGTGATTTTCTGTGCCATAATACTTGCACCTCCAAATTTTGTGGTGAGTTGCGGCCTGCGGTGCAGACCTCCCACGGGCGTGCGACCTCCGCACGCCCTATAAAAACCGTACCCCGGGGTGTTCCCCGTTCGCGGCCTTTACCGGAAATTGCGGTGTTCTGAAAAAATCAGAACAGCTTGACCTGATGCAGCTCCAGCTCTGCGGGCAGCTCGCGGCCAAACATGGTGATTTTCACGCGCACCTTGCGCGCAGGAATGTCGATTCCCTCGACCGTGCCGACAGAACCTTCCATCGGACCGGCGGTGATTTCGACCGTATCACCAACCTTGTACTCGACCTCCAGGTCGACGGTGGTTTCGACGCCCATCTTGGCAACCTCGGCCTCGGTCAGGGGCTCGGGCTTGGACTCCGGGCCGACAAAGCCGGTGCAGCCGCGCGTGTTGCGCACGATGTACCAGGTGTTGTCATTCATGACCATTTTGATAAAGACGTAGCCGGGATAGAGCTTCGACTGAACCTCTTTCTCGCCGGTCTTGTTGCCGCGCTTGTCGAACACTTCTTCAATGCGGGTCTCGGTCGGAACCTTGACGTCACAGATTAAATCCTGCAGGTGGCGGTTCTCCACCATCGTCATCAGGTCTGTGGCAACCTTGTTCTCGTAGCCGGAATAGGTATGCGCTACATACCAGTTTGCTTGCTCAGCCATTGTCTTTGCCTCCGCCAACGCGCTCAGGCGCCGATCAACAGGTGGATGACGCCGCCAAAGATAAGGTCCAGCGCAATCAGGACGACCGCAGCGATGAGAACAACCACGATAACGGTAATCGTGTTGTTCTTGACATCACTCTTGCTGGGCCATACGACCTTTTTCAGCTCGCTCTTCGTATCTTTGAAATACTTGCCGATTCCTTTGAAAAAGTTTTTGACCTTATCAAAGAAGGAAACCTTCTTTGCGCCGTCGTTCTTTTTGGGCTTGTCGCTTTGAGTCTGGGCTGCAGCGGTGGCTGCTTTCTTGTCTGCCATCTCTAAGCTCCTATCCTCACTTGGTTTCGCGGTGAAGGGTATGCTTCTTGCAGAAACGGCAATACTTCTTCATCTCAAGACGGTCAGGAGAGTTCTTCTTGTTCTTCTCCTTGTTGTAGTTGCGCTGCTTGCACTCAGTGCAGGCCAGGGTGATCTTGACAGTCATTGTTCGGCACCTCCATTATCGGTTAATAAGCCTCCCTCGCGATTGCAGGCGCCCTTGAAAAAGGGCATAAAAAATAAACCCGCAAAAGAGGTGTTATCATAATAACACGGTTACGGGTTTACGTCAAGCGGTTTTGCAAAATTTTTTGGGATTTTTTGACGCCCTTGCGCTTTTACTTCAGCAGGGCGGCCACCACGGCAAGGCCGTCTGCGGTCAGCTGCACGCCGCCCTTGGCGGGCTGCACGGCGGCGGAGGTATAATCTACGGCCAGCGCGGGGCGGCTGCTCAGGTAGACGAGTGTCTGCTCCAGCGCGTTTAAGTCGGCGGCAAGCAAATCGGTCAGCAGGCGGGCGCTCTGGCGGCGCAGGCCATCGGGCAGGGTGGCCAGCAGCATCGGGTCCTGCCGGGCAAACGCAGCCCAGACAGCGGCGCGGGCATCCGCCTGCGCCCCGGCCCCGGTCAGCAGCCCCTGCAGCCTTTCAATAAGCACCCCGGCCTGTGCGGCGGTGCAGTCTGCCACAGGGTCACTGCCGTAGCCGAGTGCCTGCCGCGCTGCGGCGGAAAGCACGGCGGCGGTGTCAAACCGCACGGCGGCGCTGCGGCCGACACACTCCACCCAGGTGGCGGGGGTGGCCGCCAGATAGGCAAGCTGCGGTGCGGCGCTCTCCCCTGTGGCAACGGTGTTCCCAAGCAGCTGGGCGGCGCGGCCCGCCCCGGCCGAGAGCGCACATTCGGCCAGCGTGGTGCGGCCTGCGGGGGCATCCACCAGCAGGCTGCCGGGCAGTGCGCAGAGGGTCACAGCCTGCTGCGGGCCGTCCACCCGGGCCAGCACAAAGGCGGGCTTGTCCTGCTGCACAACCAGCAGCAGGCGGAACACACCCTGCGCGCCCGGCTCCACGCGCAGGCTGTCCTCCGCCGCTGAAGCCTGCCGAAGAAGCTGCTGCTTCTGATATTGGTCGGTGAAGAAGGCTACCGTCAGCACCATCGGCAACAGCAGCAGCAGCGTAAGCCCCAGACTGTACCAGAATATCCCCCGCCGTGAACGCATAATCCACACTCCCCTTGCAAAGACTATGCCTACAGTGTAGGCCGCAAAGGCTGCGCTTATACACTATATAAAAAGGAGTGTTGAGGATGTTTGATGAATACGGACCCCACGGCGCGGAGGAGGAGCGCGAGGAGCTCTGGACGGATCTGAGCGAGATCCCCGACGAACACTATCGCGAGGAAAACCCGCAGAAAACCACACAGGAGGTCATTATCCCCCCTGCGCAGGAGCCCTATGGGCCGACAAATCTCCCGCTGTGAGGCAGGTGGGAGAGCGCCTTGCGGGTGCCCGGAATCGTTCGGATGGCCGCGGGGCTCTCTCCCCTTTACATTTTCTGGTACACAAGGAACCGGAAGCCAATCTCGGTGGTCAGGCTGCTGCACGCAGCCAGCCTTGCGGCACCATCGGCGGGGGTGTTCCAATAATAGGGCGTCATGGCGAACAAATCCTGCACGCTCTGCCCCTCCAGCGTCAGCACGGCCTCGGACTCGACGGCTTTCACAAAGGTGAAGCCGTCATATTCGGTCTGCCGTACCTCGTTTTCATAGGGGTGCTCGTAGAGAACCTCCTTCAGCCCGAAAAGGTGCCGTGCCGTGGGCACAGCGTAAATCAGATGCCCGCCGGGGCGCAGCATCCGGGCAAATTCAGCCTCGGCCATCGGGGAAAAGATGTTCAGCAGTAAATCGGCCCAGCCGTCCCGCACCGGCGCGCAGAAGCTGCCGCCCACGCAGAACGCGGCCTCGGGCAGGAGCTTCGCGGCCAGACGCACGGCCTCCTTGGAAAGGTCAAAGGCCGCAAGCTGCGGGCCGTTCAGGGCATCGTACAGATATTTGTCATAGCTGCCCTCGCCGCAGCCGGCATCCACGATGTGCGCGTGCGGCAGTGCGGCGCAGAGCTCCGCCAGCGTCTGCATCAGCGGCGCATAGTGCCCCGCCGAGAGAAAAGCGCGGCGGGCACGTACCATCGCCTTGCCGTCACCGGGGTCGGCGGTGTGCTTTTTCTGCATTGGCAGCAGATAGGCGTAGCCCTCCTTGGCCAAATCAAAGCTGTGGGCCTTGGCACAGCGCAGGCTGCGCCCGGTCAGCAGCAACGGCCCGCCGCACACGGGGCAGCGCAGGGCTGCTGCGGTGGCGGGGGTCATTCGGCGGCCTCGGCGGCCGTGGCGGGCTTGTCTGCCCCCGGTTCATCGGGCAGGGGCACGGTCATACCGCCGTGCGCCGCCAGATATTCCTCAAAGCTCGCGAACTTCTGCTTCGGCGGGCGGCGGGAAATCAAATCCAGACCCGGCTGCTCCGGCGCACGCGCGGGGCGCGGGGCGCGGGCCGGACGCGGTGCCTTGGGCTGGTCTGCCAGCGGGCGGCTGGGGGTCTGCGGTGCCGGGCGGCCGGGGCGGCGCGGCGGCTGCTGGGCCGGTGCACCTGCCTTGGGGGGCTGCTCCTGCGGGGCGGGTCGGCCCTGCCCACGGCGGGGACGGCTGCTCTGGCGGGGCGGGTTCTCGCGGCCAGGGGCGTTATTGGCGGGGCCTGTGCCATGCGGGGCGGGGCGGCGCGGCTCGCGGGGCTGTTCGGGGGCCTTGCCCTCCCGCGGCGGCTGGGCCTGAGGGGCACTGCCGGCCGGGCGACGGCGGCGGCGACGGTGCGGGGCACCGTTCGGGGTTTGTGCGGGCTTTTCCATAATTCACCTGATTCCTGTTTATTTGCTTATTTAAAGATCGATGACACGGCATTCATTGTAGTAACGCTTTTCCTCGGCGTGGCCCATGCTGAAGGTCTTGCGGGGCAGCACGCCGCCCAGCACAACGCCCTTGAAAAGGTCTGCCTTCGCAAAGTCCGGCAGAAGGATGGCGGTGGCGGGCTTGTCCGGGCTGGAGGCCAGCGCCATGGCAGCGCCCTCGCCGTGAATGTAGTCCACGGTCACGCCGGGATGGGCGGGCAGATAGTCGGCCAGAAAGGCCTCCACACTGCCCACGGTCAGCGGGGCGGGCGGGTTGGCCAGCGCCACGGCGCTCTCGCCGTAGGCATCGGCCAGACGCAGCCGCTGGTCAGACATTGTGGTGCTGCCCCCCTGCTTCTGGTCCCAGGCATCCAGCGCGGCATACAGCTCCTTGGCGCTGACGCCAAAGACTACGCGGTGGATGGGCTCAATCTCGATGGCCGGGCTGTGGACGTTGCAGACCTCGGCCAGGCACCAGCGCGCCGGGTGGGTCTTGCGCTGCTCCTCGGTCAGGGTGGGCTTCAGCTCCTCCCAGTAGGCCTTGGCGGTGGCAAGGCTGTGGTTGCCGTCGCCCACGGCCAGCACCATCGGGACCTGCCCCTTGGCGGCGGGCCAGCGGCGGGCAAAGGCATCGGGGTCGGCCAGCGCGGCCAGTGCGGCGTCAATCTGCGCAATCAGGGCGGGATCCTCGACGGCCCAGCCGCGCAGGCGGCCGCCGCCCAGCATCAGCTCGCCGTCATACAGCAGCGGCAGACTGTCCTTGGCAAGGCCGATGGGCTCAATCAGGGTGCAGTCGGCGTCATCGGCCAGCATCATAACGTGGGGCGTTTCCAGTGTGGCACCGCGGCGCACCTTCAGGCGCGGCGGGATGCGCTCCACCACCGTGCTCTCGCTGGGACGGATGGCGGGCTTTGCGCCCTTCGTGTAGTCGTAGGCCTCCAGATCCACCGCGCCGACCAGACCCTGCCGGACGGTGCCGTCCATCTGGGTGCGCTCTACATATACGTAGCCATGTACTTTTCTGGTAAGCACGGTGCGGCGGTACTCCTCCATCGTGCGGCGGATGCTCTGCAGGCGCTCCTCCTCCTGCGGCGTGCCCAGATAGGCTTCCGGCAGGACGATGTGCAGGGTGCTGGGCTTGTCGGCGGCGCACTGCTCGGCGCGCTGCCAGTATTCCGGCTGGGAGGTGAACTGGTCAACGGCAATGCAGGCCCACGGGTTCAGCGGGACCCCGGCGGCGGGCAGCAGGATATCAGCGGCAGTAAAGCAGGCTTCGGACATAGATAACAACCCCCTGACAAGCAGACATTACAGAACAACGGTATGGCCTACCAGCGCATAGATGGCAAGGCTCAGCACGCCAATATAAATCATTGAGCTGGGCAGGCCCTGGAAGATGGACGGAATGGCCTTACTGCGCAGACGGCGGCGGCCCTCCCGTACGATAAAGACGGCAAAGACATAGCCGATGCCGCTGCCCAGCGCAAAAGCGATGCTCTGCAGAATCGTGTAGTTCTGGTTTGCACAAATCAGCATTGTGCCCAGCACGGCGGTGCTGCAGGTGGCAAGGCTCAATTCGTTGCGGCAGCTGGTGCGCAGCTTGCGCGGCAGGACACCCAGCAGCAGCCACGCCACCGCCATAGCGGCCACGCCGCAGGTCAGGTAGACGATGGGGCGCAGGGCGGAAATGGGCAGCCAGGCGGGCAGATGGTCACGCAGCCACGTGAAAAACAGGTTGTGCGCGGCCCAGCCCAGCGGGGCGGACAGCGTTATGACCAGCAGCAGCGGCAGGCAGAAATCCCACACCTGTGCGCGGTGGTCGGGCACGAGCTTCATCAGGCGGGTGACGCCCAGCGCACGCGCCAGAATGACGTTCTCGGCAAAGACGGCCAGCACCATATAGCTGACGAACTGCACCACACCGTTCAGAATGGGCTGCAGCTCAGTGTTTACGGTCGGCATACAGGCGGCGCACCTCCTCGTGCTTATAATCGGTGTACAGGTTGGCGGCGGCGCACCAGCAGGCGGCCATAACGCCCAGAATGACAAAGCCGCCCGCGGGCAGTGCGGCCAGCGGCAGCGGCGCGCTGTGCAGCAACACATTGCCAAAGACGGCACCGGTGGCCAGCAGCTCACGCAGGCTGCCCACAATAAGCAGCACAACGCACATACCCAGCGCGTTGTTGAAGCCGTGGCGCAGGGCGTCCTTTACAGGCTCCAGCTCGGTAAATTCCATGCGCTTGACGATGGCGGGCTCCACCACCATAATGGGCAGATAGATGCCCAGCAGCGTGAGGTCGGAACCGAACAGCTCATACAGCAAAATATACGTAGGAATGTAGAGCAGCGCTGCGGAATAGCAGTAGACAACCGGGCGGAAGCGGTTCTTGGTCAGGTGGCAGACGGCCACGGCCAGCACGCGGGTAAAGGTGACAAGAATCAGCGCCGCGATGCAGAGCATAAGCGCACGCTCGCCATCCAGCGCTGCGCCGATGACCGGGGCCATGCCCAGCCCGCGCACCAGCACAGGGTTGGACAGCCAGATATGGTCGGCGCGGATGCGCTCATTCAGCGCGTTCTCGGCCTCGGTATAGCCGCGGGCGGCGCTGGATTTTTTGGTGTGCTTGGGCGCAGGGGCCGCCTCGGCCTGCGTGTGTGCAGGCACGGCGGCGGGCTGTGCCGGGGCTGTGGGCTGTACCGGCGCGGCAGGCTTCGGTGCGGGCTGCGGGGCAGCGGGCACCTCTGCGGCCGGAATCTGCACGGTGCGCGTGGCCTCCACGTCGGGCCTTGCGGCCTGTGCGGGGCGGGACGGTGCCGGTGCGGCGGGCTTTTGCGGCGCGGCAGGCTTCGGTACGGGCTGCGGGGCGGTATACTCCCGGTCGCGGTAGACGCGGAAGCGGTCCTCCTCCTCCTGCGCCTCGGCGCGGCGGGCCGCCTCACGCTCGGCCTGACGGCGCTGCACCTCCTCCAGCATGGCGCGGCGCTCCGCCGCGGTGTAGCGCGGGCGGCTCGTCGGCGTGATGACGGTGTTGTGGTGGGCGGTCTCGTTGCGCTGGGGCGCGGGCTGGGTCGGCTGCGGGTCAACGATGGGCTTTTTCGGCGCGGCGGTGCTGGGGGCCTTGCCTGCCTGCATGGCGGCAATGGCGGCCTCAATCTCGGCGCGGCTGGCCCCCTGCTCGGCCATATGGCGGGCAGTCTCGACCATTTCCTTGGTGATATGGGGGATAATCAGCGTCTCGGAGCGTTCCTCGCCCCGGCGCTTATTCGGGTTTGGCTGCATTGGCAAGGCGCTGCTCCTCCTCTCTCATAAAGCGGATACGCTCAGTGCGGTGGCTGATGAGGTCCAGCCACTCGGGGATGGAACCGACAATCAGCAGTGCGCAGCAGACGGCGCACTCATAGGGGCTGAAGATGCGGAACACATAGGTCATAATGCCCAGTGCCGCGCCGTAGATGATGCGGCTCATCCGGCGGTCCGGCATTGTGACCGGCTCACAAATCAGGAACAGGCCGCCGAACAGCGCCGTGCCGGACAGAATCACATATTTTTCCAGATAAAAGCGCTGGCGGATATACTCCCACGGCAGGCTGAAGGCGGGCAGCTCATTCAGGCCCGGAAAGAGCCACGGCAGGCCGATGACAAAGATAAAGAACGGTATTACGACAGAAAGATGGATGCGACCGCGCACCAGCAGGAAGAGGCCGCAGGCAATCAGCACCAATGCGGCGCTGGTGCCAATCGCGGCGGAGACGTTGCCGGTCAGAAGGCTCATCGTGCTGGCGCTGGGCAGGCCGCCGTCCCGCAGGGTGGCGTTCATACCGTCCACCAGCGGGACATTCGCATCGCCGAACAACGGCAGCTGGGTGCCGGGCGCGGGATAGGAAAAGACGTTCTTGGGCCAGGAGATGCCCGCCACCACCACGCCGACCGCAGCCGGGTGGAACGGATAGTGCCCCTCGCCGCCGAAAGCCTCCTTGACCAGCACGGCGATGATAACGGCCGCGATGACGATGGGATAAGAGACGCTGGCGGGCATCATCAGCACGATGAGCGCGGCAAAGCACTCACTGGACGGCTCATGGGACTGGTAGCCCGTGCCGTGCAGCGGCGCCAGCACACAGTCGCACAGATAGGCGGTCAGCAGCGCGACAAGCAGCAGCAGCACCGGGCGCAGACCGTAAAAATACCACGACATACCAATCAGCGGAACGGTGCACCACAGCAAATCGCTGTAGTAGCTGTAGTTCGCGCTGCGTTCGATTTTCTTGTTTTTGGGCATGGAAGAATGACTCCTTTATTTGCTGTGCAGTACCTGCAGTACCGCGGCGGGGTCTGCGGCGTGGAACAGCGAGCTGCCGGCCACCAGCCAGTCAACCCCGGCCTCAATGCACAGGGGGGCGGTTTCGGTGTTGACGCCGCCGTCCACCTCCAGCAGGGTGTCGCAGCCGCGGCGGTCACACTCGGCACGGAGGGCCGCAATGCGGGCGGGCGCGGACGGCAGGAAGCTCTGCCCGCCAAAGCCCGGCTCCACGCTCATGACCAGAATCAGGTCCACGGCGCCGATATACGGGAAAACAGCCTCCACCGGCGTGCCGGGGCGGATGCTGATGCCCACCTTGCAGCCGGTGGCGCGGATGGCGGCGATAACCTCGTCCACCGTGTCGGGCACGGCCTCAAGGTGGAAGGTAATCAGGCTGGCCCCGGCGGCGGCAAAATCCGGCGCGTAGCGTGCGGGGTCGCTGATCATCAGGTGTACGTCATAGTACACATCGGGCAGGGCGGCGTGCAGGCACTTCAGCACCGGCGCGCCGTAGCTGATATTGGGCACAAAATGCCCATCCATCACATCAAAGTGTAAAAGATCCACGCCCGCGTTCAGCAGGCGGGTGCAGTCCTGCTGCAGGTTGGCTAAATCGGCTGACAGAATGGAAGCGGCAGCTTTTGTCATAATCGTATATACTCCCTTGGTAACGGTTCCCTCTTTGTCCATGCGCATTTGGCGCACATATAAAAGTATTATATCCTATTATCCCCCAAAAAGCAAGGCGGCATAAAAAGGCAGACCGCCCGCAGAGCAGCCGCTATGCGGCTCTGCGGGCGGTTGTGAAAGTTTTGGTACCGGCACTCACTCCGATTTCATCTTCTCCCGGTGGGAGCAGTCCTGCAGCTCCTGCTGCCAGTCGGCCATGCGGCGCTCGCAGTATTCTTTCAGCTCGCGCTCAAAGCGCTCCTCGCTGAAGGAACGGCTGTGCGCACGCATTTCTTCTTTGGAATAGGCCACGCCATCGCGCTCAAAACGCTCGATGCAGTCGGCCAGACTGTCAACCGTCTGCTCTTTGAACCAGTAGCCTGTCTTGCCGGGCAGCACGCTCTCACACGCGCCGCCGCGGCCGTAGGCCAGCACCGGCGTACCGGCGCTCTGGGCCTCCACCGATGTGATGCCGAAGTCCTCTTCACCCGGGAAAAGGAAGGCCTTGGCCCGCAGATAGCAGCTGCGGATTTCCTCGTCGGACAAATCGCCGCCCTTGAACTCAATCGTCGGCCCGGCCATAGCCCGCAGTTTGCCCAGCTCTCCCCCGCTGCCGATGACCACCAGCCGCTTGCCCAGCTTTGTACAGGCCTGCACGGCCAAGTCCACCCGCTTGTACCAGGTCAGCCGGGCCACCGTGAGGTAGAAGTCCTCTTTTTCCACAAAGGAGCTCTCGTTGATGTGGCAGCAGGGGTAAATCACATCGCTGTCGCGGCGGTAGTATTTCTTGATGCGCCGGGCAATGTAGTGCGAGTTTGCGATGAAGTAATCCACCCGGTCGGCTGCGCATTTGTCCCAGATACGCAGCCTGTGCATCAGGCCCGGCATAATGAGCCTGACCAGTGGGTTGGCGTTGGTGCGGTAGGTGTAGTAAAAATCCCACACGTAGCGGATGGGGGTGTGGCAGTAGCAGATATGCACGGCGTCCGGCCGGGTGATAATGCCCTTAGAGAAGGAGGACGAGCTGGACAGCACAAGGTCGTACCCGGTCAGGTCGAACGCCTCAAAAGCGCGGGGCATCAGCGGCAGCATGGCCTTGTACAGCCTGCTGGAGAAGGGCGCCTTCTGGAACCAGCTGGTGCGGATGTCATAGCTCCGGAACCATTCCGGCATATGGTCGGGGTCATAGACAAGGGTGTAAATCACGGCATTGGGGAAAACGTGCTTCATGGCGTCCACCACGCGCTCGCCGCCGGCATAGCCGACAAGCCAGTCATGAACGATGGCGACCTTGGGCTCCTTCTTGCTCATTGCAGACACTCCCTGTGGAGTAACGCACAGTGTTACTGGATTTTTTCGTCATTGACCATCTTGCCGCCGAACACGGTGCGGAAGATGATTTTAATGTCCAGCGCCACGGTCCAGTTTTCAATGTACCAGATATCATAGCGGATGCGCTCGGCAATGTCGGTATCGCCGCGCAGGCCGTGAATCTGCGCCCAGCCTGTGCAGCCGGGGCGCACCTGCTGGCGCACCAGATAGCGCGGGATTTCCTCTTTGAAGCGCTCCACGTGGTAGGGCACCTCGGGCCGGGGGCCGACCAGCGACATATCCCCCTTCAGCACGTTGAAGAACTGGGGCAGCTCGTCCAGACTGAACTTGCGGATAAAGCTGCCAAAGTGGGTCTTGCGGGGGTCACGGTTGGTGGACCAGCCGGTCTCCTGCTCGTCATTGACCCGCATCGAACGGAATTTGTACATCATAAAGGGCTTTTTGTTCAGCCCGATGCGCTCCTGCTTGAAGATGATGGGCCCGGGGCTGGACAGCCTGACGCCGATGGCCGTGACCAGCATAACCGGGCTGGTCAGGATAATCAGCACAAGGCTGCCCACAATATCCAGCCCGCGCTTGACGGCGGCATTGAACAGGTTGTCAAACGGCGTCTGCCGCACGTTGATGAGCTTGCACTCGTCCAGCACGTCAATGGTGGGGCGGGCAGGCAGATAGTCACTGTAGAAGGGCACCATCGTGATGCGCACGCCGTTCTTGTCGCAGGCGGCAAAGACGCGGGGCAGCAGCTCGACCTCATCGGCCTCCAGCGCCACCACAACCTCGTCCACATTCAGCTCATCCAGCGTGGCAGAAAGATTGCGGTACCCGCCAAAAAACCGCACGCCGAGGCCGGGCTCCTCCACCGTGGCCAGATAGCCGTCCACCACAAAGCCGTAGTAGGGGTTGTGCTCCAGCGCACGCAGATAGAGTGCGGCTGATTTGCCGCCGCCCACCAGCAGGATGTGGCGCAGGCCCAGCCCCCTGCGGCGGCGGGCACGGCGCACCCAGCGCAGCACCATCCGTTCAAACACAACGGCTGTTGTGGACAGGAGGTAGAACAGCGCCAGCACAATGCGGGAGTAGTCATTGAGGTGCAATAAATACAGTGCACCGATGAAAATTAAAATTCCGGCGGCGTTGATAGCGGCAATTTTGGTGCAGCGCTCTGCAAGGCCGCGCAGCCGGGTGTTGCTGTAGATGCCCGCCATCCAGTAGATGAGGACAAGCACCAGCGAGGTGGCCAGCCCGGCCAGAATGTTGCGCGGGTCCTGCGCCAAAGCCAGCGCAGGGCCTGCACCGCCCGGCTCAAAGTAGCGGACAAAATTGAAGCGGATATAGTTGGCCAGCAAAAAGCCAGCGAACAGAAGCACTGCATCCAGCAGCACAAACAAAAGATTTTTGAAGCGTTGGTCCTTTTCCAGCAAAGGGGGCCTCCAAGACAGATACCTTCCCGCCGGTGCCTGAGCCACGGCGGGAAAATGAGATTCGAACAAACTATTCTATCACATTCCGGTCGGCAATGCAAATCAGCGGTACAATTCCTGCAGCTGGTCAAGGGTTTTCTTCATCTCGGCGCGGACCTCCGGCGGGCCGGAGACCACAACGCCGGTGCCAAAGCCCGCCACCCAGCCAAAAAACTGCGGGCTGACCTGAATCTCTGCGGTCATGGTAAAATGCTCGCCGTCCGCGCAGGGGGTCAGAATCGGCGCGGTGCCGAAGCGGTCAATCATCGCCCCGGCAAAGCGGTTCTCGCACAGCAGCGTCACCCGCTTGAGGGGGCCGTTGAACATACCGAACATCTGCTGCATATAGGTGTTCACATCAAAGCTCGCGTACTCCTCCGCGCCCTCGCGGGTGGTATCGGCCAGCTGGTGGACGTTCTGCATCTTGTCCACCCGGTAATGCTTGAGCCGCCCCTCGGTGTAGGCAATCAGGTAGTAGTTGCCGTTCTCCCACACCAGCACCCAGGGGCTGACGCGGTACAGCTGGCCGTCATGGCGCGGTGCCATGCGCTTTTGCAGCGTCCAGTCACAGTATTTGAACTGCACCTGCTCCCCTGCCGTGATGGCGGCGTGCAGCGCGTCCACCGTGTAGAGGATTTTTTCGTCGGTGCTCTTGATGCGCCCGCTGACCAGCACCTTGCGGTCAAGCTCCTCCTGGCGGTACTTGGAGGTGAACTGGCCCAGCTTGTCGATGAGAATTTTGGATTTGCGCGCTGTGATGAACTTGCTGGCGTAGACAGCGTCCACCAGCAGCTTGAGCTCGGCCAGCTCAAACGGCGCATCGCTCATATAATACCCGCCGCCGCGGCCGCGCTGCTGGATAATCTCATATTTGGCGTCGGGCATGGTGCTGAGGGTGCCAAGGTCATCATAGACGCTCTTGCGCTCCGCAGCAACGCCATGCTCGGCCAGCTTTTCCACCAGCTGCGGCACACTGAGGGGGTGTTTTTCGTCCGTTTCGCGGGCGAGAATCTCCAAAAGGACAAGCAGTTTGCGTTTCTGGCCTTCTTTGCGCGGCATAAACAACGGCTCCTTTCCCGGATGGGGCAGATATAGTCCTATTATACACCCTATAAACTACATCGGCAAGCAAAAAAGAGAGAAAAGCGCGGCAGGGAGAATCGTAAAGTTGGATACCAATAATTCTCTATTACAATTATAATTTTTGGTATTCAACTTTATTACTAAAATTATCAGTAGTTTTTTGTGCAAAAAGTTGAATACCAATAATTATTTGTATAATAGGGGGAATTTATGGTATTCAACTCCTGTACCATCCCGCAAACCGTAGGGGGGCGGATTCTATATCTGCCCGCCCCATGCCTTCCCCCCTCATCAGTCGCCTGCGGTGACAGCTTCCCCCTCCAGGGGAAGCCATCCGCGCCCCTACATCACTTCCTGCTCCAACCCCGCCAGAATTTCCCCTAAATCTGCAAAAATATCGGTCGGCAGCATGGCGGTCATGCTGCGGCGGGCCGCGCAGGCGTCCGCGGCGGCGCCGTGCAGCCAGACGGCACAGATGGCAGCCTCCTCCGGCGTGCAGCCCTGCCGGAGCCCGGCTGCCAGCAGTCCGGCGGTCAGTCCGGCCAGAATATCCCCGCTGCCGCCCCGGGCCAGCCCTGCATTGCCGGTGCTGTTGTGCCAGACCGTGCCGCCCGGCTCGGCAACCAGTGTGCCGCTGCCCTTCAGAACGGCGACACAGCGATAGTTTTCCGCCAGCTGTACCGCCGTACGCTCGCGGTCGGACTGTACCTCGGAAACGGTTGTGCCCAGCAGGCGGGCGGCCTCGCCGGGGTGGGGCGTGAGGATGCTGCCCGCGGGCAATTCACCCTTGTACTTCCCTGCCGCCAGCGCGTTGAGGGCGTCGGCGTCCAGCACGGCCCCGGCCCACGGCGCGTCTTTGCCCAGAAGCGCCCGGCAAACCCCGGCGGCGCTCTCCCCTAACCCGGGCCCCGCCAGCAGGACGGCGTTCTTACCGGCAAACCAGTCCCGCAGCGCAGCGGCGTCCTTGGGGTGGATGCCGCCGTTGGCGGCGGTGCGGCAGCCGCAGGCGCAGCACTCCGGCGTGCGGGAGAGCACCAGCTGCACCACCGGCTCCACGCTGGCCAGATAGACAAGCCCCGCCCCGCCCCGCAGTGCGCCCTCGGTGCAGAGCGCCGCCGCGCCGCGGTAGGCAAGGCTGCCCGCCGCAGCCAGCACGCTGCCGTAGCTGCCCTTGTTGGTGTTTGCGCTGCGCTTTGGCAGCATTTTTTGTACAAGCTCCCGCGTGATTTCCCGCTGCATCTTGCATCCCTCCGAAAATGGATTATAATTAAGTATATTATAAAGCATAAACCGCAAAAGCGAAAGGGGCAGTTTCTATGGTTCGGGCGTTGGAGGAAATTTTGGCGCAGACAAAAAATATGGTCTTTTTCGGCGGGGCGGGCGTTTCCACCGAAAGCGGCATCCCGGACTTCCGCTCGGTGGACGGGCTGTATCACCAGAAATTCAAATACCCGCCGGAGACGATGCTCTCCCACAGCTTTTATGAGCGGCACACCGCGGAATTCTTTGACTTTTACCGCCAGAAGCTCATTGTGCACGGCGCAAAGCCCAACGCGGCTCACCTGCGGCTGGCGGCTTTGGAGCGCGAGGGCAAATGCAAGGCGGTCGTGACCCAGAACATTGACGGTTTGCATCAGGCCGCGGGCAGCAAAACCGTGTACGAACTGCACGGCTCCACCCTGCGCAATTTCTGCACGCGGTGCGGTAAGTTTTTCCCGGTCAGCTATATCGAGGACGCGGCGGGCGTCGGGGACGGCGTGCCCCGGTGCGATGCCTGCGGCGGCATTGTGAAGCCCGATGTTGTCCTCTACGAGGAGGGCCTTGACGAGCAGACGATGGAGAACGCCGTGAACGCCATCCGCAGGGCCGATACGCTGATTGTGGGCGGCACCAGTCTGGCGGTTTACCCGGCGGCGGGGCTGCTGCGCTACTTCCGGGGCGAGAACCTTGTGGTCATCAACAAGCAGCCCACCTCGGCGGACGCCATGGCCAATCTGCTCATCCACGAGCCAATCGGCCGCACGCTGGACCCCACCGACCCAGTAGAAGGATAAATTTTACACAAAAATCCATGCTTTTTTCAAAAAAGCCATTGCAAAATGCCGGGGATTTTTGCTATGATAGAATCATAGTGGTTTACTGGGTAGAGAGCTTAGAGGGGGACGGTTTTTATGGCAAGCGCACTGACGGATTTTACCAAAAAACGTGAATTTTTGGTCTGTATGGACTCCGACGGCTGCGTGATGAACACAGTACGTATTAAACATTCGACCGTCATGTGTCCGGAGCTGATCCGCGTATTTGCGCTGGATGCGTATGCGGACTTTATCACCGCCGCATGGGATGAAATCAATCTGCACACCATCACCCGCGGCATCTCCCGCTTTGAGAGCGTGCGTCTGGTGTTTGACCGGCTGAAAAACCGCGGCATTGAGATTCTTGGCAGCGAGGATATTGCCGCGTGGGTGGATACCGCAACCGAGCTTTCCACCGCCAGCCTGCAGCGGGAGCTGCAGAAAACCGGCAGTCTGGCACTGCGCAAGCTGCAGGAGTGGAACAACGCCTGCAACCGCCGGATTCAGGCGCTGGAGCCCACGTTTGAGCCCTTCCCCGGTGTGGAGGAAAGCCTGCGCCAGCTGCACGCCGTGGCGGATGTGGCCGTGGTCAGCGCCGCCAACGAGAGCGCGATTGCCAGCGAGTGGAAGCGCTACGGGCTGGCCCGCCATGCGGACGTCATCTTTGGGCAGGAGGTTGGCAGCAAGGCCAATTCCATCGCCACCATGCTGGCCTGCGGGTATGAGAGCCGTAAGGTTATGATGGTGGGTGACGCGATGGGCGATGCACAGGCCGCCGCCGCCAACGGCGTGGCCTTTGTGCCGATTCTGCCGGGCCGCGAGGCCGACAGCTGGCGCCGCCTGCAGGAGGAGGCCCTGCCCAAGCTGCTGCACGGCACCTTCAGCCAGGAGTATCAGGCCGAGCTGCTGGCCGCCCTGCGCAGCGCGCTGCACGGGTAAACCAAAATAAGACAATAAGACAATTTTCGCGCCGTCGCTCTTGTGACGGCGCTTTATTTATGGTATACTAACTTTATATATGTATAAGAAGGAGTCTCGCATATGGACTTACTACAGCAGGCCCGGGCGGAGATTGACGCCGTTGATGCGGAGATGGCAGCCCTGTTTGAGCGGCGTATGCGCGCCGTGGCGGACGTGGCACGCTATAAAGCAGAAACCGGCAAGCCGGTGTTTGACGCCGTGCGGGAGGCCGCGGTACTGGACAAGAACACGGCCCGCATCACCGATGAAGCGCTGCGCCCCTACTACCACGCTTTTTTGAACGATGCAATGGCAGTTTCCCGCGCCTACCAGCGCGCACGGCTGGGCCGCGACACAGCGGCCTATCAGGGCGTGCCCGGCGCGTGGAGCCATATTGCCCTGCGGCGGCTCTTCCCCTTTGCGCGCGAGACGGCCTTTGCCACTTGGGGCGAGGTCTTTGACGCCGTGCAGAATGGTGACGCACAATTTGGCGTTCTGCCGTTTGAAAATTCCAACGCGGGCGATGTCTCGACCGTGCTGGACCTGCTGTACACCCACCCCGATATCATCATTGCCAGGATGTGCGATCTGCCCATCCGGCAGGATCTGCTCGGCGTGCGGGGTGCAACGCTCGAGACCATCAAAACCGTTGTCAGCCACCCGCAGGCGCTGGCGCAGAGCAGCGTTTTTGTGCAGCAGCACGGCTTTAAAACCGCAAGCTGGGGCAACACCGCCGACGCCGCCCGCCACGTGGCGGAGCTGAACGACCCCACGGTGGCGGCCATTGCCAGCGCCGAGACCGCCGGGCTGTACGGCCTGCAGATTCTCTCGGCGGGCATCAACGCGGACGGCGACAACACAACGCGGTTCATCGTTATTGAGCGCGCCGATGCCGCCCCCGCCATGACCGGCGAGGGCCAGCGGCTGGCGCTGCTTTTCACGGCGCGGCACAAGCCCGGCCAGCTGGCCGCGGCGCTGGACCAGATTGGTGCACGCGGCTTCAATATGGAGTGCATCAAGAGCCGTCCCCTGCCCCACGTTCCGTTTGAGTATTATTTCTATGTGCAGCTGGTCTGCCCGGCGGGCAGCACCGGCGCGGAGTGCCAGACCCTGCTGGACACCCTGACCCCGGTTTGCAGCACCCTGCGGCTGCTGGGCGCTTTCACGCTGGACGGTGCGGAGAAATAAGCCAATGAGAAAAAAGGATGTGCGAAGCATGAAACTGACAATGCAGCTGAAAAGCCGTAGCTACGATATTATTCTGAAGGCCGGATGCCTTGCCAATCTGCACCAGTTCACGAATGTGCAGAACCGCAAGGTCTTTGTGCTGACTGATTCCGGCGTGCCCGCCGAATATGCGCAGACGGTGGCCGCCCAGTGCCCCGACTCCACCATCTGCACCATCCCGCAGGGCGAGGGCAGCAAGTGCCTGAAGGTCTACGGTCAGGTGTTGCAGGCCATGCTGGAGTTCGGCATGGACCGCAAGGATTTGCTGGTGTCCGTGGGCGGCGGCGTTGTGGGCGATTTGGGCGGCTTCTGCGCCGCCAGCTATATGCGCGGCATTGACTTTGTCAACTGCCCCACCACGGTGTTGGCGCAGGTGGACTCCTCCATCGGCGGCAAGACGGCGATTGATCTGGGCGAGACGAAGAACATCGTCGGTGCCTTCTGGCAGCCCAAGGTGGTGCTGGTCGATTTTGACACGCTGAAAACCCTGCCCCGCCGCCAGGTGGTCAACGGTCTGGCCGAGGCGCTGAAAACCGGCATCATCGGCGACCCCCAGCTGTTTGCACTGTTTGAGTGTGACCACCCCGAGGAAAACATGGAACAGATTGTCTACCGCAGTCTGAAATTTAAAAAGAAAATCGTCGAGCAGGACGAGCGCGAGGGCGGTGTGCGCGCCTGCCTGAACTTTGGCCACACCATCGGCCACGGCATTGAGGCGGTGCGCGGTGTGCGCGGCCGCCGCACAACCGGCCTCTACCACGGCGAGTGTGTGGCGCTGGGTATGCTGCCGATGATTGAGGACAGCGCCCTGCTCAAGCGCACCCGCGCCATCTACCGCACGCTGGGCCTGCCCACCCGCGCCGGGGCCAACAAGCAGAAGGTGCTGGCCTATATGCAGCATGACAAGAAGGCCCGCGGCGACCATATCACGGTCATCAAGTGTCCCGGCCTTGGCTGCTGGCGTGCCGACAGCCTGCCCATGACCGAGCTGCCCGCGCTGCTGGGGCTGGAATAAAAAGCCAGACCTCCGCGGGTCTTGATAGAGGAACAACCCAATGAAAAACACCTTTGGAAATACCGTCAGTATGACGATTTTTGGCGAGAGCCACGGCCCGGCGGTCGGTGCGGTGCTCGATGGTCTGGCCGCGGGCCTGCCGGTGGATGAGGCAGCAATCGCCGCTGCGATGGACCGCCGCCGCGCCCGCGGAGATGGGCTTTCCACCGCCCGCACCGAGGCGGACGCCGTGGAGTTTCTCTCCGGCGTGTACAACGGCCACACCACCGGCACGGCCATCACGCTGATGGTTCGCAACTTGAATACCCGCAGCGGGGACTACGCCAAAACGGCCGACCTGCTGCGCCCCGGCCACGCCGACTATACGGCCTACGCCAAGTATGAGGGCTATCAGGACGCCCGCGGCGGCGGGCACTTTTCCGGCCGCATCACGGCGGCCAGCGTGGCGGCAGGCACCATCTGCGAGACGGTGCTGAACAGCCTTGGCGTGCGGGTCTACACCCACATTGCGGAATGTGCAGGCGTCAAGGATGCACCGCTTTCGAGCGCGGCAGGGCTGGTGATGCCGCAGCCGCAGCCCGGGCATTTTGCCCTGCTGGATCCGGAGAAGGAGGCCCCCATGCAGGAGGCCATCCGCGCCGCCGGCAGTGAGGGCGACAGCGTGGGCGGCGTGCTGGAAACCATCGTGACCGGCCTGCCCGCGGGCATCGGCGAGCCGTGGTTTGACAGCGTTGAGAGCGAGCTGGCCCACCTGATGTTTGCCATCCCCGCCTGCAAGGGCATTGAGTTCGGCGCAGGCTTCGCCTTTGCCGGGCTGCGCGGCAGTCAGGCCAATGACCCGTTTACGATGCAAAACGGCCGCGTTGCCACCGCCACCAACAAGAACGGCGGCGTCAACGGCGGCATTACCAACGGTATGCCGCTGGTGTTCCGCACGGTGCTCAAGCCGACACCCAGCATCTATAAAGAACAGCACACCGTGGATTATATCAGCAAGACCGATGCGCAGCTGCAGATCAAGGGCCGCCATGACCCCTGCATTGTGCCCCGCGCCGCCGTGGTGCAGAACACCCTGACGGCCTTCGGCCTGCTGGATCTGCTGAGTGTGCGCTACGGCACGCTGGCCCAGAAGCACGGCCTGCCCCAAGTATAATAAGGAAGTGAAACCTATGCAGCAGCCGCTGTACGGACTGATTGGCAGCAAGCTGGGCCACAGCTACTCCAAAATCATCCATGAACAGATTGCGGATTACACCTATGAGCTGATGCCCCTGCCCACCGAGGCCGAGGTCTGCGCCTTTCTGGAAAAGCGCGCCTTTACGGCCATCAATGTGACGATACCCTATAAGCAGCTGGTCATCCCCTACTGTGACGAGGTTGACCCACGAGCGGCGGCCATCGGCGCGGTGAACACCGTGGTAAACCGGGGCGGCAGGCTCTACGGCTACAACACAGACTACGCAGGTTTTGCCTATCTGGCCAAGACCCACGGCGTGGATTTCGCCGGTAAGACCGTGCTGATTCTGGGCACGGGCGGCACCCACTCCACAGTCACGGCGGTCTGCCGCGACGGCGGTGCAAGCGAAATCCTGACCGCCAGCCGCACCGGCCGCGATGGCGCGCTGCTTTACGCCGAGGCTATGCACCGCCCCGATGTGCAGATTATCGTCAACACAACGCCCTGCGGGATGTACCCCAACGTGGGCCGATGCCTGATTGACCCGAAGGCCTTCCCAAGGCTTGAGGCCGTGCTGGACGTGGTGTACAACCCCTTCCACACCGAGCTTCTGCTGCGGGCCGAGGACTGCGGCGTGACCGCGGCGGGCGGCTTTGAGATGCTGGTGGCGCAGGCCGTGTTTGCGGCCGAGCACTTTACCGGCAAAACGCTGGACACGGCGGAGATTATCCCGTCCGTCAGCCGCCGCCTGCGGCATGAGCTGGCGAATATCTCCCTCATCGGGATGCCGGGCTGCGGCAAGTCCACGGTGGGCGCGGCGCTGGCCAAGCGGCTGAACAAGAAATTTGTCGATCTGGACGCCGAGATTGAGCGCCGCACCGGGCGTACAATCCCCGATATTTTTGCGCAGGAGGGCGAGGAAGCCTTCCGCCGCTATGAGGCCGAGACGCTGGCCGACGTGGCCAAGGGCAACAGTCAGGTCATAGCCTGCGGCGGCGGCGTGATTAAGAACCATGCCAACACCCGCGCCCTGCGCCAGAACGGCCCTGTGCTGTGGGTGCGCCGCCCGCTGGAGCGTCTGGCCACCGGCGGGCGTCCCCTCTCCAAGGGGGGCGCTGCCTTAAAGCAGATGGAGGCCGAACGCACGCCGCTGTATCAGGCTGCGGCCACCGCCGTGCTGGATAACAACAGCACACTGGCGCAGGCCGTGGCCACCGCCGCCGCTTTGTTTGAGGCGGATGAGCGGTTGTAATGGCTGACGAAAAAGCAAAGAAAAGTAAACCTATAGAGTAAAAGTATATAAGAAAGAGGTTACCCCATGATTATTTCCGCCAAAAAAGGCACCCCCCAGGTTGAGCTGGACCGCATTGTCGATAACTTTGAAAAGCAGGGCCTGTCCGTCACGATGATTCGCGGCACCGACTACAACGTCTTTGGCCTTGTCGGTGATACGACCAAAATTGCGGAGAAGGACGTGCTGGCAAACCCATGGGTTGAGAATGTGACCCGCGTTTCCGCCCCCTACAAGCGCGCCAACCGCCTGTTCCACCCGGAGGATACCGTGGTGGATGTCAACGGCATCAAGGTCGGCGGCAACTCCCCCATCGCTGTGATGGCCGGCCCCTGCAGCATTGAGGGCGAGGAGCACACCATCAAGATGGCCAAGGCTGTCAAGGCGGGCGGCGCAAACTTCCTGCGCGGCGGTGCCTACAAGCCCCGCACCAGCCCCTACTCCTTCCAGGGCCTCGGCACCGAGGGTATTCTGGATATGGTCAAGGCCCGCGAGGAGACCGGCCTGCCCATCGTCAGCGAGCTGATGGACGAGGCCCACATCGAGGAATTTGAGCAGTATGTGGACGTTGTGCAGATCGGTGCCCGCAATATGCAGAACTTCCAGCTGCTGAAGGCGGTCGGCAAGATGCACAAGCCGGTGCTGCTTAAGCGCGGCCTGGCCAATACCATCGAGGAATGGATTATGTCCGCCGAGTACATTATGGCAGGCGGCAACGAGAATGTCATCCTCTGCGAGCGCGGCATCCGCACCTTTGAGCGCGCCACTCGCAACACGCTGGATCTGTCCGCCGTGCCGGTCATCAAGGAAAAGACCCACCTGCCTATCATCGTCGACCCCAGCCACGCCACCGGTGACTATAAGTACATCGAGAGCATGGCGCTGGCCGCTGTGGCCGCCGGTGCGGACGGTCTGGAAATTGAGGTGCACGATGACCCGCAGCACGCATGGAGCGACGGCGCACAGTGCCTGAAGCCGGACAAGTTCGCCGAGGTCATTGAGAAGTGCCGCAAGGTTGCTGCTGCCATCGGCCGGGAGATGTAAATTGGACGCCAAGATTCATGTCAGCCGCTTAGGCGGCAGTGCCACCGTGCCGCCCAGCAAAAGTGCGGCACACCGTGCAGTTTTGTGCGCGGCGCTGGCGGACGGCACCAGCCACATCACGAATATTGAGTACAGCAAGGACATCCGCGCTACCCTTGGCGCGGCGGCCCAGCTGGGCGCAAAAATCACCGAGGAGCCCCATTCCCTGACCATACGCGGCCACGGCACGGCGGGCGGCTTTGTCACGGTGACACGCCCGGTTTTCTGCAACGAAAGCGGCTCTACCCTGCGGTTTATGATTCCGCTGTTCAGCCTGACCGCTCAGAAAGTACGCTTTACCGGCGCGGGGCGGCTGTTTGACCGCCCGCAGGCCGTGTACCAGATGCTGTTTGAGCGTCAGGGCCTGCAGTTTGAGCAGTCCCCGGACGGCATCACGATTTTTGGCCGCCTGCGCCCCGGCGGGTTTACCCTGCCCGGGGATGTGTCCAGCCAGTTTATCAGCGGCCTGCTGTTTGCCACGCCGCTGATGGAATCGGAGAGCAGCATTGAGGTGCTGGCCCCCTACGAGAGCCACTCCTACGTGGATATGACGGTTGACGCCATGCAGCAGTTCGGCGTCAAGGTGGCCAGCCGCGCCCGCAAGAACGGCAGTATGATGTACCGTGTGGCCGCGCCGCAGCGCTACACCGCCTGCGACTTTGCCGTGGAGGGTGACTACAGCCAGGCCGCGTTCCTGGCGGTGCTGGGCTGTGTCATCGGCGGCATCACCATCACGGGGCTCAACCCCGACAGCCAGCAGGGCGATAAGGTTATTCTGGATATTTTAAAGCGCTGCGGCGGCAAATTCAAAGCTGTCGAGGGCGGCTTCCACTTTGACCGCAGCCTGCTGAAGGCTACCGATATTGATTTGGCCGACTGCCCGGATCTGGGGCCGATTCTCTTTACGCTGGGCTGCTTCTGCAGCGGTGAGACGGTCATCCGCAATGCGGGCCGCCTACGCCTGAAGGAATCCGACCGCATCGAGGCCATGCAGACCGAGCTGCAGAAGATGGGCGCCCGCATCGACGTGGACGGCGACACCGTGCACATTCAGGGCGTGGCGCTGCACGCGCCCAATGCCCCGCTGTCCGGTCACAATGACCACCGTATTGTTATGGCGCTGGCCGTGGCGGCGATTGCCAGCGGCCTGCCCGCGCTGCTCTGCGGGGCCGAGGCTGTGGAAAAGAGTTGGCCCGCCTTCTGGAACGTGCTGCGGGGCTTAGGTGCCAAAATTGAGCTGAGCACCGACAAACAGGATGAATTCGACATAAAGGCGTGATTTTGTATGCTGGATAAAAGCAAAAACTATCTCATTGTCGGTCTGGGACTGCTGGGCGGCAAGTATGCGCAGGTGCTGAGCCAGAAGGGCTACCGCGTGACCGGCATCACCCACAGTCAGGAAACGCTGGACTATGCCTTGCAGCATGAGTATATCTGCGCGGGCAAAAATGCGGATTTTGCGGATTTGATTCAGCAGGCCGACTGCATTATCTTCGGCCTGTACCCCACGGTGCTGCTGGACTGGGTGGCGCAGTACGGAAGTCTCATCCGCCCCGGCACGATGGTGACGGATGTCTCCGGCGTCAAGCGCGGTGTGGTTGAGCCGGTGCAGACCGCCCTGCCCGCGGGTGTGGAATTTATTGCCAGCCACCCGATGGCGGGTCGTGAGACCAGCGGCATCACCCACAGCGCGGAGGTGAACTTTGCCCCGGCCAACTTCATCATCACCCCGACCGAGCGCAACACGCAGGCGGGCATTGACTGGTGCCGTGCGCTGGCCGAGGAGCTGGGCTTCAAGCGCATCAGCGTGCTGACCCCCGCCGAGCATGACCATATGATTGGCTATGTCAGCCAGCTCTGCCATGCCATTGCCGTGAGCCTGATGTGTGCGTCCGACAACTCCGAGCTGGCCAACTACACCGGCGATTCCTTCCGTGATTTGACAAGAATTGCGCATATCAACGATAAAATGTGGGCAGAGCTGTTCCTGTGGAACAAGGATAACCTGATTTCCGAGATTGATATGTTTGACAGCGCCTTGCAGGAGATGCGGGAAAAGCTCGTCAACAATGACCGCGAAGGGCTGGAGGAGATGTTCCGCCTGTCCACAAAGCGGCGGGAAGCGTTTGATAAGAAGTGAGACTGCCGCCTCCACCCTACACACAAAAAAGCAAGTGCATCGGAGATTTTTCTCTCTGGTGCACTTGCTTTTATTTTTTTACATATGCAGCCGCTTTTCCAGCTCGGCCTTCAGGGCGCGGCCCTGGAAGATGACCAGCCCCAAGAAAGTGATGATGCTTAAAATCAGGCAGACGACCCACGGGATGCTGTGACCGTCAATGCGGCCGGCCCCGATGCGGAAGAACAGCAGGATGTACGGCAGCAGCCCGATGCCGATGTTCATAAGCAGATACACAAGCGCGTTGGCCGTGAACTTACTGTGCAGGAACGCAAAAACGAAGTTGCAGACCAGTGCAACGCAGCACAGAATCGGCACAACCAGATCCAGACTGAAGCCGGTGTAGCCGTTGAACCAGTCGGTAAAGACCAGCAGCGCCGACACAAGCAGCAGCAGATTGAAAATCTGCCGCGGGCCGTTGAAGCGGCGGCGCAGCACAGCGCGCAGCACCAGCAGAATTGCCGCGGCCCAGACGGCCATCAGCACGCTGAAATGGCGGTGCGGCGTTTCCTCCAGAAGAAGGAAGTCGAACGCCCCGGCCACCACAACAAGGGCGCAGAGCACAAAGGCAACGATTTTATACAGCATCGACGCCCAGTGAATCCGCGGCGCGGTGGCGGGAAAGTACGCCTCCCCTGCCGGGCCGGGCAGGCGGTTCTGGCACAGCGGGCAGTAGGTGCTGTCCCCGCCGACCTTGATATGACAATGCGGGCAGGTATTCATTTTTCCACCTCCGTGGCGTAAAGGGTAACGTCCATGCCGTCCTTGGTCAGGCCGCGGTAGAACCGCTGCAGAATGGCGGTGCTGCGCAGCGCCGAGGCCGTGCCCAGCACAAGGTCATCCCCGTAGGAGCAGACCACGGTAAACAGCGTTTTGGAGCTGGAAAAGGCCGCAAAGCTGTGGATGTGGGGCTTCAGCTCCTCCGGGATGCTGACCCGGCCCATATTGGAAACAACCGCCGTGACATAGCGGTTCTCCAGCTTGGTGAAGAGCTTGACGGTGACATTCTTGATGAAAAGCGGCACCGGGCGGATGCCGGGCATATGCTCGAGCTTCTCATACTCGTCCATCTGGGCGCGGATATTCTCCGGCTTGAGAATCTCCCTCAGCTTGGCGTCAAACACGGGGGCCACGGTTTCCAGCGTGTCGGCGTCGGTCAGCGTGTGGGTGACAGAGACCGAGTTGAAGAAGTTGCGGGCGGTCTCGCTGGGGTAGTAGTTGCGCAGATTGACCGGCAGGCTGATGGAGATGGGCTTGCTGCGCTCCAGCGCGGGCATATCCTGATAGATGGCCAGCATGAAGGAGGCACTCAGATAGCTCGTCATTGAGACACCCAGCGCATGGCAGCGATCCAGCACCTGCTTGGCGCTCAGGTGGCCCTCAAAGAACTGCTGCTGGTTATAGGGCAGGCGCAGACCGTGGAGGCGGTAGACCTTGACCTTTTTTGCCACGGTATCGCGCTTTGTTCCACCGTAGAAGGTGCGGAAGCTGTCCTGCGCCAGATCCCCGGCGGAGGCGCTGTTGGGCGAGGGCACGCTGTCCAGCTCGCCGGGGTGGCGCAGTGCCAGATAGTTGCGCACGATGGATTTTAAGTAGAGCAAACCGCCGTTGCCGTCGGTAATGGCGTGGAACATTTCCAGATTGATACGGCTGCCGAAGTAGGTCACGCGGTAAATCAGGCGGTTGCGGCGCTCCGGCGTGTACAGCGGCGCGCAGGGGGCTTTATTCTCCGGCTGTGCGGTGGGCAGCTGGTCGGTGGACTCAAAATAATGCCAGAACAGACCGCGGTGCAGCGTGACCTGAAACTGCGGCCACTCCTGCGCGGTGCTGCGCAGGGCCTCGTTCAGCGTGTCGGGGTCAATCTCCTCGTTCAATGTGCAGGAGATGCGGAAAACCCGCGGGTCCTGCGGTGTTGCCGTGGCCAGAAAGACCTTGGCAACATTGTCAACCTTGTACCATGAATCAGACATGGGCACTTCCTCTTCACTCAAATGATTTTCTGCACAAAGCGGCCGGCGCTTTCCATAGCGGCCACAGCGCGGTGGATGGGCATCTGCTGGAACACGTGCCAGCACTCGGGGTAAACCTCCAGCTGGGCGTAGACGCCGGCCTTCTGCAGATTCTCAACCAGACGCTCACTGTCGGACTTCAGAATCTCGTTGGTGCCCACCTGTACCAGCGTCGGCGGCAGACCGCGCAGGTCGGCAAAAAGCGGGCTGTAGCAGGGGCGGGCCCAGTCGGCATCGGGGCCGGTGTAGGCCTCGCGCACGGCGGCGATATACTCCATCGTCAGCATCGGGTCCAGCGTCTTGCAGGTGCGGTAGCTCTTGCCGCTGGCGGTCATATCGGTCCATGGGCTGAACAGCACCAGCCCGCGGGGCTGGGCGCGGCCCTGCTCCTTGAGCTTGAGGGCCAGCTCGAGCGCGAGGTTGCCGCCTGCGGAATCGCCCGCCACAATGACATCCCGCGCACCGTAGCCCATATACATCAGGTAGTCCCACATGGCCACGGCGTCCTCAATGGCGGCGGGAAATGGGTGCTCGGGTGCAAGGCGGTATTCAAAGGAAAGCACGTCAAACCCGGTGGCCAGCGCCAGCTTGCTGGCAAGGATGCGGGCATAGCCCAGCTGGCCGCAGGTGTAGCCGCCGCCGTGGCAGTACAAAACGGCGTGGCGGCGGTCATGGCCGTGGTCAAGGCTGACCCACTCGGCGGGGATGGCCCCCACGGTCAGGCTGTCGGTGCGGATGCCAAGGCTGGGTGTGACCAGCCGCCCGAACAGCTCCTGTGCGGCGCGCTGGTGCTCTAAATCCTCCGGCGTGGTGGAGGTATGGTCGCTGATGCTGTGCACGGCCTTGATGGCTCGCATCATGGGGCCAAGGTTATCGGGGTTCTGCTCCTGCTGGGGCACCAGCGTCTTGATGACATTCTCCAGGCGCTGGCTGAGGTCTGTTTTTTTTCTGGGCATAACGGCTCCTTACAGGCGGGCCAGCAGCCGCGTCCATACAGTGCGCAGCAGCGGCGGGTGGACGGCGTCTCCCTCGCGGCAGCGGTTCGGCGTGGCAGACGCATAGAAATATACCTTATATTATAGCTATTTTCCCGGTGGTTGTCTATCCTGTTCCAGCCATTTTGGCCCGAGTACGCAAAATTCAACTTTTTTCGTGTTCCCACCTTGCCGAAAACAGAGATACCCTTTATAATATTTACATATGTAAAATTTTTATGAAGCGGCGCCGGAAACGGTGCTGCGCGGAGCAGTGTTTTGTATGGCCTTTTCATCGGTGCAGTTTTTGTTCGTTTTTCTGCCGCTTTCGCTGGCGGTCTACTGGGTGTGTCCGCGCCGTCTGCGCAATCTGGTGCTGGATATGTTCAGCCTGCTGTTCTTTGCGTGGGCGGGGCTGAAGGGCGCTGCCATCCTTGTGCTGCTGATCTGCATCAACTGGCTGGGCGGGCTGTCGCTGGGGCGGCTGGCCCACAAAAGGCCGCTGCTGGCCCTGCTGACGGTGCTGAATCTGGCGGTGCTGGGCGTCTTTAAATATGCGGGCTTTGCGGCCGAAACCGTAAATGCTTTTGCGCCGGGCCTTGTGCCGGTGCTGGCCCCTGCCCTGCCGCTGGGCATCAGCTTTTATGTGTTCACGGCCATCGCCTACTGTGCGGATGTCGCGGCGGGGCGCGCCGCCCCCGAAAAAAGCCCCTTCCGGTTCGCGGTGTTTCTCGCATTCTTCGGCCACGGGCCGTCCGGCCCTATTGTCCGCTATGGGCAGCAGGCCCCGCAGCTTGACCCCTGCGGCGCAGAGCGCCGTGTCACGGCCGACCGCTTCTGCTACGGCATCAAGCGGCTGGTGCTGGGGCTGGCCAAAAAGGCGCTGATTGCGGACCAGCTGGCGCTGATTTATGCAAGGGTCACCGCCGTGCCCGCCGCTACGCTGCCCGCGCCGATTCTGGTGCTGGGCTACACGGCGTTTATGATGCAGCTCTATTTTGACTTTTCCGGCTACAGCGATATGGCCATCGGCATCGGAGAATTCTTCGGTATCACCCTGCCGGAAAACTTCGACTACCCCTACCTTGCCTGCTCTGTCGGCGAATACTGGCGGCGGTGGCATATCTCGCTGTCCGGCTGGTTCCGGGATTATGTCTACATTCCGCTGGGCGGCAGCCGCTGCCGCCTGCGGCGCACCTGTCTCAATCTGCTCATCGTCTTTGCACTCGCCGGGCTGTGGCACGGCACGGCGTGGAAATATTTGGCCTTCGGCCTTGTGCACGGCGCGCTGCTCTGCCTTGAGCATCTGGGCCTGCGTGCCCTGCTGGGGCAGCTGCCGAAATTCTTTCAGCACCTGTGCACCGTTGTGGTGCTGTGGGGCACCCTCATTATCTTCGGCGCGCCGGGCCTGAAGGAGGGCCTGGCGGTGCTGCGCGGCATTATGAGCTGGCAAACCGGCAGCAAGGGCTACACGCTGGCCGCCTTTGCCGATACCAAGCTGCTGCTGATTCTGGCGGCGTCCTTCCTGCTGTGCGGCCCGCTGCAGGCGCTGCTACCGAAGCTGAAGGCGGCGCTTTACGCCAGAAAGGCACCGTCCCTGCCCGGTATGGCGGGGCTGCTGGTGCTGCTTTTCCTTGGCCTGATGCGGGTCACGGCAGGCACCTACAGCGCGTTCAGCTATTTTCAGTTTTAAGGGAGGGTGCAAACAATGCGTAAAGCGGTCAAAATCGCCTTTATCGGCGTCTTCTGTGCCGTTATCGGGCTTTCGTTCCCGGTTTTCAACGTCTTTTCCAAGCGGCTCTCAATGGACAGACACGAGAGCCGCCTGGCGACCGGCCTGCCGCAGGTGCTGCAAAGTCCCCTGCCGCAGCTGCCGAGGAATCTGGACAGCTTTCTGGTCGATAACTCCCCCTTCCGCCACCAGCTTGTGTTGGTGAACGCCGGGCTGGACTATGCGCTGTTCGGCACAAGCCAGAGCGATCAGGTGCTGCCCGGCAGGGACGGCTGGCTGTTCTACAAGGACGGCCCCAACGCCGCCCAGCCGATGGCCAACTATCAGGGCCTGACCGAGCTGAATGACAGTGCCGAGGTGCTGGCCGAGGCCAGCGCGGGGCTGCAGATCTTAAATGACCGGCTGGCAGCAAACGGCTGCACGCTGGTGCTGGACCTGACGCCCAGCAAGGACCGCATTTACCGGGAGTATATGCCGGACGGCTACCCCATCGTGAACGAGCAGAACCGTACCGACCTGCTGGCCGCCTACCTGCAGAGCCACACAACGGTGCCGGTGGTCTGGCGGTATGACGTGCTGCGCAGTCAGGCGCGGCAGAACCCCGACCGGCTGCTCTACTACAAGACCGACACCCACTGGAACGCCGTGGGCGCGCTGATTGGGCTGGATGGCATCTTTGAAGCGCTGGATATGCCGACCCTCCCGCCGGAGAGCTACCCGGTGGACACAGAGGGAACCACCACCGGCGATATGGCAAACGTGGCGGCGCTGTATGCCAGCCTGCCCGCCGAGGAACGATACGTTGTGCCCGGCTATGCCCGGATGTTTGAAAAAGACAGCCGCGCCGTGCGGGTCATCGGGGATTCCTTCAGCGAGTATTATATGCCGTATCTGCAGGCACGCTTTACCAACAGCTGGCGGGAGCACATTGACACTTTCACGCTGGGTGTGGTCGAGCACCCCGGCTGCGATATCCTGATTCTGGAAGTCAACGAGCGCAGTCTGGACAAGCTGCTGGCGATTCTCGACCAGTTTTAAACGCAATGACCTGGCTGCAAAAAGTATGCAGCCGGGTCGTTTTTTACAATGTACACCAAAATGTACACGATAGTTGCTGGTGTCGCGGGGGCGCTTCTGGTATAGTTAGGGCAGAAAACCGAAAGGAGAAAAGCTAGTATGAAGATGGCAGTATGGCTTACCACTCTCAATATCCTGCTTGCGGTTGTGCTTGCGGCGGCAGCGGTGTATCTGTTTGTGCTGATCGTGCGGGCACTGAAAAAGTACATCGGCAGCAGGGAGGTGCGGGAGGAAAAGCAGGCCGTGAAGCGGACACTGGGAGAGACACTGAAGGCCCACCGTACCCGCTGCCAGATGACGCAGGAGTTTGAAGCCGAAAGCTTAGGCGTCAGCCGTCAGACGGTCTCCAAATGGGAGAACGGCAGCGCAGACCCCAGCACGACAAACTTGCTGGCGCTGGCGAAGCTGTATGGCGTGCCGGCGGAGGAGCTGATACGGGGCGTGGAGGCAAACCCGGCTGCGGGTAAGGCAGAGCGCGGGGCGGAATGACCCTGCACCGGGCCGGGGCAAGCTGTAGGGGGCGGGCATTGCCCGCCCGCACAAAAAAGCGCCTATGCCGCAGTTTGTACGGCATAGGCGCTTGGTTATTTCAGCCCCAAATCGGCCAGAATATCGGTGCGGGCGTCCAGCGCCAGCGTGGCAATGCGGCGGATGCGCTCGGGCGTCATATAGGGCGCCAAACCGCTGATGGAAAACGCGCTCTCCGCGCGGCCGTCCGGCCCGGGGATGGCCACGGCCACACAGCGGACCCCCAGCTCGTTTTCCTCATCATCGATGGCGTAGCCGTTGGCGCGGACCTCCACCAGCTGGCTGCGCAGCTCCTCAAGGTCGGTGATGGTCTTGTCGGTCAGTTTCTGCACGTTGCTGTGCGTCCAGATGTCCTCCAGCTCATCGCCGGGCAGGGTGGCAAGGATGGCCTTGCCCACGCCGGTGCAGTACAGCGGGCTGCGCAGACCCACGCGGCTGGACATACGCATCGGGCCGCTTTCGGTTTTATAAATGTAGACAATGTCCCGCCCGTCGCGGATGACCAGATGCACGGCCTCGCCGGTGCGCTGGCTCAGGCGCTCCAGATGCGCCTTGGCCACGCCCATAATGTCCATGCTGTCCACAATGCCGCTGGAAAGCTCAAACATTTTTAAGGTCAGGCGGTAGTGGCCGTTTTCCTCGTCCTGCACCACATAGCCCAGCCCGACCAGGCTGGCCAGCAGGCGGTGCACGGTGCTTTTGGCCAACTCGGTCTCCCCTGCCAGCCGCTGCAGGCTGACCCCGGTGGGGTGCGCCGCCAGATGCTCAATGAGCTGGAAGATGCGTTCCACGCTCTGTACGCCGCCTTTTTCTGCCATACGCTGCCTCCTGAACGAAATTTAACAAAAAATTCATAATTTGCAGGACTTGCAAATTTGCTGAAACCGTTCCGTATTATGGAACGATTATACCAGAGTTGCCCGGTTTTTTCAAGCTCTTTTCCGAATTGCGGAATCCTGAACGAAACCGACAAAAATCGTGCGGTTTCTTGGCACTTTTTGCCCGATTGACGCCCGCCGCCGCGGTGTTTATAATAGAAAGTAACCAAGTGCGTGCTATGCCGCGGCGCAGTATGGCCGGGCGGCCGCACAGAATCAGTGAAGGAGAATTGCTATGAATTCTGTTTTGCAGCGTGTGTATGAGATCGGCATTATCCCGGTCATTGCTTTCAACAGCGTGGATGAGGCCCTGCCCCTGTGCAAGGCCCTGATGGCCGGTGGCCTGCCTGCCGCAGAGGTCACCTTCCGTACCGCCTGCGCTGAGGAGTGCATCAAGAAGATTCATGAGGAGCTGCCCGATATGCTGCTGGGCGCAGGCACTGTCCTGACCGTTGATCAGGCTGACCGCGCTATGGCTGCCGGTGCTTCCTTCATCGTCGCCCCCGGCTTTGACCCCGAGGTCTGCCAGCACGTTATCGACAAGGGCGGCATCATGATGCCCGGCACCGCCACCGCAGGCGAGATGCAGCAGGCCATGAACATGGGCTGCGAGGTTGTCAAGTTCTTCCCCGCAGAGGCCAACGGCGGCGTGGACAAGCTGAAGAACATCGGCGCTGCCCTCAAGACCTGCAAGTGGATGTGCACCGGCGGCGTCAATGCCAAGAACGTCAACAACTATCTGGGTTACAACCAGATCATCGCTGTTGGCGGCACCTGGATGTGCAAGAGCGACAAGATCAAGGCCGGCGCATGGGATGAAATCACCGCTATGAGCCGCGAGGCTGTTGACGTTATGCTGGGTCTGGAGCTGGGCCACATCGGCATCAACTGCGCCAACGAGGACGAGGCCGCCAAGACGGCTGAGACCATCGCTAATCTGCTGAGCATGGCCGTCAAGGTCGGCAACAGCAGCATCTTCGTGGGCAAGAAGGAATTCGAGATCATGAAGAAGCCGGGCCGCGGCACCAACGGCCACATTGCTATCCTGACCAACAACGTTGACCGCGCCATCTACCATCTGGGCCAGCGCGGCGTCAAGTTTGATATGGACAGCAAGAACGTCAAGGACGGCAAGACCGTTGCCATCTACTTCGCTGACGAAATTGCCGGCTTTGCCTTCCATCTGGTTCAGCGCTGATTGCGCCCCTTGAAACTGTAAAGCTATAGGGTGTGCGCTCTTTCGCGGGCGCTACTCCCCTATCATTTAAATACTATTATAAAAGGAGTTCACCATGAAAGTCGTTACTTTTGGCGAATTGATGATCCGTCTGCAGCCGTTCAACTATGAGCGCTTTGTTCAGGCCAACAACCTGGAGTTCACCTTCGGCGGCGGCGAGGCCAACGTTGCTGTTTCTCTGGCCAACTACGGCGTTGACGCAGCCTTCGTTACCAAGCTGCCCGCCCATGCCATCGGTCAGGCCGCTGTGAACAGCCTGCGCCGCTACGGCGTTGACACCAGCAAGATTACCCGCGGCGGTGACCGTGTTGGTATCTACTTCAACGAGAAGGGCGCTTCTCAGCGTGGTTCCGTCTGCATCTATGACCGCGCCAACTCCGCCATTCAGCTGGCTACCACCGCTGACTTCGATTGGGACGCCATCTTCGAGGGCGTGGACTGGTTCCACTTCACCGGCATCACCCCGGCCCTGGGCGAGAACGTTGTCGAAATCTGCCGCGAGGCCTGCAAGGCTGCTAAGGCTCACGGCGTCAAGATCAGCTGCGACCTGAACTACCGCGGCAAGCTGTGGACCCGTGAGCAGGCCCGCGCTGCCATGACCGACCTGTGCCAGTACGTTGACGTCTGCATCTCCAACGAGGAGGATGCCAAGGACGTGTTCGGCATCGAGGCTGAGGCTACCGACATCTACGCCGGCGAAATCAACCGCGAGGGCTACAAGAGCGTTGCCAAGCAGCTGGCTGACAAGTTCGGCTTTGAGAAGGTTGCCATCACCCTGCGTGAGAGCCATTCCGCTTCCGACAACGGCTGGAGCGCCATGCTGTATGACGTTGCCTCCAACGAGTACTGCTTCTCCAAGAAGTACGAGCTGCGCATCATCGACCGCGTTGGCGGCGGTGACTCCTTCGGCGGCGGCCTGATTTACGCCCTGCTGAACGGCAAGAGCACCCAGGATGCTGTTGAGTTCGCCGTTGCTGCTTCTGCTCTGAAGCACTCCATCGAGGGCGACTACAACATGGTCACGGTTGCCGAGGTCGAGAAGTTGGCTGGCGGCGACGGTTCCGGCCGTATCCAGCGCTGATAAAGCATTTCCCAGAAATCTGTTTGCATCATAGCAAAAGCCCCGCAGGCGTAAGCCTGCGGGGCTTTTGCGTTTTGCCTTACATAACCTCCTGTATAAAAAGGCGCAGGGAGGGCAAACCGTCGCCCGGCCTGTGAACACGAACATTATAGCATTATAATAATGTAGATAATATTGGTTTGATTGTATACAATATGGGCAGAAAATCAAGGGAAAACAGGAAAAAGTGCAAGGATTTTGCAAGATTGTCAACCGCTTACGGCAAATTGCGTTGACATTCTGCCGCCCGGCGCGGTATACTGGCCTACAGTCAGGCCAAACAGGGGGGTGTGCTACGAATGGTCAAGCAGGAGGTGCTGGCGGCGCTGGACGCCGTCCGCGGGCAGTATATCTCCGGGCAGGAGCTGGCCGCCCGGCTGGGCGTCAGCCGCACGGCAGTCTGGAAGGCAGTGGCGGCGCTGCGCAGCGACGGCATCCCCATCGAGGCCGTGACCAACCGCGGCTACACCCTGCCGAAAAATGTCGATGTGCTCAACGCCGCCGCCATTGCCGCCCAGATGAACGGTGACCCGATGAACGCTCTGCAGATTGAGGTGGTTGACCGCCTGCCCGGCACCAACGCCGCCCTGCGTGCCCGCGCCGATGACGGTGCGCGGGAGGGGCTGGTGCTGATTGCACAGGCGCAGTCGGCGGGCCGGGGCCGCGGTGGGCACAGCTTCTACTCCCCGCCCGGCGGGCTGTATCTCAGCGTGCTGCTGCGGCCGGAAATCGGCGCCCGGCAGGCGGTCAGCCTGACGGCTATGGCGGCCGTGGCTGCAGCCCGCGCCGCTGAAGGGCTCTGCCGCACGCCAATCCAAATCAAGTGGGTCAATGACCTGTGGAAGGACGGCAAAAAGGTCTGCGGCATCCTGACCGAGGCCGCGCTGGATCTGGAATCCGGGATGCTGGACTATGCGGTGCTGGGGCTGGGCTTCAATGTGGCGGCCCCGGCAGAGGGCTGGCCGGCCGACCTGCAGGAGGTGGCGGGGGCGCTGTATGACGGCACCCCGGCCCCCGGTGCGCGTGCCACGCTGGCCGCTGCGTTTTTGAACGAGTTCTGGCCGATGTACCGCGCCGGAAACCGCAGCGGCTTTCTGGAGGAGTACCGCCGCCGTCAGGCGCTGGTGGGCCGCCGGGTGTGCGTTGCACCCCGCAGGGGCGAGCCGCGGCAGGCGGTGGTGCTGGGCATTGATGACGAATGTAAACTGGTTGTACGCTTTGACGGCGAAAGTCGCCCCGCCGCCCTGAACAGCGGCGAAGCAAGCGTGCGATTATTATAAAAAGAGGGGTACTACTTATGACAAAAACTTCTTCCAACGTCCGCCGTATGGTGCTGTGCGCCATGTTCACCGCGCTGGTTGCTGTGTGCAGCCAGATTGCTGTCCCGATGCCGTGGGGCGTGCCCATCAATCTGGCGCTGTTTGCCGTCTATATGGCGGGCACGATGCTGGGCCCGGTCTGGGGCACGGCCAGTCAGGTTGTGTTTATCGCGCTGGCGGCCATCGGCGTGCCGGTGCTGGCCAACTTTCAAGGCGGGCCGTCTGCCATCTTCGGCAAGACCGGCGGCTATGCCATCGGCTACATTCTGGCCGCGCTGCTCACGGCGCTGCTGACCAAGGCGCTGGGCCGTAAGTTCTGGTCGCTCTGCGTGGCAATGGTGGTGGGTTGCGCCGCCTGCTACGTGCTGGGCACCATCTGGTTTATGGTGCTGACCGGCGCTGACCTTGTCAGCGCAATGGGCTGGTGCGTTCTGCCCTATCTGCCCGGCGATGCCGTGAAAATTGTGCTTGCCGCCGTGCTGACCATCCAGCTGGACAAGCGCTTGAAGGGCAGCCTGGTGTAAGGCTGTACCCGCAGAAATACCTTGCTGCATTTTCCGCTGCTCTGGCTCTGTTCAGAGCAGCTTTTTTATGCTATAATAAAAAATACAGGAAAATTGTAAAGGAGCACTGCCCCTATGAAATGGCTTGCTGTTGATTACGGCGATTCCCGCACCGGGCTTGCCGGGTGTGACGCCGGGGAGACCATCACCTCCCCCATCACGCCGCAGATTGAAGAAAAAAGTATGAACAAGGTGGCCACCGCCGTGACGGAGGTTTTCACCGCCCGCAGCGCACAGGGCCTTGTCTGCGGCCTGCCCAGAAATATGGACGGCACCGAGGGCAGCCGCGCCAACAAGAGCCGCCGGTTTGCCCAGCGTCTGGCCAACACCGCGGGTGTGCCGGTTGTGCTGTGGGACGAGCGCCGCACCACCGTTTCCGCCGCCGCAATTCTGGCGGACAACGACACCTTCGGCGCCAAGCGGAAGGAACGGCTGGACTCGGTTTCCGCCGCGGTCATTCTGGAGAGCTTTCTGAACTGGCGCAGCCATCACCCCGGCGAGGAGCCGCCGGAGCTGGTGCGCCCCGAGCAATAAAAAAGGAGAACTGTTATGCCGAACGCTGAACCCCGCTTCCCCACCCATGTGGCCATCATTGTGGACGGCAACCGCCGCTGGGCCAAGCAGCGCCTGATGCCGGTGAGCATGGGCCACAAGGCCGGTTTTGACCGCCTGCGCGAAATCACCCGCTACGCCGTCGGTGACCGCGGCGTCTTTGTGCTGTCGCTCTATGTTTTTTCCACCGAGAATTTCAGCCGCGATGCCAAGGAAGTCGGCTACCTGATGGACCTGTTTGCCAACAACTTCCGCACCATTGCCGATGAGATGAACGAGCGCGGCTGCAAAGTGCTGTTCAGCGGCCGCCGCGACGGCCTGCAGCAGCGTGTGCTGGATGCCATGGACTATATGATGAACCTGACGAAGGACAACGAGAAGGGCATTGTGAACTTCTGCCTGAACTACGGCAGCCATGCCGAGCTGACCGACGCCACCCGCGCCATTGCCGCTGAGGTCAAGGCCGGAACGCTGGCGCCGGAGGCCATTGATGAGAAGGTCATCGAAAAGCACCTCTACCATGATCTGCCGCCGGTGGACCTGATGATTCGCACCAGCGGCGAGGAACGGCTGTCCAACTTCCTGCTGTGGCAGTGCGCCTACGCGGAGTTCTACTTCACGCCGGTGCTCTTCCCCGACTTCACGAAGGACTGCTTTGACAAGGCATTGGAAGAGTATGCACGCCGTGACCGCCGCATGGGCGGAAACACGAAGAAATAAACCGCAAAAGCCTTTTTCCCTCCTCAGGGAAAGCTTTTGAAAATAGCATAATAGACAACCGGCCCCCGCAAAGTTTGGCAGTTCTGCCAAAGCTCTGCGGGGGCATTTTTGCATATACTGTTGGTATCAGCCCACCGTCTCCAGGCCGTTGTCCGGCTCGGCGGCGTAGGTGGTGATGGTCACGTGGTAGATGGTGATGGCGGCTTCCTCGGTGGGGTGGTAGGTGTCATTGCCGTCCTCGTCCTTCACGGTGTCCACGCAGGCCATGGCGTCCACAATGTCCATACCCTGATAGACCTGCCCGAACACGGTGTCGGTGTTGTCAAGATACGGCAACCCACCCGCCGCGGCGTAGGCGGCAACCTGAGAGTCCGTGTAGCCGTTCTGGGCAAGCTCGGCCTGCTGTTCCTCGCTGCTGACGCTGTCCGGCAGGGCTGTGACGAAATAGAACTGGCTGTTGCCGCCCTGCACGTCACCGCCTGCGGCGAAGGCGGCACAGAGCGCCCCGGCGTAGTGCTTCAGGTCGGCACTGGCCTCCAGCGGGTAGGGGTTGTTGCTCCAGATGGTGGAGCCGCCCGTCCCGGTGCCGGTGCCGGTGGCATCGCCGCCCTGCACGGCAAAGCCGTACTCGCTGCGCCAGATGCTTGTGTTATCGTAGTATCCGCTGCGGGCCAGCCCCACAAAATTGTAGACAGCCATCGGCGCGGTATCCGGGTAGAGGACGGCGCGCACCTCCCCCAGAGAGGTGTCAAATACCGCGATGGTGTCCCCCACGGCGGGGGTGGTAAACTGGCGCTCGGTGCTGGCGACAGCCTCACGCGTGGGCGGGGTTTTGGTTTCGGCCCTGCTGCAAGCGCAGAGCAGGGCCAGTGCCAGCGCGGGCAGCAGGCAGAGTTTTTTGTGCATATCCGGAAGCCTCCGTCAAAAATCCAATTAAATTTATTATACCACAGAACTTCCCACTTGAACACCCTTGACGTTTGAGGAAAAAAAGGGTACACTATAAGCATCAAATACAAACGACCACAGGAGGTCACTTATGTCTGACGAACTGAGCCCCGAAATGCTGGAGGAGGCTGCTCCCGATCTGCTGACGCTGGAGGACGAGGACGGCAAGGAGGTCACCTTTGAGGTGATTGACGCTACCGAGGTCAATGGCACCCGCTATCTGGCTGTCATCCCCTATCAGGAGGATCCCGAGAGCCTGCAGGAGGATGCCGAGCTGATTCTGATGCGCATCGGCACCGATGACGAGGGCGAGTATATGGACATCGTGGACGATGATGAGGAACTTATCACCGTCGGCAAGGTGTTCGAGGAGCGCCTGCGTGCGATGTACGACATCGACGATTCTGAGCTGCAGTAAGAGGCCGCAAGGCTTTTTCACCCTGCGCGGTTCGATTTGTTGCGGCCTTATAAAATCCTACTAATCAAATTTTGGGAATCCGGGTCGTGAGCCGGATTGCAGACCTTCCCGCCTTTGGCTGAAGAAGGGAGCATGAACACCCACGTAGGGTACCCACCTGCCTGTACCGGTAGGTTTTGATTGGCTGCAGACGGCTGTGCGGGTCTTTACAGAACACATCCCGGGCAGGGCTTACCCTGTCCGGGCTTTTGGGTATTTTACAGAAAGAGGGTGGTTTGTTCAATGGCGGACAGAATTCGCGTTGGGGACAAGCTGCCCTTTTTTGTGTACGATACCCCCTACAGCGCTGGCAACCGCTTCCGGGACCTGTTGGCCAAAAAGGCACCGCTGGTGCTTGTGTTTATGGCAAATTTCGGTCACCCCATCACCCGCACCTTTGCCAGTCGCTACGCGGATACATACTCATCCCTCTATGACGGCGGCTTTGCGCTGGTGGTGCGCTCCCGTGCGGACAAGCTGGCCCGCAGCATCGGCCCGGACACGCTGCCCTATCCCCTGCTCTGCGACGCCGCGGGCGTTTTGTATGAGCACCTGAACATCCCCACCAGCCGCAGCACCCTGATGAGCTACTCGCTGGAGGGGTGGCGCATCCTGCGGGAGGCCAAAAAGCAGGGCTACCAGCCGGTGAAGGGTGCGGAGCAGCAGCTGCCGCTGACGCTGATTCTGGACAGTGAGGGCACGGTGCTGTTCTGCCACTACGGTGCCAGCCTGACCGACGTGCCCGAGGACTGCGAGGCCATCCAGAGCCTGCTGGAGGAGCTGGAGCTGACCCCCGACAGCGGCGGGGACGATGAGGACGAGGACGGTGGTGAGCTGCCCCGCGAGGAGCTGGCGGCCGCTGTGGCCGCCGAAACCCGCAGCCACCACGGCCGCCGCGCCGCCGAGGATACCGGCGGCTTTCAGCCGGTGCACCAGATACGGGAATACACCGCGTCCGATTTGGAAAAAACCTCCCTGTTCGGGCTGTTCGATGACCCCTATGATGAATGAAAAACCGCCTGCCGATGTGAAAAATCGGCAGGCGGCTTTTGGTTAGTGCGGTATGAAAAGCCTCCTCCTGCGGAAGAAGGCGGCGCGCAGCGCCGGATGAGGAGTGGGCTTTATCGCAGAATCGCAGCCTTGGCGGCGGCCACCGCGGCGGGGTCGGTCTGCTGGATGTGCCACTCGTCCAGACCGGGCAGGCCCATCGGGACGCCCTCGCGACGGAAGCGCATACCGCTTTCCCGCAGGGCCTTGCAGCTGGCGTGGAAGGCCCGCGCCCCGGGCAATGCGGCCCGCAGCTCCTCAATGACGGCGGCGTTGACGCCCGCGCCGATGAGCACCTCGGGGCCGTTCAGCTCGTCCCGCAGGCGCAGTAAATCGGCCAGCTGGGATACACCCTGACGGCAGCTGGCCGCCCCGCCGCTGGTCAGCACGGTGTCTATGCCCAGCGCTGCCGCTGCACGGTAGGTGTCGGATAAATCGCGGGAAACGTCGATACAGCGGTGTAAAGTGACAGGCGCGCCGCCACAGGCGTCCAGCAGCGCCCGCATGGCGGGCAGATCCAGATCACCCTCCGGCGTCAGCGCACCGATGACGAAGCCGTCCGCCCCGGCGGTGCGCAGGGCGGCAATCTGGTGGCAGAGCAGCGTGATTTCCTCCTTCGTGTAAAGGAAGTCCCCGGCCCGCGGGCGCATCAGGCAGCGCACCGGCAGTGACATCTCGGCCTTGATTTGCCGCAGCAGCTCTGCGTAGGGGGTCAGGCCGCCCACAGCCAGCGCACTGCAAAATTCCAAACGGTCTGCCCCGCCCTGCTGCGCGGCCCGGGCGGAGGCCAGACTGTCCACGCAAATCTCCAGCAACTTCATATGACCACATCCTTTTTGCGTTTTCCTCATTGTAGCATAGAATTTTGTGTACGGCAAGCCCCGCACAGGCAAGGCTGTGCGGGGCTTGCCGCAGTTATATGTGTATCACAAGGAATAGGGTTGGCAAAATCAGGCAGCGTGGCCGCCGCGCACAACGCGCAGCTGTACGGTGGGACGCTTGCGGGGCGCGGCCTCCTGCGCGGCGGGGGCCTCCAACAGGATGCCGCAGACCGCATTGAGCAGCACAACGGCCGCACAAAGGCCCACAACTGCGGCCCACAGGGGCATTGTGCCGCTGGCCGCCGCGCTCAGCATCGTGCCGCCCAGAAGGATGGCGGTTGTTGCCAGAAGCCTGCAAATTTTGTGCTTGATAAGTTCCCAGTTCATACCGTTACCTCCAATGAGCCGACGCCGCAGACGCCCGGCTGCCGCAATTTAACAACGAATGTTACAACCTCGTTCGTTGTATTTACTATAATACATCTGATGGTTGTTGTCAAGATAAATTTACAACTTATTTTTGAAATAATTTGCAAAAGACTCTTTACAAAAACCACGGACGGTTGTATAATGAGACTAACGAAATAGATTTGCCGGTGAGACAGGCATTGTCCTACTTTTTATAAAGGAGTTTTCCAGATGTTTGCAGAGCGCTTGAAAGCGGCCCGCAAGGCCAAACGATACAGTCAGGCAGAGGTTTCCAAAATGCTGGGCGTCACCCAGCAGGCTGTCGGCAAGTGGGAAACCGGGCGCTCCACCCCTGACCCGCAGACGGTAGCGCGTCTGGCAGAGATTCTGGAGACGCCCGCGGATGTGCTGCTGGGCCTGCGTCAGGAGCCGGGCTCCACCGCTGCGGTGGGCCGCAACGCCTTCAGCCGCTATACCGAGTCCCAGATTCCTGTGGTGGGCACGGTGCGCGCCGGTTATGGTGCGCTGGCCTTTGAGGAGGACTACGGCAAGGAGTACGCCTGCGTCAAGGACCCGGAGAATTACTTCTTTCTGGTGGTAAAGGGCGACAGCATGGAGCCGCGCATCTCTGACGGCGATCTGGCGCTCGTCCACCGCCAGAACACACTGGACAACGGTGACCTTGGTGTGCTGGTCTACGGCGCTGACGGCGAGGGCACCCTGAAGAAATACATCCAACGCGGCAACTCGGTTATCCTGCACCCCTTCAACCCTGCCTATGAGGAGCTGGTCATCAAGGGCGAGGAGCTTGACCACCTGTATATTGCCGGTAAGGTTGTGGAGACCAAGGCGAAGTGGTGATTTCTCCTGCTGCAATTCTATTGTAGCACACGGCAAGTCCTATAATTTGGACTTTCAGCCACACAACTGAAAATTTTTTAAAAATGCTGCCCGCGGCGCGCCTTGCAAAGCAAGGATATGCGGCGGGCTGTATTTTTTATACCCTTTTTTCGGAGGCGGCAGCATGGATTTGATGGAAAAACTGGAAATACTGGCAGACAGTGCCAAATATGATGTTGCCTGTACCTCCAGCGGCGTGAACCGGCCGGGCCGCCCCGGAGCGCTGGGCAGCAGTGTGGCGGCGGGCATCTGCCACGCCTTCACGCCGGACGGGCGGTGTGTGTCGCTTTTGAAGGTGCTCTACTCCAATGTGTGCAGCTATGATTGCAGCTACTGCGTCAACCGCCGTTCCAATGACCGCCCGCGGGCGAGCTTTACCCCGCGGGAGCTGGCAGAGCTGACGGTCGGCTTCTACCGGCGCAACTACATTGAAGGGCTTTTTCTGTCCAGCGCGGTGCTGGGCACGCCCGACCGCACGATGGAGCTGATGATCGAGGCACTGCGCATCCTGCGGGAGGAGTACCACTTCAACGGCTACATCCACGCCAAGACCATCCCCGGCGCGGATCCGCTTCTGGTGGAGAAGATCGGGCGGCTGGCTGACCGGCTTTCGGTCAACATCGAGCTTCCCAGCGAGACAAGCCTGACGACGCTGGCCCCGGACAAGAAAAAGACTGCCATCCTGCGCCCGATGGGCCAGATAGCGGTGCAAAGCGCCCAAAGCCGGCGCGAGATGGTGCTCTACCGCGGGGCAAAGCCCTTTGCCCCGGCCGGGCAGAGCACCCAGATGATTATTGGCGCAACGCCGGAGACCGACCGCCACATTATGGAACTGACGGAAGGACTGTACAAAAAATACTCGCTCAAGCGCGTGTTTTACTCGGCCTATCTGCCGGTTGTTGCGGACGCACGCCTGCCCGCATTGCACACGGCCCCGCCCCTGCTGCGGGAGCACCGCCTTTACCAGGCCGACTGGCTGCTGCGGTATTACAGCTTTACGGCCGGGGAGCTCCTGACCGATGAGGAGCCAAATTTTGACCCCTATCTGGACCCCAAATGCACCTGGGCCGTGCGCCACCCGGGCTTTTTCCCGGTGGAGGTCAACACGGCCACCAAGGAGGAATTGCTGCGGGTGCCGGGCATCGGGCCCAAGAGCGCCCTGCGCATATTGCAGGCGCGGCGCGTGCAGAATCTGGGTATGGCCGAGCTGAAACGCATCGGCGTTGTGCTCAAGCGGGCCCAGTATTTCATCACCTGCCGGGGCAAGGCGGCGGCACACGGCAGCCGCGCCGAGATTGCCAATGCGCTGCTGGACCCCAAGGCGTTCAGCGTGGGAATCCAGCAGCTTTCGCTGGATGACTTTGTGCCGAAGGCCATGCCGGACGCCGCACCGGCTGTGCAGAAGTTGGCCGCCAACGGTATGGCGGCGGACACGGCGGCAAAAACGGTGCGGCAGGAGGCGCTGCAATGTCTTACACAGCGAATGTGACCGACACGGCCTACTGCTATGACGGCAGCTTTGCGGGCTTTTTGTGCTGCGTGTTTGAGAGCTATACCCGCAAGGAAATCCCCGCGGAGGTCTGCCCGCCCGAGGAGGGCCAGCTGAACCTGTTCGGCACGCGGGACATCCCGACCGATTTGCAGCGCGCCCGGCGCGTGGCGGCGGGGCTGGACCGGCTGGGCTGGCAGGTGAAAGACCGCATTACAACCGGCTTTCTCAGCACGGAGCCGGGCAAGGATCTGACGCTGCTGCGTTTTGCGCGGCTCTGCTTTGCACGCGGCCCCGGGGCGGTGCAGATGCTGGGCGACCCAGACGCCGCAGCGGCGTTCCGGCTGGAGCGCGCTGTGAACAACGAGGCGGGCAAGCTGATTGAATTCATCCGTTTTGAGGAGCGCGAAGGGATGCTGGGCGCGGTCATCCACCCCAAGAACCGGGTGTTGCCACTGCTGCGCGGGCATTTTTGCAGCCGCCTGCCCGATGAGGACTTTTTGATTTTTGACGCGGTGCACGGTATGGCCCTGCTGCGCCGCGGCGGGCAGGTACAGTATCTGGCGATGGAACACTATACCCCCTGCACAGACGAGGCGGAGCTGAACTGGCAGCAGCTGTGGAAGCGGTTCTTCAAGGCACTGACCATTGAGGGGCGCCGCAACGAAAAGGCCCAGATGAACCACGTGCAGAAGCGTTTCTGGCAGGATATGGTGGAGATGCGGGGCGAGCCCAGCGCTCACTCATAGTCATACTCGGGGTTGGCGGCCTGATATTCGGTCAGCCAGCGCAGAAGGCGCTCGGTGTCGGCGTAGGTCAGGCGGCCGGTGTCGGCCAACGCACGCACCATGGCGCGGATGTCCCCGCCGTAGAGCGTCTGCAGATGGGCCTGGCTGACGGCCCCGCAGTAGGTCAGACGGCGCACCAGCGGCGTGTACAGGTTTTTGTTGCCCTGCTTTTCGGCGCGGACAAAGCTCTTTTTTTCAAGGCGAAGCAGGAAGTTGAGCAGGGTGGAATCGGCCCAGCGGCACTCCGGCGGCAGATGCGCCGCAATCTCGCGCCGTGTTGCGGCGCGGTTGCAGGCCCAGAGCGCGGCCATAACCTGTTCTTCACTGCGGGAAAGCTGTTCCATGAGAGGCTCCTTTTTTATAATGGTGTGGTTAGAGAGAGGGGTGCGGGGCGTTGAGTTTCCCGCTCCGCGCTGTAGTGGGATGGTGAGTAACTATATTTTACAAACGTGGCAATTAACACTGTATATATTTTACACTTGTGGTAGATTGAAAAGCAAGATAAAATATTGCACAAATTTCAAGGCGCACTACTGGCAAAAACTCCAAATATCTTTTACAAATGTGGCACATAATGTCCCTACAGAGAAAACATTTTGCCACATTGCAGAAACACTTCCCGGAATCGGGGCGTTTTTCGTAAATTTGCCCGCTTGCCCGGCAAAAGAAAAATGGCCTATAATAAGGGCATACCGCAGCGGCGCGGCAGATGCGATGCGCCGCGGGCGGATCGCATTTCGATTTACTGGAGGAAATAAAGATGGCTAGAGTTTACAATTTCAGCGCCGGCCCTTCGATGCTGCCGGAGACTGTTCTGAAAACCGCACAGGCAGAGCTGCTGGACTACCACGGCTCCGGCATGAGTGTGATGGAGATGAGCCACCGCAGTAAATGGTTTGATGAAATTATCAACAACACCGAGGCCGCCATGCGCCGGGTGCTGAACATCCCGGATAATTATAAGGTGGGCTTTTTCCAGGGCGGCGCGACCCAGCAGTTTGCGATGGTGCCGCTGAACTTTATGACCACCGGCACGGCGGATTATCTTGTGACCGGCAACTTCAGCAAGAAGGCCGCCGAGGAGGCGGCCAAATTCGGCACGGCCCGCATTGCTGCCAGCAGCAAGGACAAAAACTTCACCTACATCCCGGATGTGAAGGGCATCGACTATGACCCGAACGCCAGCTACATTCATATCTGCCAGAACAACACGATTTTTGGCACAAAATATGACGATGTGCCGCAGGTGGACGGCGTGCCCCTGATTGCGGATATGAGCTCGATGATCTGCTCGGAGCCGGTGGACGTCAGCAAGTACGGCGTTATCTACTTTGGCGTGCAGAAGAACATTGCCCCCGCGGGCATGGCGGTTGCCATTGTGCGCGAAGATTTGCTGGGCAACGCCGCCAAGGGCCTGACGCCGGACAAAATCCCCACAATGATGAACTACACCACCCTGCTGAACGCCGACAGCATGTACAACACGCCGCCGTGCTGGTGCATCTATATGACCGGCCTCGTGATGAACTACCTCGAGAACGAGGTCGGCGGGCTTGAAAATATGCAGAAAATCAACGCCGCTAAGGCCAAAGTGCTGTATGACTATCTGGACGGGCAGGACTTCTACAAGAACCCGGTGGAGAAACCGTACCGCAGCATGATGAATGTCACCTTCACCAGCCCCGACGCCGACACCGACAAGGCGTTCTGCGCCGCCGCCACCGAGGCGGGCTTTGTGAACCTGAAGGGCCACCGCCTGGTCGGCGGTATGCGCGCTTCCATCTACAACGCTATGCCGCCGGAGGGCATTGACAAGCTGGTCGACTTCATGGAGAAGTTCCGCAAGGCACACGCATAAGAGGGGGAATTCTATATGTACACAATCAAGACGTTGAACGCTATCTCGCCGGTGGGTCTGGCCAAGCTGCCTGCCAACCAGTTTGAAATTGACAACGAGGCCGCGGCTCCCCAGGGTATTCTGGTGCGCAGTGCGGATATGCACGAGGCCCCGCTGCCGGACAGCCTGTTGGCCATTGCCCGTGCGGGCGCGGGCACCAACAACATTCCGGTCGAGGATTGCACGGCCAAGGGCGTTGTTGTCTTTAACACGCCGGGCGCGAACGCCAACGCGGTGGCGGAGCTCGTCATCGGCGCGCTGGTGGCGGGCAGCCGCAATCTGGTGGACGCCGTGAACTGGGCGCAGACCCTGAAGGGCCGCGACACGATTGCCAAGGACGTGGAAAAGGGTAAGAAGGCCTTTGTCGGCCCCGAGCTGCGCGGCAAGACGCTGGGTGTCATCGGTCTGGGCGCTATCGGTGCTCGCGTGGCCAACGCCGCCGTGGCACTGGGCATGGAGGTGCTGGGCTATGACCCCTACATCTCGATTGACGCCGCGTGGAGCCTCTCCCGCAGTGTGCAGCACTGTGTCACGCTGGGCGATATGCTGCCGCGCTGCGACTACCTGACCATCCATGTCCCCTACCTGCCCACGACCCGCCATACCATCAACGGCCAGACGCTGGCCATGTGCAAGGATGGTGTCCGCGTGCTGAACTTTGCCCGCGGTGAGCTGGTGGACAATGCCGCCCTGCTGGATGCGCTGAACAGCGGCAAGGTGGCACAGTATTTCTGCGATTTCCCCACCGAGGAGCTGCTCGGCGTCAAGGGCGTCTGCTGCACGCCGCACTTGGGTGCCAGCACGCCGGAGAGCGAGACAAACTGCGCCGTGATGGCTGCCGCCGAGCTGAGTGACTACCTGAAAAACGGCAACATCATCCACAGCGTCAACCTGCCGGATGTCAGCCAGCCCCGTGTCGGCGGTCGCCGTATCTGCATGATTCACAAAAATACGCCGGGCGCGATTTCCGCCATCACCGGCGTGCTGACCGAGGCACACCTGAACATTGAGAACATGGTGAACAAGAGCAAAAAGGACGTTGCCTACACCATGCTGGACGTCACCGGCAACGTGACAGATGACCTGGCCGTCCAGCTGCGCGCCATTGAGTCCGCCATCCGCGTGCGGGTGCTGTAAGGCCGGATTGCCGAAAAAAATATTCACACAAGCTGCGAAAAAGTGCGACTTTTTCGCAGCTTTTTTGTTGCGCACCCTTCTGCAGGCGTGTTGTAATGTAATAAAAAGGGATACACAACATCTGAAAATGAAGCGGCAGCATGAAAATAGAGTATGCGCCGCAACAAGGCGGATTTCTATACGCAGGATGGTGCCGGCCGGCAGCTGCGCACGCTGAACCACAAGCCGGAAAAGCTGCTGCTCCGCAGCGGGCTGGAAACTTCCGGGATTTTGCGGGTCAGCACATGGCATTTTTTGTTATCTTTGCCCAAAAACCAAACAAATCGGGGCAATCGCCCGAATACGGCTTTTTTTGCGGGCTGTTTTATGGTAGAATCAATGAGCAATCAAAAAGTAAGGAGGCTGGGCTGTGACCAACGCGCCGAAAACCGTATTAGCCATTCATGATCTGCCGGGCTTTGGCCGGGCGGCGCTGTCTGTCATCGTGCCGGTGCTCTCGACATTGGGCGTGCAGGCTGTGGCGCTGCCCACGGCGGTGCTCTCCACCCATACCGGCGGGCTGGGCACCCCGGCCAAGCTGGCCGACCCCCGCTACGGCCCTGCTGCGCTGGCGCAGTACCACCGTCTGGGCATCAGGTTTGACTGCATCTATTCCGGCTATCTGGCGGATGCGGCGCAGGCAAAGCTGGTGGAGCAGGCCTTTGCGCTGTGGCCCCACGCCCTCAAGGTGGTGGACCCGGTGCTGGGTGACGGCGGGCGGCTCTACAGTGGGCTGGGCTCGGATATGGTTCCGGCTATGTACAGTCTGTGCAGCAAGGCCGACCTGATTGTGCCCAACGTGACCGAGGCCGCGCTGCTGCTGGGCGACCCCCTGCCCGGCGTGGGCAGTGCCGAGCAGGCTGCGGCGCAGGCCGCCCGGCTGACCCGCATTGCACCGCAGGTGGTTGTGACCGGCGTGACCGGCCTTGGCGGCGGGCGGTACATAGGCTGCGTGGGTGCGGCCCGCGGCGGCGAGGGCTATGCCGTTAAGGCACCGCTGCAGCCGCGGATGTTCCACGGCACCGGCGATATTTTTGCCGCGGTGCTGGTGGGGCGCATCCTGCAGGGAAACGTGCCCCAGGCGGCGGTGCAGGCGGCTGCTGCCTTTGTGGCCGAGTGCATCCGCCAGACCCCCGAGGGCGCGGATGAGCGCCTGGGCGTCTGGCTGGAAAACGCCCTGCCGAAGCTGCGCCAAGAGTGAAGCATACAAAATCTGACAACAGGACTGTAAATTTATGCCAACCTTAAACATTGTACTGGTCGAGCCGCAGATCCCGCAGAACTCCGGCAACATTGCACGGACCTGCGCGGTGACGGGCGCGCGGCTACACATGGTGGGGCCGATGGGCTTTACCGTGGATGACAAAAAATTAAAGCGTGCCGGGCTTGACTACTGGCACCAGCTTGATATAACATATTATCAGGATATGGCGGACTTTTTTGCCAGAAACAAGGGTCCGTTTTTCTACTTTACGTCCAAGGGCCCGCGCCGTCATGTGGACGTAAGCTACCCGGACGGTGCATATCTCGTCTTTGGGCGGGAGGACGCCGGCCTGCCGGAGGAACTGCTGGCCGCCCATGAGGCGGACTGCGTGCGTATGCCGATGCGCAAGGGCGAGCGCTGCCTGAACCTGTCCAATGCAGTGGCGGTGGGCGTGTATGAGGCCCTGCGCCAATGGGACTTTGCCGATTTGGAGACCCACGGGCAGCTGACCCGTTACGAATGGAGTGAGGATGTAAAATGAGCAAGATTGGTTTTCTGACGGATTCCTGTTCCGATATTCCGCAGGAGCTTGCGGATAAATACGGCATCGAGGTTGTGGGCTTCCCCATCAACCTTGACGGTGTCGAATACATGGAGCGCAAGGACTTTACCAATGACCAGTTCTACCAGATGATGCGCGACGCGCAGGGTGTGCCCACCACCGCCGCCATCACCCAGCTGCAGTTCTGCGATATTTACGCCCGCTATGTGGACGAGGGCTACACCGACCTGGTGTACCTGAGCATCAACGCAGGCGGCTCCAGCACCTACAACAACGCCATCAAGGCGATGGAGCTGCTGGAGGAGGAGCGCCCCGGCTACACGATGAAGATTCGGGTCATCGACAGCCACACCTACTCCATGCCCTACGGCTGGTATTTCTGTGAGTGTGCCCGCAAGGTGCGCAATGGCGGCGAGCTGGCCGCCTGCGTGGCCGAGCTGAAGCAGAAGCTGGACTGCGTGGAAATCTGCCTGGCCGCCTACAGCCTGAAGCAGATGAAGAAGTCCGGCCGCGTCAGTGCCGCCGCTGCGGTGGTGGGCGATTTGCTGGGCATCCGCCCCATCATCAGCCTGAACGCGGGCATTTCCAAGGTGGAGGCCAAGGTTCGCGGTGACGCTGCCGTGCCCGCCGCTATGATTAAGTGGGTGGAGAGCCGCGTGGATTCCATGAAGGACACCCCCTATATGGTGGCCTACACCTCCAGCACCGCCAAGCGCGATGAGCTGGTCAAGCTGTGCAGGAAGGCCTTTGGCCATCCGCCGCTGATTGTGTTCCAGCTGGGCGGTGTTGTCAGCGCCAACACCGGCCCCGACGGCATTGCCATCGTCTATGAGGGCAAGCCCCGCACGCTGGAGGCCTACGCCCCGGAGCTGCCGTAAACAAAATATTCTACAATTTTTCCCGCAGGCCTTGCAACGGCCTGCGGGTTTTGTTATAATTTAGGTTTGTTGAGCAACTTAGGATTTTAGGCTCCACCGCCCCACGGGGTGGTGCAAACCCCGCAAGGCTGGCGGTCTTGCGTGCGGTCAAAATCTATCCGCCGGAGTATTGTATGAATCAGAAAAAACTGTCCGTTCGCCGCCTTGTGCGCTGTGCTGTCATTGCGGCTGTCTACGTTGTGGTCTGTCTGGTGCTGGCCCCCTTCAGCTATGGTGCGGTGCAGGTCCGTGTGGCCGAGGCCCTCTGCCTGCTGCCGGTCTTTGGCGCGGAGTACATTGTCGGCGTCACGCTGGGGTGCTTTCTGGCCAACCTGATTGGCTCCACCGCCATTGACGTAGTCTTTGGCACGCTGGCCACGCTGATGGCCTGCCTTGTGACCTACAAGCTGCGCAATGTGCGCATCAAGGGGCTGGCCATTCCGGCGTCCCTGCCGCCTGTTGTCTTTAATATGATTATTGTCGGCGCGTTCGAGATTACCTTCTTCTTCTCGGACGGTGCGCCCACGGCGGCCCTTGCCGCGTTCAACGCGGTCACGGTCGGCATCGGCGAAATCATCAGCTGCACGGTTCTGGGCGTGGCCCTCGTCAAGCTGATTGAGAGCAACGACAGTCTGCATAAAATTTTTACAGAAGAATAACGAGGTAACCTCTATGCGCCCGGAACTGATTTTGTGGGATTGGAACGGTACCCTGCTCGATGATGTCGAGCTCTGCGTGGACGCGCTCAACCGTCTTTTGCAGAGCTACGGCTACCCGCAGCGGTATGACCGAAATCAGTACCGGGCGATTTTTGGTTTCCCGATTGAGGAATATTACATCCGCGCCGGGTTCGATTTCTCCAAAAACAGCTATGCCGAGCTGGCAGAAAAATATATGCAGGACTATGTCCCCGCCAGCGCGGCTTGCCCGCTGATGCCAGACGCCGTTGAGACGCTGGAGATGTTCCGCACGGCGGGGCTGCGGCAGGTGATTCTGTCCGCCAGCAAGCTGGACACCTTGCACAATCAGGTGGCCGAGCGCGGCATCCTGGGCTATTTTGACCGCCTGCTGGGCCTTGGCGACATCTACGCCAAGAGCAAGGTGGAGGTGGGCCTTGCCTATTTGAAAGAAGAGGGCTTTGAACCGGACAAGGCCGTGATGATTGGCGATTCCGTCCACGATTTTGAGGTAGCCCGGGCGCTGGGCGTGCACTGCGTGCTGCAGTCCGGCGGGCACCAGCCGCCGGAAAAGCTGCGCGGGACCGGCGCGCCGGTGGTTGAGAATCTGCGCGGGGCCGCAAGGCTGATTCTGGAGGGAAGCGACAAAAATGTCTGACAGAGTAAAAGGCGCTTGCCTGACGATGGGCGGTGCGGCGTGCTGGGGCGTTTCGGGCTGCATGGGGCAGTACCTGTTCACCCATGAAGGAATGGACTCCACATGGCTGGTGCCCATCCGGCTGTTTCTGGCAGGGCTGATTCTGTGTGGCTTCTTTTTTGTCAGGGACCGCAAAACGCTCTTTGACCCGTGGAATTTCAAAAAGAATCCGCGCAATGTCATTGACCTGCTGGTCTATGGTCTGGCGGGTGTCAGCTGCTGCCAGTTCACCTACTTCTTGACGATACAGCTCTCCTCAGCGGGGATGGGCACAATTCTGCAGGACCTCTCCCCTGTTATTATCCTGCTGGTGGTCTGCATCCAGCAAAAGCGCGGGCCGCGGGTGTTTGAAGTCTGCTCCATCCTGCTGGCGCTGGTGGGTGTTTTCCTCATCACCACCCACGGCAGCCTGACCGGCCTTGCCATCAGCCCGGCGGCGCTTGTCTCCGGCATAGTCAGCGCCTGCTGTGTGGCTATCTACACCATCTGGCCGAAGAAGCTGCAGGAGCAGTACCCCACCCCGATGCTGCAGGGCTGGGCGTTCTTGATGGGCGGCGCGATGTTTGCGCTGATTTTCCGCCCGTGGTCGATGCACTATGTCCCTACCCCGATGGGCATTTTCGGCATTTTTACCGTGGTGGTGCTGGGCAACGTGCTGGCGTTCAGCCTGTATATGTCGGGCGTGCCGCTGATCGGCCCGCAGAGGGCAAGCCTGTACAGCTTTGTCGAGCCTGTTACGGCCGCGCTTCTCAGCACGCGGGTGCTGGGCTCGCCCTTCACCCGCTGGGATGCGCTGGGCTTTGGCTGCATTTTCCTGATGTTGGTGCTGCTCAGCCTGCCCGCGAAGCAAAAAAAACTAAATATATTATGAAATACACCCGCGCAGGTTTGACACAAACCCCTGTGCGGGTGTATTATAGTATCATGTGTAAAACTATATAGCCGCACCTCTACAAACTGCGGCGGAAAATACAGGGGAACTGTTATGTCTTTTTTTGAAAAACTGTTTGGCTCCTTCTCCGACAAGGAGCTCAAGCGCATCAACCCGATCAAGGACAAGGTCCTTGCCCTTGAGCCGGAGATGAGCAAGCTGACGGATGAGCAGCTGCAGGCCAAGACCACCGAGTTCAAGGAGCGCCTTGCCAAGGGCGAGACGCTGGATGATCTGCTGCCTGAGGCCTTTGCCGTCTGCCGCGAGGCCGACTGGCGTGTGCTGGGCATGAAGCCCTACCCGGTGCAGATTATCGGCGGCATTGTGCTGCACCGCGCCTGCATTGCTGAGATGCAGACCGGTGAAGGCAAGACGCTGGTGGCCACGATGCCCACCTACCTGAACGCCCTGACCGGCGAGGGTGTGCACGTTGTCACCGTCAACGATTATCTGGCCCGCCGCGACTCCGAGTGGATGGGCAAGGTCTACCGCTTCCTGGGGCTGACGGTCGGTCTGGTCGTTCACGGCGTGGAGGCCGGTGACCGCAAGAAGGCCTATGAGGCCGATGTCACCTACGGCACGAACAACGAGTTCGGCTTTGACTATCTGCGCGACAACATGGTGGTCTACAAGGCCAATATGGTGCAGCGCGGCCACGCCTTTGCCATCGTGGACGAGGTGGACTCCATCCTGATTGATGAGGCCCGTACCCCGCTGATTATCAGCGGCAAGGGCGAGGATTCCAGCGTGATGTACAAGCGCGCGGATGATTTTGCCAAGACGCTGAAAAAGAGCGTGATTGTCGAGCTGGATGATAAGGTCGAGGCCGAGGAACAGGTCGACGGTGATTACGTTGTGGACGAAAAGCGCAAGACCGCTACCCTGACTGAGTCCGGCGTCAAGAAGGCCGAGGCGTTCTTCCATGTGGAGAACCTGGCCGATGCTGATAATATGTCCCTGCGCCATTACATTGACGGTGCCATCAAGGCCCGCGGCGTTATGCACCGCGACACCGACTACATCGTCAAGGACGGCGAGGTCATCATCGTTGATGAGTTCACCGGCCGTCTGATGTACGGCCGCCGTTTCAATGACGGCCTGCATCAGGCCATTGAGGCGAAGGAGGGCGTCACCGTTGCCGCCGAGAGCAAGACGCTGGCCACGGTTACCTTCCAGAACTACTTCCGTATGTATAAAAAGCTGTCCGGTATGACCGGCACAGCTTCCACCGAGGCGGACGAGTTCAGCGAGATTTACGGCTTGAACATCGTCAGCATCCCCACCAATAAGCCCCGCGCCCGTCAGGACCTGCCCGACAGCGTGTACAAGACCGTGAACGGCAAGTACAACGCCGTGATTGAGCAGGTGGCCGAGTGCCACGCCAAGGGCCAGCCGGTTCTGGTCGGCACGGTCAGCGTAGAAAAGAGCGAGGCACTGTCCAAGCTGCTGAAGAAGAAGGGCATCGAGCACAACGTTCTGAACGCAAAGCAGCATGAGCGTGAGGCGGAAATCGTTGCGCAGGCCGGCAAGCAGGGCGCGGTTACCATCGCCACCAATATGGCAGGCCGCGGCACCGATATTATGCTGGGTGGCAACGTGACCTATATGGCTAAGGCGGCCTTGAAGAAGGAGCTGTCCAAGGAGCTGACCGCCAACCTGGCCGAGCTGAAGGACGAGTATGAGCACGCCAAGGCCCGCGCCAAGGCGGCGGGCACCGAGCTGCCCACCCCGCCGGAGGCCGGTATTGACGCCAAGCTGGAAATGCTGATGACCGAGTGCGACGGCCACGCCGAGACCGAGGACGCCGAAATCCTGCACGCCCGCAAGCGCTTTGAGGAGCTGTGCGAGGAGTTCACCCCCGAGGTCAAGCGCGAGGCAGAGGTGGTCCGCAATGCGGGCGGCCTGTTCATCATCGGCACCGAGCGCCACGAGAGCCGCCGTATCGACAACCAGCTGCGCGGCCGTGCAGGCCGTCAGGGTGACCCCGGCGCCTCCCGCTTCTTCCTGAGTCTGGAAGATGATTTGATGCGCATCTTCGGCGGTGAGCGCGTGCAGGGCCTGATGGACTCTCTGGGCCTGGACGAGGATGTGCCCATCGAGAACAAGCTCATCACCAACACCATCGAGAGCGCCCAGAAAAAGCTTGAGGCATCGAACTTTGCTATCCGTAAACAGGTGCTGCAGTACGACGATGTCATGAACCAGCAGCGCGAGATTATCTACAAGCAGCGCCAGATGGTTCTGGACGGCGAGGATATCTCCGACAAGCTGCATGAGATGATGCGCCAGTCCATCGACGATGCCTGCACCAACTACCTGAACGGCGACAGCGCCGACGATTGGGATTTTGCGGGCCTGCGCCGCCACTTTATGAACTGGCTGTGCCTGCCCACGGACTTCAATTACACCACCGAGCAGCTGGGCGACCTGACCCGGGAGGGCATTGCCGATGAGCTGTACAAGCGCGGCATGGATATCCTGACCGCAAAGGAGAAGCGCTACGGTGCCAAGACGATGCGCGAGCTGGAGCGCATCTGCCTGCTGCGCAATGTGGACTCCAAGTGGATGGAGCACATTGACAATATGGACCAGCTCAAGCAGGGCATGGGCCTGCGCGGCTACGGCCAGCATGACCCTGTGGTGGAGTACCGCATCGAAGGCTTTGCTATGTTCGATGAGATGATTGCCTCCATCCGCGAGGACGCCGTCCATATGCTGCTGACCATTGAAATCCGCCAGCAGAACGCCGAGCCCAAGCGTGAGCAGATTGCCAAGCCCACCGGCGAGGGTGCCCCCAGCGAGGCTGGTGCCAAGGGCGCTGCCCCTGTCCGCGTGACCAAGATTGGCCGCAATGACCCCTGCCCCTGCGGCAGCGGTCTGAAGTGGAAGAAGTGCACCTGCAAGGAGTACCACCCCGACCTGTAATTTACCATCAAGGCATCGCCTTTCATTCTGGGCGATGCCTTTTTAAAGTGGCAGGGCAAATGACCTGTTCCCGTTATGCTGAGGGCCGGGCATACCCGGCCCCTACGAGGTAGAAATCTATCATGAAAGCCAGAATCATCCGTGAACCCCGGTGCGCCCTGCTGTGGCGCATTGACGAAAGCTACCCCAACTACGCCGCCATTGCGCGTGCGGCCAGACAGTATGATGTGAAGCTGCGTCCGGTGGCCGATGGCGATTTGGGCGGCATTGTCGGCGAGCTCTGCGCGGGCCGCCCCGCCCCGGCGTTCGCCCCATTGATAGCCGTGCCTGACCGCCCGGCTATCATCATCAGTGGTCTGCGCCACGATACCGGCGAGCTGGGCGGCTTTGTGGATATGATAAGGGCGGGCGGGGCGTCCATCCCGGTGCGCAGTATGGTCACGCCCACCAGCAAGGGCTGGACGCTGGCCCAGCTGCTGCTGGAGTTGAACACCGAGCACGAAACCGTGCAGGGGGATAAGGCGTGAAGCGCCGCGCCGCCGCCCTGCTGCTGGCCGTGCTGCTTTGCCTGCCCTTGACTGCCTGCCAAAAGCAGCAAAAATTGTACAGTGCCACTTGGTTTGACCTGTTTGACACCGTGGCAATGGTGCAGGGCTACGCCGCCAGCGAGGCTGACTGGAACGCGCAGGCCACCGCCATGCGGGAGGATTTGTCACGCTATAACGAACTGTTTGATATTTATAATCATTATGACGGTGTTGTGAACCTGTATGATGTGAACGCCGGTGCGGCCACCGCGCCGGTACAGGTTGACGCGGAACTGTACGCGTTTTTGCGTTGGTGCAAGGACACTGCCTACCCGGCCACGGACGGTGCCACGAACATTGCCGCGGGCGCGGTGCTGCGGCTGTGGCACGATGCCCGCGAGAGCGACTCCCCTGCCCCGCCCGATGCAGACGCCATTGCTGCGGCGCTGGCACACATTGACATAGAAAATCTGGTGCTGGACGATGCCACCCAGACCGTCTACTTTGCAGACCCGGTCATGACGCTGGATGTCGGCGCGGTGGGCAAGGGCTACGCCGTGGAGCAGACCGCGCAGGCCGCGCAGGCCCGCGGGCTGACCAGCGCGCTGCTGAACATCGGCGGCAATGTCCGCGCTATCGGTACAAAGCCCGGCAAGCAGGCGTGGACCGCGGGTGTGGAAAACCCGTGGGGCGATGACCCGGCTTATTTGCAGGCGGTGGAACTGGCCGATGGTGACAGCCTTGTCATCAGCGGCGACTACCAGCGCTATTTTGAGTATAACGGCGTGCGGTACGCGCACCTGATTGACCTGACAACCGGCTGGCCCGCCCGCTACGCCAGCAGCGTGGCCGTGCTGGCCCATGCCGACACCGGCGGTCTGGCCGATGCCCTCTCCACCGGGCTGTTCTGCCTGCCGGAGCAGACCGGGCAGGCACTGGCCGCGCAGAATCACTATGCCGTCCTCTGGATGCACCCCGACCAGACCACCACCCAAAGCCCGGATTGGCCGCAATAACGCAAAGCCCTGACTACACAGAAATTACTATTTTAAATAAAAAAGACACATCACGCAAAACATAACTTGCACGATGTGTCGGAATATGCATATATTGGATATGCTGCCTTATGGCGGCAAGGCGCTGCAAACAACGGCAGGCGGTTAGCCACACTTCCCGAAAGGGGGTGAGGCAATGCGTTTTACATTGACTTTCCATATCGGTCACAAGACCGTTACGCTGAGTTTAGCAGTGAAAAGCAATAACCGCCACCCCGGCAGGTGACGGTTATTAGGGCTTTCCTAATTACTTCATAGAAACTGGGCTAACCGCTTGTCGCAGCGCCTTTTCTATTGTTAGTATAGTGCACCCGGGCGGAAATGTCAACCGTTACCGCTGCGGGTTGATGATGGTGCGCCAATCGAGGTCGCCGTGCTCGAGGCCGTGAATCAGGACCTCGGCGGTGGCAATGTTGGTGGCAACCGGCACGTTGTGCACATCGCAGATGCGCAGCAGATTCATTTCGTTCGGCTCGCTGGGCTTGGCGCTGATGGGGTCGCGGAAGAAAAGCAGCATATCCACTTCCTCACAGGCGATGCGTGCCACAATCTGCTCTGCGCCGCCGTGGCCGCCGGGCAGGAACTTTGTGACCTTCAGCCCGGCGTTTTCCTCCACCAGACGGCCGGTCGTGCCGGTTGCAAGCAGACGGTGCTGCTCCAGAATATGGCGGTAGGCCATACAAAACTGCACCATCAGCTCCTTTTTGGAGTCATGGGCTATCAATGCAATCGTCATTATAAATGCCACCATCCTTCGCAGCAGAATTACAAATCAAAAAGTCAGCGGGACACGCTGCCCGCACAGCCGCTTGGCCATCGCCTGCCCGGCCGTCACGGCAGGGTCCCCGGCGGGCGGTACGGTGCCGTTGGCACCGGCCAGCTGCAGCACACGGCTTTCGGGAATGACCGCCAGCAGCTGCGCACCCACGGTGTCAATGCACTCGTCCAAATCCGCCACGGCGGCGTTTTTGCCAAAGCTCTCCCGCCGGACGCGGTTCATAACCAGACGCACGGCGCTTTGCGGGCGGCTGCCTGCCAGCAGGCGGTCCGCCACAATCTTGCCGTCCCGCAGGGCCACCGGGTCGGGCGTCAGCACCAGCAAGGCCTTGTCCGCCACGGTGGCAGCCGCTGTAAACGGCGCGCCCATCCCGGCGGCGGTGTCCAGAATCACATAATCAAAATAGGGGCGCATGGCGACAAGCAACCGCCCCAGAGGCGCTGCCTCCACCGCACCGCCCTCATAGGGGGCGCTGATGACCGAAAGGCCCGGGTAAAGCGGGCTGGGCACAACGGCCTTGGCACCCTCGCACCGGCCGCAGAGGACATCCTCAATATCGTACACGGTGCGGCCATAGACACCTGCGATAATATCCACACTGCGCAGCCCGGAATCCAGCTCCACCAGCAGAACCTTGCGGCCCAGGCGTGCCAGACAGGCGCCCAGCAGCACCGAAACCGTACTTTTGCCGGTGCCGCCCTTGCCGGAGCAGACCATGATACACTGTGCGTTCATGTCGGCTCCCCTTCCGCAGTTGTGATACCCTATCTCGGATATATTTTAACACACTTCAGGCTGAACTGCAACTGGCTTTTTGTCAAAATATGACATTCTCTTTTTGAAGAAAATCACGATAACGTAGACTTTTTGATGCACAGATGTGGACAAAATGCACAAAGTTTGGCCCGGCGGATCTGAAGGTGTGGAAACGTTTCTGTTTCAGAACACCGCGTCCAGCACTGCCCGCAGGATGGGCGCGGCGTTGGCACCGCCGCCGCCATATTCCAGCACAACCGCGGCGGCAATCTGCGGGGCGTCGGCGGGGGCATACCCGATGAGCACCGAGTTGACGTAATGCCCGCCGCCGGGCAGGGTGTCGGCCAGCTGTGGGCTGCCGGTTTTGGCCGCGCATACCACAGGGGCCTCCCGCAGAACGCGGGTGGTCCGGGCCATCCGCACCATACCGTCGCGGATGGGGCTAAAGACACCCTCGCCGCCCGGAATCTCTGTGAAGTGCGGCGCATACTGCCAGACAACCGCCCCGGTGGCGGCGTTTACCGCGTGGTCGGCATAGTGCAGGGCGGGCCGCTGCCCATTGTTTGCCAGCGCGGCGGCATAGGCGGCCAGCTGCAGGGGCGTTACGGCGGTATTCCCCTGCCCGATGGCGGCCATCAGCGTAAGGCCCGCCTGATAGTTTTCATCGGCTGACCATGTCAGCCGGCCCTGTGCCTCCGCGGTCTCCGCGCCGGTGGGCGCGGCCAGACCGAGCTGCTGTGCCATAGCGGAAAAAGTGTCCACCCCGAGCCGCCGCCCCACATCATAGAAAAAGATGTTGCAGCTGTGCTCAAGTGCGGTGCGCAGATCCACCGGCCCGCCGTGGCCGTATTGCAGGCAGCCCGGCTGGTAGCCGCTGTAAAAGCCGTATCGCCCGGTACAGACCACGGTGGCGGCGGGGTCGATACCGGCGGTCAGTGCCGCGGCGGCCACAGCGGGCTTGAAGGCCGACCCGGGCGCGTACAGCCCCTGGCTGACCCGGTCGAGCAGCGGCGCGGCTGCATCTGCGCAGAGCGCCGCATAGTCGGTGCGGTAGCGGTTCAAATCAAACCCGGGCACGCTGGCCGCGGCCAAAATTCCGCCGGTGCGCACATCCACCACAACGGCGGCCCCGGCGCAGCACTCCCGCCCGGCCCCAGCGGCCTTGGTGGCCTGCAGGGTGTGAATCTGCGATAAAAGCGCGTCCTGCAGCGATTTTTGCAGGCGGCTGTCCACTGTCAGCACCAGCGTGGCGCCAGGCTGTGCCTGCCGCTGCTGCACGGTGCGGCGCACAGTGCCATCCAGCCCGGTGTTGATAAGCACCCGCCCATCCGTGCCGCGCAGCCAGTCATCATAGGCGGCTTCCAGCCCGCTTTGGCCGATGACAGCATCCATCGGCAGGCCGCGCTGCCGGGCGGCAGGCCACTGCTCTGCGGTGAGAGGGCCGGTGAAGCCCAGCGCGTGGGGCAGCAGGGTGCCGTCCGGCCAGCTGCGCACACCCCGCGCCGCCAGCCGCACCGCGCCGTTCTGCACCAGCCCGGCACGGTAGAGCCCGGTCAGCAGGGCGCTGTCCACGCTGCGGGCCACCAGCAGCTCCCCCGCCGAGGCGGCAGAACAAAAGGCAGCAAGCTGTGTTTCCACATCCTTGCTGCCTGTCAGGTCCTGTATGGTGGTTACGGTCTTGCGCAGTGCTGTGCCCGGCGGGGCCGGGATGCGCAGATAAAGGTCATAGACGGTGGTGTCGCGGGCCAGCACAACGCCGTTGGCATCGGTGATGGCACCCCGCGCTGCGTGCTGGACGGCGGTATAGCTGGCCGAGCTTGCCTGCGCCGCTTTGTCCGCGTAGTAGTCGGCGCGGACGAACTGCATCCATGCCAGCCGCGCAAAGAACGCCGCGAAAACAGCGCCGCACAGCACCGCCAGTACGGCCACGCGGACGCGGCGGCGGGGAGAGTTTTTGCGGTTGGCCATGAAATCACCTCGAAATAACGCTGTCTACAGGCTATTGTACCCGGAATCCGACAAAAAAGCAATTACTTTTTCACAAAATATACGGTATCCCACAAATTTGCTGTGTCGGTCAGGGTGGTGCAGGCGGTCAGGCCATCGGTACCTGTAGCGGGTGTCCCGGTCAGTGTGCCCAGCCAGTCCCCGCCCGGGGTGGTCACGATGTCCCCTGCCGCCAGCGCACAGTCGGCGGGCAGGCCGGTCAGCACCCACTGCCCCGGCGTGACCAGCCCGGCATACGCACCGCACAGCCCGGCGGTGGCGGCAAAGGTGACGGTGCAGCAATCGCCCTCCACAGCGGTCACGCTGCCCGCGTACCGCCCGCCTGCGTCCAGCACGCTCTGCCCGGTGGCCGCACCCGGGCATGCCAGCGTGAAGCCGTCTGCCCGCCGCGTTGTGACCCGCGCCGGAACAGCCCCGGAGACTGTCCGCCCGCTGTTTACCAGCTGGCGCAGGGCGCGGTTCTCGGCAAGAGCATCGGCTGATTCGGCAAGACGCCGGTGCAGAGCAAAATTTTCCCGCTGCAGCGTGTCCAGCCGTGCGGTATAGTGCGCCCCAATGGCGCGGTCGGCAAGGACCACTGCGGCAGGCACAAGCGCCGCAAGGCGCGGCAGCGCCAGCAGCAAGGCGGCCAGCGCCAGCGGCAGAAGCCGCCGCCAGCGCCGCGGGCGGGAACGCGAAAAATCCAGCTGCACAAACATCACCCCAAGGCAGAATATGCCTTGCGGTAGAGGGTTAGACTTTGGTATAATGAAAAGAACAGAACAAAACGAAACGAGGTCGGTTCTATGAAATATAAGCTCCTTTTATTGGATATAGACGGCACTCTGCGCCCCGGCAGCTGTGAGCGCGTGCCAAAGGAAAACGCCGAGGCCGTCTGCGCGGTGCAGAAGGCGGGGGTCAAAATTGCTATTGCCACGGGTCGCGGGCGCATTGGCGTGGGCAAGGGGCTGCTGCGCAGCATCCGGCCTGATTACTGGGTCTGCGCGGGCGGTGCCCAGCTGGTGGATTACAAGGGCAGCGACCTGGCCCTGCATCGGCTGACAAGCGAGGAAATGTACGCGCTGGTGGACTTTTTTGAGGATTACGACCTGCCGCTGCGCTTTACCTACCACGATGCCAACTATGCCTACATCGGCTATGAGGAGTTTGCCCGCCGCGAGCGGGAGAAAAATCTGGCGCTGAACATCGTGGACGGCGAGGATCAGGACAAGCATCTGGAGGAGATGCCCTTCGGTGCGTTCGGTTTCCTGAATCAGGAAATGGCAGACAAGTTTCAAGAAAAATACGGCTATCTGGGGTTGAATTTCCTCTTTTCCTACCCGGGCAGTGACGGCTGCGATATTCTGCAAAAGGGCGTGGACAAGGGCACCGGCCTGCTGGAGCTGGCCGGGCTTGCGGGCCTTGAACCGGCGGAGTGCGTGGCCGTGGGCGATGGTGACAACGATGCGGCCATGCTGAAGGCCGCCGGGCTGGGCATTGCAATGGGCAGCGGCAGTGTAGCCGCCAAGGCGGCGGCCGACCGTATCGGCCCTGACGCCGAGCCCCACGGCATTGCCGAGCTCTGCCGTGAGCTGTGGCCGGAGGCGTTTTAAATGGCAGAGTACACCCATGTCGGCCCCGGTCTGCCGCCGCTGCATGGGGCGCAGGCCAAGGCGCTGATTCTGGGCAGCTTTCCCAGCCCCAAAAGCCGCGAGCAGGGTTTTTTCTACGGCCACAAGCAGAACCGCTTCTGGCCGATGATAGCCGCCGTGACCGGGGAGCCTGTGCCCGACTGGGCGGACATTGAGGCGAAAAAAGCCATCATCCTGCGCCACGGTCTGGCTGTGTGGGACACCATCGGCGCCTGCGATATCCGCGGCGCATCGGACGCGTCCATCCGCAACGCTGTGCCCAACGATGTGGCAGCGCTCATACGGCAGCTGGGCGTGCAGGCGGTGTTCTGCAACGGCGCGGCATCCGGGCGTATCTACGCAAAATATGCCGAGCCGCTGACCCATCTGCCCGCTGCGGTGCTGCCAAGCACCAGCCCTGCCAACGCCGCGTGGTCCCTCGCCCGGCTGGAGGAGGCGTGGGGCGCGGCGCTGGCACCATTTTTGACACCAATTTTGCGGGGAAGCAGTTGCAAGTGAACGGATTTTGTTCTATAATAAAGCTGCATACCCTATAAGGAGGTGCCTGCAATGAGTAAATGGCAGGAGAAAACCAAACGCCCGGTGCTGCCGGTATATATGGCGGCGCTGGCGTGGCCCATTATGGCGCTGCTGGTGCCCATCTACACGCTGGGTGGCCTGGTGCTGACCGCTGTGGTCAGCGTGGCAGTCTACTTTGCAGGCACAAAGCTCTGCCCCACCCGCGTGGTGCGGGTGCCGGTTGCCTACGCCACCGGCAGTGAGGATGTGGACACGATGCTGACCGGCATTGCCGCCAATCTGGATGCACTGCACAAGCTGAACGAGACCATCCCCGACCCGCAGCTCTCCGCCGCAATGGACCGCATGGAAAAGGCGGGCCGCAGCATTGCCGCCGTGGTGGAGAAAACCCCCGATAAGGCGCGCAGCATCGACCGTTTTGCCCGCTACTACCTACCGGAGGTTGTCAAGCTGATGGGCACCTACGCCGCGTTGGAGCAGAACGGCGTGCGGGGCGAGAACGCCGCACAGATTGAAGCCGAGCTGCGCCGCAACGCCGAGACCACGGCCGCCGCCTTTGAAAACCAGCTGGACGCGCTGTACAGCGCCGAGGCAATGGATATTTCCACCGATATTGAGGTGCTGGACAGTATTCTGAAAAGCCAGAACCTTGCAAAATAAGAAAGGAAATGTATTATGGCTGACCTGAACAACGAGCTGAATCTGAACGTACCCGCCGCCCCTTCCCTGACGCTGGACGCAGCGCCTGCTGCCCCCACCCTGACGCTGGACCCCGTGGCCGACGAAAAGGTCATTGAGGAAAGCAAGAAGGCAACCCCTGTGCAGGTCGAGGACACCCCTCTCTCCCCCGAGGAGCAGAAGATGGTCAATGACTTTGCCGAGAAAATCGACATCACCAACTCCCAGATGGTGCTGCAGTACGGCGCCGCCAGCCAGAAAAAGCTGAGCGACTTCTCCGAGACGGCGCTCTCCCGCGTCAAGACCAAGGATATGGGCGAGACCGGCGAGCTGATTACCGGCCTGATTTCTGAGCTGCAGGGCTTTGACGCCGGTGCTGAGCAGCCCAAGGGCATCTTCGGCTTCTTTAAAAAGACCACCAACAGCATCGAACAGCTCAAGACCCGCTACGACAGCGCCGACAAGAACGTCGAGCGCATCAAGGCCCAGCTGGAGGATCATCAGGTCACCCTGATGAAGGACATCACGATGCTGGATAAGATGTACGAGCTGAACCTTGTCTACTTCAAGGAGCTGACGATGTACATCCTGGCGGGCAAGAAAAAGCTGGCCGAGGTCCGTGCCAATGACCTGAAGGCTGCGCAGGAGAAAGCCCAGCGCACCCAGCTGCCCGAGGATGCGCAGGCCGCCCGCGACCTTGCCGATTTGTGCGACCGCTTTGAGAAAAAGCTCTACGATCTGGAGCTGACCCGCAACGTCTCCATCCAGATGGGGCCGCAGATTCGACTGATTCAGTCCAATGACACGATGATGGCGGAAAAAATCCAGACCACCATCGTGAATACCATCCCTTTGTGGAAGAACCAGATGGTGCTGGCCCTCGGCATTGCCCACAGCCAGCAGGCCATGCAGGCCGAGCGCGCTGTGACCGATGCCACGAATGAGCTGCTGAAAAAGAACGCTGCTACGCTCAAGCAGGGCACCATTGAGATTGCCAAGGAGTCCGAGCGCGGTATTGTGGACATCGAGACGCTGCAGCAGACGAACAAGCAACTCATCGAGACGCTGGACGAGCTGAACAAAATCCGCGCCGACGGCAAGGTCAAGCGCGCCAACGCCGAGCAGGAGCTGGGCCGCATCGAGGGCGAGCTGCGCCAGAAGATGCTGGAAATCAACGGGTAAACGGCTATGCAGCTCGAACAGCAGGAAACCTTTGCCATCCACGGCCCGCAGCTTGAGGTGCTGGGAGAGGTGGAAACCAAGCTGCCCGCCCCCGCCAAAAAGCGCAGTACGGCCTCCCTTGTGCTGGTTGCGCTGGCACTGGTGTCGGTGTTCGGCATCGGCGGGGCCAAGCTGAAGGGCGTGTACAAGGATACCGCAAGGGTGTACACCGCAGCCGATAAGTACGGCCACAGCATACAGGGCGATTTTGAAACGCAGGCGGACGCCGCGGCCAACCTCATCAAGCAGGCCGGTTACGTGGACAATGCCCCGGCCGGGGCGCTGCAGACGGCGCAGGACGCGCTGACCGCGTGGAACGCGGCAGATGCCACCCCCGCCAGCCAGTACCAGGCCAACCGCCAGCTGTACAACGCGGTGGATTCGCTCTACGCCGCCCTGAACAACAAGGTGGACAGCACCACCCAGCGCACGCTGGATGACCAGTACAATGCCTTTGTTTCGGCGCAGGCCACGATTGAACGCGCCGCGGCGGAGTATAATCTCTCGGTGGATGACTACGAAAAGACGGTTTCGCAGTTCCCCGCCAGCCTGCTTGCCGGGCTGTGGGGTGCACAGACGCCGGAACGCTTTGCGGCCCAATAAGCCACAACAATAAGGAAAAGCTATGAAACTGAAAACATTTGCCAAACGCGCGGCGGCAGCCGGTGCGGTGCTGGCGGCCCTTGTGCTGACAGCGCTGCCGACACTGGCTGCGCCGGTGGTCGATGTGGATACCTCCAACGCGGTGGCTGACCACGCGGAAATTCTTTCCTCCACAACGGAACAATATGTCAACGATGTCTCGGCTAAACTGTCGGACGCCTGCGGTGCGCAGATTGGCGTCTACACGGTCGAAGAACTGCTGGGCAACACAACGATGGAGGGCTTTGCCTACAACGTCTTTAATGATTGGGGGCTCGGCTCTGCCGACCAGGACAACGGAGTATTGTTGTTGCTGGCCCCCTATGAGGCAGACGGCGGCGACTACTACATTATGCGCGGCTCCGGGCTGGAAAGCCGGTTGAGCATCAGCACGCTGGGCTCGCTGCTGGATGAGTATATGGAACCGTACTGGGCCACAGGTGATTATGACACAGGCACGCAGAAAACCGTGGAGGCACTGGCCAACCGGCTGTGCAGCATCTACGGTGTAACGCTGGACAGCGGCTACAGTGCAAACACATCCGAAGGCGGCGGTGGAAGCATTATGGGCTGGATTCTCATAATCGTTGCCGTGATTCTTGTTATCTGGATTATCACGGTGTCGCTGCGCCCCCGCGGCCCGCGCCCCCCGCGTGGCGGCGGATACGGCGGCAGTGTAGGCAATAACCTGTTCTGGTACAATATGGGCCGTGCGTCCCGACGTCCGCGCCGTCCGCCACCGCCTCCTCCCCCGCCCCGCGGCGGCTTCGGTGGCCCCGGCTATGGCCCCGGCCCGGGCGGTCCTCGTCCCGGCGGGCCGAGACCCGGCGGTGGCCCGCGTCCCTCGGGCGGCGGGTTCCGTTCGGGCGGCGGCTTCAGCAGCGGTGGCGGTGTAGGCCGCAGCCGTCCTTCCGGCGGCTCGCGCCCCTCGGGTGGCGGCTTCCGCGCAGGCGGCGGCTCTACCCGCGGCGGCGGTGTTGGGCGGCATCATTGAGGATGTCTTAAAAAACAAAGCGCCTTTCTCCCGCGGGGGAAAGGCCTTTTTTGTACACAAAGGAGGTCCCTTATGCCTAAATTTGCAGTAATCACAGGTGCCAGCTCCGGTATTGGCGCAGAGTTTGCGCGGCAGCTGTCGGCCCGCGGCTATAATCTGCTGCTGGTGGCGCGCCGCGCCGACCGGCTGGAAAAGCTGTCCAACCAGCTGACATCGGTCTGCGAGATTATGACCGCCGATCTCTCCAAGAAAAGCGAGTGCCTGCGCCTGGTCAATGCGCTGGAAAACCGCCGGGTGGATTTGTTCATCAACAACGCGGGCTTTGGCGACTGCGGGCCGTTTTTGCAGACCGAGCTGGACAAGGATCTGGATATGATTTCGGTCAACATCCGGGCTTTACACATCCTGACAAAGAAAATCGGCCAAAAGCTCTATAAGCAGGGCTTCGGCGCGCTGTTGAACGTTGGCTCCTGTGCGGGGCTGATGCCGGCTGGCCCCTATATGGCCACCTACTACGCGACAAAGGCCTACGTTGTCAGCCTGACAAGCGCGCTGGCGCGGGAGCTGAAGGAGAGCCGCAGCCCGGTCTATGTGGGGTGCCTCTGCCCCGGGCCGGTGAACACCGAGTTCAACGCGGTGGCCAACGTGGAGTTTGCCCTGCGGGGCATCACGCCGGAATACTGCGTGCGCTGTGCGCTGGACGGTATGGCCCGCCGCAGGACGGTCATTGTGCCCGGCCCGCTGGTAGCCGCCGGTATGACGCTGGGCCGGTTCCTGCCGCGCCCGGTGTATATCAAGATTGCCGCCCACCAGCAGCGGAAGAAGCTGTACAAAAAGTAAATAGCAGAAATAAAGCAGCGGCTGCCCGAATTCAGGCAGTCGCTGTTTTGATAGGCCGGAATGGGCCGAATGTGCGGTTTACGGTTTGCCGCTGCAGTGAAAAAGTGCGTTAATTCAGCGTCTTGCCGAAGAATTCCAGCTCGGGCTTAATGGTTTTCATCAGGTTATCAAACTGGTCGGGGGTCAGGCTCTGGGCGCCGTCACTCTTGGCCTTGGCGGGGTCATTGTGCGTCTCAATCATCAGGCCGTCCGCGCCGACTGCCACGGCAGCCTGCGCCAGCGCGGGCACCATAAAGGCAATGCCTGCGGCGTGGCTGGGGTCAATGACAACCGGCAGATGGGTCATCTTTTTCAGCATAGGCACAGCGGAAATATCCAGTGTGTTGCGCATGCTCGTCTCAAAGGTGCGGATGCCGCGCTCACACAGAACCACGTTGGGGTTGCCCTCGGCCATGATGTACTCGGCGCTCATGACCAGCTCCTCCAGCGTGGAGGAGAGGCCGCGTTTGAGCAGAACCGGCACATTCAGCTTGCCAACCGCCTTCAGCAGCTCAAAGTTCTGCATATTGCGCGCACCAATCTGAATCATATCGACCTTGGCATCGAGGAACAGCGGGATGTGCTCGTTGTCCATCAGCTCGGTCACGATGGGCTGGCCGGTGACTTTGCGGGCCTCCTGCAGCAGCTCCAGACCCTCGGCGCGCAGACCCTGGAAGCTGTAGGGGCTGGTGCGGGGCTTGAACGCGCCGCCGCGCAGGATGCTGGCACCGGCGGCCTGCACACGCTGGGCCACGTAGGTAATCTGCTCCTTGCTCTCGACGCTGCAGGGGCCGCTCATCACGGCAAAATAGCCGCCGCCGATTTTGTGCCCGCCCACGTCCACAACGGTATCATCCGGGTGGAACTTGCGGTTGGCTTTCTTGTACGGTTCGGACACGCGGCGGCAGGTTTCAACCACCGGGTTGGCCAGCACCCAGCTCTCAGCCAGAGCCTTGGTATCGCCAATCAGGCCCAGAATGTGGGTGTCGCTGCCGACGGAATCGTTAATCTGGTAGCCCATGCTGTTCAGTTCCTTGCAGAATGCCTGCACCTTGTCAGCGGGGGCGTGTTGTTTCAGTACGATAATCATTTTGGTGTTCTCCTATCTCTTACACGGCTTATATTTCTCAATGACGGTATTCTAACACTTTAAAGCGCTAAAGTCAACCCCTCTTGCGAAAATTGTTGGGGGGATTTATAATAGGAAGGTATCCGAGGCAAACCGACAGGCAGAGACGCAGGGCCGGGCCCGCCCGGCCCCTACAGCACAATATATAGGAGCTAAAAATATGGCAAAAGAAGCAAAAACCAACGCAATGCGTATGCTGGAACGGGCCAAGGTGGCCTACACGGCGCATGAATACCCCCATGAGGAGGGGCAGGCCGTGGACGGCGCCAATGTGGCGCGGCTGACCGGGCAGGACCCGGCCAAGGTGTTCAAGACGCTGGTAACGCAGGGCGCAGACCGCAACTACTATGTTTTTGTGGTGCCGGTGCTGGCCGAGCTGGATTTGAAAAAAGCCGCCAAGGCCGCGGGCGTCAAGAGCGTGGCGATGATTCACGTGGCGGACATCAACAAGGTCACCGGCTACATCCGCGGCGGCTGCAGCCCGGTGGGCATGAAAAAACAGTTCGTGACCGTCTATGACGAGAGCTGTCTGACACAGGAGACAATGCTGGTTTCCGGCGGGCGCATTGGCACCCAGATTGAGTGTGCCCCGCAGGACCTCATCAAGGCAACTCGCGGCAAAACGGCGGCCATCACATTGGAGCACGAAGCATGATGCGGTTGGACAAGTACCTGGCGGAGCGCACCGGTATGACCCGCAGCGAGAGCCGCAAGGCCGTGACGAAGGGCCGCGTCATGGTGGGGAGCATGGTCTGCCGCAAGGCGGACACCCAGCTTGACGAGCATACGGCCGAGGTTGCGCTGGACGGCACGCCGCTGGCGGGTGCATACCAGAAATTTGTTTATATTATGCTGAACAAGCCGGAGGGCGTTGTCAGCGCCAGCCGTGACAAAAAAGATACCACTGTGGTGGATCTGGTCGCGGCGGACTTTCCGCGGCGGGAGCTGTTCCCCGCCGGGCGGCTGGACAAGACCAGCACCGGCTTTGTGCTGCTGACCGACGACGGTGCACTGGCGCATGACATCCTCTCCCCTGCTCACCACGTGGAGAAGCAGTATGTTGTTACGCTCGACACCCCGCTGACCGAGGAGATGCGCCGCGGCTTTGCGGCGGGGGTGACGCTGGCGGACGGCGAAACAATGACCCCCGCGGGCGTGGAGCCGCTGAACGGTAATGGTCTGACTGTGCTGGTCACGCTGCGGCAGGGTGTCTACCACCAGATTAAGCGGATGTTCGGCGTGTTTGGAGCAGGCGTGAATGCCCTGCACCGGCAGAGCATCGGCGGCGTGGTGCTGGATGCCGCACTGGCCCCCGGCCAATGGCGGGAGCTGACGGAGGAAGAAGTGGAGAAATTGCGGCAGAAGGTGTGATTGCAACCGCACGGCAGGGCCGGACAGGTCCGCCCCTGCAACGCTATAAAAAAATCGACCACTCATTTTTGAGTGGCCGTTTTTTTATTCATGCACATACACCGTTTCACTGGGGGTCAGCGTCACGGTAAAATCCATATCGCTGTAATTGGAGAGCGTGACCTCGGTGTCCTCGGTCAGGGTGATGTGGCGGAGCGTATCGACATAGTCGGGGTCGCCGTAGAGCCATGCGCTGCAGTACATCGTGCGGGTGTTCTCCATCGGCAGGACAAAGGAAAAATATCCGGTGCCCGCCGTGCAGGTCACATCGTAGACACCCGGCTCAATGTCCTCCCCGACCAGAAGATACAGGCTCTCATCGCTGCCGCTGAGGGTGTATGCCGCATCGCCGACCACCGGATTGGGGGCGGTCTCAGCGGGCAGCGCATCGACCTGGGCGTTGCTGCTGTGGAAGTACAGTGTGCCATTGCCGCTCAGAAACAGCACAGTACCTGACGGCAGCGGCACATCGTCCCGCTCACTGTCGCTGGCGTCATAGCCGTTTGTGGACAGATCCTCGTAGATTTCAACACCGTGCTCATCGCTGACGATGTGCAGGTCAATGGATGTATTGCTCTCGGCACACTGGATGGTGTAGGTGCCCTCGGGCAGATCCTGCCCTACGGTGTACAGGCCCGCAGTCAGGTCGCCGTCCCAGTCCGCACCTGCGGCGGGTACAGTGCCGCGCAGATCGTCATAGGCGTTGCTGTAGGCCTCTATTGCCTGTTCCTCGGGCTCGGGGATAGGGGCGGATGTGCTGCGCTGCAGCAAGAGATAGAGGGCGGGCAGCAGCAGGAATAGCGCCGCCGTGATAAGACTCCATGCGGCAGTGGCTGTACGCTTGGCGGTGCGTATCCCGGCACGGCGGACGGTGCGCACAACGGCGCGCGGTGCCTCGTGCCGGTCGGAGCCGCTTTCATGGACGTGGGCGGTGCGCTCCTCCTCGGCGTAGCCCTCCACATCGGGGCGGCCGCCCTGGGGACGCACGCGGTGCAGGACATCCTCGCCGTTGACGCGGTGATAGTGGGCGCTCTCGCCGCGCAGGGTGTAGGTGTGCTCGGGAGGAATGGGCAAGCCACATTCCTCACACCGGCCATTGACAACCCGCCCGCCGCATAAGCTGCATTTTTGCATGATGGACACCTCCTTATTTACACCATTATACAGGATATTACAACAAAAGAACAGTGGTTGGTGAAAATAAAGTGTGCCTTCCTCTGCAGGGGAAGGCAACGGCCTTACGAATTTTCTGCCCGTCTTGCGGCGGTCTTTTTGTGGAGCTGCTCAGACAGAACTGCCATCAGCACCAGCATGAGAAGCAGGAAAAACGGGTAGAGCTGCATGGTGATATTCTGCGCCAGCACGCCGAACAGCGGCGAAAGCAGCGTGGTGCCGGTGTAGGCCGCAGCCATCTGCACCCCGGTCATGGCCATGCTCAGACTTTTGCCGAAGTTGGCGGGTGTCTCGTGGATGATGCTGGGGTAAATCGGCGCGCAGCCAAGCCCAATGGTGACAAGGCCCACCAGCAGCAGTGCATTGCCCGGAAGAAGCACCAGCGCAATGCCCACGGCAATGAGTGCCTGCCCCAGGCGGATCATCTGGTGGTCGTTGAACTTCATCGTCAGGAAACCGCTTAAAAATCGCCCGATGGTGATGCCTGCATAGAACAGGCTGGCCCAGCTGGCGGCGGTTACGGCGTCCAGACCGCGTACCAGCGTGCAGTAGCTGGCAGCCCACATGCCGGTGACCGTCTCAACGCCGGAATAACAGGCAAAGCAGCAGAGCACCTCCGGCACGCCGGGAACCTTCAGCAGCTGCGGCAGGGTACGGTGTTCGGGGGTGAAATCCTCGCCCGCGGCCTCCGCAGGGGTTTTCCACAGCGGCAGACTGAACACGATGACGGCCGTCAGCACGATTTGCAGAATCGAGATGATGCGGTAGCCACTCTGCCAGCTGCCGCCTGCCAGTGCCCAACCCATAATGACCGGGCCGCCCGCGGCGCCCAGACCCCACATACAATGCAGCCAGCTCATGTGGCGGCTTTCGTAGTGCAAGGCTACGTAGTTGTTCAGCGCGGCGTCCACACTGCCGGCGCCCAGACCATAGGGAATGGCCCAGACGCAGAGCTGCCAGAACTGGGAACAGGTGGAGAAGCCGAACAGCGCCACCGCGGTTGTGGCAACACTGAGCGCGGTGACCTTGCCGGTGCCAAGGCGGCCGTTGAGCCAGTCACTGGCCAGGCTGGACACGATGGTCCCGGCAGAGATAATCATGGACACGCCCCCGGCCCAGGACACCCCTGCGCCAAGCGGGGCATACATGGACGGCCAGGCCGCACCCAGCAGTGCATCCGGCAGGCCCAGACTGATGAACGCCAGATAGATAACTGGCAAAAGCATAGATACCATAAGAAATCCCTCTTGACTTTCTGTAGCGATGATACTATGATTATATCATCAAATGTGGCGAAATTGTGCGATAAAATCCCCAAAATGCCGGTACAATTTCGCCAAAAACAGGAGGGAAAGCAGGACATGGCACTTTCGACGTGCAGAACGGTTACGGACGATTCCGCAAGAGAACTGCTGAAGCACGGAACCCCGGCCTTCCCCATCGCCTGCTACCACGATGATTTGCAGGCAGAGCCTGTGCCGTGGCACTGGCATGAGGAACTGGAGGTCCTGCTGGTCAGCGAGGGCACGATACTGGCCACCGCAGCCGGGGAAAAGTACCGGCTGACCGTGGGCGAGGGATTGTTTATCAACGCGGGGGTGCTGCATGGGGACTGGCCGCTGAACGCCGGGCCCTGCCGCCTGCACAGCATGGTGTTTCACCCGCGGCTGGTGGGCGGCAGCCCGGACAGCGTTTTCTGGCAGAAATATCTGCAGCCGCTGCTGACAGACCCCAGCCGCCCCTGTGCCGTGTTGCGCCCACAGGTGGATTGGCAGCGTGAAACGATGGAAAATATGGAGCGTGCGTTCCGCGCCGTCGTGAACGAGGTGCCGGGGTATGAGTTCAAAACCCGCGCAGCACTGTCGGAAATGATGTACCAGCTGGTAACCCGCGCCCCGGCGGTGCAGGCTATGCCCAAAAAGGCACTGCGCAGCGCCGACCGCATCAAGACGATGCTGCAATTCATTCAGGAGCACTATGCCGAGGATGTCTCGGTCGATCAAATTGCCGCCAGCGCCGCTATCAGCCCCAGCGAATGTCTGCGGTGCTTCCACGATATGATCGGTACAACGCCGAACCAGTACCTGCGGGAGCAGCGTGCCCAGCGGGCAGCGGAGCTGCTGTGTAGTACCGGCCTGCAAGTGGCGGAAATTGCGCTGCAGTGCGGTTTTCAGGATGCCAGCTACTTTGCCCGAGCCTTCCGGCAGGTGTACGGCTGCGGCCCTACAGAGTACCGCCGCAAAGCCCGGCGCGGGGTGTGAAGGCAAACGGCATTTTAAGATGAGGCTGGCCCTCATCAGTCACCTTCGGTGACAGCTTCCCCCGCAGGGGAAGCCAAAATGCCTTCTCCTGCGGGAGAAGGTGGCGCAAAGCGCCGGATGAGGGGCCCGACCTTCCGCAAGCACCCGCCTGCCGCGGTGCTCGCCCAGCAAAATCTGCACATAAACATAAAATTGCCACCGCAGCTTGGCTACCGCGGTGGCAATTCTGTTTACAGCTTACTGGCTGTTATTCTTGCGAGTTTTGATCTCGTCAACGACCTGAGCAATGAAGGCGTCCAGCTCCATCGTGGTGGTGTCGCCCTTGCGGTCACGCACGCTGATGTTGTTGGCCTCGACCTCCTTAGCACCCAAAACCAGCATATAGGGCACGCGGTCGACCTGCTGTGCCTGACGAATCTTGTAGCCAATCTTCTCGTTGGACTCGTCCAGCACTACGCGGACACCGGCGGCCTGCAGCTTGGCGGCGACCTCCTTGGCGTAGTCCAGCGTCTTTTCACTGACCGGCAGCACCTTGACCTGCGTGGGGGCCAGCCAGGTCGGGAAGCGGCCCTTGGTCTCCTCAATCAGGTAGGCCATGAAACGGTCCAGAGAGCCGAGGATGGCGCGGTGCAGCACGACGGGGGTCTTTTCGCTGCCGTCCTTGTCCACATAGGTCAGGTGGAACTTGGCGGGCAGGCAGAAGTCCAGCTGGCAGGTGGACAGCGTGTACTCAGCACCGACAGCAGGCTTGACGTTGACGTCCAGCTTCGGGCCATAGAAGGCAGCCTCGCCGATTTCCTCGGTGAAGTGGATGCCCAGCTCGGTCAGAACCTCGCGCAGGGCGTTCTCGGCATGGTTCCACATGGCGTCATCGTCATGGTACTTCTTCTTGTCGGCGGGGTCACGCAGGGACAGCACACAGCGGTAATCGGTGATGTTGAAGTCCTTGTAAACGTCAAAAATCAGCGCGCAGACATCGGCAACCTCGCTCTTGATCTGCTCGGGCGTGCAGAACAGGTGGGCGTCGTTCTGGCAGAAGTGACGGCCGCGCTCAATGCCCTTCAGCGTGCCGGAGGACTCATAGCGAAAGTCATGGGCAATCTCGCCGATGCGGATGGGCAGCTGACGGTAGCTGTGCGGCTGGTTGGCGTAGATCATCATGTGATGGGGGCAGTTCATCGGGCGCAGAACATAGCTCTCGCCCTCCATCTCCATCGCAGGGAACATATTCTCACGGTAGTGATCCCAGTGGCCGGAGGTCTTGTACAGGTTCACAGTGCCGATGCAGGGGGTCATAACGTGCAGATAGCCGCGCTCGCGCTCCTTGCCCTTAATATAATCCTCCAGCTGCTGCCAGACGGTGTAGCCGTTGGGCAGGAACATCGGCAGGCCGCGACCGACCAGATCATCGGTCATGAACAGGCGCATTTCCTTGCCAATCTTGCGGTGGTCGCGCTCGCGGGCCTCCTGCTGCTGCTTCTCCCAGGCGTCCAGCTCCTCCTGATTGTGGAAGGCAACGCCGTTGATGCGGGTCAGCATCTTGTTCTCTTTATCGTTCTTCCAGTAAGCGCCGGACTGCTGGGTGATCTTGAACGCCTTCAGCGCCTTGGTGTAGGTCAGGTGGGGTCCGATGCACATATCGACGTACTCGCCCTGCTGGAAGAAGCTGAACTCGGTCTCGTCAGCCAGATCGGCCATATGCTCGATCTTGTAATGCTCCTGGCGCTCCTCCATCAGCTTGACGGCCTCATCGCGGGGCAGGATGAACGGCTTGATGGGAAGATTTTCCTTACAAATCTTCTTCATCTCTTTCTCGATGGCGGCCAGATCCTCGTCGGTCAGCTTGGTATCGCCGAGGTCAACGTCATAGTAGAAGCCGTTTTCAGTGGCGGGGCCGAAGGCGAAATCAGCCTGCGGATACAGGCGCTTGATGGCCTGTGCCATGATATGGGCAGCCGTGTGGCGCAGAACGTGCAGTTCCTCTTCCTGCGGGCACTCGGCAACAGTGCCGTCTTTGTAGATGATCTTCATTGTGATACGCTCCTTTTGCTGTTGGATAAATAAAAAATGCTTCACCCCTCGCGTTCAAAAGGGATGAAGCATATAAAAGCTCCACGGTTCCACCCAGATTGCGCCTGCCTATATATCCTAATATATAAGGTAAGCACCACTCACGTAGGCTGTAACGGGCCGCGCCCGGCGGAGGTTCGCCCCCGCGCTCGGCAGTGGTAAGGAAGCAGGCACCAACAAAACCGCTTGCAGCACGTGAGGATTCACGGCGGTTCTCTCTGTTGTGGTGTACTGCACCCCGTTTGTCTGCCTCATGGCTTTGTACAGGATGAAGTTAAGTTATTTATAGCACAAGCCGGGTGGGAAGTCAAGCAGAAAATTTTTCCCCGCCAGTTTGCACAAAAAAGTGGGTTCTCCCCTGCGCGGGGCACACAAAACGCCGAAGTTGCAAAATATTCATTGACTTTACATATTTATGCAACTATACTGTATACATCAGCCAAGTGAGGGCTTGGCTGGCACGGTATTTTACATTTTATAAAGATAAGATAAGAGGGAAATCACATGAAAAAGCTCACTGCTCTGATGCTCAGCTCCGCTATGATGCTGAGCCTGGCCGCCTGCGGCGGCTCCGCTTCCACCGACACTGCCTCCAGCGAGGCCGCTTCCTCCGAGGCTGCTTCCAGCGAAGAGACCGCCACCGGCGAGGCTGCCGAGCTGACCACCGTCAACGCCGGCAAGCTGACCATGTCCACCAACGCCGCCTTCCCCCCGTATGAGATGACCACCGACAGCGGCGACTTTGAGGGCATTGACATTGATGTCGCCGCCGCTGTCGCCGAAAAGCTCGGTCTGGAGCTGCAGATTGACGATATGGACTTTGACGCTGCCCTGCTGGCCGCCCAGAACGGCAAGAGCGATATGGTTATGGCCGGTGTCACCGTCACCGACGAGCGCCTGAAGGTTATGGACTTCTCTGACACCTATGCCGAGGGCATCCAGTCCATCATCGTGCCCGAGGACTCTGACATTGCCACCGTGGATGACCTTTCCGGCAAGGCCATCGGCACCCAGCGCGGCACCACCGGCTACATCTACTGCACCGATGATTTCGGCGAGGATAACGTTATCGCCTACGACGACGGCCTGACCGCTGTGCAGGCTCTGAACAATGGTCAGGTTGACGCCGTTGTCATCGACAACGCCCCGGCCAAGGCCTTTGCGGAGGCTAACCCCGGCCTGAAGATTCTGGACACTGCCTATGCGCAGGAGGATTATGCCATCGGCGTTGCCAAGGGCAACACCGAGCTGCTGAATGCTATCAACGGCGCACTGGAGGAGCTGCAGCAGGACGGCACCCTGCAGGCCATCGTGGACAAGTACATCACCGCTGAATAACGCGTTTTGCATCAAGCAGAAGGGCACGCCGGTAACGCGGCGCGCTTTTCTTTTGTACATTGTGGTTTTCCCTGTAACTATGCTATAATAAAAAACAGGATGTAAGGCGGGGTGGCCCCACCCTGCCGCGGCGGCCTGAGGTCAGGCCGCCCTATATACATCCCGGCAGATTCAATCTATACACTATACTAAGAAAGGTTGTGTTGCGGATGGAGGCACAGTTTGAAGCGCTTTCAGAGCTGGTTAAAAGCGGCCAGAAGCTGAGCTTTGGGCAGGACTTCTTCGTCAAATTCTACCAGGCATTTCTTTATTCGGACCGCTGGCAGCAGTATATCAAGGGCGTGGGCACTACCCTGCTGGTCACGGCCATTGCGCTGGTGCTGGGCGTTGTGCTGGGCGCCATTGTGGCTATGATTCGCGTGGGCCATGCACAGCAGAAGCCCCACCACCATAACCTGGTGCTGGGTGTGTTCAACGCCATTGCCAAGGTCTATGTCACGGTTATCCGCGGCACGCCCATGATGGTGCAGCTGCTGATTATGAGCATGGTGGTCTTTGCCAGCAGCCGCAACTTCACGATGGTCGGTGCGCTGGCGCTGGGCATCAACTCCGGCGCGTATGTGTCGGAAATCATCCGCGGCGGCCTGATGGCGGTAGACCCCGGCCAGATGGAGGCCGGGCGCAGCCTGGGTCTTAACTATATGACCACGATGTTTGAAATCATCATCCCGCAGGCTATCCGCTCCATCCTGCCTGCGCTGGGCAATGAGTTCATCATGCTGCTGAAGGACTCTTCGCTGATTACGGTCATCGGCGGCAAGGAGCTGCTGTATGCGGCGCAGGGCATTATGAACCGCACCTACGAGCCTATGTTCCCCTTGCTGGGCGTTGCGGCCGTCTATCTGGTGCTGGTTATGCTGTTCAGCGCGCTGCTGGCAAAATTTGAGAGGAGGCTGGCACAAAGTGATAGACGTTAAAGGACTGAAAAAGAGCTACGGCGGTCTGCAGGTGCTCAAGGGCGTGGACCTGACCATCAACAAGGGCGACTGCGTTGTGCTGGTCGGCCCTTCCGGTTGCGGCAAGTCCACCTTTCTGCGCTGCCTGAACCATCTGGAGGAGCCGGACGGCGGGCATATCATCTTCAATGGCAAGGAAGTCACCGACCATGACATTGACCACGTGCGCCAGAAGATGGGCATGGTGTTCCAGCATTTCAACCTCTTCCCCCACCTGACAGTGAAGAAGAACATCACGCTGGCGCCGGTGCGCCTGGGCCTGATGAAGCAGGACGAGGCCGACAAGAGAGCGATGGAGCTGCTGGGACGCATCGGTCTGGCCGACAAGGCGGACACCTACCCCAATATGCTGTCCGGCGGCCAGAAACAGCGCATTGCCATTGTGCGTGCGCTGGCCATGAACCCTGATGTACTGCTGTTTGACGAGCCGACCTCCGCACTTGACCCGGAGATGGTCGGCGAGGTGCTGGAGCTGATGAAGGAGCTGGCCCGCGGCGGTATGACGATGGTCTGCGTTACCCATGAGATGGGCTTTGCCCGCGAGGTTGCCAACCGCATCATCTTTATTGATGAGGGCGTTGTCAAGGTGGACAAGCCCCCCAAGGAATTTTTTGCCAACCCCGAAAACGAGCGCCTGAAGGCATTTTTGTCCAAGGTGCTGTAATAATGCACGCCACCGGCCCACCAACAATGGGCCGGTTTTTCGTTTGCCCTCCCCTGCTTTTCCGGTCTCTTGTGCGTGAAACGTTGATTCTTTGCGCAATATGTGGTAAAATAGCACTATTATTATGGATAACTATGCAACCTTACATTTACACATAAGGAACAGGTATTGATATGGCTGAAAATTTGCAAACCACCCGCCCGGCCGATGAAGGCTGGACCACCATTATACGCCCCCACACCGGCTGGTTCGACATTGACCTGCAGGAGCTCTGGCGCTATCGTGACCTTGTCACGATGTTCGTCAAGCGCAATTTTACCGTGCTGTACAAGCAGACGATTCTGGGCCCGGCGTGGATTATCCTGAACCCGCTTATCACCACCGTTATCTTTAACGTTGTGTTCGGCGGTATGGCCAATATGCCGACCGACGGCGTGCCCGGCTTCCTGTTTTATATGGCGGGCAACACAGTGTGGACCTTCTTTGCCAACTGCGTCAACAACACGGCCAACACTTTTGTGACCAACTCGCAGGTGTTCGGCAAGGTGTACTTCCCCCGTTTGACCATGCCCATCAGTCAGGTGCTGACAAGCCTTATTAACTTCGGGATTCAGGCGGCGATGTACCTGATTTTCTGGGTGTACTTCTTTGCCACCGGCAGCGGCGTGACCTTCACGCTGTGGGTGTTGGCGGTACCCTTCGTTATGCTGGAGGTTATGCTGCTGGGCCTTGGCGTGGGCATCATCGTCTCCTCGCTGACCACGAAGTACCGCGATTTGGCCATCGCCGTGGGCTTTGGCGTGCAGCTGTGGATGTATGCCTCCCCGGTAGTCTACCCGCTGTCGATGCTGGATAACTCCCCCCGGCTGAAAATCCTTATCCAGCTCAACCCGATGACCTCCCCGATTGAGATTTTCCGTATGGCTACGCTGGGCACCGGCACGGTCACGGGCTTTGGCATCGTGTACAGTCTGGTGTTCACCCTTGCGGCGCTGGTGCTGGGCGTGGTGCTGTTCAGCCGCATTGAAAAGACCTTTATGGATACCGTGTAAGAAAGGGGCGCACACTATGTCTACAACTGAAAAACGCCCTGTCATCGAGGTTTCGGGGCTGAAAAAGCAATACAAGCTCGGCCAGATTGGCGGCGGCACGCTGACGCATGATTTGCAGAGCTGGTGGGCCCGCGTGCGCGGCAAGGAGGACCCGAACACGGTCATTGGCACCGACCAGCGGCTGTTTGGCCAGACCTTTATGGCGCTGAACGGCGTGGATCTGACCGTCTATCAGGGCGAGGCACTGGGCATCATCGGCCGCAACGGCGCGGGCAAGTCCACGCTGCTCAAGCTGCTGTCCCGCATCACTGCCCCCACCGAGGGGGAAATCCGGATTCGCGGCCGTGTGGCCTCGATGCTCGAGGTCGGCACCGGCTTTAACAACGAAATGACCGGCCGCGAGAACATCTATATGAACGGCGCAATTCTGGGTATGACCCGCGCCGAGATTGACGCAAAGTTGCCCCAGATTATCGAATTTTCCGAGTGCGGCGATTTTATCGACACCCCGGTCAAGCGCTATTCCAGCGGTATGTTTGTCAAGCTGGCCTTCGCCGTGGCGGCGCATCTTGACAGCGAAATTATGGTTATGGACGAGGTTCTGGCCGTTGGCGATATGAAATTCCAGCAGAAATGTCTGGGCAAGATGAGCGATGTGGCCAATCAGGACGGCCGCACCGTCCTCTACGTGAGCCACAATATGTCCACCATCCGCCAGCTCTGCACCCGCTGCGTGGTGCTGGACAAGGGCAAGGTCATTTTTGACGGCGACGTCGAGAAGGCCGTTGCGGTCTATATGGACACTACCGATGTGAACGTGGTGCATTACGAGCTGGCCGACGTGGCCCGTATGACCGGCAGCGCAGGCAAGCGCCTCCGGCTGGAAACGCTGGATTTTGTCGGTAAGGAGTCGAGTGTCTTTGCCGACACCGAGAAGATGCGCGTCAAAATCACGTGGCGTGTGTCGGAACCGTTTTCGGGCATCCATATGAAGATGGAACTTCGCGCACGCGATTCGACATCGGTGGGCATTACCCACCCGGTTGACCTTGGCCCCGCCGAGCCAGGCCGGCTCTATACCACGGTGTTTGAATTTGACCCAAGCCTTCTGGGTGAGGGACAATATTTCTTCTATCTGGATATTTTTGACGTTGCGATGAACCACGCGGTTTGTCTGGACAAGCCTGTGACTGAGTTTGCCTTTGAGGTGACCAACAGTGACCTGACGATGCAAGAATGGGAGACGTACTGGGGCCACACCTACTTCCCACCCGTCAGGCTTGTGCAGGAGTAAGCTATGAAACCGAATTTGTCCATCTGCCTGATGCGGTGGAGAAAATCCTGCGCGGTGACGGCCGCTGGCGCACCGCGGTACAGCAGACGTTTCAGGTTGAGCTGTAGGGCCTGACGTAAGGAGTGTTCATGAAGCAGAAAAAGTGTAAGCCACTGCTGGCCGCGCTGCTCACGCTGGTCATGCTGCTTGTGGCGGTGGTGCTGATTTGGCTGGCCGAGGTCCGCCCCAATGCGGGCAAGGGCCGCAGCGAAATCATCACCGATTTCCTGCGGGCAGAGCTTGTCTATGACGGTGAGACTGCCACGCAGGAATTTACCTACGATAAGGATATTCTGACGATAGGCCTTGAATTTTACCTGCCGGGCGAGCAGCCCAGCGGCACGCTGGATGTGGTGCTGCGGGATGCCGACACCGGCGAGGAGCTGTCCCGGTCGGAGGGCGTGATGGACTACATTGTGCCCGACCAGTACACAACGCTGGGTATGGATCCCGCTGTGACCGGGCAGGTGGGCCGCCGCTACCGGCTGGAGGTCACGCCGCATTACGCCACCGATGCCATTCTGGCCATTGGCCACAGTAACGGTGTGGCGCTCTGGCGGGAGCAGATGACGGTTGGCGACCATGTCATTGATGGCACAATGGCCATGCAGATTACCTACCAGCGCATCGGCGGCTACCTGACAAGGTTCTTCCTGATCGTCGGCGGACTGGCGGCGGTGCTGGCGGCGTTTGCCGTCTGGGCGGTGCTCTCCGGAAAAATTGCGCTGCACCGCCTTGTGTTTACGCTGGTGCTGGGCTTTGGGCTGCTGTACTGCTTCATTCTGCCGCCCTACGCGGCCCCGGATGAAAAATACCACATCAACCAGAGCTTTACAATGGCCTGCCACTGGGCCAACAGCCTCTCCCGCGATGAATGGCGGATGGGCAAGACGCCCATCACCATCAGCTTCCGCCGCGTGGGCGATGAAAACGCCGATTTACAGAACGAGAACACCACGGTCTTTACGTGGGAGACCTTTACCTCGCAGCTGTTCACCACCACCGATGAGCCCTTTGACAGCCATCAGAAGCATAACGAGCTGCAGACCGACCAGAACCCACTGCTCTACTTAGCAAGCACGGCGGGGGTATTTCTGACGTACCTTTTGCATCTTGGCTTTGCCCCGGCGTTGCTGCTGGGGCGGCTGGCCAATCTCTTGCTGTTTGCCGCACTGGCGGCACTGGCGGTTCGGGTGGCTCCTTTCGGCAAGCGCGCCTTTGCCGTGGCAGCGCTGCTGCCGATGACGCTGCACCTTGCGGCCAGCTTCAGCCGGGATGCCCCGCTGCTGGGGCTCTGCTTCGCCTTCACGGCGCTGTTGATGGATGCGGCCTTCGACCCGGAAAAGCGCAAGGCCCTCTCCCCCGCCCGGCTGGCGGCGCTGCTGCTCTGCGGTGTGCTGCTGGCCCCCGGTAAGCTGGTTTATCTGCCGTTGGCGGCGCTGCTGCTGGTGGTGCCCGGCGCACGGCTGGGGCACCACGCCAAGGCAAAGAAGTGTGCCTATCTGGCCGCCTGCCTGCTGCTGGCGCTGTCCCTGAACACCAGCCTGGTGACGGATATCCTGCACAAAGGCCAAATTGCCGAAGGTGTGACCAGCGAGGAAACGGAGACAGACGACGAAAACGCCTTGGAAAACTACGTAAAACGGTTATATTATTACGTGGAGAACAATCCGAACCCGTCGTCGGCCGAGGTGGCCTTCTGGGTGCAGGCCCTGCAGGAGGGGGATGTCAGCCCGGCCACGTTGGGCCAGAGCTTTATTTTCTCGCCTGAAAAGGCGGGCTCCTACACCGACGCACAAGCGTTCTTCACGATGGCATCTTACGCACTGCTCGGCACGGATGTGACCGCAGGCAATGCCGATGCCTATCTGCCCTATTTTGCGGAGGGCGGCGCCGAACAGGCCTACAAGCAGCTTTACAACCTGGACAGCTGTGTGGAACGCTTTGCGGCGCTGGGACTAGAGGTCGGCTCCATGGATGACCGCGGTACACTGGATCGCGCGGTGCTTGCACAGGAGGTGGAAGCCGCCCGTGCGGTGCGCAGCAGCCAGAGCACGGTGGCGGAGGCCGACAAGCTGACCTATACACCGGGCTACATCCTGCGCCACCCGGTGAATACGGCGCTACTTTTTGTGCGCAGTTCTGTTGAAAACGGTGACCACTACATCCGTTCGCTGGTCGGCGGCAGCCTGAGCTACTACACGGTGGATCTGGCGTGGGGCTGGGTTGCGGTGCTCTATCTGCTGCTGGCCTATGCCGCACTACCTGTGCAGGGTGCGGCGCTGGAGCCCTCCGGCAAGGCGCGTGTATTCTGCTGCGCGGCGGCGGTGTTCTGCTGTCTGCTGACGGTGGCAGGCTGCCTGCTGTGGACGCCCATCCGCTATGAGACACTGTATGGTCTGCAGGGGCGGTATTTCCTGCCCATCCTGCCGCTACTGCTTTTGACCTGTCTGCCCCGCCGTCTGGCTGCTGTCCAGGATGAGGACGCTGCGCAGGCCCGCCTGCTGGCCACCCTTGGCATTGTGCAGGCCGGCGTGGTGGTGAACATAATGCTGGCAATTATTGCGAAATAAAAAGGCGTATCTATGACGTTTTGCTTCTTTTCAACCCAATATCTGCCCACGCCGGGCGGGGTCGAGCGCTACACGTGGAATCTGGCGCGGCGCTGCATTGCAGCGGGGCACCGGGCCCTTGTGGTCACGGCATCCCTGCCGGGGCTGCCTGCGAGGGAAACCGACGCGGACGGCATCGAAATATTCCGTCTGCCCTCCTACCCTGTTATGGGCGGGCGCTTCCCGGTGCTCAAGCCCTTCCCGGACGATGCCGCGCTGTGGGCGCAGGACATCGACTTTGCGGTCATTCAGACCCGGATGTACGTCCAGAGCGTCTGGGCGGCCCGGCAGTGCAGGCACCGCGGCATACCGGCACTGGTCATCGACCACTCCACCGGCTATATGCTGCACGGCGGTGTGGCCGGGGCGCTGGGCAGGCTCTATGAGCACGCGGCCTGCGGCAGCATCCGCCGCTGCGGGTTCCCCTTCTACGGCGTCTCCGGCGATGTCTGCCGGTGGCTGCAAGCGTTCGGCATCCGTGCAGCGGGCCGACTTCCCAACGCGGTTGACCCCGGCGAGCTTGAACGATTGGCCCGGGCCGAGAACGCCATCGACTGGCGTGCACGGCTGAACGTGCCGCAGGGCGGCAGGCTGGTTGCCTTTGTGGGGCGGCTTATCCCGGAAAAGGGTGCGCTGCGGCTGGCACAGGCCGTGCAGACCATTCCCGGCTGTGTGCTGGCGGTGGCGGGCACCGGCCCCGAGGAGGCCGTGCTGGGCGCGCTGGGCGGGCCCATCCATGCGCTGGGCGCACTGCCCCATGACCAGATTGTCCAGCTGCTGGCGCAGGCGGATGTCTACTGTCTGCCCACCGAGTACGCCGAGGGCTTTCCCACCACCCTGCTGGAGGCCGCGGCCTGCCGCTGCCCCATTGTGACAACCCACACCGCAGGCACCGGCGAGCTGCTGCCCGACGAGGACTGCGCCGTCTTTCTGGAAAAGGCTGACGCGGACACCATCCGTGCCGGGCTGAACACGATGCTGGCCGACCCCGCGGCGGCCAGCGCCCGCGCCGCAAAGGCCCATGATACCCTTTGCGCCCAATTCACATGGGACGCCGTCTTTGCTGCCCTGATGGAGGCCGTAAAATCAGCCAAAAGGAGCTAAAATGTCAAAATTACTCATTGTAATCCCCGCCCATAACGAGGAAGCAAACATTGTTCAGGTTGTTAAGGAACTGACAACAAACTACCCGCAGTATGATTATGTGGTTGTCAATGACGGCAGCCGCGACAAAACGGCGGCTATCTGCCGCGCCCACGGCTACCGGCTGATTGACTTGCCGGTCAATCTGGGGCTGGCTGGCGCGTTCCAGACCGGGCTGCGCTTTGCGGCGGAGAACGGTTATGACTGCGCCATGCAGATGGACGCCGACGGCCAGCACAGGCCGGAATACATTGAGCCTATGCTGGAGGCGCTGGAGGAGGGCAACGATATTGTCATCGGAAGCCGCTTCCTGACCGTGAAAAAGCCCAAGACGCTGCGAATGGTGGGCAGCTACATCATCAGCTGGTCCATCCGGCTGACAACCGGCCACGCAATCTGCGACCCCACCAGCGGTATGCGGATGTTCAACCGCGCCATGGTGGAGGAATTTGCCCAGAACCTAAACTACGGCCCGGAGCCGGACACCATCAGCTACCTGATTAAAAATGGCGCTTCCGTCAAGGAGGTGCAGGTGGAAATGGGCGAGCGTATGGCGGGCCAGAGCTACCTGACCTTCTGGCGCAGCGTGCAGTATATGGTCAAGATGTCCGTCTCGATTCTGCTGATTCAGTGGTTCCGCAAGCGCGACACCGAGACCCCCTACCCCGAAAGGAGCCTGTGAAATGTTTGATCAAACGCTCATTCGCATCTGCCTGATTCTGGGCAGCTTTATCACGGCGGGGTATATCCTGCGGCGTGTCCGGCTGGCCAAGGTCCAGATCGAGGATACCATTTTCTGGCTGCTATTCAGCGCGGCGCTGCTGATTCTGGCCATCTTCCCCGGCATTGCCTACTGGGCCGCAAATCTGCTGGGTTTTATGAGCCCCATCAACTTTGTGTATGTAGTTATCATCTTTTTGCTGCTGGCCAAGCAGTTCTTTATGTCCATCAAGCTCAGCCAGCTGGACAGCAAGGTGCGCATCCTGACCGAGCAGGTAGCCCTGAACGAAGAAAAGGTGGAACGCGATAAATTGGATTTGTAATTCCTGCAAATCTATGCTATAATAGATTATTGACTAAACGGAAAGAAGGTTTCAGATATGGCATATACCCCGAAACTGACCTATAAGGGCCGCCCGCTGGTGCGCTGCGGCAACGATATCTACTATGGTTCCATGAAGGACCCGTTCGTTGTCTATCTGCAGGTGCTCTCCACCAAGAAGGAGAACGGTGTGGATGTGGCCGATAAGGTTCATATTGTGCTGCTCTCCACCGATGAGAGCAAGCCCCTGCCTGAGCGCATCGCCCGTCAGGCCAACAAGGTGGGCCTGTACAACGCGCTCTCCTTCGGTGACATTATGCTGCAGGGCGCATTGCAGAAGAAGTAAACATGGACTTTTGCCCCGGTGTACTGCGCCGGGGTATTTTTTTGTGGGGGAACTATGAAAAAACGACAACACGCCGCCGCGCTGCTGGGTACGCTGGTCTGCCTTGTGCTTGCGCTGGTATTGTATCACAGTCTGGCAGGCGGTACGCTGATGCAGGCTGGGCCGTACAACAGCTATGCCTTACAGGCGGAAAACTGGCTGGCAGGGCGCAACTACATTGCCAACGGCGAGGATTACCCGTGGCTGGAGCTGGCGATTTACAACGGGCGGTATTACCAGTCATTTCCGCCGGTGCCCGCTGTGCTGATGCTGCCGTTTGTGGCGGCCTTCGGCAGCTGGCAGGCACTGCCGGGCGGACTGATTATGCTGGAACTGGCGTTGCTGTGCGCGGCGGGGGTCTACCTGTGCTGTATGCGCAGCGGCATGTCGGCGGACGTCTGCGCCTACTTTGCAGTGTTTGTCAGCATGGGATCGAATCTTTTTTGGATGTCCACCAGCGACGGCGTGTGGTTTATGGCGCAGCTGTGCGGGCTGCTGTTCGCTGTGTGGGGGCTGTATTGGGCGCAGGGGCGCGGTGCGGTGCAGGCGGCGCTGGCCTCGCTGTGTATGGCGTTAGCTGTGGGCTGCCGCCCATTTTACGCGCTGCTGCTGGCTTGTTGGATGGCGTGGCGGGCGTATAAAACCCGCAGCGTGCGTGCCCTCCTCCCCGCCCTGCTGCCCGCTGTGGCTGTGGCTGTGTGCATGATGGTCTACAACTGGGTGCGGTTCGGCAGCGTGGTGGAGTTCGGTCACAACTATCTGCCGGAGTTCACCCGCGCCGAGCACGGTCAGTTCAGCCTGCACTACTTGCTGCCGAATCTGCGGCAGCTGCTGCGCCCTGTCACGCTGGACGCACAGGGACAGCTGCATTTTGAACAGTTTAATGGCTTTTTGTTCTTTGCGGCGAACCCGTTGTTTCTGCTGGCCATGTCGCGTGGTGTGGCCGTCAGTTTGTCCGGACATGCCGAGCCGCGCCGGGAAAATCTGCCGCTGCCTGCGGCGGGGTGGTGTATCGCAGCGGCCGGTGCCCTGCTGACGGCGCTAACCTGTATGCACCGCACCTTGGGTGGCTGGCAGTTCGGCGCGCGGTACATGGTGGATCTGTTCCCGTGGTTGCTTATCTGGTTTATGGCCCGCCCTGCATGGCGGCCCGGCGCAGGTGCAAAGACGCTGTGTGGCATGGCCGTGCTGTTTAATCTGTATGGAGCAGTATTTATGCTGGGGGCATGAGGGGCACAGGCGGGCGGCAGGTGCGAGTGCCTATGGAATGCGCCCTTATGTAATGAAAACAGCACCCGCCCCGTGGCCAAACTTTGGCCACGGGGCGGGTGCTGTTTCTGTGTGAGGGGAAATTACTGGTCCTGCTTGTCGGTTTCCTCGGCGGAATCCTCCTCGGTGCCCTCCAGCTCCACATCAAAGGTGGCGCCGCAGTGGGGGCAGACCAGATCGCCCTCAGGATCCATCAGGGTTTCCTCGTCCAGCGTGGAAATCTCACCGCAGTTGGGGCAGGTCACCTCATACAGGGTGCCGTGATCCTCCTCATCCTCGTCATCATCATCTTCGTCATCGCCGTAGATGTCGCTGACGACATCGTCCAGATCCTGATCGAGCGTTTCCAGCTCGTCATACACCTGATCAAGGGCATCGTCATGCTCGGTGACGGTGGCGGCCATCTCCTCCAGCAGATCCATCATGGCGGCAATGACCTTGCCGTTTTTGGAGTCTGCGTCAAATTCCATACCGGTCATCAGGCCGCGAATGTAGGCGGCCTTTGCGTTCAGATCCATAGCCATAGTCAAAATCCTCCCTATTATCAAAAATGCCGGGCGCGGCGGTACGGCCATGCCCGGCAAAGAGAACCAAAATCAGTTCACGCGCTCCATATACTCGCCGGTGCGGGTATCGATGCGGATCTTGTCGCCCTCGTTGATGAACAGGGGGACGCGGATCTCGGCACCGGTCTCGACGGTGGCGGGCTTCAGGGTGTTGGTGGCGGTGTTGCCCTTGACACCCGGCTCGGTAGCGGTGACTTCCAGCTCAACAAAGTTGGGGATCTCGACGCTGAAAACCTTGCCCTTGTAGCTCAGCAGCTTGCAAGTATCGTTCTCCTTGCAGAACTTGAAGTTATCGGGCACATCGTTGGCGCCGACAGGGATGTCGTCATAGGTCTCAACATCCATGAAGTGGTACAGGTCGCCATCTTCGTAGGAGTAGGTAACCTCCTTGCGCTCGATGAAAGCCTGCGGGAACTTGGCGGTGGGGTTGTAGCTGGTCTCAACGACAGAACCGGTGATGACGTTCTTGGTCTTGGTGCGCACGAAAGCAGCGCCCTTGCCGGGCTTGACGTGCTGGAACTCAACGACCTGAAGGACCTGGCCGTCCTGCTCGAAGGTGACGCCGTTACGGAATTCGCCTGCAGAAATCATATAGAAATTCCTCCATAAATAAATTATACATACCTGTTTATATTTTACAGGATGAGAAGCAATTTTTCAAGCCCTGTTCGGATTTTTTTGCGGGAAATTTGACAAATTTTGCACTTTTACAGCGCAGCATACCCTTGTGCCAGGGCAGAAGCGTCCTCCGCCTGGGTTCCGGCGGACTCACAGATGATGGTGGGGGCCAGCTTGCGTGCCTTCAGCAGCTGCAAAAGGGGCTGATGGGGCGGGCCAAATTCGGTGTCAGCAAAGGTCAGGTGGCATTTCTCGCCGCCCTTGGTGTAGGCGATGCGGGAAAAATGCGCGTGGAAGTGTACGGCCCGGTCATCGCCGAGGCGCTCGGCAAGGGTGTCCAGCAGGGCGGCGTAGTCCGCGGCGGCGGTGGCCCCGGCAAACTGCACGCCCTGACTGCGGGCGTACAGGTGCCCGAAATCAATGCAGGGGGTAATGCGCTTGTCTACCGCGCAGAGGGCCAGTACCTCGTCCAGCGTGCCGAGCTGGTTGACCTTGCCCATCGTCTCCGGGCAGAGGATGCAGTCGCCGTAACCAGCCTCGTCACAGGCCTTGACGGCGCGCTCCATCGTATCCAGAGCCTTTTCCAACGCCTCCTCCCTGCTCTGCTTGCCGCAGGAGCCGGAGTGGAAGATGACGCGCCGCCCGCCAAGCGCCTTGACGAGGGCGCAGCTCTGCAGCAGATAGTCGATGCTGTGCAGCCGCTTGTCCTCCTCCAGACTGGACATACTGATGTAGTAGGGCGCGTGAACTGAGAGTGCTATCCCCTGCGCCGCACAGGCAACGCCCAAAGCGGCAGCCTTGTCATGCGCCAGCCGCACGCCGCGCCCGCATTGGTACTCAAACGCTGTCAGGCCGAAGCCCGCCGTGTAGGCGGCGATGGCAGTGGGGTCGAACTTTTTGACTGTGTAGCTGTCGGCCAGCCCGGCTGTGCCGAAACGCGGTGCATCACTCATACAGCTTACCGCCCTTCTGATAGTATTTGTCAATCCAGTACGGCTCATACCGGCGCTTCAGCAGCACAAATTTGTTGCGGTCATGGCTGGTGCGGGGCATTACATACAGGCAGGGGCAGCCGTACAGCCCGGCAGCCATACGGTCGGCGAAAATCTGGTCACCGACCATCGCCATCTCGCTCTTTTTGCAGCCCAGACGGCGGCGGGCCACCCGCAGGCCGACTGTGAACGGTTTGCAGGCCAGCGGCACCCACGCAAGGCCAATGCGCTCGGCAAAGGGACGCACGCGCTTGGCGGTGTTGTTGGACACGATGGTCAGGCTGATGCCCGCCGCACGCATTTCGTCCAACCAGCGTTGCACAGAGGGCTCCAGCACCTGACTGTTATCGGCGGTCAGGGTGTTGTCCACGTCCAGTATCAGTGCCTTAATGCCGTGTGCGGCGAGGAAATCCGGGTGGATGCACTCGATGCTTTTAAAGATGTATTCTGGGGTTAAAATCATAGGTGTGACCCTTTTTGCGGGGCAGTGCCCGGTTAAAATAAAAGTGCAGGCCCGCGCATAACGCGAACCTGCACAGTCGTTCGTTGTAAGATACCTTACTTAAACTTGCGCTTGCGGGCAGCCTCGGACTTCTTCTTGCGCTTCACGGAAGGCTTCTCATAAGCCTCGCGCTTGCGGACCTCAGCTAACACGCCGCTGCGAGCAGTGCTGCGCTTAAAACGGCGCAGAGCGCTCTCGAGGGACTCGCCCTCTTTGACACGGATCTCCGACATCTTCTTCCCTCCCTTGACCTGAGACAGGAGTTTGCCGGTCAAATACTATTAACCAGTAAACAAGATTATACTATATAAGCCCCCAATCTGTCAACAACAATTTTCGCTAAAATGAAAATTTTTAAAATGTTCATTTTTGGCAGACTGCGCAGGAGGGGCAGTACGGCGCGGGGTGTCCATCAGCCCAGCAGGGCGTGCCCGGCCCACAGTGCGCCGTAAATCACAGGCTGGTGCAGCATATACACAAGCAGCGTGTTGCGCCCGACCGCGCACAGAGGCCGCAGCGCTGCGGGGGCTTCTCCCCGGCCGGGGTGCCAGATTCTTGCCAGAAACACCCCGCACCAGAACAGGAACAACCACGGCAGCACCGGGAAGTAATCCGCCGAGGTAAACCGCGTTAAATCCGGGAAGCCGAGCCAGAACCAGTTGGCCCGGTACAGCCCCGCAGGCAGGGCACAGAGACGCCAATTCTCAAAACCCAGATATCCATAGGGCAGCTGATTCGTCAGCGCAAACAGCGCCGCAGACGCCGCCAGGCCTACGCCTGCGGGCACGCGCTGCAGCAGCGGATAAACAAGGCAGGTCAGCAGCACGGCGGCGGCGTTCAAGTGCAGCACGCCGAACCAGATGCTCTCCGACGGCATAAACACGGCGGTTACAAAGGTCAGCAGCGCCGCGCACCCGGCCACCAGCAGACCGTTTTCGACCGGTTTGCGGGCCAGCGGAAAGCTGAACCCCGACAGCAGGATGAAGCTCCAACAGATGTACTGCTGCCACACGTGGCAGCCCGGAGCCCAGATGTTGTACCAGCTGCTCTCGTGGCCGAACACATACACCCAGTCATACATCGTGTGGTAGGCCAGCATATTCAGCAGCGCCAGCCCGCGCAGGGCATCCGGCAGCCACATACGGCCGGTTTTTGTATGCAGTACAGGCATTGTACCGTCCCCTTTGTTCAAAGTTTTGCTGCAATTATTCTAACACACCCGGGCGCGTCTTGCAATCAGAACTGTTTTGCGGTACAATAAACCAGATAGGAGCGTGACGATATGCAGAATATCCGGCTTGTGGCGCTGGATCTGGACGGTACAGTGTTCAATGACAAAAAAGAAATCACCCCCCGCACGCTGGCGGCCCTGCGCGCAGCCTGTGCACAGGGGGTGGTGGTGCTGCCCGCTACGGGGCGCACTGCCAGCGGTGTTCCGGCGGCGTTCACCTCCATCCCCGGCGTACAGTACGCGCTGACCTCCAACGGAGCCAGCGTGGTGAATCTGCATACCGGGGAGCAGCTGGTGAACCAGCCCTTTGCGACGGAGGATGCGCTGAAAATCTACGATATTCTGGAGCGCGGCGGCGGTATGATGAGCATTTTCATCGGCGGCAAAAGCTATACCACCCGCGCCAACGCCGAAAACCATATGGACGTTGTGCCGGAGAATCTGAAAGAGTATTTCCGCACTACCCGCATTGAGGTGGAGGATATGCACGCCACCCTGCGCGCCCACGCCCACGAAATTGAAAAGTACAGCATGATTTACCACACGGAGGCCGAGCGAGACGCGGCATGGCGGGAGGTGGAGCGCACCTACCCCGGTATGGAGCTGACCTCCAGCCTGCCCCGCAATATGGAAATCAACGCCCCCGGCGTGACGAAGGGCAGCGGCCTGCTGGCGCTGGCGGACTATCTGGGACTTGCGCGTGACCAGACGATGGCGGTGGGCGATTCCGGCAATGACCGCGCCATGCTGGAGGCTGCGGGGCTGGGTGTTGCCATGGGCAACGCCACCAACGAAATCCGGGAAATTGCCGATGTAATCACCGATGACAACAATCATGATGGTGTGGCTGCGGCTATCGAAAAATATGTTTTGTAAAAGCAGAGACTAAAATTATACGAGAGGTATACTTATGAAGAACGTTCTGGTAGGTCAGTCGGGCGGGCCGACTGCGGTTATCAACTCCAGTCTGGCGGGCGTCTATGAGACGGCCAAGGCCTGCGGCGCACCCCATGTCTACGGTATGCAGTACGGCATTGAGGGCGTGCTGGAGGGCAAGCTCGTCGACCTTGACACGGTGCTGGGCGATAAGATGGACATTGAGCTCCTCAAGCGCACGCCGTCCAGCTTTCTGGGCAGCTGCCGCCACAAGCTGCCCGACCCGACGGTGGACGAAAAGCCTTTTGTGAAGCTGTTTGAGCTGTTTGCCAAGTATGACATCGGCGCGGTGTTCTACATCGGCGGCAATGACTCGATGGACACCATCTCCAAGCTGAGCGCCTACGGCAACGCGCAGGGCAGCGCAATCCGCTTTATCGGCGTGCCCAAGACCATTGACAATGACCTGATGCTGACCGACCACACCCCCGGCTACGGCAGTGCGGCCAAGTATATTGCCACGATTCTGAAGGAGGTCATCTGCGATTCCAGCGTGTATGACCTGCGCAGCGTGACGGTGGCCGAGATTATGGGCCGCCACACCGGCTGGCTGGCCGCCGCGGCCAGTCTGGCCGCAGGGCCTGACTGCAACGGCCCCGACCTGATTCTGCTGCCCGAGTGCCCCTTTGACGAGGAGGCGTTCCTCAAGCGGGTGGCGCAGCTGGAGAAGGAGCGCCACAATGTCATTATCTCGGTCAGCGAAGGCGTAAAGAACAAGGACGGCGTGTTCCTGTGCGACCTGGTCTCCACGGCCGGGCAGCTGGACGCCTTCGGCCACAAGGCCATTCTGAGTGGCACAAGCCGCTATCTGGCGGACCTCATCCGGGTGCGTCTGGGCTGCAAGACCCGCGCCATTGAGTTCTCGACCCTGCAGCGCTGCGCAAGCCACCTTGCCAGCCGCACCGATGTGACCGAGGCCTATCAGGTGGGCGGCGCTGCGGTGGAAGCCGCTGTGCGCGGCGAGACCGCCAAGATGGCAGCCATCAAGCGCTTGAGCGACCAGCCCTACCGCATCGAGACCGAGATGGTGGACGTGGCCAAGGTGGCGAACTTTGAGAAGAAGGTCCCCGCCGACTGGATTACCGAGGACGGTATGCACGTGAACGAGAAGTTTGAGCGCTACGCCCGCCCGCTGATTCAGGCCGAGCTGACGCCCATCTACATCAATGGCGTGCCGCGGCATATTCATCTGTAAGGCTGCAAAACCGGAGCACCGCATCTACGCGGGGCTCCGGTTTTTGTCTCTCTCCCCTTCCCTGCCGGTGGGACAAAACAAAAAGAACCCGCGCAACACGCGGGTTCTGCAAAGCGAGCTATACTGACGAAATCAGCCGGAGACCTTGTCCTTCAGGCGGCCGCTGGCCTTGAAGCCGGGGATAGCGGTCGGCTCCAGCTTGCTGGTAACCTTGGTCTTGGGGTTGGTGAAGTTCTTGGTCTGGCGCTCACGCATCTCGAAACGGCCAAAGCCTGCAATCGTGACCTTGTCGCCACTCTTGAGCACATCGCCGATGGTGCCGAAAATGCCGTCCATAACCTTCTCAACCTCGGCAGCGGTCATATTGGTGTCATTGGCAACCTTGGTAATCAACTGAGATCTCGTCATGATATTTTTTACTCCTATCCTTATAGGCACACAAATTGCCCTTTATCGTTACGCTGTTTATTATAGAGAAAATTGTGCGCAGAATCAAGAGTTTTTTCTCAATTAGATGCTTTTTCAGCAAAAACTATAAAATTTTGACTTATATGGCTGCAAAAAATGGCATATGGCAAAAAATGCGCGCTCTATGTGGAAATATTCCGACATCGCTTTTCCGGGTGCCGGGCCTGCAAAACAAAAACCGCACCCGGAAATGGGTGCGGTAAAATGCGGAGAACAAGCCTCACTTGTCAAAGGAAGGCGCGAAACGCCGGAGGAATTACTTCCCCTGTGCGGCCTCGCGGTGGAGGTTGGCAATGTCCACCAGCTCCATCTGGCTGATATCATGGTCGCCGCGCAGCGCGTCCACCAGCACGCGGGCGGTGTCCATCGCCGTGATGGTCGGGATGGACAGCTCGGTGGCCTTGCGGCGGAACTTGACGGAGTCGCGGTGCGGGTCGCGACCGTGGGGGCTGGTGGAGATGATGTAATCCACCAGGCCGCTTTCCAGCAGATCCAGCACGTTGGGGCGGGCGCCGCTCATCTGGCGCACCACGCTGCAGGGCACCATCTCACTGTTCAGGTACTTGGCCGTGCCGGGGGTGCCGTAAATCTTGTAGCCGTAGTCATGCAGCTTCCACGCCAGCTCGGCGGCCTCCGCCTTGTCGCTGTCCTTGACAGAGATAATCACGCAGGAGCCGGGGCCGGGCGTCTTGAACTGGTAGCCGGCGGCCACAAGGCCCTTCATCATGGCCTCATGGAAGGTGGGGGCAATGCCCAGCACCTCGCCGGTGGACTTCATCTCGGGGCCCAGCATGGTGTCCACGCCGTGCAGCTTCAGGAAGCTGTAGACGGGCACCTTGACCGCGTAGTAGGGGCTCTTGCCGCCGCGCCACAGGCCGGTGCCGTAGCCCATATCCTTGAGCTTCTCGCCCAGCGTGCAGCGCACGGCCAAATCGACCATCGGCACGCCGGTGACCTTGGAGATGTACGGCACGGTACGGGAGGAACGCGGGTTGACCTCGATGACATAGACGCGGTCATTCTGCACCGCGTACTGCACATTGACCAGACCCACGACCTTCAGCTCGCGGGCAAAGCGGCCGGTGTAATCCACCAGCGTGTCAATGACCTTCTGGCTGAAGGAATACGGCGGGTAGACGCAGATGGAGTCGCCGGAGTGTACGCCGGTGCGCTCGACCTGCTGCATAATGCCGGGCACCAGATAATCGGTGCCGTCGCAGATGGCGTCAACCTCGCACTCGGTGCCCAGAATGTACTTGTCCATCAGCACCGGGTGGCTCATATCGACGTGTTTCGTGATGACGCCCATATACTCAATGACGTCGGCGGAGTTGTAGGCAACAATCATATTCTGACCGCCCAGCACGTAGGAGGGGCGCATCAGAACCGGGTAGCCGACCTCCTGCGCAGCCTGCAGGGCCTCGTCCAGCGTAAAGACGGTGCGGCCCTCCGGGCGGGGGATGCCGCAGCGCTCCAGCAGCTCGTCAAAGCGCTCGCGGTCCTCGGCCTCGTCAATGGCGTCCGCCGGGGTGCCGAGAATCGGCAGGCCGATTTCGTCCATATGCTTGGCCAGCTTGATGGCGGTCTGGCCGCCGAACTGCACAAGGCAGCCGTCCGGCTTCTCGGTCTCGATGATGTGGTCAACACTCTCGGGGTTCAGCGGGTCGAAATACAGGCGGTCGCCGGTGTCGAAGTCGGTGGAGACCGTCTCGGGGTTGTTGTTGACCAGAATGGCCTCGCAGCCGTGCTGCTTCAGCGTCCAGACAGCGTGGACGGAGCAGTAGTCAAACTCAATGCCCTGACCGATGCGGATGGGGCCGGAGCCAAAGACCAGCACCTTCTTCTTGTCGGGGCTGCTGTGCTCGGCAATAAACTGCCTGGCCTCGTTGTCCTCATCGTAGGTGGAGTAGAAATACGGCGTTTTGGCGGCAAATTCCGCAGCGCAAGTATCCACCATCTTGAAGGCGGCCTTCGGGGCAGCGGGCAGGGTGTCGGTGTTGGCCAGACGCTTGATGGTCTTGTCCAGGAAGCCGAACTTCTTGGCGTTTAGGTATTTCTCGGTGGTCAGCTCGCCGGTTTTCAGGCCCATTTCAATGTCGGCCAGGTGCTGCAGCTTGTCAAGAAACCACCAGTCAATCTTGGTGATGTCATAGATGGTCTGGTGCGGCACACCGCGCTTGAGTGCCTCATAAACGCAGAAGGCGCGCTCGGAGTCCTGCACGTGCAGATGCTCGATAATTTCCTCGGTGGAGAGCTTCTCAAAGTCGGGCAGGGTCATCGTGTCAAGGCCCAACTCGGTGGAGGAGACGGCCTTCATCATGGCGTGCTCAAAGTTGTTGCCGATGGCCATAACCTCGCCGGTGGCCATCATCTGGGTGCCCAGGGACTTGTCCGCGTAGACGAACTTGTCAAACGGCCACTTCGGGTATTTGACAACGACATAGTCCAGCGCAGGCTCAAAGCAGGCGCAGGTCTCGCCGGTGACATCGTTGGTGATTTCGTCCAGCGTGTAGCCCAGCGCAATCTTGGTGGCCACCTTGGCAATCGGGTAGCCGGTCGCCTTGGAGGCCAGCGCGGAGGAGCGCGACACGCGGGGGTTGACCTCGATGACGGCGTACTCAAAGCTGTCGGGCTTTAGGGCAAACTGGCAGTTGCAGCCGCCCTCAATGCCCAGCTCGGTGATGATATCCAGCGCGGCGGTGCGCAGCATCTGGTATTCCTTGTCGGACAGGGTCTGGCTGGGGGCCACAACGATGGAGTCACCGGTGTGGATGCCGACAGGGTCAAGGTTCTCCATATTGCAGACCGTGATAACGTTGCCCTTGGAGTCGCGCATAACCTCGTACTCAATTTCCTTCCAGCCGGAAATGCACTTCTCAACCAGAATCTGGTGAATCGGGGACAGGCGCAGGCCGTTGGTGGCAATCTCGTGCAGCTTTTCGCGGTCCTCGCAGATGCCGCCGCCGGTGCCGCCCATCGTGAAGGCGGGGCGCACGATGACGGGATAGCCGATGACCTCGGCAAAATCCAGCGCATCGTCCAGATCCTCGACCACCTTGGAGGGGATGATGGGCTGATGCAGCTTCTCCATCGTGTCCTTGAAGAGCTGGCGGTCCTCGGCACGGTCAATCGTGTCGGGCTTGCAGGCCAGCAGGCGGACGCCGCTGCGGTCCAGGAAACCGCTGCGGGCCAGCTCCATCGAGAGGTTCAGGCCCATCTGGCCGCCCAGGTTGGGCAGGATAGCGTCGGGCTTTTCCTTCTCGATGATGCGCTCCACAACCTCAGCGGTCAGCGGCTCAATATAGACGTGGTCGGCAATGTCGGGGTCGGTCATGATGGTGGCGGGGTTGGAGTTGACCAGTACGGTCTCCACGCCCTCCGACTTCAGCGCACGGCAGGCCTGCGTGCCGGAGTAGTCAAACTCCGCCGCCTGGCCGATGATGATGGGGCCGGAGCCGATGACCAGGACTTTTTTGATACGCGGGTCTTTAGGCATTGTCGATGACTCCTTTCGCTGCCAGCATACGGCTGACAAACTGATCAAACAGGAATTCGGTGTCCTTGGGGCCGCCGTTGGCCTCGGGGTGGAACTGCACAGTAAAGCAGTTCCACTGGAAGTAGTCCACACCCTCGCAGGTGCCGTCATTGGCGTTGAAGTAGCTCATCTGGCCCACCCCGGCGGGCAGGGTCTTGTCCTCCACCGCGTAGCCGTGGTTCTGGCTGGTGATGAAGGTGCGGCTCTTGCTGATGTGGCTGACCGGCTGGTTGGCACCGCGGTGGCCGTATTTCAGCTTGCAGGTCTTGGCACCCGCGGCCAGTGCGGTCAGCTGGTGGCCCAGGCAGATGCCGAAGGTGGGGATGCCGGTGTTCAGCATCTCGCGGATGTTTGCGATGATCTCAACGTTCTCGGCCGGGTCGCCGGGGCCGTTCGAGAGCATCAGGCCATCCGGGTTCAGCGCAGCAAGCTCCGCCGCGGTTGTGGTGCCGGGCAGAACCGTCACGCGGCAGCCGCGCTTCTGCAGGCAGCGCACGATGTTGTTCTTGCAGCCCAAATCCAGCAGGGCCACGTGCAGCGGGGTGTCACCCCACGCCCCTGCTGCGGTCGGCTCATAGGTTTTGGCCTCGCGGCAGGTGACGGTCTTGACGGCATCGGTCACGGCGTAGGCAGCAATCTGCGGCAGCAGGGCAGCCTTCTTCTCGGGTTCGGCGTTGGGGTCGAACTCGGTGGTGATGGCACCGTTCATAACGCCGCTTTCGCGCAGGGTACGGGTCAGGCTGCGGGTGTCGATGCCCTCAATGCCGATGATGCCGTGCTTTTTCAGGAAGGAATCCAGCGTTTCCTCGCTGCGGAAGTTGGAGGGACTCTTGCACGCCTCGCGCACAATGTAGCCCTTGGCCCAGATTTTGCCGCTTTCCACGTCCTCGCTGTTCATGCCGTAGTTGCCAATCAGCGGATAGGTCTGGGTGATAATCTGGCCGTAGTAGCTGGGGTCGGTCAGCGTTTCCTCAAAGCCGACCATACCGGTGGCGAAAACGACCTCACCGATGGTTGTGCCGGGGCAGCCCACGCTGACGCCGCGGAACACCCGGCCGTTTGCCAATATCAGATATGCCTGCATAGTTATCTCCTATTGTATAAATAAGAAATAAAAAATAATAAATAAGAAAAAACAAATTTTTTTGAGCAGCGCGCAGCGATGCGAACCACCATATTTATTATTTATTATTTATTCTCTATTATTTATCTTACAGCGTCTGCTTTGCAGCTTCTTTCATCTTGCGGCTGCCCAGATGTACCAGCGGCAGCTTGCCCTCCTTGCAGATGGGGCACTCCTCCGGAGCGTAGTTGGGCAGATCCAGCTTCAGGGCGCTGGCCACAATGGGAATCGGGGACGGAGCCTCGGCGCGGGTGCGGTCCACCACGCAGGCAATGCCCACGCAGACGCCGCCGGCCTCCTCGATGACGCGCTTGGTCTCGAGGCTGGAAACACCGGTGGTGACAACGTCCTCAGCAATGATGCAGCGCTCACCGGGGTTGATGCGGAAGCGTTTGAGGGTCATAACGTTGTCCACACGCTCGGTGAAGATGGCGCGCTTGCCCATCTGGCGGCCGAGCTCATAGGCGTAGACGATGCCGCCCATAGCGGGGCCGACCACAACATCAATGTTCAGCTCCTTCAGCTTCTCGGCAACCGGGGCCATGACCTCGGCAGCCTTGTCGGGGTACTGCTGCAGAAAGGCCATCTGGCAGTATGCGCCGGAGTGACGGCCGGAGGAAAGCAGGAAGTGCCCCTCTAAAAATGCTTCACATTCCTTTAAAACTTCAAGTGCTTCGCGTGCCATAGCTTGTTCCTCCTGTATATTATTCATCTAATCTTAGCATATGTTGCATAAAATTGCAAGTATAATGTATATGCTGGCGAAATTTTTACCGGGCGCAGCCGCGGATTTCATCCAGCGTCTTGACGCCGTGTGCGTCCATCCACTGTGCAATTTCGGCGGTGATGCGGGTGCAGGCCTTCGGGTCCAGGAAATTCGCGGTGCCGACCTGTACCGCCGTGGCACCGGCCATAATAAACTCCAGTGCATCGCGGCCGGTCAGGATGCCGCCCAGCCCCACCACGGGGATGCTGACAGCGCCCACGGCCTGCCAGACCATGCGCAGGGCGATGGGGCGCACCGCCGGGCCGGACAGCCCCGCAAAGGTGTTGTTGAACACCGGGCGGCGCTTTTCCAGATCAATGGCGCAGGCCTGAAAGGTGTTGCACAGGCTGATGGCGTCTGCACCAGCGGCCTCCACGGCCTTGCACATTTCGGGGATGCTCTCGGCCTGCGGGCTGAGCTTGACAATCAGGGGCACGGTGCAGACCTTGCGCACTGCGCTGACCACCTCGCTGGCGTCCGCGGCGCGGATGCCGAACGCAAGGCCGCCCTGCTTGACGTTGGGGCAGCTGATGTTCAGCTCGATGAAGTCTACGCCCGCGGCGCAGAGCATCTGCACACCCTCGACGTTTTCTTCTATCGTGTGGCCGCCCAGATTGGCCCAGACGGTGGTACCGCACTGCCGCATGGCGGGCAGCTCGTGGTCGATGAAGTGCTGCACACCGGGGTTCTGCAGACCGATGGAGTTCATCAGGCCGGAGGGCGTCTCATACAGGCGCTCGCCCTCGTTGCCGGGCTGGCCGTTCAGTGTCAGCCCCTTGCCGGAAATGCCGCCCAGCAGGCGCAAATCCTCAATGCCCGCATACTCGGGGCCGAAGCCGAAGGTGCCGCTGGCGGCCACAACCGGCCCGGCCAGCCGCTTGCCGAGAAAATCAACGTGCAGGTCTGCCATCAGTCAAACACCTCCTGTGCATTGAATACCGGGCCATCCTTGCAGACGGTCACCGGGCCGATTTTGGTGTGGCAGGTGCAGCCAAGGCAGGCGCCCAGACCGCAGGCCATCTTCTTTTCCAGACTGGCCAGACACGGTACGCCCGCATCGGCGCAGAGCCTGGCCACGCCGCGCATCATCACCATCGGGCCGCAGGTCAGCACCATATCATACTGCCGCACGTCCAACAGGTCGGTGACAAGACCGTGATGTCCCTCGCTGCCGGAGTCGGTGGCCAGATGGATGCTGTGGCACCACGGCACAAAGCTCTCCATACCGTAGGAGGTATCGCGGAAGCCGACATACAAATCGGGCCGCACACCGGCGCGGCAGAGCTCCTTGCAGAGCAACAGCAGCGGTGCGGTGCCGATGCCGCCGCCGACCACGGCAATGTGCTTGTGGGCGGCAGCCAGCGCAGCGGTGTCAAAGCCGTTGCCGCAGGGGCCGGTCACGGTCAGGGTGTCCCCTGCCTTCAGCGCGGCCAGCTTCTGCGTGCCCTCGCCTTTAATCTGATAGAGGAAGGTCAGAGCACCTGTCTGGTTGTCAAAATCGTCCACGCTGATGGGGCGGGACAGAATCGGCGTGGCGTCCGCCGCCCAGGCGCGCAGCATATAGAATTGCCCGGCGTGGGGCTCCCGGCTGGGATCCTGCCACTGAACCACCAGACGGCTGATATCGGGCGCGACAGCTTCCTGCCGCAGCACCGTCAGATTACAGCTTGTTGCATTCACCCTGAATATCCTCCCGCATACGCACGCACTCATTGTAGGCGGCCTCGTCAAAGGCAACGCCGGGCTGTTTCTTGTAGGCCAGCAGGATGCCGCGGCTGGAGTTGACCACACCGCCGTTGCCCTTGGTCAGGTACTGGGCAATGTCTGCCGCCTTGCCGCCCTGCGCGCCGTAGCCGGGAATCAGGAAGAAGGTGTCCTTGTAGGCGGCGCGGATGGCGGTGGCCTCCTCGGTGTGGGTGCCGCCGATGACCAGACCGATGCTGGAATAGCCGTGCTCACCCATATAGTCCTTGCCGATGGCGGTCAGGCTGTCGCCGACAAGGTCATAGACGTGGCGGCCATCGTCCAGCTTTTTGTACTCAAAGTCCTTGGCACCGGGGTTGGAGGTGCGGCAGAGCACGAAAACGCCCTTTCCCTGCTCCTGGCAGTACGGCAGATAGGGGCTGATGGAGTCAAGGCCCATATAGGGGGCCAGCGTGATGATGTCCGCCTCGAAATCACCGGTAAAGTGCGCCTTGGCGTACATTTCGGCGGTCTTGGCAATGTCGCCGCGTTTGATGTCGGCAATGACCGGCAGGCCGGTGGCGCGGGCCAGCTTCAGTGTCTCGGCGTAGGCGCGCATACCGTCCAGACCCAGAGACTCATAGTAGGCAATCTGCACCTTGTAGCAGCCTGCCACACCCTTGGTGGCGTCAATCAGGGCACGGTTAAAGGCAACCACGTTCTCCCCTGCCGTCTTGGCAGTGTCGGTGGTGGGCAGATAGCTGATTTCCGTATCCAGTCCCACGCAGACAGGGCCGTTGGCCGCGACGCTCTCATACAGTTTGTCCATGTTGGTAAGCATGCTGATTCCTCCGTTTGATGTATACAAATTGTGGCTCTACAATATAATGTATATAATGTTGGAAATCGTAGGGGCGGATTCTATATCCGCCCGCGGGGCTGTGCCAGCGGCAGTCTTGCACGGGCGCATATGGAATGCGCCCCTACGGGTGTTTTGTGCGTGAAGTGGCGTTACTCTTCAATCTGGAACGTGACCTTCCCGCCCTTGATGGTGGTCACAACCTTGCCATACAGCAGGGTGCCGTCATAGGGGCAGTTCTTGCTCTTGCTGTGCAGCTCGTCCGCCTTGACCTCATACATATGGTCAAGGTCCACCAGCACTACATCGGCGTCATAGCCGGGCTCCAGCAGGCCCTTACGGTCGGCCAGACCCAGCACGGCGGCGGGGCCTGCGCTCATCAGGAAGCTGAGCAGCTCCAGCGGGATGCGCTGCTCGCGGCAGAGCTTGGTGTAGCAGACGCCGAAGGCGGTTTCCAGCCCCACCATACCGGCGGCACCCTTCTCCTTCTCCTCGGCGGTGTGCGGCGCATGGTCGGTGCCGATGCAGGTCACGGTGCCGTCCTTGATGGCGTCAATCAGCGCGTTCACGTCCTCCGCCTTGCGGATGGGTGGGTTCACGCGGTACTGCAGGCGGCTGTCATCAAACCACAGGTGGTGGGGCGTGACCTCACAGCTGACCCGCGCGCCCTTCAGGCGGCTCATCCGCACGGCGTCCACCGACTCCTTGGTGGAGACGTGGCACATATGCAGGCGGGTGCCGTAGTATTCGGCCAGGTAGCAGTTGCGCACAGTCTCGATGTTCTCGGCCAGGCGGTAGTCCCATGGGCTGATTTCACGGTCCTCGGCGTGGGACATAATGGTCAGGCCGCGCTCGGTGGCAATGGCGAACGCGCGCGCCATAACGGCGTTGTTCATCACGCCGTTGCCGTCCTCGGTGATGAATCTGACATCCTCGGGCAGGGTCAGCAGATGGTCGAGTGTTTTGCCGTCGAAATCCTTCGTGATGGAAACCGTCTGGTTGGCATCGCACAGCCCCACGCGGGCGGCCTCGGCCTCCACGGTGTGGGCAATCTCGGCGGAGGAGCAGACCGGCTTGGTGTTGGGCATCAGGTTCACGAAGGTGTACCCGCCTGCGGCAGCGGCAGCGGAGCCGGTGGCGATATCCTCCTTGTACTCAAAGCCGGGGGTGCGCCAGTGGCAGTGGGTGTCGATGAAGGCGGGCAGAACCGTGCGGCCCTTGGCATCGAGCACCTCCTCCCCTTCCGGGACGAGCAGACCCAGGCCGACTGCGGCAATCTTACCCTCGCGCAGCCAGACCTCAACGGACTTGCCTGCGCTGTTCTTAGCATTGCGGATGAGCATGGTGTGGACCTCCTGTAGCTCTGTGACACGGCATTTTTTGCAAAAAAAAACTTTTCCCAAAAAGGGAAAAGTCAAAAAGGCATACTTAAATGCGCGGCAGGGAAAAACACTGCACCGTGAATTTTGAAGCAAGAAACAAACTGCATCATCATTACGGCACACTCCTTCCCGGCACTTTACGTAGGTTTTACTTATTGTACCATGTGCGGGCGGCAGTGTCAATGCAAACACCCAAAACGCGAAAGTAAGGATTTTATGGATTTTTGCGCCGACTTTTGTATAAAATGATAAAACCGCACGCCGTTGCGCTTTGCAGAGATTTGTGCTATAGTATAAACAAGTATGGTAAAGTAAAGAGGAACGGACTATGGGCCTTTGGGAAGATGCAAAAAATATCCGCGATAAGGACCCCGCCGCACGCAATGTGGCGGAGGTTATTATCCTGTACCCCGGCTTTCATGTGCTGGTAACGCATAAGATTGCACATTTTCTGTATAATCATAAGTGCTTTTTTCTGGCGCGGCTGGTCAGCCAGCTGGCGCGGCACCTGACCGGCATTGAGATTCACCCCGGCGCGAAGATTGGCCGCAAGCTGTTCATCGACCACGGTATGGGCATCGTCTTTGGCGAGACCACCGAAATTGGTGATAACTGCACGATCTATCACGGTGTGACACTGGGCGGCACCGGCAAGGACACCGGCAAGCGCCACCCCACGCTGGGCAACAATGTGCTGATCGGTGCCGGGGCCAAGGTGCTGGGGCCGGTGTACATCGGCGATAACGTCCGTGTCGGTGCGGGCAGTGTGGTGTTGAAAAACCTGCCCGCCAACGCTACCGCGGTCGGCGTGCCCGCCGAGGTTGTGCGCGTGGGCAATGTCAAGTGCTGCCCGGCGGACGATCTGGACCAGCAGGATCTGCCGGATATCGTCAACCAGCGCATTTCCGAGCTGGAAGCCCGCCTGAGCCGCTTGGAAGCCGAAAAGCAGGGCGAGTATCCGCCTGACAAGAAAGAAAGATAAAAAAACAGCGCCCGAACGTGAAAACGTTCGGGCGCTGTTTTGTTTGCCGTAAGCCCCAAGCCTTCCCCTATGGGGAAGGTGGCCCCGCAGGGCCGGAAGGGGGGCGCGGCTGCAGTTTACTTCAGATTCCGCAAATCGCCGCTTTCGCGGAAGTCCTCATAATCGAGGGAGAGCGAGGGGCTGTAGTAGGGGTCATGCAGGATATTCTCCCGCCCATGCACGGCGTAAAGGCGGTCATGCTCGGCGTCAAAGCGGGCTTTTTTGGCGGGGTCATTCTCGTCAGAGCCGCGGGACTTGCTCTCGTAATGGTAGAGCTCCGCGTGGGGCGTCCAGACGATGCGATACCCGGCATCGCGCACGCGCAGGCAGAAATCCACATCGTTGTAGGCAACGGTAAATTCCTCATCCAGACCGTGCATTTCATCGTAGACGGCGGTGCGCACCAGCAGGCAGGCAGCGGTCACGGCGGAGAAATCCTGCACCGTGGCCAGCCGGAACATATACCCGCTGCCGCCGCGCTTGTGGTACTTGTGGCTGTGCCCGGCATAGCCGCCCAGCCCGGTGATGATACCGGCGTGCTGGATGGTGTCATCCGGGTAATAGAGCATCGCCCCGCAGATACCCACGCCGGGCTGGCTGCACTCGCCCACCATCTGGGTGAGCCAATCGCCGTTGATGACCTCCACATCGTTGTTCAGCAGCAGCAGATACTTTCCGGCGGCGTATTTGCGGCCAAAGTTGTTGATGCGGCTGAAGTTGAACCCGCCCTTATAGGTCACAACCCGGGCATGGTCATAGCGGTCGGGCAGCTTTTTGTAGTAGGCTGCCGTGGCGGGGTCGGTGGAGTTGTTCTCAATGACGATGACCTCGAAATTCTCATAGGTCGTTTTGGCGTAGATGCTGTGCAGACATTTCTCTAAATCATCGGTGTGGTCCTTGTTGGGAATCAGGATGGAAACCAGCGGTTCCGGCTTGGGGATGTCCCACACAATGTGGCAGGTGCCGGGAAAGCGCCCGGCCTCCACCCTGCCCTGCCGCCCGGTTGCGGCCAGATGGTCGGCAACGGCGCGTTGGGCGGCCTGCTCCACATAGGGCTTGGCGGCTGTGCCGCCGCTGGTGGAAGCTGCGTGCACGCGCCAGTAATAGAGCACCTGCGGGATATGCAACGGCTTGGCGGCGGGGTCACGGCGCTGCATTTCGTCGATGAGGCGCAGGAACAAATCGTGGTCCTGCGCGCCGTCACATTCGGGGCGCTCGCCGCCGACCGCGTCAAACAGCGCCTTTTTAAAGACCGCCAGATGGCAGATATAGTTGACCGCCATCAGGTACTCAGGTGCATAGTCGGGCTTGAAATGGCCGACCCGCGGGTGCTCGGGCGTTTTCTCAAACAGGGCCTCGTCACTGTAGGCAAAGTCTGCGCCGCTGTCGGCCAGTGCCTTGCTCATGCAGTAGATTGCGTGGGGGGCCAGCATATCATCGTGGTCAGCCAGCGCCAGATACTCGCCGGTGGCCAGCTTGGCGGCGGCGTTGGTGTTGGCGGCAATGCCCTGGTTTTCGATTTTGGCGTAGACAATGCGGGCATCCTGCGCGGCGCGGGCCTGCACAGTCTGGCCCACATCGGCGTGGGCGGCATCGCTGGCGTCCACCAGCACAAGCTGCCAGTTGGGGGCGGTCTGTGCCTGCACGCTGTCGAGAAATTGCTGCAAAAACTGCGGCGGCGTGTTGTACAGCGGCGTCAGGATGCTGATGGTCGGCCAGCCGTGGGCGTTCTGCGCGGCGTCGGCCCGCTGGGCCTCCAGCGTATGCCTTGACGGCAGATACCGCGCACGCTTGCCGAAGAACCGCCGCTTGAAAAAGCCGACGGCGCGCCCGGCCATAACGCCGACGCCCTGTTCCTTTGTCAGGGTCCGCGCATAGCCGAATAGCTCTTTGATGCGTTTTGTTTCAAGGCTCATGGGATGGCTCCTCGTAAAAGCAATCTTTGTGCCAGAGTTGGGGGTTTGTGTCGATGTACTGCCAAATCTGCGCGTACCCGTGCTCGGTGCGCACAACGTGGTCGTGAAAGGATTTTTGCCAGATGGGGCAGCCAATCGCTTTCGTGACAGCCTCTTTCATCTGTTTGATGACCAGTGAAATTGTAGGGGCGCACAGTGTGCGCCCGCCCTGTTCCCGCTGAATCAACAACAATAAATGAACATGATTTGGCATTACGGCATATTTTATTAACTTTACTGCGGGATGCCGAATGGAAATCTGCAAAATGGCATCTTCAACGGCTTTCCCGTAAGGCGATAACTCCGGGGCAAGGCGCGGGCGCACACTGTGCGCCCCTACATCCTCAACCGCCGTAAGGACATCGCTTTTCCACAAAATTTTCTGCCGCCCATGCGTGCAAATCGTGATGAAATACGCACCGTTTTGGGCGTAATCATACGCCGTCAGGCGGTTAACCTTGCGCCTTGCCAATTTACCCGTGCAACCCTTTTGCTTGGCGCTCCATGTTTTCTACGATGATGGTGTTCAATTCGCCGAGGGCGGCGGCGTACTCCAAAACCTTCCACGGGGTGTCAGTGTGGTAATGTACCTTGACGACATCCTCGTCGCCGACGACCAACAGGCAATCGCCCTTGGCACTGTTCAAAATGCCGTCGTGGATGGCGTCCTCGTCGAGGTCGTGGCCTTCGATTAAAAACTGGGTATCAAACTTATTTTCCATGCAAAACACCTCCTCACTTCAACCCAAAATTTTCAAACAAATTGTTGAAATGGGGGTTGTAGTAGGGGTCATAATTGTCGATATACTGCTTATATTTGGCGTAGAAATTGGCCTTCTCGCGTTCATAGCGGCGGGCGTTCTCGCTCAGGGTGTCAAGGCCGCGGCTCTTGCTCTCGTAATGGTAGGCCTCGGCACGCGGGGTGTAGACGTTAAGCAGGCCCTTCTGCCACAGCTTCAGGCAGTAGTCCACATCATTGTAGGCCACGGCGAACTTCTCCTCGTCCAGACCGCCGAGCTCCTTCCAGAGCGTGGCCTTCGTCATCAGGCAGGCGCCGGTCACGGCCATATAATCCTGCGTGGTGACCAGACGGTACATATCGCCCACGGCGGTGCGGGGGTAGCTCTTGTGGCTGTGCCCGGCCGAGCCGTTGATGCCCATGAGCACGCCCGCGTGCTGGATGGTATCATCGGGGTAGTAGAGCTTTGCGCCCACGGCACCCACATCGGGCCGCTGGCTGTAGCTCAGCAGCTCCCGCAGGAAGTCGTGTGAGAGAATCTCAATGTCATTGTTGAGAAGCAACAGATGCTCGCCCTCGGCAAAGGAAGCGCCAAAATTGTTGATGGCCGAGAAATTGAACGGCCCATGCCCCTCAAACGTAACCACCCAACAGGTCGGGAATTTGTCATGCAGCGTCTTGTAATAGGCAAAGGTGGCGGGGTCGGTGGAGTTGTTCTCAATGACAATAACCTCAAAGTTATCGTACCCAGCGTTTTTGTACAGACTGGTCAGGCAGCGGTCCAAATCCTCCACGTGGTCCTTGTTGGGAATCAGCACGCTGATTTTTGGGTGGCCTGTCAGCTCATACCGCACCTGGAACGCACCGGGGGCATCTGGCACGGCCATGGCGTGGCCCGGCAGCCCTAAGCGCTGCAGCTGGGCATCAATGGCGCGCTCCCCTGCTGCGACGGCGTAGGGCTTGGCCTCCATACCGGCGGCCGTTGAGCCCGCGTGGCCGCGCCAGATGTACAGCACCTTCTTGATATGCTCGATATGCTGTGCTTTTTCGGTCAGGCGTAGAATCAAATCGTGATCCTGCGCACCGTCAAACTCCTTGGACTCATACGCCCCGGCGGCGTCCAGCAGCGGGCGGCTGAACACCGCAAGATGGGTGATGAAGTTGACCCCGCGCAGATAGTCGGGTGCAAAATCCGGTTTGAAGTGATACCCGCCCAGCTCCTTCAAATCTGCCGAAAGCACGATTTCGTCGCTGTAGACAAAATCGGCCCCGGTACTTTGGAGGGTCTGCACAACCTCAAACAGTGCATTGGGGTACAGTACATCGTCATGGTCAAGCAGGGCGATGAAATCGCCGTGGGCCAGCTTGAAGCCGCGGGTCGTGTTGGCGGCAATGCCGCCGTTTTCGACAGCCTCGTATACAATCGTACCCGGCACGGCTTTGGGCAGACGGCTTTCCAGCCGCTTGCCAGCGTCCGAGGCATCCACCAGCACCAGCTCCCAATGGGTGTAGGTCTGCTGGATAACGCTTTTCAGCATTTCATCGAAAAATTTCGCCGGGGTGTTGTACAGCGGCACAATGATGCTGATGGTCGGCCCCTGCAGCTTGGCGACGCGCTGGGCCTTCAGCTCCCGGCGCAGCGGAATGTCTGCCCGGTGGCGCCAGTCATCGTGGTGCAGGGCCAGCCCGACGCGGAATTTCACATCGCGCCACAGCTGCTCGGCCCCCTGCTCCTGCAGGGTGTGCACGCTGCGGGTGGCAAGGTCGCGCAGATGTGCGGGGTTCAGCAGGCGTTTTGCCATGCCGCCCACGCTGTCCTGCACGGCCAAATCAGCCGGGCGCTCGTTGTTAGGATTTTCAGGCATAGTTTATTCCTCAGTGATTTTTGCTGGCATAGCGTCTTTTTTCTCGAACTTACGGTACTCGGCCGTAATCTCCTTGGTCGCGCCCAGCCGGCGCAGATGACCGTGGTCCAGCCATGCTACCTTGTTGCACATACGCTCGATCTGGTCAATCGAGTGGCTGACCAGAATGACCGTTGTGCCGCCGGAAAGCAACTCGGCCATCCGCTTTTCGCACTTTTCCTGGAACAGGAAGTCACCGACCGAGAGAATCTCGTCCGCAATCAGGATGTCGGGCTTGGTCATGGTTGCCACGGCAAAGGCCAGACGCGCCACCATGCCGGAGGAGTAGTTTTTCAGCGGTACATCGAGAAAATCCTGCAATTCGCTGAATTCCACAATGTCATCAAACTTGGAGTCAATGTATTTCGGCGTGTAGCCCAGAACGGTGCCATTCAAGTAGATGTTCTCCCGGGCGGTCAGGTCCATATCAAAGCCTGCGCCCAGCTCAATCAGCGGCGCAATCGTGCCGTTGACCGTGACCTTGCCTGCGCTGGGCTTGTACACGCCGGAAATAACCTTGAGCAGCGTGGATTTGCCGCTTCCGTTTAAGCCAATCAGGCCGTAGAAATCGCCCGGCATAATATCAAACGAGACATCGTCCAGCGCAAAGAACTCGTCAAACCGCACGCCGCCGTGCAGCAGGGCCACAAAGTATTCCTTGAGGCTCTCGTGCTTTTCCTTGGCAAGGTTGAAGCGCATCGAGACATGGTCGATGGAGATAATGGGTTTCTGCTCTGCCATTCCGATGCCTCCTTACATATACAGGACGAACTTGTCCTGATTCTTTTTAAAGACGTAGACGCCCAGCCCCAGACTGATGGCGGCGCAGAGGAACGGAATCAGCACCATATTGGGGGTCAGACCCTCGCCCCACATAACGCAGGAGCGCACCGCCGTGATGTACCAGTAGATGGGGTTGAGGTTGATGACAAACTGCATCCAGCTTTCCATCTGGCGCGGGTCATAGAAGATAGCGCTGCCGTAGACCAGCAGGGTGCAGAAAACCTCCCAGATGTGCATAATATCGCGCACAAAGACGTAGAGCGTGGACAGAATCAGCCCGATGCCCAGACTGAAAATGAACAGCATAACGATGGGATAGACAGCCAGCAGCACGGTTTTGAACGAGATGTGTGACCATGTCAGCAGTGCCACGATAAAGAGCGCTACCAGACTGAAGAAAAAGTTTACCAGCGCAAAGCAGCACTTTTCCAGCGGGAAGATGTACTTGGGGATGTAGACCTTGCGCAGCAGCGGGCCGTTTTTCAGCACGCTTTCCATCGCCATCGTGGTGCTCTCGCGGAAGAAGTTGAACATCAGCTGGCCGATAATCAAAAACAGCGGGAAATCCTCGATCCCCTGCCCGCGCTGGTTGAACAGCGCCCCGAACACGGCCCACATGACAAGGCAGGTCAGCAGCGGGTTCAGCACGCTCCAGGCCACGCCCAGCACGCTGCGGCGGTATTTCAGCTTGAAATCGCGGGTAATCAGGTTCTGCAGCAGATAGCGGTATTTCCAGAAGCCCGCGAAGGTATTTTTCAGTTTCTGCACGGTGACTCCTTAGTATTTCTCAAAATACTCGAATTTCTGGGCGGCAAAGGGGGTGTGCTCCTTGTCCTTGGCGCTGGTCTTGTGCTCGCAGCCGCAGTCGGGCCACTGGACGTTGACAGTCGGGTCATCGTAGGGAATGCCGCCCTCGGCGGTGGGGTCATAGACATCGGTGCACTTGTAGCAGAACTCGGCCACATCGGACAGCACCACAAAGCCGTGGGCAAAGCCCTCGGGAATCCAGAGCATCTTTTTGTTCTCGGCAGAGAGGGTCACGCCCACCCACTTGCCGAAGGTCTTGCTGTTGGGGCGGCAGTCCACGGCAACGTCAAACACCTCGCCCAGCGTCACGCGCACCAGCTTGCCCTGCGTGTGCTTGGTCTGGAAGTGCAGGCCGCGCAGCACGCCCTTGCTGGAACGGCTCTGGTTGTCCTGCACAAAGGGCTTGTCAATGCCGGCAGCGGCGAACTCGTCAATCTGGTAGGTCTCCATAAAATAGCCGCGGTCATCGCCAAAGACGGTCGGCTCGATAACCTGCACCTCAGGAATTTCGGTTTTGATAAAATTGAACTTGCTCATAGTAAATTTCTCCTTTTTATATTCATACGTCATCTGATACATAGCGATACAGGATATATTATACTCTATTATGCCGTATTGGGCAAGATGGCGGGCAAATTTTGTCGATGCCGGTTCCTATTACGGAAATAGCAAAACGTCTGTTTACAAATGTACGGCTATAGAGTACAATAAAACTGTTGCGCCTTTGCGGGTCTTATTCGGGCGCAGCGGAACGATACAACCCAAAGGCAGCACCGCACAATTCCCGCCTGACGGCTTAAGCGGCACTTAGAATGATGCGGTGTTGCCCAAAAAATCGGAGGTACATCATGGAAAAGCTCTTTCACCTGAAGGAGAACCGCACCGATGTCAAGACCGAAGTCATGGCCGGTATCACGACCTTTATGACGATGGCTTACATCCTTGCGGTCAACCCCAACATTCTGTCCGCGGCCGGTATGGACGCCAAGGCCGTGCTGATTGCCACCTCGCTGGCGGCGTTCTTCGGCACGATGCTTATGGCGCTGCTGGCCAACTATCCGTTTGCACTGGCCCCCGGCATGGGCCTGAACGCCTACTTTGCCTACACCGTCGTGCTGACGATGGGCTACAGCTGGCAGATGGCGCTGCTTGCCGTCTTTGTGGAGGGCATTGTTTTCATCGTGCTGTCCCTCACCAATGTGCGCGAGGCTATCTTCAACGCCATCCCGATGACGCTCAAGTCAGCGGTCAGTGTGGGCATCGGCCTGTTTGTCGCGTTTGTCGGCCTGCAGAATGCCAAGCTCATCGTCAACAGCGACTCCACGCTGCTGACCTACCAGCACTTCAAGGGCGAGACCTTCCACAGCATCGGCATCGGCGCCCTGCTGGCGCTCATCGGCGTGCTGCTGATTGCCGTCATGCTCATCAAGAACGTCAAGGGCGCTATCCTGTACGGCATTCTGCTGACCTGGGTGCTGGGCATTGTCTGCGAGCTGGCAGGCATCTACGTGCCTGACCCCGAGGCCGGTATGTACTCCGTCATCCCCACGGCCTTTGTCAGCTTCGACTTCTCCTCTCTGGGCCAGACCTTCGGCCAGGTGTTCCATCAGGATTTCTCCAACTTCAACCTCGGCAACTTTATCGTTGTTATGTTTGCCTTCCTGTTCGTTGACCTGTTCGACACGTTGGGCACCCTGATTGGCGTGGCCTCCAAGGCCGATATGCTGGACGAGAACGGCAAGCTGCCCCGCATCAAGGGCGCACTGATGGCGGACGCCGTTGCCACCAGCGTAGGCGCTGTGCTGGGCACCTCCACTACCACCACCTATGTCGAGAGCGCTTCCGGCGTGACTGAGGGCGGCCGCACCGGTCTGACCGCTGCCACTACCGCAGTGCTGTTCCTGCTGGCCAGCATCTTCAGCCCGCTGTTCCTGACGATTCCCTCCTTTGCCACCGCCCCGGCGCTGATTGTGGTCGGCTTCTATATGATGGGCGCTGTTGTCAAGATTGACTTTGACGATATGACCGACGCCATCCCGGCCTTCCTGACCATCCTCATTATGCCGTTGGCCTACAGCATCTCCGAGGGTATCGCCATCGGCGTTATCTCCTGGACGCTCATCAACGTCCTGACCGGCAAGGCCAAGGAGAAGAAAATCAGCCCGCTGATGTATGTGCTGACCGGGCTGTTTATCGTCAAGTACATCTTCCTGTAATACGTCCCCTACCCCGGGCATAAAAAAGCATCCGCAGCGAAAATGCTGCGGATGTTTTTTTGCACAATCCGGTGGCGTATATGGCTGCGGAAGGTCGGCCCTCATCCGGCGCTGCGCGCCACCTTCCCCCGCAGGGGAAGCTGTCACCGCAGGTGACTGATGAGGGGCGAGCTTGCGGCGGGCGGCTGCTTATGGGAAACCCACGGCCCCTACAGGGCAGGCAGCCCGGTCAGGTGCGTATCCTCAAAAATCAGTCTGCCACGGCGGGGGCGTCAATCAGCAGCTCCGGCGGCAGATCGCCCTCGGTGGCATCGATGGAATCATCCATATCGAAGGTGACGCCAAACGCCTGCGCGGCGGCGTCCACAAGCGCGTCCACATCGGCCAGCTCACTGTCGGCCATAACGAACAGCACCTTGTCGCCAAAAGTCACCACGCGGGCGCGGTCGGCGGCCACGCAGACCCACTTGCGCAGATCGATGTTGTCCTCCATCGACGTTGCAATTTCCTTGGCATCGGCGGGGTCCTTGACCCGCGCCAGCACAAGGCTGTAGGCCTGGCTGCCGGTCATCGACTCGCTGATAACGGCGGCGTCCACCTTGCCCACATTGTCGGCGGTCAGGCCCGCCAGATAGCTGTACCAGCTTTCATCGGTCAGGTCGATGGCCGTGGTCTCCATGCCCATCAGGTCGACCGGCTGGAGCTTATAAATTTCGTCCACCATATCGTTCAGCTCGGCATCCGGGGCGGGCTGGGCGTTCTCGGCGGTGTCCTCCGGGTCAACGCTGAATTCTGGGTCGATTTCCATACCAGCCTCCGGCGTGGATGCGGGCTGGTTCATCAGGTCATCGTCCGTTTTTTTGCCGCAGGCGCTCAGAAGCAGCGCGGCCAGCAGGGCTGTTGCAAAAAGCAGCTTTTTCATAGTTGGATTCCTTTCTCGGTCAGAATTTCTTCGGGTGCAAAGCGGGCGTCCCATGCATCGCAGGACAGGCCATTCAGCACAGTGGCGGTGGGACAGAGCAGAAGCCTTGCTCCCTTATACTGTGCCAAAAACCGGTCATAATACCCGCCGCCCCGGCCCAGCCGCACACCATCCGGGCTTGCGGCCAGACAGGGAATCAGTGCCAGCGGTGCAGCGCACCCGGCAGGGTCAAGGGCGGGCAGATTGGCAGGCGGCTCCGGGATGCCGTAGCTGCCGGGGCGCAGCAGGGCTAAATCCGGGATTTCCACCCAGTCCATCTCGGCGCGGCTCAGCACCCGGGGCAGCAGCAGACGCTTGCCGTCCGCCAGAGCGCGGCGCAGGATAAGCCCTGTGTCCGGCTCGTCCGGCAGGGCGGCAAACGCCAGCACCGTACCGGCCTGCTGCCAGCACGGCAGCGCAAACAGCGCCTGCGCCATACCGCTGCCCACGGCCTGCATATCCAGCGCCCTGCGCCGGGCTTTTGCCAGCGCGCGGGCCTCCTGCTTTGTCATGGACGGCACCTCCCTTGCGTATTGCACTATCATAGCACATCCGCCTTCACCCTACAAGACGGAAAAAGGGCGTCTTGTGTTACAGCGCCGACAAAATTTTTGCCAAAACAAAAAAGGAGCCGCGCTCCTTGCGAAGCACGGCTCCCCTATCGCGGGTCAAATCAGGCCTTGGCAGCCTTGATTTCCTTAATCAGCTCGGGAACGACCTTGTACAGATCGCCGACAATGCCGTAGGTGGCAACGTCGAAGATGGGGGCGTTCTCGTTCTTGTTGATGGCGATGATGTTCTCGGAATCCTGCATACCGGCAACGTGCTGGATGGCACCGGAGATGCCCAGCGCAACGTAGATGCGGGGATGCACGGTCTTGCCGGTCTGACCGACCTGATGGTCAGCGGAGAGCCAGCCCTCATCGGTGACGGCGCGGGAAGCACCCACGACGCCGCCCAGAACACCGGCCAGCTCCTCGGCCAGCTTGATGCCCTTTTCGGGGTCGGCAGAGATGCCGCGGCCCACGGAAACGACAACGTCGGCACCGATCAGGTCAACCAGCTTCTCAGCGCTCTTCTTGATGTCCAGAACCTGAACGTGGATATCGTCCGCAGTCAGGGCGGGGGTAACGTTCTCGATGACAACCTTGTCGGCACCGGCCTGGTCGAACGCCTGCATCTGCATAACGCCGGGGCGGACGGTGGACATCTGCGGGCGGAAGCGCGGGCAGATGATGGTAGCCATCAGGTGGCCGCCGAAGGCAGGGCGGGTCATTTTCAGGTTGGTGTTCTCCTCAAACTTGGTGTTGTCCACATCAATGTTGGAGGTGGTGCGCAGGAAGCTCTTGTACTTCTCAACGTCAACATCCAGATGGGTGCAGTCGGCAGTCAGGCCGGTGTGCAGACGGGCTGCGCAGCGGGGGCCGAGGTCACGGCCCAGGTTGGTGGCGCCGATCAGCATGATCTCGGGCTTCTTGTCCATGATGAGGTCGCACAGCGCCTTGGCATAGCCATCGGTGGTGTAGTCCTTCAGCAGGGGGCTGTCGATATTGTAAACGCGGTCAGCACCGTAGCCGCCCAGCGTCTTGAGGTCAGCCTCGGCCAGGCCGCTGCCCATGACAACGCCGCACAGCTCAACGCCCAAATCGTTGGCCAGCTTGCGGCCCTCGCTCAGCAGCTGATAGCTGATGGACTGGATCTCGCCCTCGCGCTGCTCGCAGAATACCCACACGCCCTTGAAGGCGGCGGTGTCCATTGCATTGAATTCAGCCATTGTTCGTTTCTCCTTCCTCAAATCAGGTGCTTGTCGTTCAGGATGCCGACCAGCTGGGCAGCATCCTCGACCTTCATGCCAGCGCCCTTGACCGGGGGAGCGAAGGACTTGTAAACGTTCGTCGGGGAGCCCTTCAGACCGATGGTGTCGGTCTCGATGAGGGGATCATCCTTCAGAGCATTGTAGTCAAAGACCTCCAGCGGCTTGTCGTAGCACTCGAAGATGCCGGAAACGCTCATATAGCGCGGGGTGTTCAGCTCCTTGATGCAGGTCAGCAGGCAGGGGGTCTGAACCTTCAGCTCCATGTAGCCGTCCTCCAGCTGACGCTTGACGGTCAGGGAGTTGCCATCCTTCTGGATGTCGGTGACATAGGTGACCTGGGGCAGATGCAGCTTCTCAGCAATCTGGGGGCCGACCTGTGCGGTGTCACCGTCGATAGCCTGACGGCCGCAGAAAACGATATCCTCAGGGCCGACGCCAATCTTGTTGACGGCAGCAGCCAGAATCTGGGAGGTGGCGAAGGTATCAGAGCCGCCGAACTCACGGCCGGAAACCAGCACGCCGCGGTCAGCGCCGCGGGCCATCAGCTCACGCAGCATACCTTCTGCCGGCGGCGGGCCCATCGTGACGACAACGACCTCGCAGCCGGTCTCGTCCTTCAGCTGCAGTGCAGCCTCAACAGCGTTAAGGTCATCAGGGTTGGTGATGGTAGCCATTGCGGAACGGTCCATCGTGCCGTCAGCCTTGACAGCGACCTTGCCCTGCGTATCGGGAACCTGTTTGACACAAACGATTGCTTTCATTACGTCTGTCCTCCTTACTTCAGCAGCGCACCGCTGATGACCATCATCTGAACCTCGCTGGTGCCCTCGTAGATTTCAGTAATCTTGGCATCACGCATCATACGCTCGATGGGGTAATCGCGGGTGTAGCCGTAACCGCCGAACAGCTGCAGGCAGCGGCGGGTCACGTCGCTGGCGGTGCGGGCGGCAATCAGCTTGGCCTCGGCAGCCTCAACGCTGTAGCGCACCTTGGCACCGTCCATGGCAGCCTGCTTCTTCTGGGCAGCTGCATAGACAAGGTACTTGGCGGCGTCAACGCGGGCCTTCATCTCGGCCAGCTCAAACTGGGTGTTCTGGAACTGTGCAATGCTGCGACCGAACTGCTTGCGCTCCTTGACGTAGGCAACGGTCTCGTCAATGGCGCCCTCAGCGATGCCCAGAGCCTGGGAGGCAATGCCGATACGGCCGCCGTCCAGCGTGGCCATGGCCAGCTGGAAGCCCTTGCCCTTGACGCCCAGCAGGCGGTCCTTCGGGATAATGCAGTCCTCCATAATCAGCTCGCAGGTGGAGGAGCCGCGGATGCCCATCTTGTCCTCGGGCTTGCCGACCTTGAAGCCGGGGTCAGTGCGCTCCACGATGAAGGCGCTGATTTCCTTCTGCTTGCGGCCGCGCTTGTCGGTCACAAAGCCGGTGACAGCGATGATGATGAACACATCAGCAAAGCCAGCGTTGGTAATGAAAATCTTGGAGCCGTTCAGCTTCCAGTGGTCGCCCTCGTCCACGGCGAAGGTCTGCTGACCCTGGGCATCGGTGCCGGCACCGGGCTCGGTCAGGCCGAACGCGCCAATCCACTCACCGCTGCACAGCTTGGGCAGATACTTGGCCTTCTGCTCGGGGGTGCCGTTCTCATAGATGGGAGCTGCGCACAGAGAGGTGTGGGCAGACAGGATAACACCGGTGGTGCCGCAGACCTTGGACAGCTCCTCGACAGCCATAACGTAGGACAGGACGTCGCCGCCTGCACCGCCGACAGACTTCGGGAAGTAAATGCCCATCATGCCCAGCTTGGCCATCTTCTCAACGGTCTCCTTGGGGAAATACTCCTCCGCGTCGACCTTCTTGGCCAGGGGCTTGACTTCGTTCTCAGCAAACTCCTTGTACATCTTCTGGACCATTTGCTGCTGTTTAGACAGAGTAAAATCCATTGATAAAACCTCCATATACTGGGGCCGGGGCGTATTGCCCGGCCAAACAAACGCGGCCCGGCACGGTTTTGCCCGCGCCAGGCGCGTAAGTTATCAAATTACAGGGCGTCGACCGGGGTCTTGGTGCGGTCTGCGTTGTAAACGTAGAAGCCCTTGCCGGTCTTGCAGCCCAGGTTGCCGCCGCGAACCATCTTGCGGATCAGCGGGCAGGCACGGTACTTGCTGTCGCCGGTCTCCTTGTACAGGACGTCCATGATGGCCAGGCAGATATCCAGACCAACGAAGTCACCCAGCTCCAGGGGGCCCATCGGGTGGTTGGCGCCCAGCTTCATGGCGGTGTCGATACCGGCGATGTCAGAAACGCCCTCCATCTTGATGAAGGCAGCCTCGTTGATCATCGGGATCAGGATGCGGTTGACAACGAAACCGGCAGCCTCATTGACCTGAACGGGGCTCTTGCCAATCTCGGTGCTGATCTTCTTGATGGTGTCCACGGTCTCGGCGGGGGTGTTGACACCGGCGATGACCTCGATGAGCTTCATGCGGTCAGCGGGGTTGAAGAAGTGCATACCGACCAGAGGACGGCTCAGGCCCTTGCCAATCTCGGTGATGGACAGAGAGGAGGTGTTGGAAGCGAAAACGCACTCGGGCTTGCAAATCTTGTCCAGCTCGCCGAAGGTGGTCTGCTTGACCTTCATATCCTCAAATGCGGCCTCAACGATCAGGTCGCAGTCAGCGCACAGGTCCTCTTTCAGACCGGCGGTGATGGCAGCCATACGGCGGTCAACCTCGGCCTGCTCCAGCTTGCCCTTGGCAACCAGCTTGGCATAACCGGCGGCAATCTTTGCCTTGCCGTTGTCAGCCCACTCCTGCTTGATGTCGCACAGTGCAACGGTGAAGCCCTCAACCTGAGCAAATGCCTTTGCGATGCCCTGGCCCATAGTGCCGGCACCGATAACGCCTACCTTCATAGTAAGTACCTCCAATATAAGATAAAAGATAAGAGATAAGAGATAAGAGATAATAAAATCGGTGTGCGCGCTGCGCACGATTTTAAGATTAGTTGTTCGTGAAAACCGGCTTCGGCTTCGGCTTCTCGCGGCTCAGGAAGCAGCCCATGCCCTCGACCTGATCGTGGGTCTCGAAGCAATCGCCGAAGAGCTTCTCCTCGACCTCAACGGCCTGCGCAATCGGCAGGCTGATGCCGTCATTGATGGCCTTCTTGCAGTTGCGAACCGCGATAGGAGCGTTCTTGGCAATCTTACCGGCCAGCTTCAGCGCGGCGGGCATAAGCTCCTCCTGCGTGTAAACGGCGTTGACCAGACCAATGCGCAGAGCCTCGTCTGCCTTGATGTTCAGAGCAGAGTAGACCAGCTGCTTTGCCATGCCCATGCCGACCAGACGTGCCAGACGCTGGGTGCCGCCGAAGCCCGGGGTGATGCCCAGGCCAACCTCGGGCTGACCAAAGACAGCGTTGTCAGAGCAGAGGCGGATGTCGCAGCTCATGGCCAGCTCATTGCCGCCGCCCAGCGCAAAGCCGTTGACAGCAGCGATGACCGGCAGCGGGAAATGCTCAATCATCAGGAAGATGTCATTGCCCAGCTTGCCGAAGGCCTCGCCCTCTGCCTTGGTCATCGTGGACATGGAGCCGATATCGGCACCGGCCACGAAGCTCTTGTCACCGGCGCCGGTCAGCACAACACAGCGGACGGTGTTCTGGTCAATGGCCTCAAAGGCGGCCTTCAGGTCGGCCAGAACCTCGGGGTTCAGGGCGTTGAGCGCCTTCGGGCGGTCGATGGTCAGGACAGCAACAGCGTCCTGAATTTCGGTAGTAACAAAGGACATTTTGAATTCCTCCGGTAAAAATTACATCTCAACGATGGTGGCGCAGCCCATGCCGCCGCCGATGCAGAGGGTAGCCAGGCCCTTGTGTGCGCCGCGATGCTTCATGGCATACAGCAGGGTGACAAGGATACGAGCGCCGGAAGCGCCGACGGGGTGGCCCAGAGCAATGGCGCCGCCGTTGACGTTCAACTTCTCCTGGTCGAAGTGCAGAGCCTCGCCGACTGCAACAGACTGAGCAGCGAAAGCTTCGTTGGCCTCAATCAGGTCCATATCGTCGACGGTCAGGCCGGTCTTGGCCATAACCTTCTTGGTGGCGGCGATGGGGCCAAGGCCCATGACCTCGGGCTCAACACCGGCCAGAGCACCGGCAACCCAGGTAGCCAGAGGCTCAACGCCCAGCTCCTTGGCCTTCTCCTCGCTCATGATGACCAGCGCAGCAGCGCCGTCGTTGATGGCGGAGGAGTTTGCAGCGGTAACGATGCCGTCCTTCTTGAAGCAGGGCTTCAGCTTGCCCAGAACTTCCATGGAGCTCAGGCGGGGGCCTTCATCGGTATCAAACACGGTGTCGCCCTTCTTGCCCTTGATGACAACAGGAACGATCTCGTCCTTGAAAGCGCCGTCGGTGATAGCCTTGGCAGCCTTCTCCTGAGAATGATAAGCAAAGGCATCCAGCTGCTCACGGGTGATGGGGCTGTAGCCGTACTTCTTCTGGTAGGTCTCGTTGGTGCAGACGTTCTCGGCGGTCATGCCCATGTGCATATTGTAGCCGGTTGCATCCCACAGAGCATCGTTGACCATCGTGTCAACCAGCTCGCTCTTGCCCATGGGGTAGCCCATGCGGTAGCCGTAGCGGCCCTTCGTCATGGCGAACGGAGCCATATCCATGTTCTCCATACCACCGGCAACAACGATGTCGGCATCGCCGGCCTCAATCATCTGGGCGGCCATGTTGACGCAGTTCAGACCGGAGCCGCAGACAACGTTGACGGTGACGGCGGGGGTCTCGATGGGCAGGCCAGCCTTCAGAGAAGCCTGACGAGCAACGTTCTGGCCCAGACCGGCCTGGATAACGCAGCCCATGTAAACGTGGTCGACCTGCTCCGGCTTGACGTTCGCACGGTTCAGGGCCTCCTTGATGACAATGGAGCCCAGCTCAGCGGCGGGGACATTGGCGAGGGTGCCGCCGAACTTGCCAATGGCAGTACGGCAGGCGCTGGCGATGACGATTTTTTTCATAAGTAGCCTCCTAAAAAACTCTCTTTGGATGGACTATTGAGTAACAATCTATCTTCAGGCCGTCATAAACGCGGCATGAATGTGAATTAAAGCTCCCCTGCCTCGCGCTTGGCAATCAGCGCACGCTCGACATTGCGGGGTACAAAGCGGGAAACATCCTGCCCGTAGTGGGCAGCCTCCCGCACGATGGTGGAGGAAAGATAGCTCCATTTGATGGCGGTTGCCAGAAACACCGTTTCAATCTCCGGCAGCATGGCAAAGTTGGTGTGGGCCAGCTGGATTTCGTTTTCAAAATCCGTGACCGCCCGCAGACCGCGCACCATAACGGTGGCTCCCTTCTGCTTGGCGAAGCTGACCGTCAGGCCGTTGAAGGAGTCGACCTCCACATTCGGGATGTTCTTGCAGGCATCCCGCAACATGGCAACGCGCTCCTCGACCGTGAACAGCGGGGTCTTGGCACTGTTGACCAGCACCGCGACAATCACCTTGTCAAACATACGGCTGGAGCGCTTGATGATATCGAGATGCCCGTTGGTGACGGGGTCGAAGCTGCCGGGATACATGGCAATGGTAGGCATGATGTGTGACCTTTCCGGGGTGAAATTCGCTCTACCTGTTAAAAATTAAACAACTTTAGAGGTAAAGCAAGGCACCGGCGCCGCGCTGGCTCTTTGGGGCTTATCCATTGGGTCAGAAGTACGGCGGCATGGTGCCGCGGCGGTGGGGTGTTTCCCAAACCGCTACTATAGTTTTACCATCTTGTTAAGGTTTTGTCAATGACGAATTTGTTAAAATTCAGTCAAATTTGCACAAAATTGTTGTGCGCCCACCTATTTAAATAGCAGCGCACAGAATCCCGGAAAAATTATTTTTTGCACCCCCTCTCCCCTTCCCCCTCTTGACCCGCGGCAGATAACGTGTTATTATTTTAACATACGGGGCCTTCTACACAGCCCCGGCGTCTGAATGAAAAAAACGAGGTGCTGTAAAAATGAATTTTGAGGACCTGATTGCGAAAGTAAAGACCTGCGGCAAGCAGAAGCTGGCCGTTGCCGCTGCGGAGGATGACGCCGTTCTGGAGGCTGTTGACGCTGCCCACAAGCAGGGCATTGCCGATGCCATTCTGGTTGGCGATGAGGCAGCCATCCGCAAGATTGCCGCCGAGCTGAATATCGACCTTTCCGACTATGAGATCATCAACGAGCCGGACAAGGTGCAGGCTTCCTTGAAGGCTGTCAAGCTGGCCCATGACGGCGTTGCAAATATGTACATGAAGGGCCTGCTGGATACCAAGACCTTCCTCAAGAGCGTGCTGGACAAAGAAGTCGGCCTGCGCACCGGCAAGACGCTGTCCCACGTGGCTGTCTTTGAGGTCAAGGGCATTGAGCAGCTGCTCTTCCTGACTGACGTTGCCTTTATGACCTATCCGACTCTGGAGGATAAAGTACATATCATCGAGAATACGGTTGCTGTGGCCCATGCCTGCGGCGTGGAATGCCCCAAGGTTGCCCCACTGGCCGCTGTTGAGGTCGTCAACCCCAAGATGCCCTGCACCGTGGACGCGGACGAGCTGCGCAAGATGAACGTCGAGGGCAAAATCACCGGCTGTGTGGTCGATGGCCCGCTGTCGATGGACATTGCCATTGACCCTGAGGCTGCCCACCACAAGGGCGCACAGGACCGCCCGGCTGCAGGCCATGCGGACATCCTGCTCTTCCCCGACATTCAGGCGGGCAACCTTGTCTACAAGACGCTGGTTCACACGGCTGACTGCAAGAACGGCTGCATCCTGACCGGCACCAAGGTTCCGGCCATCCTGACCAGCCGCAGTGATTCCTTCCAGACCAAGGTCAACTCCATCGCGCTGGCCGCCGTTGTGGCCGCAGGTCTGAACCAGTAAAACGATTGAAAATAAAAGGAGACGTTTATAATGTCTATCAAAACTCTGGTCATCAACCCCGGCTCCACCTCCACCAAGGTCGGTGTGTTCGAGGATGAGACCCTGCTGTTTGAGGAAACGCTGCGCCACCCCACCGAGGAAATTGCCAAGTACGCCAGCGTCATCGACCAGAAGGACTTCCGCAAGGAAATCATTCTGGACTTCTTGAAGGAAAAGAACTGTGACCCCAAGACGCTGAACGTCATTGTGGGTCGCGGCGGCCTGCTCAAGCCCATTCCCGGCGGCACCTATGCCGTCAGCGATGCCCTTCTGGCTGACCTGAAGGCCGGTGTGCAGGGCCAGCACGCCTCCAATCTGGGCGGTATTCTGGCCCGCGAAATCGGCGATTTTCTGGGTGTGCCCAGCTACATCGTGGACCCGGTGGTTGTGGACGAACTGACCGATAAGGCCCGCATTTCCGGTATGCCGGAGCTGCCCCGCCGTTCCATCTTCCACGCGCTGAACCAGAAGGCCGTGGCCCGCCGCTTTGCCAAGGAGAACGGCAAGCGCTACGAGGACTTGAACCTTATCGTCATCCATATGGGCGGCGGCGTTTCTGTCGGCGCGCATGACCACGGCAAGGTGGTGGATGTCAACAACATTCTGGACGGCGAGGGCTGCTTCAGCCCCGAGCGCAGCGGTACCGTGCCGGTTGGCGACCTGGTCAAGATGTGCTTCAGCGGCAAGTACACCCAGCAGGAAATTTACAAGAAAATCTGCGGCAACGGCGGTTTCAATGGCTATCTGCACACCAACGATGCCCGTGAGGTCGGCAAGCTGGCCGAGACTGACGCGCTGGCCAAGCAGGTCTGGGATGCCTTCTTCTACCAGATTGCCAAGGACGCCGGTGCTATGGCTGCCGTGCTGCACGGCAAGGTTGACCAGATCATCCTGACCGGCGGCATTGCCTACAATCCGTTCACGGCACAGACTCTGACGGATTATCTGGGCTGGATTGCCCCTGTCACCACCTACCCCGGTGAGGATGAGCTTCTGGCGCTCTGCCAGGGCGCGCTCCGCGTTATGACCGGCGAGGAAGAAGCCAAGCAGTATTGATGCTTTGATGCAATAAGCAGAACCGCCCGCGGCACCAGTTGCCGCGGGCGGTTCTGCTTTTACTGATTACATTGCGGTGTAGGGGCGGGGCGCTGCTCCGCCCGCGGAAGCTACCCGGAAAATGTTGCTTGCTGGATACTTATTGCTTTTCTCGTTCCTCGTTCTTGCCAAGCTCCAGCTGGCGGAAACCCTCGCCGTGGACCTCGTTGGACTGCAGCATGATGATGAAGCAGCCGGGGTCAATGGCCTGAATGGCGTGCTCAATCTCGTACAGCTGCTTGTTGGAGCAGGCGCAGAGCACCACATCCTTCGGCTGGCCGCCGTAGCCGCCGCGGCCCTGCAGAATGGTCGAACCGCGGTCTGCCACGCGGTCGATCTCGGCACAGGCTTCGGGACCCTTGTCGGTGACAATCATGGCCAGCATCGAGGACGAGAAGCCGAACATCATCTTGTTGATAACGGCAGAAACGATAAAATTGAACATAATACCGTAGATAATGGAATCTACATCCTGAAACACCGCGCCGTTGAGCAGAATGACCGCCAGCGCCGCCGCAAAGGTGATGTTGCCGAACGGCAGATGCGGGTGGCGGGCTTTGATACCCATGGTGATGAAGTCCAGACCGCCGGTGCTGGAATTGTTCATATAAATCAGCGCGTCGCCAATGCCGCCCACAACGCCGCCGCAGATGGTGGCCAGCAGGCGGTCGCCCTGATAGACCGGCATCAGGGGCAGCAGATAGTCGGTAAAGACGGCAAACAGCACCATGCAGTAGACGCTGCGGACAAAGAACGACTTGCCGAGCAATTTGTAGGTGCACAGGATGATGGGAATGTTGATAAGTACGTTGCTCAAGCCCATCGGAATGCCGAACAGGCGGTACAGAATGGCGCAGATGCCCGCAATGCCGGTGACAGGGACCTCGGCGGCAACGGCAAAGCTGTAGATGCCCGCCGCTGAGATGAAGCAGCCCAGGGTCTGCAGCAGAAAGTTCATGGACTTATTTTTGGTCATAGGGTGGAACCTCCTCAACAAAAAGGCCGGGAGCAAACAATGCTGCTCCCGGCCAAACAATTACGTTCAGACGTTCTTTTTAATATTGGCGGCGCTGTAGGTGTTCAGCGCGGAGTTGTTCAGATTGTGCTCCAATGCAGCGCCTGCTGCGTACAGCTCGTCCTGAATGGCGGTGGACTTCATGCTGGTCAGCAGATCGTACATATTGTTCAGATCCTCAACGGTGTAGGTCTTGAACGGGTCAATCCTGCGGGCCACCAGAATCGTGGTGCCCAAGTCAATGACAGTCCAGTTGTTCATACCGGCCTCGTCCAGCGGGTCGGTCAGGTTGTTGTACTCACCACTGCCGTAGCTGCTCAGATTATCCGGTGTGTACAGCTGGGAGGCAGCGTAGTAGACAGCCTGAGAAGCATTCACCGTGCTGCCCATGGCGGCCATTGCCTGCGGCACATAGGTCATGGCGGCGGTGTACAGGGCGCTGTTGGAAGCAGTCTCAGCGGTGGCCGTCTGGTTCAGGGCGGTCAGGCAGCTTTCAGCCGTGGCCATGATGGCGGTCTTTTCGTCATCGGTGGCCATCGAGTGGCTGCTGTAGTTCACCAGCGGGAACTGCACGGCCTCGATGTAGTAGCAGTCATTGTTGACGTAGTCGGTGTACTCCTCGTCAGTCACAGGCGTGGTGCCGTCTGCGCCGTAGGACATCCGCAGCAGGGCCTTGGCCTTCTGCGCGTTGAGCAGATAGTTTTCCACGCTGGTCTTGGAGATGCCGTTGGCGGTGTACAGGTCACCGTTGGACGTCCACAGGCTGTCGGCTGTTTTGGCAGCCTCAGCAGTGGCGGCGTCATCCAGAACACCGTTCTGCTCGGCAAACTGCTTTTCGACAGCGGCGTAATACTCAATGGCGCGGGTGGTCAGCTGGGCAACATAGTCGCTGCCCACGGCGGTGACCTCCTCGCCGTTGATGGTGCCGGTGCAGGTGGCTTTCAGCACGGCCTTGACGTCGGAGGCTGTCTCGCCGGTGGCAAGGTCAGCCGCGTTGGCGGCGGTGTTGTAGGAATTGTACTGGGCCAGCAGATAGATGCCCGCGGGAATCTCAACGCCGCCGATGGTGCCGACGGTGGACGGCGTGGACATAGAGCAGCCTGCCAGTGCCAGCACCATGCAGGCAGCCAGTGCAAGGCTGAAGAGCTTGGTTTTGATGGAACGCATAAATGGTTCTCCCCTTTGATATACTTTAGGCAATACTGCACAATTCGCGCCTTACGGCTTAAGCGCCGCTGCCGCGGCTACAAAGCACAATCTGCGTTGCAAAAATGCTTGATAATACAATCCAGTATTATCTGCGCTTTTTGCTTAGCAGCTTGTACTTCTCGCTCGCTGCATCGGTACTTAGAATTATGCGGTGTTGCCTTTAGAAGCGACACAACGCCGCAGCATAAATGATATTATACCGCATTTTTGCCGCTATTGCAACCCCTGCGGGGGTGTGATATACTTGTGAAAAATGTATGCAGAACAACTCAGGAGAATAAACGATGCTTTTGACTACGGAATTGGATAAGCTGGCCGCCACGGACTGGCAGCCGTTTTTTGCGCAGGAGCGCGCAAAGCCGTACTTTGCCGAACTGGACGCCTTTGTGACGGCGGCTGCGGCGGAAAAGACCGTCTACCCTGCCGCGCAGAACATCTTTGCGGCGTTCCGCGCCTGCCCGGTATCGGCGGTGCGGTGCGTGATTCTGGGGCAGGACCCCTACCATGAGCCGGGGCAGGCGATGGGGCTGAGCTTCTCTGTGCCGGACGGCTGCAAGGCCCCGCCCAGCCTGCGCAACATCTTCAAGGAGCTGGAAAGCGCGGTCGGCCCCGGCTGTGCGGCCCATACGGACCTGACGCCGTGGGCGAAACAGGGTGTGCTGCTGCTGAACACGGTGCTGACCGTGGAGCAGGGCGCGGCCTTCGCCCATGCGGGCCATGGGTGGGAGACTTTCACCCGCGCCGCGCTGGAATACGCCGCCGCGCAGGGTACGGCCCCGCTGGCCGCTGTGCTGTGGGGCAAGCCTGCCCAGAAGTACGCGCCGATTTTTGAGAAGGCCGCCGCCCGCCGCCCGGTGCTGGTGCTGGAATCCGCCCACCCAAGCCCGCTTTCGGCCTACCGCGGCTTCTTCGGCTCGGCGCCGTTCGGCAAGGTAAACGAGTTCTTGAAAAACAACGATGCAGCGGAAATTGATTGGTGCCTGCCCGCAAACGCAACCCACAGTTGACAGATTGCCGGGGCCGATTTATGGTGTGCAACCGGGGATTCTGGTAGGATAAGGGCAAGGAAATTGAAGGAGGTACACCCAAATGATCTTTGCAGACAAACTTATCACCCTGCGCAAAAAGGCGGGCTGGTCCCAAGAGGAACTGGCCGAGAAACTGAACGTGACCCGGCAGTCGGTATCCAAGTGGGAGGGCGCACAGTCTGTACCTGACATTGACAAAATCTTGCAGTTGAGCTGCCTGTTCGGCGTGACGACCGACTACCTTTTAAAAGATGACGCGGCCGAGCCGGAGTACACCGAGGACGATACCTCTCCCCTGCCCCGGGTGACGCTGGCCCAGGCCAACGACTACCTTGCCAAGGCCCGGGCCAATGCGCCGAAGCTGGCGCTGGCGGCGGCGCTCTGTGTCGTCTCCCCCATCCCGCTGCTGGCGCTGGGGACGCTGAGCGAGGCCGGCCTGTTCGGCATCTGGGATGATTTGGCGGGTGGCATCGGCATCATTGCGCTGCTGGTCATCATCGCCGCAGCGGTGGCTATCTTCATGCAGTGCAGCGCGTCAGTGCGGGCGTATGAATTTTTGCAAAAGCAGGCCATCGAGACTGAGTACGGCGTCACCGGCCTTGCGAAGGAGCGCCGCGACGCCTTTGCGCCGCAGTACGACAAGTCCAACATCCTCGGCACGGTGCTCTGCGTTTTGTCGGCGGTGCCGGTGTTTGCTGCCATGATGGTTGGTGCATCGTTTTTGGTGTCGGCGTCCATCTGCCTGGTGCTGGCCTTGGTGGCCTGCGGCGTCTACGCCTTTGTGCGGGTAGGCACGGTGCGGGACGCCACGGATCAGCTGTTGGAGGAGGGCGACTACACCCGCCCAAACAAAGCCATCAAGAGCCGCATAAACGCGCTGACTGCCGCCTACTGGCTGGTGGTGGTCGCAATCTTCCTGTGGTACACCTTCGGCCCACGGGGAAACGGCCAGCCGCAGTACAGTTGGTTCATCTGGGCCATCGGCGGTGTGATGTACGCCGCGCTGGTAATTGCGGTCAAGGCGTTTATGAAGAAGAATCGGTGAAAATAAAAAAGGCTTCCCCTTGGGGAAGCCTTTTTTTATATCAGCCCAAAATGTTCCAACGCCTTCGCCAGACCGTCTTTCATAATATCATCCGTGACATAATCGGCGGCGGCCTTGGCCTCCTCGCAGGCGTTGCCCATCGCTACGCCGATGCCTGCGTATTCCAGCATCGTCACATCGTTGCCGCCGTCACCGAAGGCGATGCACTGCTCCCGCGTCAGCCCAAGATGTGCCAGCGTCTGCCGCAGGCCGTTGGGCTTGCCGCCGCCCTCGGGTAGGATATCGCAAAAATCATCCGCCCAGCGCACAGCCAGACAGCCGGGGCAGCGGCGCAGAAACTCCGCCTCGTGCTCCGGCGGCAGAAAGGCGCTGAGCTGGTAGATGTCATCCGCTTCAATGCGGGCGGCCACATCCCCTGTCCCCTGCTGCAGCTCCCGGGCAAAATCCCGGCTTAAATCGTTAATCAGGTTGAACAGGCAGAAATCCCGGCCCACGAACCCGACCGAGAGCTTCTCCGCCTGAATATACGGCAGCAGCGTGCGCAGTGCGGCCTTGTCAATGAACTGGCTGTAGAGCAGTGTGCCGTCAGCAAGATAGCAATACTGGCCGTTCATCGTCACATAGCCGTCAAACGGGATGCCGTCCAGCGCGTGCAGATACGGCAGATGCACCGGCGGACGGCCTGTGGCAATAAACGTCTTTACGCCGTTTTTGCGCAGCCGTGCAAGGGCGTCCACCGTGGAAGCGGGCAGCGCCTCTGCCCCAAAGGGCAGCAGCGTGCCGTCAATGTCAAAAAATGCAGCTTGAATGTCCGCCATGGCGTCTTACTCTTTCTTTAGACCGCGGCTCATCAGCGCCATCAGCGCGTTGCGGGCCTCCAACTTGCCGTCCAGAATGGAGGCAACCGCCTGTACAATGGGCATTTCCACCTTGTACTGCTTGGCCAGGCGGCAGGCGGCGGGCAGGGCGTTGATGCCCTCCACAACCTGACCGACCTCGGCCTTGGCATCCTCCACGGACTTGCCGCGGCCAATCAGCATACCGGCGTGCAGGTTGCGGCTGTGCATACTGGTGCAGGTAACAATCAAATCCCCCATGCCGGACAGCCCGGCGAAGGTTTCCGGTTTGCAGCCCATCGCCAGTCCCAGGCGGGACAGCTCGGCATTGCCGCGGGTGATAAGGGCGGCCTTGGCGTTATCGCCGTAGCCCAGACCCAGCGCAATGCCAACCGCCAGCGCAATGACATTCTTGACCGCGCCGCCCAGCTCGGTGCCGCGGCGGTCATCGTTGGTGTAGACGCGGAAGGTGGGGGTGGTAAAGACCTTCTGCACGGTCTTGGCGGCGTCCTCATCGGCGCAGGCCGCCACGATGGCCGTGGGCATATCGCAGGCAACCTCCTCGGCGTGGGTGGGGCCGGACAGCGCCACCACGCGGGCCTTGCGGTGCGCCTTGGCCAGCTCGTCCTCAATGATTTCGCTCATGGTCATCAGGGTCTTGTCCTCAATGCCCTTGGCAACGTCCACGATGAGCTGCCCCTCCGGAATGTGCGGCGCGGCCTTTTTGGCGGTGGTGCGCACAAAGGGGGACGGCACAGCAAACAGCAGAATATCGCGGCCGGTGCAGGCCTCGGCGATATCGGCGGTATAGTGCATCGTGGCGGGCAGCTCCATGCCCGGCAGATTGGGATGGCGGCGGGTGGTGCTGAGAGATTTCAGCTCGGCGGGAAGGGCGCTCCACACGGTGACATCGCGGCCGTTGGCGGCCAGCAGGCGTGCCAGTGCGATACCCCAGGTACCCGCGCCGAATACTGCAATTTTTGTCATGAAAAAGTTCTCCTTATTTCTGCCACAGTCCCGCAAACAGACGGTGGCGGGGCTTTTCAATCGGTGGCTCGGCGTCCAGATAGACGCGCTCGTAGCAGTTGATGATGCGCGTGGAGCCGTACTGGTGCTCCCGCGGAATGGTCGAACCATAGTTCAGATGGATATGCCCGTGCAGCAGATACTGCGGGTGATACCGGTCCAGCAGGGTGGAAAACGCCGTAAAGCCGTGGTGGGGCAGGTCGGCCAAATCGCCGTAGCCGTGCAGCGGTGCATGGGTGACCACAATATCCACGCCGCCGTGGCGGTCGATCTTGCCGCGCAGGCGGTTGACCCGCTTTTTCATCTCGGCCTCGGTGAACTGCCAGGCACCGGTGCGGTAGCGGCAGCTGCCGCCCAGTCCTACAATGCGCAGACCCTTATAGACATACAGCTCATCGTCGATACATTCCACGCCCTGCGGGGGGAGGGTATCGTAGCTTTCATCGTGGTTGCCGTGCACATAGAGGACAGGCACGGGAGCCATGGTTGCCAGATATTCCAGATAATGGCGGCTCAAATCGCCGCAGCCGATAATCAGCTCCACGCCCTCCAGCTTGTCGGGGGTGTAGTAGTCCCACAGGGCCTTACATTCCTCATCGGCAACTGCCAGAATCTTCACAGCTCGGCCTCCTTCTCAACAGGAAGCAGGTCGCGGTGGATACCCTGCATACGATACATCGGTTTGGAAACCTCCGCCAGCTCGTCATATTCGGGAATGTGTCCGTCCACGGCGTCGCACAGCCAGTCCATATGGGCAATCTGCTCCAGCTCCAGACCGTGGCGGCCGCTGTTCTTGACGCTGCCGTCCTGTGCCGTGATGCGGCAGTGGAAGGGGTCAATCATACCGGAGGTGACACCGCTGCGCAGAATCTGCGCCAGATGGGTCACGTCGGGCGGCAGCTCACGGCTGAGCAGCACATCCATAACGCCGCTGTTCATGCCCCACCAGTAGTTGACGGCGCGGCCGTCCGTGCCGGATTTGTCCCGCACCCAGCCGCCGTTGAGCACGGTGCGGATGACGTTCTCATAGAACTGGCCCCAGTGCCAGAAGGGGGTAGCCAGATCCTGCAGCACGCCGCCCTGACGCACCAGGAAGGTGCCGAACTCCCGCTGAGGGCGGTTGGGCATCGGCGCGTCACGGCCGGAAATAACTGTGATGCCCTTCTGGGTGAAGGTGTGCAGCAGGTCCTCCTGATCGGGCAGGCAGGTCCACTGCAAATCAATGTGCACGCGGGGGTTGGCCATCCGTGCGCCGAGGGCAAAGGCGTTGATATTGGCAGGCACGCCGAAGCTGGGGTAGTCCGCCACATAGCCGATGCGGTCACCGGCGGCCATAGCGCCCGCAATGGCGCCGGTGATAAACTTGGCCTCATACACGCGGGTGTAGTAGGTGCGGATGCTGGCGTAGGGCATTTCCATTGAGCAGTTCAGAATGCGCACCTGCGGGTGCTTGACCGCGGCGCGCAGCGAGGCACCCACCAGCTTGGGGCTGGTGGTAAAGACCACGTCTGCGCCATCGGCAATGGCCTGCTCCACAAGGGCATCGGCGTTCTCACCGGCGATGGCGTTGAAGTAGGCGGTTGTCTTGACCTGGCCGTCAAAGACCATATCCAGCTGTGAACGGCCAAATTCGTGCTGGCTTGTCCACGAGCTGGTGAAGGGGGTGCGCTCATGCACAAAGGCAACCTTCAAATGGCTGGGCGCGGTGCGTTTGCCGGGCAGGATGCGCCCCAGCAGCCCCGCCTGCTTCGGCTCGGCGGGCTTGCCACTGACCTGCACAGGGTCAGCCTTATCCAAGGCCAGCACATCATCCCACAGGGCGTCCAGCTTTTCGCTCAGCTCGTTGGGGCTCAGGCTGGCCAGCTCCTCCTTGGTGTAAACGCGCAGAAGCAGCAAAAGTACATCCCCGGTGGTCAGCTGCAGCTTGTCACCGCCGTGGGCCAGATAGGCCTTGCCGACCCAGTTGTACAGGGACAAAACCTCGGCGCGGTCATCGTCAGACCACGGTTCCTCGGGCTCCTTGCCCAGTATTTTCTGCAGGCGGGCATAGCTGCCCGGCTTGGTAAAGGTGATAAGATAGGTCTTGGTGATGGGATAATAGTGCATGAACTCATAGTACTGCTGCACCGTGGGGTCATCGCTGTACTGGGGCACCACGCGGGTCACGTTGCCGGTGATGCTGCTGGCACCGAAGTACTTCAGCACGCTGACGCGCTTGTTGCCCTCCTGCACATAGAAGCGGCCCATGTACTCAAAACAACGGATGGGGTCACGAATGCCCTCCTCCACGTGGGCCATGCAAAGGCTGATCCACTTGGCGGAGAACTCGGACTTCATATCCAGCAGCGGCATAAAGTTGGACGCGAAGGCTGCCGTGCGGCCCGCGGTCTTGGTGCCCACCAGCAAATCCAGCGGAATGTCCACCAGCCCCAGCGGAATCTGGTTTTCTACCGGAACGTTCTGCAAAATATCGTCCAGCACAGGCAGAAACGGCGATTGCCCGGTGAGCATCTTCTCCCGGTAATCGCGCTGGCCCAGCTTTTGCGCCTTCTGATATTCCACAATAGCTTCGCTGCGGTTCACAGCCGGTCGCCTCCTTACTTATACAACACCTACAAAAATAGTATAACATATCTGTACGAAATATACAAAGGAAAATCGCAAGCTCTCCCCTGCCCCGGGGTTATGAGGTGTGCACGGCCTTCGGGTAGACCTTGTGCATACGGTCATTGTCATAGTGCTCGTCAAGATATTCGGCCACCGCGCCCTGCGCCGGAACGCCGTTGAGCCGGTCATTGTACCGGATGAGCGCCGCCGAGCTGACCACCATATCTAACGCCATAAAAAGGCAGAGAGCCCATGTCAGCACCGTGCCGAACCGGGTGGGCAGCTTCTCAATGGTGGCAGAAATCGGCGGATAGAGCAGCTTGAACCACGCCACAGCCGCAAAGCCCCAGAAAAAGCAGTACAGCAGGTTGATGCGCCCGCCCAGATTGAACGGAATGGCGCTGTAATCCCAGAACACAGCGCCAAAGACAATCTCGGTAAAGACGCTGCAGAGGTATTCATACGCGCCGCCCAGCAGCGTACCGGCGATGAAAAGCCAGCTGGTGGGCTTGTCCTTGTAGCGGTACAAAAGCTGTGTGACCAGCGCAATGGCCAGACCCCACACGATGGAGAAGGGGCCCCACACCACGCTGGAACGGCTCATCCATTCGCCGCCGGTGACACGGCAGAAAATCGTCTCGGTGATATCACCGAGGAACGCGCCGATAAAGAACAGCAGGATGATTTTGTAGGGGCTGCACCCGGCGGCAAAGGTGCCAGCCTTCTGCCGCTTGGGGCGGGCCAGCGTCAGCGCAGGGTGGCTCCTTGCCATACGGCGCTCGACGTGGTCCAGAATCCACAGGCCGCCCCGGACGGTCAGATTGGCCAGACGGTTCTCCACCGACTGCGCCGCCGCCCAGCGGTAGCGCAGGCCCGCTATAGCCAGCAGGGTGCCAATCAGGTCAATGGCCAGCACCGCCAGCGCTACCCAAAGCACAATGGCGGAGATCGTGTGGGGAATCAGGCCGAACAGCGCCAGCAGCAAGGGGTTGAGCCACTTGAGCATAATGACGCCCAGCACGCCCCATGTGACCGAGGCACCCAGACAGACATAGCCGTCCAGATTGAAGGGCATAGCGCTGTAGTCCCACCAGCGGGTGTGGGTGGTGTATTCCAGAATGTGGCCGCCAATCCACTCAATGACGGTGGCATAGACGGCGCTGAACACCAGCAGGAAGAACCATCCGTCGCGGATGTCCCGCAGGGCGAAGGTGATGACCAACGCGCCGATGCCGTACAGAATACACAGCGGCCCGCTTAAAACGCCGCGGTCCTGATATTTGCGGTGCACCGCGGCCGTAAAGACAACCTCTGTCACCCAGCCCAGGAAGGAGTAGGCAAAAAAGAGAAAGACGATAGAATAGAAGGTCATAGTCTGCTCCTGTTTTTTATTTGGTGGAAATGGCGGCGGTTTCCCGTTCGCGCTTGCTGAACACACAGCCGCAGTAATCCTGCCGGTAGAGGCCATATTCGGCGCTCAGCTGCAGGCTGCGCTTGTAGCCGTCCTTTTTGCGGAACTCACTGGGCAGGAACTGCACGCCGTACTGTGCGCCCAGCTCGGTGCCCAGCGTGTTCAGACGCACAGGGTCCTTCATGGGGGAAATCGAAAGCGTGGTGCAGTACCACGCAAAGCCGTGCTCGGCAGCGTAGCGGGCCGCCTGCTCCAGCCGCAGCTTATAGCAGACTGTGCACCGCGCCCCCTTTTCCGGCTCGTTTTCCAACCCCTTTACGGCGGAATAGAACTCCTGCGGGTCATAGGGCAGCTCCACCACAGGGTAGTGGAAGCCCGCCTGCGCCACAAAGCGCTCCAGCTCGGCCTCCCGGCGGTGATATTCCTCCGGCGGGTAGATGTTGGGGTTGTAGTACAGGATGGTGATGTCAAAATACGTGGCCAAGCGTTCCAGCGTGGCACTGGAGCAGGGCGCGCAGCAGGCGTGCAGCAGCAGCGTGGGCCGCGTGCCGTCCAGCGTGCGCAGAACCTTTTCCATTTCCAGCTGGTAATTGATGCGGTTGGGCATAGGGATAACCTCGTTTATACGGTGGCAGGGCGGACCCTGTTCCAAGTGGTTTATATTTATCTCAGTATAGCATAAAGTCCCGCTGCGCGCAATGCGCGGCGGGACGATGAAACGGAGAAAGACGGAGAAACAGGAAAGCAAAATGCGGGAGGGCTACTGCTTCAGCGGCTTCTTCAGCACGCCCAGCAACAGGGCGGTAAGCAGGCTGCCGCAGAGAAGGGCAACCAGAAAACCCAACGGGTTGCCCATAACCGGCAGCAAGAACAAGCCGCCGTGGGGCGCGGGGCAGCCGCAGCCGAGCAGCACGGCCAGAAAACCCGCCAGCCCGCTGCCGGCCATGCAGGAGGGCGCAACCCGCAGCGGGTCACGCAGTGCGAAGGGCAGCGCACCCTCTGTGACGAAGGACGCACCCATCACCAGGTTCTGCGGCACAGAACGGCGCTCGTCCGTGGTGAACCGCGTGGGAAACAGCAGGCAGGCCAGTGCCACGCCCAGCGGTGGAATCATACCACCCGCCATAACCGCGGCCATAATGTCGTACTGGCCGCTGACAAGCGCCAGCGTGCCGGTAACGTAGGCGGCCTTGTTGATAGGCCCGCCGTAGTCTGTGGCCATCAGCGCGCCCAGTATGGTGCCCAACACCAGACGGCTGCCGCCCTGCATCCCAGTCAGCTGGACGGACAGCCAGTGATTGAACCGCCCCAGCGGCGGGTTGATGACCATAACCATCAGCAGCCCGACCACCAGCAGGCTGAACAGCGGCACAAGCAGGCCAGTTTTGATGTGGTCCAGCGTCTGCGGGATGCCGCGGAGCAGCCAGTTCAGCAGCCGCGCAAGCAGCCCGGCCGCAAAGCCCGCAATCAGTGCCCCCCAGAACCCGCTGGAAATCCAGCTGAGCTGGTTGCCGGTGGTCATACCGACCTGTGCCAGATAGCCGCCCACCAGACCGGGCATAAAGCCGGGCCGGTCGGCGATGCTGTAGGCGATGAAGGCGGCCAGCACCGGGTACATCAGCCGGAACGCGGCGTTGCCGACGTTCGTCATCACCTCGGTGAGCTCGCCGGAGCCCGCGGAGTGCTGGATGAACATGGACAGGGCAAGCATGATGCCGCCGCCCACCACAAAGGGCAGCATATGGGAGATGCCACTCATCAGGTGGCCGTAATACTCGCGGCCCAGCTCTTTCCAGTCGTTGGTGCGGAAGGCGTGCCCGCCGCGGTAGACGGCGGCCTTGCCGGAAACCGCTTTCTCCAGCAGGGCATCGGCGTCGCGCACAGCCTCCCCTGCCGAGGTGTACACCACCCGCTTGCCGACGAACCGCGCCAGTGAAATGGAACGGTCCACCGCTACAATGATGCAGTCGGCGGCCTGAATATCCTCCTCGGTCAGCTCGTTGGCAACGCCCGCCGCGCCGTTTGTCTCGACTTTAATCGTCACGCCACGGGCCTGCGCGGCCTGCTGCAGTGCTTCCGCCGCCAGATAGGTGTGCGCAATGCCGGTGGGGCAGGCCGTTACGCCCAGCAGGCGGTAGCCCGGCTCGTTGGTAGGGGCGGGCGGTTCGGCGGCGGGGTCATCCTGCGCCTCGCGCTCCGCAATGGCACGGCAGAACGCCTCAGGCGTTTTGCTGCTGCGCAGCCGGGTGCAGAAATCGGTGTCCAGAAAGAGGGTGGCCAGCTCGGCCAGCACCTGCACGTGCAGGTCATTGGCCTCGGCCGGGGCGGCAATCATCACCAGCATCTGCAGCGGCTTGCCGTCCGGTGTGTCGCAGGCCAGCGGCGGGTCCAGCGTCAGGGCCGCCAGCTGCAGCCGCTTGACGGAGGCGCTTTTGGCGTGGGGAATGGCCAGCCCATTGCCCACGCAGACACCGCCCAGCGCCAGCCGGGCGCGGACATCCGCCGCAAACACGGCTGTGTCTGTCAGATATTCGGTGCCGTCCAGCAGCGCAACCAGCTGTTGGACAGCACCCTCCAGCGAGTCCGCACGCTGGCGCAGTGCAACACAGCCCGGCTGCAGATAGTTGGCGATGCGCATGGTCAGTTCCTTCCTTACCAAAAAAGCGGTTCCGCCGCAACGGAACCGCTATGATAGCTAGTAAAATTAGTTGAGCAGGGTCTTCTCGGTCTCGGGGTCGAACAGATGGATCTTGTTGGTGTCCATAGCAACCACGATCTTGTCACCACGGCGGGACTTGGAGGTGGGAGCGACACGAGCCATCAGGTTCTGGCCCTGATAGGTCAGGTACAGATAGATCTCAGCGCCCATCAGCTCGGAGACTTCGACCTCGGCGTTCAGGTGGCTGGTGGAGTGCTTCTCAAGGAACTCCTCGTCGTCCTTGATGTCCTCAGGACGGATGCCGACCTTCAAGGTCTTGCCGACGTAAGCGTCCAGCTTGCCGTCCGCAGTCTTTTCCTTCGGCAGAGGAATGGTGGTGCCGGCCAGATCGACAGTGTACTGGTCGCCGCTCTTCTGCAGGGTGCCATCGAGGAAGTTCATCTGGGGGCTGCCGATGAAGCCTGCGACGAAGATGTTGCAGGGATAATCGTACAGGTTCTGCGGGGTATCGACCTGCTGGATCATGCCGTCCTTCATGACGACGATGCGGTCGCCCATGGTCATGGCCTCGGTCTGGTCATGGGTAACATAGATGAAGGTGGTAGCCAGCTTCTTGTGCAGCTTGATGATCTCGGTACGCATGCTGGTACGCAGCTTAGCATCCAGGTTGGACAGAGGCTCGTCGAGCAGGAAGACCGCCGGGTTACGGACCATTGCACGGCCCAGGGCAACACGCTGACGCTGACCACCGGACAGAGCCTTCGGCTTACGGTCGAGCAGGTGCTCGATCTCCAGGATCTTAGCAGCCTCGCGGACGCGCTTGTCGATCTCGTCCTTGGGCATCTTGCGCAGCTCCAGACCGAAAGCCATGTTCTTGTAAACGGTCATGTGCGGGTACAGAGCGTAGTTCTGGAAGACCATCGCGATGTCGCGGTCTTTCGGGGGAACGTCGTTGATCAGACGGTCGCCGATGTACATCTCACCGCCGGAGATTTCCTCCAGACCGGCAATCATACGCAAGGTAGTGGACTTACCGCAGCCGGAAGGACCGACGAAAACGATAAATTCCTTATCAGCAATCTCCAGGCTGAAATCAGGAACAGCAACAACGTTGCCGGGGTAAACTTTCTTGACGTGACGGCAGCTAATGGAAGCCATAATGCTCATCCTCCAAATATATTCAGTGGTTTTCAGTCCATGTAGAGGGGACTGTTTCTGTTGACAAGACTATAATAACAGGTTATAATCTGCTTGAAAATAGCATTTTATTGATATAGAGGTGTCGAAATTGATATTTGATCCGGAAATCTACTGCTCGGCCGCCGAGGCGGCCGAGCTGGACGGCACACAGCCGCTGACCCTGACCGGAAACGGGCTTTGGGTGGGGGTGCTTTCCCGTGGCATCTGCCTGCTGGAGGGGCTTGACCGCCCGGGGCAAAGCGGTGATATTCTGCTGGGTGCAGCCCCCCTGACGCTGACGCCCCAGAGTGACTGCCATCTGCTGGCGGTGCGGATGGTGGGCCACTGCACAGAAAGCTATCTGCTGCAGTTGGGCGCAGTCCGCTGGGCAGACGGTGCCGCCTGCCCCGGTGCAGCGGAACTGATTGCCCAGCTGCACAGCGCCCGCACCGCGTCTATGGCCTATGCGCTGCTCTGCGCCGTGAGCAAGGCGGACGAGACGGCCCGCCCCCTGCCGCCGCTGGTGGCCGAGGCGGTAGCGGCCATCCGCCAGAACTATATGGCACTGTACGGTGTTGAAGAGCTGAGCGAGCAGCTGGGTGTGACGAAAAGCCATCTGGTGCGGGTGTTCAAGCAGGAAATCGGCGTGCCGCCGGGGCGCTACCTTACGAATGTGCGGATTGAGGCGGTCAAAGCGCTGCTGCTCAGCGATGAGTACAACTTGGAGATGATTGCGGGCCTGACGGGCTTTTCCGGCGCTAACTACCTGTGCCGGGTGTTCAAGCGGGAGGTGGGGCTCTCCCCCGCTGCGTGGCGCGCCGCCGCCGCGCCGCTGCCCACCGTGCCCAAGCTGCCCCCGCGCAGCCAGGAAATGTATGTGTAAAAGAGAGCCTTCCCCCTCGGGGGAAGGCATACAAAACAAATGCCCGATGCGGCTCGTCACTGCATCGGGCATTCTTACTTTATGAAATTTTATTTCGCGGTCTTATACCCATCGGGGTTGTGGCTCTGCCAGTTCCAGCTGTGGGCGCACATCTCCTCAATGCCGTACTGGGCCTCCCAGCCCAGCTCGCGCTTGGCCTTGCTGGGGTCACACCAGCACTCGGCAATGTCGCCGGGGCGGCGCGGGTCGATAACATAGGGAATCTCCTTGCCGCAGGCCTTGCTGAAGGCGTGGATGACATCCAGCACGCTGTAGCCGTGGCCGGTGCCCAGATTGCAGATGAACAGGCCGGGCTTCTGCTCCAGCTTCTTGATGGCCGCCACGTGGCCGCGGGCCAGATCCACAACGTGGATGTAGTCGCGCACGCCGGTGCCGTCGGGGGTCGGGTAGTCATTGCCAAAGACGTGAACCTTCTCCAGCTTGCCCACGGCAACCTTGGCAATATAGGGCACAAGGTTGTTGGGGATGCCGTTGGGGTCCTCGCCGATCAGGCCGGACGGATGGGCACCGATGGGGTTGAAGTAACGCAGCAGCGCCACATTCAGCTCGGGGTCAGCCTTGCAGCAGTCGGTCAGGATGCGCTCGGTAAAGACCTTGGTGGTGCCGTAGGGGTTGGTGGTGCCGCCCACGGGGAAATCCTCGCGGATGGGCACGCTGGCGGGGTCGCCGTAGACGGTGGCAGAGGAGGAGAAGATGATGTTGTGGCAGTTATGGCGGCGCATAACGTCCAGAATGTTCAGCGTGCAGGCCAGGTTGTTGGAGTAGTACTCAATGGGCTTGGAAACGCTTTCGCCCACAGCCTTGTAGGCGGCAAACTGGATAACGCAGTCAATGTCCTCGTTCTCGGCAAAAATTTTCTCCACGGCGGCCTTGTCGGTCATATCAGCCTCGACAAAGCGGAAGTCTTTGCCTGCAATCTTCTTGACGCGGGCCAGAGCCTCGGGGCAGGAGTTGTAATAGTTATCGGCCACGACAATGTCGTACCCTGCGGCCAGAAGCTCTACACAGGTGTGGCTGCCGATGTAACCGGCACCACCGCTAACCAAAATTGCCATAACAGTCGTCTCCTTTTAAATTTATGTTTTTGTTGCCTGCGGGTGAGGGTTTCACCCGCCCTTTGACTTGTATTCTACACTTTCTGCGGGCCTTCTGCAATAGTTGATTTTGATTCTGATTTGGCTTTTTGTTGCTTGTTTTGCCGTTTGGCAGGCAACCCCTGCTGAATCCGGCGGTAGGCAGAGGGTGTGTGCCCGGTGGCAGCGCGGAATTTCTGGCTGAAATACGCGCCGGAGCAGTAGTGCATCTGGGAGGCAACCTCCCCCGGGGAAGCCCCGCGGGCCAGCAGCTGGGCCGCATACTCGATGCGCATGGCGGAAAACTCCTCCATTGCGGTGCGGTGCAGCCGGGCGCGGAACGCCTGCTGCAGCTGCGGCCGGGTGCAGCCCACGGCGCGGCAGAGCTCATCAATCTTGACCTCATGCTCAAGGTTCTCTGAGAAGTAGGCACGGGCCTCCTCCACCAGCGCGGCCTGGCGGCGCTCCCGCCGGACGCGGGCCACCGGGCGCTTGGCGCGGCGGCAGCGGCGCGCCAGCAGAATCAGCAGATTTTCCAGATGGATGATAAACTGCTGCATCGCGCCAAAGGGCAGCTCCTGCCGGATGACGGGCGGCTTACCGGGGGTCGGAGCGGGGTCAAACAGCTCGTTGGCGGCGTTGGCAAGCCAGTTTAAATCATGCTGCTCGGCGGGCTCGGCGTGGAGCATAACCCCGCGGAAGCGGTCCATGGCAGCACAGGTGCAGTAAAAATCAATGCGCAGGGTTTCGGGCGGGACCTCCCCCGCCGTGGTCATGGCAAAGACCTCGCCCGGCTGGTGAAAGAGCAGCCCGCCCGCCCGCAGCAACACACGGCGGTCATCGCAGCGCTCCTCAATGGTGCCGCTGCGCACAAAGAGCAGCTGCCACGCCTGTGTCTGGCGCGGCGGAAAGGAATCCTCGGCACGCCATTCGGAGGTTCGCGCCGCCGGAACGGCCTCGACCCGCAGCGGAAATTCTTCGTTCAGCATGGGTTGCTCCCTTCTAGGGCCGGCGGCCTACAGGGCCACCGCGTCGGGCCACGGCGCGGCAGTCGGCACGGCGTCCGCCGCCTCCTGCCGGAACACGCCGGGCGTCACGGTGGCCAGCGCCGGGAACTCGGCAAGCTCGGGGCAGGTGTCGGCAAGACCTAAGCAGTAGGCGGTCAGCGGGCTGATTTCCTTCGTGATTTCGTCAAACCGGCTGATGCCGTCCTCCTCATAGGTGCTCAGCATAATATCATCGGGATAGGTCTTTTCTACGTAGGCGGACAGGGCCTCGTCCACATAGGGGTCACCGCTGCCCGCATACAGGTCGGGTGCGCCGAACAGGTGCAGAATCTCATGGGCATAGGTGGCCGGGGACTCGTCCTCCCCATCTGTGTAGGCGTCCGTTTTGTACAGGCAGCTGTACTCATAATAGAAATACTCGCCGTCATCCGCGTAGTGCGCCATGGTGAACGAGGTGCCGCTGATGGGCAGATAGAACAGAAAGCCGATATGCCGGGCACCGTAGGCGGCCAGACGGCTGTCTGCGGCCAGCGATTCGCACAGGGCATCCATCTCGTCCAGAAAGGCGGTGCTTTCGCTGGAATTCTCCCCGCCGGTGATGGCAGACTGCAGCAGATAGCTGCGGGTCAACGTGGCGTCACTTCCGTCCGCACTGCGGTCACAGTACAAATGCACCGCGGCACCGTAGACCTCGCCTTGGGCGGCAATCCAGTCCACGGCCATCTGGGTGCGCTGCACGGCGGCGGCGCGGCTCTCGGCATCCCACGTCCTGCCGTGCGCAGCATCGTTCAAAAAGACGTTCACGAGCACGGTTGGCTCGGTCAGCAGCGCAGCGCTGCCGTAGTCCTTCTGCGCCTGCGTGAAGGTGGGGGTCGGCGCGGGGGTTGGCGTGGCCGCCGGGCTTTCTGCCCGGGGCGGCTCAACCGGCAGTGTCTGCACCGAAACCCGGGCCGAACAGCTGCAGAGCAGGACCGCGCCCAGCAGCAGCGCGGCCAGACGTCTGTGTAGTGTGTTCATCTTAAATTTCCAGCACGGCCTTGCCGTCATGGTCGGCCAGCTCCAGCGTGACGGCGCGGCCATCCAGACGGCCATCGACCAGTGCATCGGAGATGGGGTCCTCAATGGTCTTGCGGATGGTGCGGCGCAGCTCACGCGCACCGTACTTGGCGGAGCTTTCGGCCACAATGTCCGCCAGTGCGGGCTGGGTGTAATGCAGCGTGATGCCGTGCGCGGCCAGACCAGGCTGGTACTCGTCCAGCATCAGCGCGGCAATCCTTTCCAGACTTTCCTCGCTCAGCGGCTTGAAGGTGATGATCTCGTCCACGCGGCCGATGAACTCGGGGCGCAGGAACTCCTGCAGAGCCTTGCGGCACTTGTCGGCGCTGGCAATCTCTGCCGTCTTGCCGAAGCCGGTGGCGGCGCTCTGGTCGGTAGAGCCTGCGTTGGAGGTCATGCAGATAACCGTGTTGGAGAAGTCCACCGTGCGGCCCTGCGCATCGTTGATTTTGCCCTCGTCCAGAATCTGCAGCAGGATATTCATGACGTCAGGATGTGCTTTTTCAATCTCGTCAAAGAGCACAACGCTGTAGGGGTGGCGGCGGACCTTCTCGGTCAGCTGGCCGGCCTCGTCATAGCCGACATAGCCCGGAGGCGAACCAATCAGGCGGGACACCGCGTATTTCTCCATGTACTCGCTCATATCAATCGAAATCAGCGGGTCCACGGTATCAAACAGCTGGTTGGCCAGCTGCTTGACCAGCTCGGTCTTGCCGACACCGGTTGGGCCGACAAAGATAAAGCTGGCGGGGCGGTGGCGGCCGGACAGGTCGGCGCGGGCGCGCTTGATGGCCCCCGCCACGGCGTGGACGGCCTCGTCCTGCCCGATGATATGGCTGCGCAGGGCTTCCTCCAGCCCCTGCAGGCGGCCGTACTCGGTCTCCTTGATTTTCACGGCAGGCACGCCGGTCCACAGCTCAATGACCTGGGCCACATCGTCCATCGTGACCTCAATCTCGGCCACTTTCAGCTGCAGGGCGGGCAGCTTTTCGCGCTGCTGCGCCAAATCGGTCTTGACAGCGGCCAGTGCCTCGTAGTCAATGGCGGCATCCTGCCCTTCGGGGTTCTCCAGCTCGTGCTCGCGGGTCTCCAAATCGGCCACAGCGCGCTGGGCTTCCAGCAGCTCGGTGATTTCGGGGTGGCGCAGATTGCAGCAGGCGCAGGCCTCGTCCAGCAGGTCAATGGCCTTGTCCGGCAGGAAGCGGTCGGTGATGTAGCGCTCCGACAGCTTGACGATGCTGGTCACAATGGCATCCGGCACGCGGACACAGTGGTGCTTCTCGTAGTAGATGCGGATGCCCTTGATTACCTCGATGGTGTCCAGCAGGGACGGCTCCTCGACCTTGACGGGTTGGAAACGGCGTTCCAGCGCGGAATCCTTCTCGATGTACTTGCGGTACTCGGCAAAGGTGGTCGCACCGATAACCTGCATCTGCCCGCGGGAAAGGGCGGGCTTCATAATGTTGGCTGCGTTCATCGAGCCGTCGGAATCGCCCGCGCCCACGATGGAGTGAATCTCATCAATGAACAGGATGATGTTGCCCGCGGCCTTGACCTCGCTGATAAGCCCCTTGACGCGCTGCTCAAACTGGCCGCGGAACTGGGTGCCGGCCACAAGGCTGGTCATATCCAGCAGATAGATTTCCTTATCCTGCAGGCGGGCCGGAACCTTGCCCTCGGCAATGCGCTGGGCAATGCCCTCGGCAATCGCGGTCTTGCCGACACCGGCCTCGCCAATCAGGCAGGGGTTGTTCTTCTGGCGGCGGCAGAGGATCTGAATCGTGCGGTAAATTTCGCGGTCACGGCCGATAATGCGGTCGGTCTTGCCGTCGCGGGCCTTCTGGGTCAGGTTCTCGCAGTAAGTTTCCAGGAACTTGCGGCGGGGGGCCTTGTCCTTCTTGCCGCTCTTGGCCTTGGTATCGTCCCTGGGCTGGCGTGCGCCGAAGCCGAAGGGGAACACCGGGCTGCCGCCGGGCACAAAATCATCCTGCGCGGCGGGCTCGTCATCGCCCTCGGCATCGTCACCGTTCATCATGGGGGCCATCATACCAGAGTCGGCAGCCTCCTGCAGGAAGCTGCTCATCCGTTCCTCTATATTTTCCAGATCCTGATCGGACATACCAAACTGCTTCATCAGATCATCCACAGGCTGGATGTGCATGGCGCGGGCGCAGGTCAGGCAGTAGCCCTCCTGCACGGCCTTGCCGTTCTCAAGTCGCTGCACAAACACAACGGCGGGTCGCTTTTGGCATTTTACACAAAGCATTCTATCACCTCTATATTGAACACCCACAAGGGGCGTGCATAGCATACTACTATTATTAAACAAACCCTGCCAAATTGCAAGTTTTGGCGGGGCTTGTTCAGAATTTGTTTAATAATGGACTAAAAACGGGTTGAAAGCACTGAAAAAGCTGTAGCCGATACTGCGCTGCAGGGTGGCGGCGTTCAGCCAGTCAAGCTGGCCGGTGGTGATGCTGGCCACAAACCAGAGGGCCAGTGCCAGCAGCCAGCAGTCCAGTGCGCCGGTCACAAGGCCCAGCGCCAGACCCAGCATCCGGTTGGCTCCGCCCAGCAGCGGAATGGCGTTGACGCCGCGCAGCAGGCGCACCAGCAGTGCAAAGACCCAGCGCACCACAAGGCAGAGCACCACAAACAGCAGCGCCTGCACCAGCGGCAGGAAAAGCGGCTCCAACAGGGCGTTGATTTTTTCCGGCAGCACCTCGCCTGCGGTCAGCAACGCGTTAGCGGCGGCATCGCGCAGGAAGTCGGGCAGAAAATCCAGCGCCTGCACCAGCGCGGCCATATCGCCGCCGGACTGCGCCACGGCCTGGTTGACCTGCTCGGAGACAGCGCCGCTGAAGAAGCGGCTGTAGACCTCCGGCGCAAGCGTGCGGCTGCCCCAGACGGCAATGCCCACGCCCAGCACCGCGCCGACCAGCTCGGTCAGTCCGGCCAGAAAGCCCTTCTGCCAGCTTTTGACGGCGGCAAAGGAGAAAACAACAAGGAAAATCACATCATAGACAAGTGCAGGAGAAAATGACATAGTTGCGTACTTCTTTCTGTATAAGTCAGAGGATGGGAGAGAAACGGCTCCTCTCCCCTGCTGTGTCAGGCGGGGGCGTTCAGCTCCTTCACCCGGCTGCCGGTGAACACCAGTGTCTGCGCGGCGTTGAGGACGGCCAGCGGGCGGGAGGCAAGGTCATTCTGCACCCACTTCTGGACGCCGTCATAGCCGTAGCACTCCACCGCGTCGGGGCAGAGCAGATAGATGTCGGTGTCGGTGGCCGACACGCCGAAGGCCTGCCGCGCCGGAATCTCGGACATGGGGGCCAGCGTTTCGGACAGTGTGACAAGGCTGTTGCCGCCGCGCACGTTCAGTAGCAGCGCGGTCTGGCGGCGGCCCAACGCCACGCTTTGCAGCGTAGCGCCGCCATAGCTGTAGCGGGCGGTCTCGGTGCCGGTACGGGGGTCCAGCAGGGCCACGTAGCTGTCAAACACAGCCATAACGCGGCTCTCGCTCTGCCAGTCCAGTCGCAGCAGCATACTGCCAAGGTCGGCGGTGTAGGACGGGCCCTCCCCGTCGGCATCGGTGTTCATAAAGTAGACAGAGCAGCTCAGCTGCCCATCCCGGGCCGAGAGCATCCCGGCGGCGAAACGGCGGCTGTCGGGGGAAAAGGCCAGCGCAATGGGGGTGCCGTAGGTCTGGGGCATAGCCCAGCTGTACAGCTGCCGCATAGAGGTATCAAATATGCGTACCTGCGCGGCAAACCGGCCGGACTCGGTCACAACAGCCAGAGAATTGTTGTTGGACATGGCGCAGAGCAGGATGCCCTCGTCAAAGGTCTGGGAGTAGAGCGTGCGGGTGCGGCTGCAGACCGTCAGCTCACTGCCCGCACGGTTGTAGACCACAAAATGCGTGCCGCCCACGGCCAGCACCGGCCGTGCATAGGACGGCTGCAGACTGAGGATGCGCGACCCATAGGGCGAGTAGACCAGCACATCCTCGTCCCCCAGCTCCACAAAGCCGCCCGCTAGGGGCTCAATCTGCCGGGGCTCGGTAATGCCGGTGTTGGCGGGCCAGCCGCCGTCCGTGCGGTTGAGGTAGAGCATGGCGCTGTCCACAGCGTCCCCCAGCATGGCCAGTGACGCCGACAGTGCACCGGTCAACACCACAAAGGCAAGGGCCAGCACGGCGGCGGCCACGGCAAAAAATACCCGCCGCTGGTGCTGCCGCTGCTTGTACAGTGGTGTTAGGGACTTCAGCCGGGCGGCGGTCTGCGCGGCCTGCGGGTCTGGGGTCTTGGGCGGCGGCGCGCCGCGGTGCACCGGCTTGGGGGTGCGCAGGCTGATATCCCCGCTGGTGCCGCGGATGCCTGCCTCGGGAGCTTGCCCCTGCTCTCTTGCCAGCATCCGCTGGCGGCGCGCAAGGCGCTCTCGGTCTGCCTTGTTCATGGGGTGGCTCCCTCCTTTCCTGCAAAAATACGGTTACAATCGGGTTGGGTCAAAGGCTGTCCAGCTCCGGGTAGTCCACACGCTCCAAAAACAGCCCCTTGGCTGGCAGCGTCGGCCCGGCCTGACGCCGGTCACGGCTGGCCAGCAGCGCGGGGATGCTGTTGGGCGTGCGCTTGTGCAGCCCGGCCTCCGCCAGCGTGCCCGCCAGAATCCGCACCATATTGTACAGGTAGCCGTCCGCTGTGACCGAAATCACAAATGAATCACCGGATTGTATAACGGTACAATCTGTAATGGTGCGCACGGTGTCGCCATGGGCGGCGGCACTGGAGCCGGAGGCACACAGCGCCGAAAAATCATGCGTGCCTACGAACTGCGCCGCCGCGGCCTGCATGGCGGCCAAATCCAGCGCCGGGCCAATGCGGTGGCAGGTGTCAAAGGTGAAGGGGTCATCCACCCGCGCATTTAAAATGTAGTAGTGGTAGGTCTTGGCGTGGGCAGCATACCGTGCATGGAAGCCGTCCGGCACCGTGCGAACAGCCACCGCACGGATATCGGGCGGCAGGTGTGCGTTGAGCGCCGGGACGAACTTTTCCATCGGTACCTTGCCAGTATAGCAGAAGCTGAGCGCGAAACGCCGCGCATGGACGCCCGCATCAGTGCGGGAGCAGCCCTTTACATCGGGCCGCTGGCCGAACACCGCCTGCATGGCATCCTGCAGCACGGCACAGACCGTCGGCGCATTGGGCTGTACCTGAAACCCGGCGTAGTTTGTGCCCTTATAGGAAATCCAAAGTAAAAAAGTCATAGAGCCTTCAAAATCCTTACACCAGCCCCGGCACAAAGAACCGTGTGCAGGCGATAACCACCAGCGCAACGGTGATGACCACCAGGCAGCGGAAATCCTCGGCGGTGAATTTCAGCTGCTTGAGCCGGGTGCGGCCCTCGCCGCCGTGGTAGCAGCGGCATTCCATCGCCATAGCCAGCTCGTCAGCGCGGCGGAAAGCGGAGATGAACAGCGGAATCAGAATCGGCACCAGCGCCTTGATGCGCTGGGTGAAGGTGCCGCTGTCCAGCATGGCACCGCGGGCCTTCTGGGCGTTCATAATCTTCTCGGTCTCCTCAATCAAAGTGGGGATGAACCGCAGGGCAATCGTCATCATCATGGCCAGCTCGTGCACCGGAAAATGCAGCTTGGCCAGCGGGCGCAGCAGGCTTTCAATCGCATCGGTCAGCACGATGGGGCTGGTGGTGTAGGTCAGAAGGCTTGTGCCCGCAATCAGCGCGCAGACGCGCACCGCCAGCAGGATGGCATACTTGACACCCTCGGCGTAAATGTTCAACACCCAGAAGTGCACCAGCGGCTCCCCCTGCCCGGTGACAAAGAACAGGTTCAGCACCGCTGTAAAAATGACGATGGGCACAATGGGCTTGAGGCTTTTCAGAATCATTTTGCCGGGAATCTGCGCAATTTTGTACAGCGCCGCCAGCAGGGCGATGGACAACGCCAGCCCCAGTGGGTTCGGCGCAACAAACAGCACGATGATATAGGCAATCGTGGCAACCAGTTTCAGCCGCGGGTCACAGCGGTGCAGAATTGAGTGGCCGGGAAAATGCTGGCCTATCGTGATATCCTTAAGCATCTGCCCCACCTCCCTGCTTGGCGGCCAACGCCTTCTGAATCGCCTTGACCGCGTAGGGTATCGTGTAGACGTCGGCGGGAATATCCAGCCCCATCTGGCGCAGCTTTAAGAAAATCTGCGTGACCTGCGGCACCGAAAGCCCCAGCTGCAGCAGATCCTCGGCGCGAGCAAAGACGTTTTCGACTGTGTCATACATGGCGATTCCGGCACGGTGCATCACAAGAACGCGGTTGGCGTACTTGGCAATATCCTCCATCGAGTGGCTGACCAGCAGCACCGTGATGCCGGTCTTTTCGTGGTAGTCCTTTATCTGGCTCAGAATCGTGTCGCGGCCCTCGGGGTCAAGACCCGCGGCGGGCTCGTCCAGCACCAGCACACGGGGGTGCATGGCCATAACGCCTGCAATCGCAACACGGCGCTTCTGCCCGCCGGAAAGCTCAAAGGGGCTTTTCTCCAGCAGCTCATCCGTCAGGCCGACAAAAGCGGCCGCCTCCTTGACGCGGCGTTGCACCTCAGCCTCGTCCAGGCCCATATTGCGCGGGCCGTAGGCGATATCCTTGGCGCAGGTCTCCTCGAACAGCTGATATTCCGGATACTGCATGACCAGCCCGACCAGAAAGCGGAAGCTGCGTAGGTCCGCGCCCTGCTCCCACAGGTCCTTGCCATCCACCAGCACGCGGCCGGAGGTGGGGCGGTTCAGGCCGTTGAAATGGCTGATCAGCGTGGATTTTCCGCTGCCGGTGGAGCCGATGATGCCCACAAAGTCGCCCTCCTCCACGCTGAACGAAATGTTGTCCAGCGCGGTGGTGGCGTCCGGCATACCCGGATTGTAAATGTAGCTCAGATTTTCGACACGAATAATCTCGGACATAGTTATTCCTTTCCCGCCGGATACCGCCCGCACAGGGTGCAGTTCCGGCATAGCTGGGATGTGTTACTGCAGCAGCTTGTACAGCTCCTCGGCGCAGCGCTCGGGCGTAATCACGTTCTCCGGCATGGGGATGCCGACCTTGACCAGCGCATCGCGCAGCTCTGCGGCCTGGGGCACGTCCAGATGGTAGCTGTGCAGCTTTTCCGTCTGGCTGAACACCTGCTCGGGGGTGCCCTCCATCACGATGCGGCCCCGGCTCATAACCAGCACGCGGTCGGCCTGCGCGGCTTCCTCCATATAATGGGTGATGGACACGATGGTGATGCCCGCGGCCCGCAGCTGGTGGATGGTGTTCATCACCTGTGCGCGGCCGTGGGGGTCAAGCATGGCGGTGGACTCGTCCAGCACAAGGCAGTCGGGCCGCATGGCAATGACGCCCGCAATCGCAACGCGCTGCTTCTGCCCGCCGGACAGCTTGTATGGTGCTGCATCGCGCTTTTCATAGATGCCGGCCAGCTTCATGGCCTCGTCAATGCGGGTGCGGATTTCCTCCGGTGGTACGCCCAGATTCTCCGGCGCAAAGGCAACGTCCTCCTCCACGATGGTGGCAACAATCTGGTTGTCGGGGTTCTGGAACACCATACCCACCTTTTGGCGCACATCGTAGAGGTGGTCCTCGTTGCGGGTGTCCATCCCCTCCACCAGCACAGTGCCGGCCTCCGGCAGCAGAATGGCGTTGAAATGCTTGGCAAGTGTGGACTTGCCACAGCCGTTGGCCCCCAGCACGGCTACAAACTCGCCGCGCTTGATGTTCAGGCTGACGCCGTCCACGGCGTACTTCGGCTGTTCGGGGTCATAGCGGAAGCGTACATCCTGCACGCGCAGGATAGGTTCTTGCAAAGACATAGTTTATTTCTCCCAAATCGCGGTTGCGCCGCAGGGCACAACGCCGCCGGTGGCGGAGACCGGCAGACCAATCTCATCACAGTGGGTGCGCCCGCCCTTTACGGGGCAAAGCGTTGTCTTGACGATGTATTCCATGACCGCGGGGCTCAGGCCCTCGGTGTAGGAGTTGATGGCAAAGAACAGCGGGTCATCGCTGAGTACCTGCTCGGTCAGGGTAATCAGGTCGTAGACGTTGTCCTCCAGCTTCCAGATTTCACCGCCCGGGCCGCGGCCGTAGCTGGGCGGGTCCATAATGACGGCGTCATATTTGCTGCCGCGGCGGATTTCACGCTGCACAAACTTAGCGCAGTCGTCCACAATCCAGCGGCAGGGGCGGTCGGCCAGGCCACTGGCCGCGGCGTTCTCCCGCGCCCATGCCACCATGCCCTTGCTGGCATCGACATGGGTGACGGACGCCCCGGCGGCAAGGCAGGCCAGCGTGGCGCCGCCCGTGTAGCCAAAGAGGTTCAGCACCCGGATGGGACGGCCCGCGGCCTTGATTTTCTCCTGATACCAGGCCCAGTTCACAGCCTGCTCCGGGAAAACGCCGGTGTGCTTGAAGCCGGTCGGGCTGACAATCAGGGTAAGGTCATTCCAGTGAATCTGCCATTTCTGGGGCAACTTTTTGTGGTAATTCCACTGGCCGCCGCCCTTGGCAGAACGGTAGTAGACGGCGTCGGCCTTGGCCCACAGCGGGCTGGTCTCGGCGTTTTTCCAGATAACCTGCGGGTCGGGGCGAATCAGCAGGGTGCTGCCCCAGCGCTCCAACCGGTTGTGATTGGTAGCATCCAGCAGCTCATAATCCCGCCATGAATCAGCAGGGCGCATAGACAACTCTCCTTTGTGTGTTAAAACATACTCGTTTGCCCGGCAGCTTCCTCGTCAAAGCGGCGGGGAACGGGCATATGCAGATGCTCATAGGCAAGGCGGGTCACGCAGCGGCCACGGGGCGTGCGGGTCAGCATACCCATCTGCATCAGGTACGGCTCACAGATATCCTCCAGCGTGACGCTCTCCTCGCCCAAAGCGGCGGCCAGCGTTTCAAGGCCGACCGGCCCGCCGTTGTACATCTCAATGATGGCGCGCAGCACACTGCGGTCCATCTCGTCCAGGCCCAGCTCGTCAATGTCCATCCATTTGCGGGCGGCAATGGCGGTCTCGCCGTCAATCGTGCCGTCCCCCTGCACGGTGGCAAAGTCGCGCACACGCTTGAGAAGCCGGTTGGCGATACGCGGCGTACCGCGGGCGCAGCGCGCCAGCTCCAGCGCGCCGTCCTCGGTGATGGGCACGCCCAGAATCCCTGCGCTGCGCGCAATAATGCGGCCAAGCTCCTGCGGGCTGTACAGCTCGAGCTTGAGCAGGATGCCGAAGCGGTCGCGCAGCGGGCCGGTAAGCTGACCGGCGCGGGTGGTAGCGCCCACCAGCGTGAAGCGCGGCAGATTGATGCGGATACTCTGGGCGCTGGGGCCCTTGCCAATCATAATGTCAAGCGCGAAATCCTCCAGCGCGGGGTAGAGCACCTCCTCCACCTGCCGGGACAGGCGGTGAATCTCGTCGATGAAAAGCACATCGCCCTCCTGCAGGTTGGTCAGCAGGGCGGCCAAATCGCCGGGCTTCTCAATGGCGGGGCCGGAGGTAATGCGGATTTGCACGCCCATCTCCTGCGCCACAATACCGGCCAGCGTGGTCTTGCCCAGACCCGGCGGGCCGTAGAGCAGGATGTGATCCATCGGCTCGCCGCGCTGCTGCGCCGCCCGCAGATAGACCCGCAGATTGCCCTTGGCCTTCTCCTGACCGACATAGTCCTCAAGCGTTTTCGGGCGGAGGGTGACCTCCTCGGCGTCAACGGGCAGGGCGTCGGGGCTTACGAGCCGACTGGGGTCAACGGTGAATTCCTGATTCAATTTCTACTCCCCTTCCCTATCAGATGCGCGACAGACTGCGCAGTGCAATGGTGATAATCTCCTGCACGGAGAGCGTTTCGTCCACGCGGGCCACAGCGGCGGCAGCGTCCGAGGCCGCGTAGCCAAGACTGACCAGTGCGGCCACGGCCTGTGCGGGGGCGGAGGTAGGGGCCGGCGCGGCAATATTGCCCGAGAAGCCGGTGTTCGCGGCCAGCCCCTTGCCGACCTTGTCCTTGAGCTCCAGCGTGATGCGCTGGGCCAGCTTTGGGCCGACACCGGCCGCCTTGGTAAAGGCCTTATGGTCGCCGCTGGACGCGGCCAGGGCAATCTTTTCCGGCGTCATAATGGAGAGAATCGCCAGCCCGGCCTTGGGGCCGACACCGGTGACGCCGGTCAGCATCTTGAAGCATTCGCGCTGCTCCTCGGTGGCAAAGCCGTAGAGGGAAACGTCATTCTCGGTCACGTTCATAATCGTGTAGACCGTCCCCTCCTTGCCCACGGGGGGCAGGGCCTCGCCGGTGGTGGCGGGTATCTGCACAAAATAGCCGACCCCGCCGCAGCTGATGACGGCAGAATCCAGCGTTTTCTTGATGATTTTTCCGGTCAGGCAGTAAATCATGGCAGTGTCCTTCTTTTATCGTACAGGTGTTCCCATCAGGCGGCTGCGGCTGCAATGGCAGTGGGCAATGGCCATGCCCAGGGCATCGGCGGTGTCATCCGGCTTGGGGATGGTTTCCAGATGCAGCATCATGCGGGTCATCTCCTGAATCTGCTTCTTCACGGCCTTGCCGTAGCCGGTGATGGCCTGCTTGACCTGCATGGGGGTGTATTCGTAAATCGGCACGCCGCACTGCGCCGCGGCCAGCAGAATGACGCCGCGGGCTTCGGCCACGCCGATGACGGTGGTCTGGTTGTGCTGATAGTACAGTTTTTCGATGGAGAGGGCCTCGGGTTGGTAGCGCTTGCAGATATCCTGCACACCCTCGTAGATTTCCACAAGGCGCTGCTCAAAGGGGGTGTCCTTCTCGGTGATGACCGCCCCATAGCCGATGGGTGCAAAGCGGTTGCCGATATACTCAACCACACCCCAGCCTACAATGGCATAGCCCGGGTCAATACCCAAAACGCGCATAATCCTATACCTCCCCACTATAACTAAAATAGTATAGCACAAAATCGCCCTGGCGTCCACAGGTTGGCAATAAAAAAGCTCCCCCGAAGGAGAGCTTTACAGCGGAATATGGGAGTGGGAGGGTGGTTACCCGGTGACATCATTCACCCCGCCCTACGTATGCCTATAAAACATAACACGGTAGGGGCCGGGCAACCACCCTTCACCGCCTGCGGGCGGAGCTCCCCTGGGAGGGGGGCCATTGGGGGTGTTAATACCCAATCTGCCGCTTGGCGGCCTGCAGCGCCTTGCGCAGGGGCTTGTAGAGCAGCAGCATAATGGCAAAATTGCCCACGCCGTGCATGGCGTCATAGCTCAGCCCGCTGAGCCACCAGCTCAATGCAAAGGCGGGCGTCTTGGCAAACAGGTAGACTGCGGCGCACAGCCCGCCGAAGCAGAGACCGTACAATCCACTGAACACCGCCCAGAACAGCGCGTGGCGCGCTTTGCGGCAGAGCCACGCCAGCAACGCCAGCAGATACCAGATGTACAGGTACATCGCCCACCACAGCCCAAAGCCGTACAAAACGCCCTGCAGCAGGATAAACACCGTGATGGCGGCGGGCGTCTCCCACGGGAGCTCCAGCGCAAACAGGATGATGAGCAGCGTCACCGGCTCGATGTTGGGCAGGCCGCTCATGGCCTGCTTGCTCACAACCAGCAGCGCACCCATCAGCCCGCTGAGCACCAGACTGACAACCCGGCGGTGATTACTTCGTGTAGGTGAAGGCATAGCTGTCGCCATCGTGCAGCTCGATGTCTGCCACGCCCACGGCGGTCATCTCACCGGCGGCGTCGGTCAGGCACCACCAGGAGCCGTCTGCGTCATAGTTGGCCTCCTCGCCGTTGACAACGGTGACAAAGCCTGCGGCGGCTTCCTCGGCGCTGATAACACCAGCCTCGGCCAGCGCATCGCTCAGCTTCTCGCCGTCGGTGGCGTCCAGCGTCAGCTCGGTGCTCTCGCCGTTGGCACCGGTCACGGTGAAGGTAAACTGGATGGCGGTGGCAGAGTCAGCGGCCTCGGCGGTGGAGGTGCTCTCCTCGGAAACGGCCTCGGAGACAACCTCGGAGGCAGCCTCAGAGGAAGCAACGGAGGAAGCAACGGAGGAAGCGGAAGCACCGCAGCCGGCCAGCAGGGCGGCAGACAGTGCCAGAGTCAGAATCAGTGCAGAAATTTTTTTCATGGATAATTTCCCTCTCTAGAATTATAAATACCGCGCTGCCGGAGGGCGGCGCGGTATTCCAGTATACACGGATGCGGCAGAAAATACAAGTGCTTGGGGCTTACTGGCTCAGCTGCTCCTTATGGTATTGCAGGATGTACAGCTGGTAGTACCGCCCATGCTTTGCCAACAGCTCCTGATGGTTGCCCTGCTCCAGAATTTTGCCGTGGGACAGCACAATGATGTTGTCGGCGTGCTGGATGGTGGAAAGCCGGTGCGCGACAATCAGCATCGTACCGACCGAGCGCATCTTTTCCAGCGAGTCTTGAATCAGCAGCTCGGTCTCGGTGTCGATGTTGGCGGTGGCCTCGTCCAGAATCATAACGCTGGGCTTATGGATGATGGTCCGCGCAAAGCTCAAAAGCTGCCGCTGACCGGCCGAGAAGTTATTGCCGCGCTCACGGACCTCCTCGTCCAGACCGTGGTCGAGCTTGTTGATGAAGGAATCCGCGTTCACATAGTGGCAGACCTGCAGGATTTCCTCGTCGGAGATACCCTCCTCGCGCAGGACAATATTGCTGCGGATGGTGCCGGAGAAAAGGAACACATCCTGCAGCATCTGGCCGAAATGGCGGCGCAGCGAGGAAATCTTGATTTTGCGGATGTCGATGCCGTCAATCAGGATTTCGCCCTTCTGGAACTCATAATTGCGGCAGAGCAGCGAGAGAATCGTGCTCTTGCCAGAGCCGGTCGAGCCGACAAAGGCGACAGTCTGCCGCGGATTCACGTGGAAGGATACCCCCTGCAGCACCCACTCGCCGGGAATATAGCTGAACCAGACGTCCCGGAACTCAATCTCGCCGCGGATATTGTCCAGCTCCACGGCATCGGGCGCGTCCACCATTTTCGGCTCAATGTCCATGATGGAGAACACCTTTTCAGACGAGGCCAGCGCCGATTGCAGCCAGTTGAACTGCTCGGCCAGATTCTGGATGGGGGTGAAGAATTTGGAAATGTACATATAAAAGGTGACGATGGTGCCGCCTGTGATGCTCTGCCCCAGAAAGCTCACGCCGTTCAGATGGCCCATGCCGCCCAAGTAAAACAGGCAAAGAATCGAGCAGATGTACAGCATATAGACCAGCGGCCGGAACACGCCGAACACGAAGATTTCCTCAAGGCTTGCGCGGGCCAGACGCTGGCTTCTGGTGCGGAATTCCGCCATTTTCTCGTCCTCGCGGCCGAAAATCTGGGTCACCTTGATGCCGGAGAGATTCTCCGACAGATAGGTGTTGATGTCGGTGGTGGCGTCCTTGACCTTGCGGTAGGCCCGGCGGGAAAATTTGCGGAAAATCACCGTAAAAATCACGATGAACGGCACAAAGCAGAGCACCATCAGCGTCAGCTCATAGTTCAGGCAGAGCATGGCCACCAGAATACCCAAAATGACAAAGGCATTCTTGGCCAGATTGACCAGCAGATTGGTGAACATCATCGAGATGGCGTTGGTGTCATTCGTCACGCGGGTGACGAGCTTGCCCACCGGGATTTCGTTGAGCTGCTCATGGGACAGCGACTCAATGTGGGTGAACAAATCCTCGCGCAGGTCCGAGATAATGCGCTGGCCGACCCGCTGCAGAATGACAGCCTGCAGATAGGTGCTGACCATCGAAAAGACAAGTACCCCCGCATAGACGGCTACGCCCGCAAACAGCTGCGGCAGGGCAAAATCCCCGGCCACAAGCTCCTCCAACGAGCCGACAATCAACGGCGAGATAATGTCATAGGCGATGGAGAATATCATCAAAAACAGGACCAGAACAAATTTGGACAGATAAGGCCTGGCATATCCGGCCAGACGGCGCAGAATCTCGCCGTCCCCCATCGTGCGCTCAAAGCCCATGGTTTCCTTTTTGTCCTTGACAAGGGCGTAGGCCAGCACCAGCAGCGCGGTGACTGTGCCAATGACGGCCCCGACCAGCAGAAGCGGATTCACGTCAGCCATTGCCGTCCTCTCCTTCCTCGTCCTCCAGCCGCTGCAAATCCACCATGCGGCGGTATTCCGCGCAGCTGCGATACAATTCATCGTGCGGGCCGACGGCCTCTACCCTGCCGTCCTCCAAAAAGACAATTTTGTCCAGCTGCTCCACCGTGGAAATGCGGTGGGCAATCAGCAGGGTGGTCTTGCCCGCACGGCTTGCCTTCAGGTTGTCCAGAATGATGCGCTCGGTGCGGGTGTCAACGGCGGAGACGGAATCATCCAGAATCAGGATGGGGGCGTTTTTCAGCAGGGCGCGCGCAATCGAGATGCGCTGCTTCTGCCCGCCGGAGACGGTCACACCGCGCTCACCGAGGACGGTCTCGTAGCCGTCCTTGAAATCCACGATGTTGTCCCGCACATCCGCAAGGGCGGCGGCGCGGTCAATGTCCTCCTGCGTGGCATCATCCACGCCGAAGCTGATGTTGTGGGCGATGGTGTCCGAGAACAGGAAGTTGTCCTGCGGCACATAGGCGCAGGCGTTGCGCACCGAGTGGATGGACACGGTGTTCACGTCCTGCCCATCCACAAACAGCGTGCCGTCCGGCACGTTGTAGGTGCGCAGCAGCAAATCCACCAGCGCAGTCTTGCCCGCGCCGGTCTTGCCCACAAGGCCCACGCTCTCGCCGGGAGCGATGGTGAAGGAGATGTCCTTCAGCACATCGTACTCGCCGTCCGGGTAGCGGAAGCTCAGATGGCGGAACTCAATGCCGCCGCGGAGGTTCTGCAAATCGGCCACGCCGTCGCGGTCTGCCACGTCAATGGGGGCGTCCAGCAGCTCGGTGATGCGGTTCAGCGAGGCCTTGCCGCGGGCGGTCTTTTCAATCAGCATAGAGATGGCCATGATGGGCCAGACGATGGCCTCAAAGTAGCCGATGTACTCCACCAGCTGACCCGCGTTGAACTGCCCGCGGTAGACCAGCCAGCCGCCATAGCCCAGAATGACGCAGATGACGGACTCAACAAACAGGGTGACGAGCACCTCCAGCAGGGTGGCAATTTTTGTATAGATTACGTTGATTTCTTCGTTTTCCTTGTTTAATTTGCGGAAGGCGGTCAGCTCCTTGAGCTCCTTCACAAACGCCTTGATGACCGCAATGCCGGAGAAATTCTCCTGCGCAAAGTCCGAAAGGTCAGAGAACGCCTGCTGGCGCTCCTCCCACCGCTTGGTCATGGCCTGGCTCATCACGGTGCCGATGGCAAACATAATGGCCGCCGGAATCAGGGCCAGCAGGGTGAGCTTGTAGTCCATCTGCCACATCTTGGCCAGCGCCATAATGCCCAGTACGGCGGCATCAAAGAACATAAGGATGCCGTCACCGAAGCACTCCTGAATCGTGTCCAGATCGTTGGTGTACAGGCTCATCAGGTTGCCGACCTTGTTGACCTGATAGTATTGCTGGGAAAGCTGGCGGCTGTGGTCAAACATCCGTTCCCGCAAATCGGCCGTGACCTTGATGGCCGAGCCGAAAAAGCAGATGCGCCACAGAAAGCGCCCGATGACCATAAGCACCACAATGTAAATCATCGGCAGGCAGATGTGCTGCATGAGCACTTCCTTGGTGAAGGGCAGCGTCTGGCCGTCTACGGCCACCTGCCCCAGATTCACGCCGTTGATGACAAGGCGGTACAGCTCCGGGATAAGGAGCTGGATGTAGTCTACCGTCAGCAGCGAAAGGATGCCCAGCAGCAGGACCGGTGCGTGCCTGAGGTAGTAGCGGTTGATGTATCTGCCGAAAATCACGGCGGTTCTCCCTCCTTTTCTTTACGTCCTGAATCAGTATACCGTACTATAGAAAGCACGTCAATACGATGCCCTTTTACGGGTGTGCGACAAAAAAAGACCACATTCTGAACGAATGTGGTCTTTGGTGCGCGGTACAGGACTCGAACCTGTGACCTCCTGCACGTCAAGCAGATGCTCTACCAGCTGAGCTAACCGCGCATATTGCACCGCCTCATTGGCGACGCGTATTAGTATAGCAGATTGAAAAACAAATTGCAAGCCCTTTTTACAAAAAAATTGCATTTTTTGCAAAAGAAAAAACCACATTCCTGCGAATGTGGTTTTGGTGCGCGGTACAGGACTCGAACCTGTGACCTCCTGCACGTCAAGCAGATGC
>NZ_JANGCG010000020.1 GCF_024462815.1 Gemmiger formicilis
GGTTGCGGAGACAGGACTTGAACCTGCGACCTCCGGGTTATGAGAAATTCAAAGTTTGTGCGTTAGGGTGCTGTTTTGTTGGGTTTGGTGGTATTGCGTACCAAGGCTCGAAATAGATTTTGTCCCATGTGTACAAAAGGGTGCTGCATCGTGCTGACCCGTTCCAAACCCTTTTGGGGGCAGTTTTGGGGGCAAATCTGCGAGACGGATTCTGACTCGCAACGCTCAAATAAATGCGCAGCTTTGGTTCCATTGAGAAAAGTGGATACTCATATCACAGGGTTCACGCAAGTGAAAAGCCTAACGAGCCAGTATATAAGTTTTACTCTGCGGCAAGAAGTTGTACGCAAGCACTACTCCACGCCATCCCCATGCACCGCCCCTGTCACCGCGAGAAACGCCTCTGTTTGGGTACGTTTGCAACGCATCGGCACGGTGCCTGTCCAGCCAAATATTGCCCCAAATTCCCCGTTTTCCGGGGATTTTTTATTTTACAGCAAAGGCATTTACCTGAACGGGATTTCCCTGTACAGGTAAATCCAACGCAAATAAATAACTAAATAAATAAAATACTAAGATACTATCGTATCCTATCCGTAAAACTACAAAAAAACGAATTTTTGCCACTGTAATCTTGCAGGGATGCGTACAGCTTAACACCGGAGAGTACAACTTACGATTGCACCCGTCCAAGCCAATGCGGTATAATTTACTTATCCCATCAGCGCCGTCCAGAGCATACTGAACGGCATAACTAAAATCAGGGCTGGCATCAGATCCACCAGAGGTACGGACTTGATGCGGGAGACGCGGAAGCCGGCGGCCATGGTCAGGATTCCGCCGCAGGCGGAGAGGTCGGCGAACATCGTGGGTGTCAGCACACCGGACAGACCGCGCCCGGCCAGAAACACCAGCAGCAGAATTGCGCACTGGGGCAGCGGAATGGCGCAGATGGCCGCGCCCAGGGTGGACGCAAAGATCAGCGCGGTGAAGCCGTCCAGCACGGCCTTGGACATGAGCAGGCTCGGATCGCCGGCGATGCCCTCGGTCAGGGTGCTGTACCAGCCGAAGCCGCTGCAGCAGAACAGCGCCACCGCTGTGATATAAAACTCCATATCAATATCATCGCCGCCAAGGTGCATGAACTTGACCAGCTTATGGAAAAAACGGCTGGTCCAGTATTCCAGATGCAAAAGATGCCCGATGGTGAAGCCGACCAGAATGGCCAGCACCACCGCCGTCATACCCGATGCCTTGATGACCGAGTTGACGCCGATGCCGATGGAGCACAGGCCGAACATCGTCGGCAGATGCTCTTTGAGTGTCTCCGGCAGAACCTTTCCCAGCAGGGTTCCCAACAGGCCGCCCAGCAAAACGGCCCCGCAGTTTGTGAATACGCCGATTGGCATTTTGAACATTTCCTCTTTCTTTGTGTAGTTTTATTATATTGCCTCAGCTTTTCCTGCGCAATACAGCAAAAGCGGCGCTGCATCCCGGCAGCGCCGCATTTTTTACTGCCGCAGCAGCTCTATGATGTAATCGCCGAATTCAGCGGTTGTCACACAGCGGCCGTCATGGCGGGGCAGTTCCTCAGTGCAGAACTTATCGGCACTGGCCTTGCGCAGCGCTTGACGCAGACGTTTTCCTAAGTCAGGACGGGCAAGGCTATGCTCCAGCAGCATGGCGGCAGCGTGTAGGATGCCCGCCGGACAGGCTCCGTTCGAGAGCGCTAATGCCTCATTCGGGTTGTGCAGCTGGTTGGTCGTATAAATGCCGCGGCCATCGGGGGCAAGCTCTGCCGAACCGAACAGCATTGGCGTACCAGAAATCTGCGCCAGCTCATCCGCGATAATATCCCCAAAGACATTGTTCGTCACAATTACATCGAACGACCACGGCTGGCGGATTACCTCCATGCTGGCTGTGTCAATATAGCAGTGGCGCAGCTCAACATCGGGGTATTCCTTTGCCAGCGCCGTGACCTGATTGCGCCACAGTACCCCGGAGGCCAGCACATTGGCCTTATCCAGGCTGCAGACCATATGCTTGCGCTGTCGCGCTTGTTCAAAAGCAACGCGGGCAGTCAGTGCCACGGTTTCCTCATTATAATATTCGGTATCGCAGGCCTCGCAGCCATGCACGCCTTCCCAGCTGTCATGCGGACCGGCCAGCATACCGCCGCGGATATCCCGCACAACGAGGACACGGAAGCCCTTTTCGATCAGTTCCGGGCGCAGGGGTGAAAATTCTTCCAGCCCCGGCAGCAGGAACACCGGGCGCAGGTTCGTGCAGACGCCAAACAGCTGCCGCAGCTCCATCAGAGTGCGCTCCGGGCGGCGGTCAGGCGGCAGGGTGTTGTATTTTGCTGCGCCGATATTCCCAATCAGCACCGCGCTGCACTGTGCGGCCTGTGCCTTGGTCTCCGGCGGCAGCGGGTCGCCACAGTGCTCAATTGCAGCGCCGCAGGCTTCCAGCAACAAAATTTCAACATTCAGACCGGTCGTTTGTTGAAAATATTGTAAGACCTTCACCGCCTGTGCTGCCAGCTGCGGGCCGACGCCGTCACCGGGAATAATGCCTACTTTTTTCATCGGCTTACTTGTCGAAGTCAAAGCCGTTCCAGCAGGGAATGCCCGTATACTCCTTGGGTTGCTCCTCGCCGCTCAGCACACGGATGGCACCGGCGGCCAGCGCCTCCATCTCAAACTCGCCCGCCATAACCGTGACCGACGCGATGAATTTCAGCTTGCGGGTCAGCTCTGCATCCACATACTTGTCATAGCTGATGCCGCCGGTCAGGATAATGCCGTCCACATCGCCCTCCAGCGCAGCGGCCATAGCGCCCGCCTGCTTGGCAATCTGGTAAATCATAGCATCATAAATCAGCTTGGCATACTGGCTGCCCTCGTCAATCATCTTGCAGACCTCACGGGCATCGCTGGTGCCCAGATGGTCCACCAGACCGCCGGTTTTGGTGATTTTATCATACATCTGGCGCTCGGTGAATTTGCCGGAGAAGCACATCTTCACAACGTCCTTGACCGGCAGCGCGCCGCAGCGGGTGGGTGCCATCGGGCCGTCGCCCTGTGCAATGTCGTTGGAATCAATCATCTTGCCCTTGCGGTGGGCTGTGACCGAGATACCGCCGCCGATGTGGCAGATAATCAGGTTCATTTCTTCGTATTTTTTGCCGAGCGTCTTGGCGTAGCGGATGCCGATTTCCTTCTGGTTCAGGGCGTGGATGCGGCTCTCGCGGTAGATGCCCTTCAGGCCGGTGACGCGGGCTTCATCAATGAACTCATCCACATCCGGCGGGTTGACCACAAACGCTGCGCCGCCGTACTGCCCGGCAAACTCATGGGCCAGCTGTGCGCCCAGTGTGGCGGGGTGCTTGACGGTGAAGCCGACGCGGGCGTGCTCGAGCAGCTGGTCATTGACCGTGTAGGTGCCGCCTGCAATGTTGACCAGACCGCCGCCGCGGCCGACAAAGGCATCCACACCCTCCAGCGTCTGCCCGGCAGCCGCCAGCTCATCGAGAATCATCTGCTTGCGGTAGGGGAGCTGGTCGTTGATTTCGGCGAACTTTTTCAGCTCCTCCGCATCATGGGAAACATTTTTGCTGAACACCTCTTTATCGCCCTCAAACATAGCGATTTTGGTGGAGGTGGAGCCAGGATTGATGGCAAAAACTTTATATGCTTTCATAAAAAACTCCTTAAAAAAGACAGATGCCGGGGGGCGGCAGCCGTATCGGCTCCGGCTCCCGGCATCTGTCAGGACAAAAACGAAGAAGAGAAGATAATGGCGATTACAGGAACATCGGGTAAAGCAGACCAATCCAGATAACCATCAGCGCACCGCCGATACGGGTGGAGATGGAGGCGAATGCCAGCAGATCCATACGGTCGGCAGCGGTCAGAACGGCCAGGTCGCCGGAACCGCCGATGTTGCAGCAGCACAGACCAGCGGTGACACCGGCCTCATACGGATACAGACCGGACAGGCGGCCGAACAGCATAGCGCCGATGAAAGCACCCAGAACGCCCAGAACGATAACCAGCAGAGCGCCGGGGGTGAAGTAGCTGGTCAGGTCGGTAATCTTCAGAGAGCAGACGCCGATACCGGCAATCAGCATGGGCAGCAGTGCCTTGAGGGCAAACTGCATCGAATAAACGCACTTGTAGGAGATTTCCTCCGGCAGGATGCCGGTGCACTTGATGATGATGGCCAGGATGATGGTCCATGCCAGACCTGCAATGTTGTCCAGCACAGGGATGTGAGCCAGCAGCTCACCAGCCAGATAGAGGGTCAGCGCCATGAAGATACCGCCGCCGAGGGCTGCATAGTCCGGGCTGGTGACAGGGCGTTTCTCGCCCTTGACGGAATCCTCGGCCTCGATCTTATCCTGCTTGATGAGGATGTTGCCGTTGCCGTTCATACCGGGAATCTTCTTAGTGACGGCACCGCCGATAGCTGCAAAGAGAACAGCCAGAACGTTGGCGATAGAAGCATAGCAGAGGAACTGACCCGCCAGACCGGTCATATCCTCACCGGTCAGGGTGGAGTAGAGGCTGGGAAGGGTAGTCATAGCGCCTGCAGAACCGCCGGACATACAGGGAGCGCCGACATTGAAGAGTGCTTCCTTGACGCCGAAACCGGTAATCACACCGCCGACCACGCAGAACAGCAGGGCAAAGACCTGACTGCCGATGACGGTAGGCAGATATCGTGCTGTGGCGTTCAACAGTACCTTACGGTCCATCACCAGCACCGAGCCGACCAGCAGCAGGGCAATGTAGGTATCCTGAAAGCCGGTTTTCATCAGAACCTTGCAGCCGTTCTGCAGGTTTTCGGGAATCAGACCAAGGTAGTTCATCAGGGAAGCGCCAAACAGCGGAAGCAGGCAGGCGCCGCCAAGATAATTGTTGACGATGGGAATCGTATTGCCAAGCCAGAAGAACAGACCGCCGATGCACATCAGGAACGCGACCGTGGCGACAAAGGTAGTGGCCACGTAGGTGCCCGCATCATTGGAATACACCTTTGCGGTGGGCAGAACGCCCAGATAGGTACACAGCATGACAACTGCAAAGAACGGTACAAAGTATTTAAAGTTCAAACCGCATACGTTGAACTTGATGCCGTTTTTCATAGGGATTTCTCCTTCACGTTTTACACATTCAGCTGTTGCTGCCAATCAGGGCAGCCAGCACGATGGACATATACTTGTCATCGGCAGAGGCAGCGCGGGAAACCAGCAGAACCGGAACCTTTGCGCCCAGAACCACGCCGCCGGTGCGGCCGCCGCCAATTACAGTGATTGTCTTGGCAGCAGCGTTGGCCGTCACAATGTTGGGCATCACCAGCAGGTCGGCATCACCGGCCACAGGGCTGACATAGCCCTTGATGGGTGCGGATTCGGGGTCCATCGCCAGATCAAGGCTGATGGGACCTTCAACGGTGCATCCGGGCACTCCCTCCTGCTTGATGGCATCGGCGTCCACGGTTTCGGGCATCTTCGGGTTGACCTTCTCAACCGCGGCAATGACAGCAACCTTGGGGTTTTCCTCGCCCAGCGCATGGAAAGCGCCGACTGCGTTGGCAATCATAGCCTTCTTCTGCTCCAAGGTGGGGTAAATCAGCAGAGCCGGGTCGGTGATGGCAAAGACCTTGTGGTAGTGCGGGCTTTCAAAGAAGCCTACCAAGCTCATTGTATCACTTTTTCGGATGCCGTGGTCCTTATTGACCAAAACTTTCATCAGCGCGCCGGTCTCGATTTTGCCCTTCATAATGCAGTCTGCCTGCCCCTCGCGGGCGAGGTCGGCTGCCTTCTGGACACATTCGGTCGGATCGTCAATGTCGATGATTTCCGCTTTGCTCTCATCAAAGCCGATTTTAGCAAGGATAGCCTTGATTTCCTCGGCCTTGCCAATCAGAACCGGCTGCACCAGACCGTCATTGGCGGCATGGGCCACAGCCTGCAGGGTGTGCTCGTCCTGCGCGACGGCCACCGCCACGCGGCGGGTGCCGGGCTTGGCGCGGAGCATCTCCTTCAACTGTTCAAAATTCTTCAGCATGGGATTTTTCCTCCTTTCCTTACAGAGTACGCGGGTCAGAAACTACCCCGGCCAGTGCGGTGGCGGCTGCCACTGCGGGGCTGCACAGGTAGCTGAGCGTTTTCTTGGTACCCTGACGGCCGATGAAGTTGCGGTTTGCGGTAGACAGAATGCGCTCATCATCGTACATCAGGCCGTAGGGCATACCGCAGCACAGGCCGCAGCAGGGGTGGCAGATCACAGCGCCGGCCTCGATAAAGGTCTTGATGTAGCCGCGCTTGATAGCTTCCTTAAAGACACGGTTCGTGGCCGGAACCACGATAAACCGCATCGTATCGGGAACGTGCTTGCCTTTCATGATTTCTGCCGCAACAGCCAAATCTTCAATACTGCCGTTGGTGCAGCTGCCCAGATAGACCTCGTCAATCGGGGTGCCGAGCACTTCATGCAGCGGGTGGACATTGTCCACGCCCTGCGGGCAGGACAGCTGGGGTTCCAGCTCGCTGACATCGTAGGTCAGAACTTTTTCGTAGTGGGCATCGTCGTCGACGCAGACCCAGTCGATTTCCTCCAGAGGCATGCCGTAGTATGCGGCGGTCTTTTCGTCGGCTTCAAACAGGCCGCACTTGGCACCGGCTTCCAGCGCCATATTGGCAACCGTGAAGCGCGCCATCATGCTCATCTCGTGGGCGGCAGGGCCGGTAAATTCCAGGCTCTTGTACTGGCCGCCGTCGGCCTTGATGTCGCCTAAGATTTTCAGGATGACGTCCTTGGAGAGGACGCCGTCGGGCAGGTGGCCGTTCAGCACGATCTTGATTGCCTCGGGCACTTTGAACCACAGCTCGCCGGTGATGAGGGCGGCGGCCATCTCGGCCGTGCCGATGCCGGAGCAGAAGTTGCCCGCGCCGCCGTAGGTGGTGGTGTGGCTGTCCGTTGCGGTGGCAATGCAGCCAGGCTTGGCGTACTTTTCCTCGTGCATGATGCTGTGGCAGATGCCCTCGCCGATGTGCAGCTTTTTGATGCCGTAGCGGCGGGAAAGTTCGAGACCCGCATCATAGTGGGCGGAGTCGTTCTTGGCGACCGCCGTGGGCATGCAGTGATCGAAGATGATGGTAACTTTGTCCGGGTCCGCGATCTTGTCCGCGCCAATCTGCTCCAAAGTGTCCAGCAGGTAGGGGGTGTAGATATCGTGGATCATGAACATATCCGGGTGGGTAATGACGATATCGCCGGGCTTGACCTCATCGACACCTGCGTTTTTGCGCAGCAGCTTTTCGGCCATCGTGAAGCCCTTCTTGCGGCGGGCAGTGTAGTCCAGCTCGTGCGGCTCGCTGGGCTGGACGCCCTCGGCGAGGCGGCGGCGTGTATCGGCAATCAGACCGCCGTTGGCGACGATGTTGAACAGGTTTTCCGGTACGGCACCGACCGTGAAGGTCTGGCCGTTGGCGCTGACGGTGTGGTTGTCCACATCGACGGTGACGATGTCGCCGCCGGTGACGACATCTTGGATGCCGTCGCAAGTCAGCAGCAGGATACCGCTGTTGAACGCATTGCGGAAGAAGATGCGGGCAAAGCTCTTGGCGATGATGCAGCGCACGCCGTTATGGCTCAAGACCGTGGCCGCCTGCTCACGTGAAGAACCGCAGCCGAAGTTGGTGCCTGCGATGAGGATATCGCCGGGCTGCACGGTGGAGCCGAACTCCGGCTTGAGCAGCTCAAAGGCGTATTTCTTCATTTCCTCGATGGTGGGGATGGTGCCGCGCTTGCCGGGGATGATGGTATCGGTGTCGATATCATTGCCGAAGGTCCATACCTTACCGCTGAAAATTTTATCCATTGTACGAACCCTCCTTTACAGTGTCCGGGTGAACGAGGCGCAGGCCACGGTCTCGACCGATGTGGTGTAGACCTTGGAATCTGCGACGCCCATGCAGCCGTTGTAGGTGTACAGGCCGGTGGTGACAAGGGTCTCACCCTTGCCGATGACGCCTGCGCCCTGGCGGACCACGCTGTGGTCGCCCGCAGCGGAGATCTGTGCGCCGTAGTCGATGAAGAGTTCCAGCAGGCCCTCCTCACAGGCGGCGATGTAGTCAGCGCTGGTGGCGGGGCAGATGGTCAGGCGGAAACCGCGGGCCAGCTTTTTGCCCTTAATGATGTTGGCCGCCACACGCAGGTCCTCGATGGTGCCGCCGGTAAAGCCGCCGATCTGACCGGCGGTCACATGGGTACCGGCCAGCTCGGCCACCGGGCGGATTTCCGCCATATGCTGGGCAGAACGCACCTCACAGGGCAGGACTGCCATCGGCTCTACGGTGGAGAGGTCAAGCACACGGTCGGTGTCGCCCTCCTCCACGCAGAGGGCCGTCACGGCACCCGTGCCGCAGGCCATCGAGCAGAGAACGCTCTTTTCATGAGCAGAGAGCGCCGGTGCCACGAATTTAACGATGCTGCCAGGGACGCACTTGCTGTTTTTCAGCAGGGTGAGCGCCGCGTCCATCATCGAAACACCGTCCTTCAGCTTGCCTTCCACGCGGAAGATGACCGTGTGGGGGACAATCAGCTGATATTTGCCGGTTTCCAGCACGCGGGCCAGCTCCAGCGGGCTGACGTTAAAGCCGAGCGCACCGTTTGCGCCGAAGATGGCGCTGTGGCTGCCGCCGCCGACCACAACCTGGCCGGGGAGGACGACCTCCTTGAACATATACTGGTAGGCAACGCCCTGTGCCTGAATGAAACGGCAGCCGAATTTTTTGGCGAAATCGCGAATCACGCCGAACACGCGGGCACCCTCGGGGTCACCGGTGGGAACATTATGGTCAAAGAACACCAGCACCTTATCGGGGTTGGCAACGCTCTTTGCCTCCACCGCGGCCAGATAGGAAACGCCGTCATTTACCACGATGTAATCGGGCTCCAGTGTGACAACGCTGCCGGGGGCTGCGGTCAGCAGGGTATCAAAATTGTTTGCCATCGTTTGCTCCTTCACAATCCGGGTTACTTTTCCTCGGCCAGCACCTTGTAGCCTGCATAGCGTTCCTTGGCGTCCTGTTCGCTCTTGGCGTAGAGGTCGGGTGCGAGGTCGGGGAACTTGCGGGCCAGGCTGGAATAACGGACCTCGCCCTGCAGGAAGCTCTGGTAATCGCCGGTCGGCTCCTTGCTGTCGAGCTGGAACGGGTTCTTGCCGGCGTCAATCAGGCGCGGGTCATAGCGGTACAGCTGCCAGTAGCCGCAGTTGACGGCGTTCTTCATCTCGGTCATAACGTTGGCCATACCGGCGCGCAGACCGTGGTTGATGCAGGGGGAGTAGCAGATGACGATAGAGGGGCCGTCATAGCTTTCTGCCTCCTTGACAGCGCGGAGCAGCTGGGCCGGGTTTGCACCCATAGCCACCTGTGCCACATACACATCGCGGTAGCTCATGGCCATCATGCCCAGGTCCTTCTTCTTGGTGCGCTTGCCGGCGGCAGCAAACTGTGCCACGGCAGAGCGCGGGCTGGACTTGGAGGCCTGTCCGCCGGTGTTGGAGTAAACCTCGGTGTCAAAGACCATAATGTTGACGTTGGCACCGGTGGAAATCACATGGTCCAGACCGCCGTAGCCGATATCGTAGGCCCAGCCGTCGCCGCCGAAGATCCACACGGACTTCTTGCGCAGATGCTCGGCATTGCGCTGTACGTAGTCGAGTGCTTCCTTGGCGTCCTCCGGCACTTCTGCACCGGTCACAGCCGCCTTCAGCGCATCGCTGACGGCCTCGCTCTTGGCACTGACATTAAAGTTATCGTCCCATGCCTTCGCCGCAGCATACAGGTCGCTGTTCTCGTCAATCTTGCTCATCAGCTCCTCTACCTTGGTGCGGAGTGCTGCGCGCTGCTGCTCGACAGAGAGGCTGATGCCCATACCGAACTCAGCGTTGTTCTCAAACAGAGAGCCGCCCAGTGCGGGGCCAAAGCCCTTCTTGTTGGTGCAGTAGGGGAAGCTGGGGAAGCTGGTGGCCCAGACCTGAGAGCAGCCGGTTGCGGTGGCAATGTACATATGGTCGCCGAACAGCTGGGTGACGAGCTTTGCATACGGGGTCTCGCCGCAGCCTGCGCAGGAGCCGTTGAACTCCAGCAGGGGCTGGTTGAACTGGCTGCCCTTGACGGTGTCATCGCCGTAGGTGTTGCGCACCTCCGGCAGCGCGTCGATGTACTCCCAGTTGGCTTCCTCGTGGCGCTGGGTGTCCAGCGGCTCCATCGTGATAGCCTTGGTCGGGCAGACCGTCACGCAGCTGCCGCAGCCCTGGCAATCCAGAACAGCCGTCTGCAGGCGGAACTTGTACTCGCTAGCCTTGGGCTTGGTGTCGGCAACCTCCATCTTTTCGGGGGCGTTGGCAACCTCCTCCTCAGTCAGCAGGAAGGGCCGGATGGCCGCGTGGGGGCAGACGTAGGAGCACTGGTTGCACTGCACGCACTTGGAGGCATCCCATGCGGGAACCTTGACGGCCACACCGCGTTTCTCATACTTAGAGGTAGCCTGCGGCCAGGTGCCGTCCTCGAGGCCGACGAAGGCGCTGACAGGCAGCTCATCGCCGTGCATATTGTTGACCGGCTCCAGAATCTTGGTGACGAACTCCGGCACATCCTTGCGGGGTGCGGGCGTTTCATCGGCCAAATCAGCCCAGGAGGCGGGGTAGTCAATCTTGACGGCGCCGCAGATGCCGCGGTCAACAGCGGCATAGTTCATATTGACGACCTTTTCGCCCTTTTTGCCGTAGCTCTTCAGGGCGGCGGCCTTCATGTACTCCACAGCCTTGTCATCGGGGATAATGCCGGTGATGTGGAAGAAGGCAGCCTGCAGAATCGTGTTGGTGCGGTTGCCCAGACCCAGCTCGGCAGCGATGGCCACAGAATCAATGACATACAGGTTGATGTGCTTGCGTGCAATCGCGCGGCGCATCGAAACCGGCAGATGAGCGTCCAGTGCGGCAACATCGGCCCAGTCGCAAGCCAGCAGGAAGCTGCCGCCCTCCTTCAGGTCAGAAACCATGTCGTAGTTGGCGACATAGGCTTTATTGTGGCAGGCCACAAAGTCAGCGTGGCGGACCAGATAGCTGCTGCGGATGGGCTCATCGCCGAAGCGCAGATGGCTCTTGGTGACGCCGCCGGACTTCTTGCCATCATACTCGAAGTAGGCCTGTACGTATTTATCGGTATGGTCGCCAATAATCTTGATGGTGTTCTTGTTGGCACCGACCGTACCGTCGGAGCCGAGGCCCCAGAACTTGCAGCTGCAGGTACCGGCAGGCACAATGTTGATTTCCTTGCCGACAGCCAGAGAGCGGTGGGTCACGTCATCATCAATGCCGATGGTGTAGTGGTTGGCAGGCTCGGCAGCGGTCATATTCTCATACATCGCAACAATCTGGGCGGGGGTGGTGTCCTTGCAGGCCAGACCGAAGCGGCAGGCGTAGACCGGCAGGTCGCTGCGGAACTCCTTCAGCACGCTGCAGACATCCTCATACAGAGGCTCGCCGGTAGCGCCGGGCTCCTTGGTGCGGTCCAGAACGGTGACAGCCTTGACGGTGGCAGGCAGTGCGTTCAGCAGGTACTGCACCGGGAACGGGCGGTACAGATGAACGTTGACATAGCCGACCTTCTTGCCCTGTGCGCGCAGATAGTCGATGGTCTCGGCAGCGGTTTCTGCCACACTGCCCATACCGACCAGCACATACTCAGCCTCAGGATCGCCGTAGTAGTTGACGCAGTGATACTCGCGGCCGGTCAGCTCGCTCATCTTGCCCATGTACTCCTCCACGATCTCCGGCAGAGCATCGTAGTAGGGGTTCATGGCCTCGCGGCACTGGAAGTAGGTGTCGGCGTTCAGGCCGGCAGTGCGCAGCAGCGGGCGTTCGGGGTTCAGGCTGCGCTTGCGGAATTTCTCCAGTTCCTCATAGTCGACCAGCTTGGCAAGGTCGTTGAAGTCCAGCACATCAATCTTCTGGATTTCGTGGGAGGTGCGGAAGCCGTCGAAGAAATGCAGGAACGGCACATGGCCCTTGATGGCGGACAGATGCGCCACAGCGCCGATGTCCATGCACTCCTGCACGTTGGAGGATGCCAGCAGGGCAAAGCCGGTCTGGCGGCAGGCCATAACGTCGGAATGCTCGGCGAAGATGGAGATATTATTGGTAGCCACGTTGCGGGATGCGGCGTGGATAACGGCGGGCTTCAGCTCACCGGCAATGCGGTACATGGTGGGGATCATCAGCATCATGCCCTGGCTGGCCGTGTAGCTGGTGCCGAGGCTGCCGCTGTCCAGCGCGCCGTGCATGGCGGAGACTGCGCCGGCCTCGCTCTGCATCTCGACCAGCTTGACCGACTGGCCGAAGATGTTCTTCATGCCGCTGGCTGCCCATGTATCAACATGGTCTGCCATCGGGCTGGAGGGGGTGATGGGATAGATGGCTGCAATTTCGGTAAACGCATACGATGCGTATGCGGCTGCCTCATTACCGTCCATTGTTTTCTTTTTAGCCATAAGGATTCCGTCCTTTCTGCGGTTGCTCTGTTTCTTGCGTTTTTGTCTTGTAACTTTATCCTTACTTAGCTGTATCGATTTACCTGTTTGCAGTATAGTGTATCGTTTTAGCAACGTCAAGACCCCTGGCGCAACTTCGGCGGTTTGCAAAATGGCTGTGGAACCATTTTGCACAAAATGACAAAAAAGACACTCGTTCAGCCTTTGTTTAGCAATTTTCTGCTAAACGTTGACTTTTCCAGTAAACAGTGCTATAGTTTAGTAAACGCAGTAAATGCTTTTAGCAAAGGAGTGTCCTTTATGCCCACCATCAAGGATGTTGCGGCAGCAGCCGGGGTTTCCCCCACCACCGTTTCTCTGGTTATGAACGGCCGCGGTGAGCAGCACCGTATCCCGCCGGAGACCATCATCCGCATCCAGAACGCCATGCGGGAGCTTGGCTATCAGCCCAACCTGAGCGCCCGCCGCCTTCGCACCAGCGCCGAACGGCGTCCCGTGGTGGCTTTTTTCTGGCCGCTGGACTACCGCGCCAATATGCTGGGCTACTTCCTTTCTTTAATACAGAAAGCCCTGCGCGAGAAAAGCTACGACTGTGAGCTGGTGGTGCACCCCTTTACCAATGACCATATTGCGGATGCCTGCGAGGCACTGATTCACAACAACTACACCGGGGCCATCATCGGCGCAGCCAGTGAGCAGGATGTGCGCCATCTGGAAACGCTCGACACACAGGTTCCCATTGTGCTGATTAACCGCGAAAGCAACAAGTACAGCACCTCCAGCGCCAACAGCAACAAGGTCGGCCTGCTGGCCGCCAGCCTGATACGGCAGAAAAATTATCGTCAGGTCGCGCTGATTTGTGCCGGAAACCGCTATGTAGCCGCCAGCCGCCGCACCGACGCATTTGTCTTTGCCTGCCAGCAGCTGGGGATTCAGGTTCCGCAAGAGTGGATTTTCTCCGGCGCCAACACCGCCGAGGGCGGTGCCGCTGCTGCTGAAAGCCTCTGCGCGCTGACCAATATGCCCAAGATGGTTCTGTGCGAAAGCGACACAATGGTTCCCGGCGTGTTATATACCTTACATAAATACGGCATCCTGATTCCGCAGGATATGGAGCTACTCAGCTTTGCCACGCAGGACCCCATGAGCGTGCAGTACCTGATTCCCGCCGTCAGCACCGTTTCGATGCCCAGTGAGGAGATTGCCCGCCAGGCTGTCGGGGCTTTGATTTCCCATATCACGACCGGCAGCCGCGAGCCGCTGCGCATTGAAAGCGAGGCCCGCGTGGAGCTGCGGGAGAGCTTCCGTTTGTAAGACTTGCACAAAAACAAGACAAAAAATTTGCCGCGCACACCAAAGTTTCGGTATGCGCGGCATTTTTGTGTTGACAAATGAAAAAAACTGTGCTACAAATAGTGTAACGATTTAGTGTATCGTTTTAGCTGTATGATTTACCGGCTTACAAATAAAACCATACACGCAAGACTATTTCTCTATAAAGGCACCGCTTACAGCTGTTTATTTCCGGCTGAATCGATTTACCATCCCGCGGCCGCGCTTTTGGGAAAAGTCTTTCTATAAGTCAGGAGTCTACTATGGATTTCTTTAAGCGAAAGGAACCTGCTGCACCGGCCCCTGCTGTCCAAACCAGCAACGCCGGGCATACCCAGTTTGCCAGCTCCACCCCCGTCAAGTTCAACAGTGTTGAATTCCGTGACGGCGTACAGTCCCTGCTGGCCACCCGCGTCACTACCGAGGATATGATTCCGCTGCTCAAGCGGATGGACGCCGTCGGCTATGACAGCATGGAGATGTGGGGCGGCGCAACCTTTGATGTCTGCATCCGCTATCTGAACGATGACCCGTGGAACCGCGTGCGCACCTTCAAGCATTTCATGAAAAACACCCCGCTGAAGATGGTGCTGCGCGGCCAGAATCTGGTGGGCTACCACGCCTACCCCGATGATATTGTAGAAAAATTTGTCGAGTGCGCCGCCAACGCGGGCATTGACGTGTTCCTGATTTTTGACGCCCTGCAGGATTTGCGCAACTGCGAGACTGCTTTCCGCGCTGTCAAAAAGATGGGCAAGAAGATTGAAGGCAGTGTCCAGTACAACCTTAGCCCCTTCCACACGACTGAAAAGTTTGTGGAAAACGCGCTGGAACAGCAGAAAATGGGCGCCGAGCTCATCCATGTCGAGGATATGGCCGGCCTGATGACGCCGCCCGCCGCCTATGAGCTGATCAGCGCCTTAAAAGCTGCGCTGGACATTCCGGTGCATCTGCACTGCCACTGCACCGGCGGCATGGCGGAAATGTGCTACTGGGAGGCCATCCGCGCCGGTGTGGACGGGTTGGACGTCTGTGTTTCCAGCCTTGGCATGGGCCCCGGCCACCCGCCGATTGAGAGCTTTATCGCCGGACTGCGCGGCACGCCCCGTGACCCGAAAATCGACCTTGCCCAGTTCAATGAACTGAACGAGGGCTTCCAGTATCTGCGCACCCGCCGCAAGGAATACGAAAGCCGCCTGATTGGCGTGGACGTTGGTTGCCTGCAGCACCAGATTCCCGGTGGTATGCTGACCAATATGGAGAACCAGCTGCGCAGCATGAATGCACTGGACCGTCTGCCGGAGATTCTGCGGGAAGTCACCCGCGTCCGCGCGGATATGGGTTATCCGCCGCTGGCCACCCCCAGCAGCCAGATGTGTGGCGCACAGGCCACCAGCAACGTCATGATGGGCGAGCGCTACAAGACCGTCAGCAAGGAAATGCGCGACTATTGCCGCGGTATGTACGGCTGCCCGCCGGGTGACATTTCCCCCGAACTGATGAAAAAGGCGCTGGGCGATGAAAAACCCATCACCTGCCGCCCGGCTGATTTGCTGGAGCCCGGCTGGGAGAAGGCCAAGACCGAAATCGGCGATTTGGCCCACAGTGATGAGGACGTGCTGACCTATGCGCTCTTCCCGAATATCGCTGTCAACTATCTGAAAAACCGCTATGAAACCAAGGAGTAAACCTATGAAACAGGAAAATCCCGAGAAGCTGGCCAAAAGCCGTGAATTTCTGGCTCAGCTGAAAGAGGCCCGCGGCGGCAAGCTGCTGGAAAGCCACCAGAAGATGGGCAATGACCCGATGCTGGTCAAGGCATTTCTGGACCAGTATGTGGACAACGGCACCGATGTGCAGATTCCCCGCAAATACCGCGAGCTGATTGTTATGGCCATCGGTATGGCCACCGGCACCGACACCACCATGAAGGTCCACGCCCGTCTGGCGCTGGAGAACGGTGCTACTGTGGATGACATCTGCGAAGTAATCCGCATCATCTTCTTCACCTGCGGCGTCACGAAGCTGCTGCCCATTCTGGAGAAGCTCGACCTCGAAACCATCGCATTGGACGAGGACTGATTCCTTTACGAAACGAAATCCGGCGGCCGCATATCTCTTCTCTATACAATAACAATCACATTTTTGGAAATCTCTCCGTAAGTATCTTTCACAGCCTTCTCCCACCTTGCGCTGCCGGGTTTCTTTCCCTATAATTAGGAGAGTCAAGCGATGGGGCTTTTCTCTCCTATGCTCTGGTCAGAAAAAGGCCGGTCCTCACTTCTCAAGGGCCGGCCTTTTTCTTGTACTTTCAAGAAAGGATGTTTTTTATGGAATATTATGAGGCTCTGCAAAAGCTCATCAGCCACGATGATTTTACCAAATCACTGGGCTTTACGGTGCATGAAATGGGTAAAGATTACGTCAGCCTGGAAGCTGGTGTGACTATGGAGCACTGCAACGGCTACGGTGCGCTGCACGGCGGCTACCTGATGGCTTTGGCCGACTGCGCCGCGGGCTATGCCGCCTTTACCGATGGGCGGTATTATGTGACCCAGAGCAACCATATGTCCTTTTTAAAAAATGTATCGAGTGGCAAAATTTTCATCAACGCCCGCGTCCTGAAGCGCGGCCGCTTGGTCAGCGTTGTGCGCGTAGAGATTTTCTCCGGCGAGGAGTGCCTGCTCTGCGAGGGCAGTTTCAACTGCTACTGCATCGAGCCGGGGGAGTCCGGGAAGTGAATCAGAACCGATTCACTTTTTCGAGTCAAGATTTTTGGATGAATCACAGGTGATTCACTCTGGGGATATACGAATTTGTATGGGCATCTGGGTTGGGTGCTATCGTTTTTTTGGGGGGGGTAGACATGTTTTGCTAGCATAGCGTTTGGATATCCACAAACGCATTTCTGGGGTGTACCCCAGACCCCCTCGCTGTTCTTGCGTGACGATAGTGACGCTGATGACGCTCGTGACGCTGTTTTGGGGATATCCCTATACCATATCCCAGATTCAGCGTCATTAGCGTCATCTGCGTCATTCTGATTTTGTGTTTCTCGTAATATCACTATTTTTGTTTCGAGCAGTAGTAAACTGCAAGCGTCATTTCGCTATAAGTGTGACGGTGATGACGATGATGACGGTGTTCGTGGGATAGGGTAAAGGGGTATATCAAAAACATCGTCATCACCGTCAGCATCGTCATTCTACAGGCAAGCCGTTTTAATCTGCGGCTTGCCTGTTTTATTTTGAGTAATGTGGCAGGGTTTTTGCCCCGTTGCCTGTTAAAATGGACTTAGATATTTTGTAAAAGTGCAAGGGTTTTTAGCACAATGGGTGATATGCTGGTTTTGAAGTGCATTCGGGCATTTAGTCAGATGCGAAATCTTTTAAATATTTTTTCTTTGCGACATATTTGACCGTTTCTCAGCGGCTATATAGTAGAGGTGCTTTTTCAAAAATTTTGAGGACAGTTGCAAAAGTTGCGACTGCCGGTCTGGATGATATGATTTGGAATCTTTCAAAAAATTTGAACTTTTTCTAAACAGTTTAAAAAACCTCGTAATTTTCGCCGTTCTCAGCGGCTATATAGTAACGACCTTTTTATAAATTATTTACATAGGAGGAACCCATGAACACGGAATTTCAAAATTTACCCAATGTTGTCAGCCCCAAGGAAGTGCAAACTTACTTCGGTATCTCGCGCTCGACCACCTACCGCATATTTCACGACGCAACTTTCCCGGCGTTCCACATTGGAAACCGACTGCTGGTGCGGCGGGATGAGTTACTGGACTGGCTGGAACGGCAAAAGGTCAATAAAGCCCAAAACGAGAACCCGAAGATTGTCGGGTCTGATGAATAGCTTTGTGGTCGTACCTGTGGTAGTCTTTGTGTCACGAAAGGAGACGATGCACCGTGAAAGACACATCTAAAACATCCCTGCGCCGTGGGCACAACGAGGGCAACATTCGTCAGCGAACAGACGGACGGTGGGAGGTTCGACTGTCAGCCGGAATCGACTACAAGACCGGCAAACCTAGGCGTACATCCACCTGCTGTAACACGCGACAGGAAGCAATCGCCGTTTTACAGCAGCAAGCCCACGAAGTCCGCACACAGGGCTGGCGCGATCCGATGTCTGTGACCCTTGGCGGGTGGTACGAGTATTGGCTGGACACCTATATGAAGGACACCGTCAAGCAATCTACTTACGCCAGCTACCGCAGTTATCTCAACAAGCACTTTTGTGTACTGGGAAAGATTTTATTAAAGAAATTAGAGCCGCACATCTTGCAGGAGTTTTACAACTACAAATTCCGTGAGGAAGGATTATCCCCCAAGACCTTGCGCAACTACCACATGGCATTACACAAGTGCTTACAACAGGCCGTAAAGGAGCGCTTGTTAGTGTACAATCCCTGCGATGCCGTGACCTTGCCCAGCGGAGAAAAGCCCGAAATTGTAGTATTTACCAACGACCAGCAACGGGCGCTGGTGCAAGCCAGCTACCGCCATCGCTATGGGGTATTTATCCGGCTGGATTTGTGTACCGGATTACGCATGGGGGAATTGCTGGCGCTGAAGTGGGAGGACATCGACTTTTCCACCGCGCAGCTTCATGTTCGCCGCACCATCAACCGCCTTGCCAAGTACGAAGCCCACGACGGCGAGAACAAAACTGAAATCGTATTCGGCACACCCAAAACGAAAAACTCCCGCCGCACGATTCCACTGACCCGCACAATGGCAGACGAGCTTGCCCGTTGGAAACAGCAGCAGGCACAAGACAAATTGCGGGCAGGGGATAAGTACACCGACGATGGCTTCATCGTTACCAACGAGTTCGGTCACTACTTTGAGCAGAAAACCTTCAAGGATCACTATGACCGCTTGTTGAAGGATGCCGACATCGGACACTTTACCTTCCACGCCCTGCGGCATACCTTCGCTACTCGCGCGCTGGAGCGCGGCATGGACTACAAGACCCTGTCAGCCATCCTTGGTCACTACTCGGTGGCGTTCACAATGGACACCTATGTCCACAGTATGGACGAACACAAACGGCGCGAAATGGACAAAATGAACGATATGTTCGGGATGCAGTACCGTATCTCTGTGGAGAACCAGCCGTATCCTGTGCTTTGCACACTCTCGGCAAGCGGCTGCACCGCCCATGTTCCTGACTTCCCCAAAGTTACCGCACAAGCGCCAACACTAGACGCTGCCCTGCTGGAAGTCAAGCAACAAATCCAAAAAGCCCTGCGCCAATACAAGAACCCGCCCATTCCCACCAAACAGGAACAGATCGTCGTGCCAACCAACAGCGTGCTGGTACTCGTCAAAGCAGGTTGACCGCTCCTATATTTACCTGCCAACTCCGCAAGATTTATCCACAAAAAGCGCCCGGGCGGTTGAAAAGTTCAACCGTCCGGGCGCAGTCGTTTTCCCGTTTTGGGGTCATTTTGGGGTCAAAGTTACCAGATTGTTACCACTTTTGCCATAATGTAGAAAAAAGCTCGTTGAAACTTGTCGTTTCAACGAGCTTTTGTTGGTTGCGGAGACAGGACTTGAACCTGCGACATCCGGGTTATGAGTTCTATATTTTGCGTTTTGTATCATTTATTATCGTGCAATTTATTTCGGTAATTCGCATATTGTGTATCATTATCGTTTCGTGATGTGTTGTATCGTTGTTGCACTTCTCGCAAAGTTGTTGAACTTTTGTTGAACTACTTCCGATTATACACATCTTCCAAAATGTCAGCGCTGCGTTTTTTAGCTGCTTCAATTATATGCGCATATATATCCTCAGTCGTACTTACCTGTGCGTGTCCCAGCGTTTTGGATATAGTCACCGGGTCAACATTCCGCCCAAACAATGCAGATGCCAGACTGTGGCGAAATGCGTGTGAGTGCAAATGCGGCAAGCCGTTTTTCTTTTCCACACGTTCCAACCAAGAAGCAACCGTTCCCGGATTTAACGGTTCGCCCTTTTCTGTTGCAAATACATATCCGTTATCTGCTCTATACCCATTAAGACGCTTAATCTCCTCTGTTTGCCATTGCTTATAAGTAACGAGCATATCAATAACGCTCTGCGGTAAATACAATAAACGAACGGAAGATTCGTTTTTCAGGGTATCAACATAAACGCCATCCTTATTATTATATAGGACATTTCGACGTAAACAAACCTGTCGATTCTCAAAATCAATGTCCGTCCAATGTAATCCCAGAATTTCACCACGCCGCGCGCCTGTGTAAATGAGCATATACCCAAATACGCGCCAGCGTAGTTGTTCTTTGTCAAAAGCCTTTTTTATTTCTTCAATCTGTTCTGGCTGGTAAAAGTCTACTTCTTTTTTGTGGATTTTCGGTAAAATAGCTTTACTGGCTGCATTGTAGGGGACAAGCATTTCCTTTTCTGCCTGTGCAAGGATTGAAGAAATAAGACCATGATATTCATTGATTGTTTTTGCAGATAAATTCTTATTCTTTTCAATGATCTTGAAAAGTTGTTCTGTTTTATATCCCAAGACCATAGCTACAGCTTCGGCCTTATCTGCCTTAACCTCATTGCCGCGTAACATTAACGATACTGTTGATGATGATATATTTGCACATTTTGCAATCAATTCACGCGAAATCCTTTTTCCCTCGGCCACAGCATCAATAATTTGTTGGTGCGCAGACAGACCTAACCGTTTTTCATCAACAACTTTAGTCAGTGCTGGCTTTGGCTTCGCTGTCCTATCCACATTACCTAGTTCCTGTAGTTTTCCATAAAAATTAGTAAGGTGCTGCGGACGCAAGTCCTTTAACTTGATTGCACCGATTTCTGGGTAGATTCTACGAGTTAAATCTCTATATCGAGCGAGTGTACTTTTCTTCAGTACGCCCGCTCTTTCTTTTTCACGGAGAACATACTCCGCATAGTCACGGAAAGACTGCCTACTATCAGTGGCCTTTCCCTCTTTGCAGTCACGCTCATAGATTGCAGCGAAAGCCTTTGCTTTTCTTTCAGCAGTTGACTCCGACCACGTCGGCTCAACTGCAAATGTTGTAACATATGGCTTTAGTTGTTTTCCGTTTTCATCTCTCCCACGAAACACGCGAATGCTAAATGAGATGAGCTTTCCAGCTTTATTCCGTCTCGCTTGAATATTCGCCATCTTGCGCATCCTCCTGTTCGTCTATTGATATTTTCGGTGGATGGAGAAATTCTTCGCACCTATATATCATTTCTCTGTTCAAACAATTTTGTATTTTATCTGCAAATTCTCTCTTCGCCACTTTTTCCCCAACAGTTTTTACAATCTCTGTTATGGTGTTAGTTATAGAAAAAAGCGTTAGCGTTTCCCCATTTGCTATTTTTCTTGAACCTAAATCTCGGTGCTTATCCCAAAACATACGGTGAAAAAAATTCTGCCTTTCCTCTGTTTCATCTTTGAGTTTTGGGATTATTTCTTCTTCCATATACGTGTTTATGTATTTCCTACTGATGTCTCGCTCTCTATTTTTTACATATGATATAAAATGTCGGAGCAGTTCCCTAAACAAGTCATGACATACAATTTCTTCAAATACAATTCTTTCGCGCCCATTCAGACGGCTTATGTTTATCAATGCTTCATCTGCCAAACCTGTAAATTTGCTTGCCGCTTGGATATTTTTCTCATATTGTTTACAGTTTGAAATTCCAAGCAAATAGTCAACCGATACGTCAAAATACTTTGCAATGTTTGCAAGCGGGACTAATTTAGGCTCGGCATCACAGCTAAGATACTTCGAGATGGAACTTTCTGCAATTTGTGTTTCCGCTGCAAGTTGTTTTTGGCTTATGCCCTTTTCTTCAATTAGATTTCGCAATCTTTCTGCAAAAATTTCTTTGCTATCTCTCATACTTTTTCTTCACGCCCCTTATTGAAATTTCCGATTAGAAATTTTTCATTCAAATATTTCAAAATCCGTAACATCGGAAAACCCCCTTTTATCGTGATTTTTCTTGTAGTATAATATAGTCAAAGAGGATTCCTAAAAGAAATCTTCTCGTCTTGCATTTCCTATTATAAATATTCCTTGTGGATATGTCAACAGAGAGGTTCACTTATGAACTCACCACCTCGCATGATGTCGATACGCAGCGTTGCGGCCACTGGCCTTTTGCCAGAACACGCTCTCCGGGTTATGGAGAAGCAAGGCAGACTTCCGGCGCTGTACATCGGCAAAAAATGCCTAATCAATTATGATGCGCTTGTTGCGCAACTTAATGAACTAGGCAATTCCAACTCCGGTATCAGTGGCACGGCATAAGCCGTCCACTTTTACATACATCTTTCAATTCTTTTCATTAAAAAGGAGATACCTCTATGAAACTCACTAATTCTTCCGTCAAACTCGTTTCCGTTTCCCCCGCAACGCTCGGTGAGCGCCTGCGCCTGTGCGGTGTCCGTCCGTATTATGAGTACAACAACGGCAATCGCACCGACACCATCTTGGGCTACACCTACACCGTCACCTGCTCTGGTTTCTTTGGCGAACGCTTGGATGTCAAAATCCCCGGAAAGCAGCTGCTCGGTGAAGAGGCCTACGACCACCTCGCCAAGTTCACGAACCTTAAACTGGGTATCTATCCCACCTACGTTAAGGGGCAGCGTGGCATTGATGCCATCAATCTTAAGGCATCTGCAGATGGTGTAACCGTTATCAACGGTTAAGCGCCAAGCGGCGGCAGGAGGGGGATGCCACAAAGCATCTCACGCCAGCCGTCGCTACTTTTTTCCCTTTGGGTCGCCCCGCCATGCGGGGCGATCATGAATTGTTTGTTATGTGGTAGGCTTGCTTACCACTATAACATAAACTACATAACCCCCCAAAAAGCCTACCGTTATAGTATTTGAGCCAATCAGGGGGCTTGTCCTGATTGGCTCCTTGACAGGTCTGTATGTGGTAGATATGTGGTAATCAAAAGGAAGTGATAAAAACAAATGGGTCTGCGTGTTTGCGAAATCGTTCAACAAATTGAGTATCTTCCGGGCTATCCCGATAGCTGGAAAGAGAAACTCGAAGAGAACCTTAACAGCAACGACAAAATCGAACATTGGGTATACATCATTCACGACAAAGACACCGATGAAAATGGCAATCTCAAAAAGCCTCATATCCATTTAATTCTTAAATTAAATGATTCCTATGAGCCCTCTACGATTGGTGGCTATGTCGGTGTCAGCAAAAACTACGTCAACAAAATCCATCAAAAACGTCCCGCTGGTAAACGCATGGTTTCTGACATTGGCGGTGCAATCTCCTATCTAACGCACCGCAACGCGCCAGAAAAGCACCAATACGATGACAAAGAAGTCATTGCACAACCGGGATTCAAGTGGAAAGAAATCCGTGCCGAAAGTGAAGCATGGCACGCACAAAACAAGTCGTTCCGAAACGTCCTTACAAAAATTGAAGCTGGCGAAATTCGTCCCTATAATCTCATGGAGTACATCTCTATGGGGATGTATATGGACCACAAAACCGACTTTGAAAAAGCGTTTGAATATCGACAAACGAAAATCAAGTCCTGCTCTGACCGTGAAATTGAAGTAATCTACATTTACGGCGAACCGGGTGCAGGAAAAACAACTCTTGCAAAACAAATCTGTGAAAAGCGCGGTCTTAGCTACTGTTTATCCGGCAGCAGCCGTGACCCAGTGCAAGACTACGGCGGGCAAGACGCGCTCATCTTAGATGACCTGCGCCCCGAATCCTTTTCACTCAGCGACCTTTTGAAAATGCTAGACAATAACTCAGCTTCTTCTGTAAGCGCCCGCTACCGTGACCGCTGGCTGGAAGTCAAGCTGATAATCATTACAACAGTTCTCACCATTGAAGATTTTCATACCGCATATGAAAATCCAAGTGAACCCATTGAACAGCTAATGCGTAGATGTAAAGAAATGATTATGCTTACAAAGACACATAAAAGTCTTTACATTTACAATGACAACAAACAATCTTATCAGCTTATTGGCGAGGGGAAGAACAGCATTCCTGCACAATTCGCAACTGAAAACAGTTTGCAAAAAGAAGCCATCAAAAAACTATGTTCTGTTTTTGATGTTTCCTATGTCGAAAGTTACGATTCTGTTCAGCAATCTTTCATAGATGTAACCGACAGAATCGATACAGAATTATTTACAGGCTAATGAACAGCCGGAAAGGTATTGTTATGACTAATCCAAGCAATAATGACCTCAACGCTCGTACCAACCTCCGCAACTTCCTTTGCACCGTAAAAAACGGTTTCTACAATGCGGCCACCAATCCCCGCAAGCGCAATCTGCTTATTGTGCTGCTTCTGCTGGATGCCCTGCTCTGCGCCGTAATCTACCGGCCGCACAACATTCCTGCTGTACTCAACAACATTATGGTCATTTTCGGCATCATGACTTTCATCTGTTTTGTTCCTCTGTGTGCGGCTCTCATCGGCTATGTTCCGGGTGCGCTGGAAATGCAGCGTAATTTTTCCCGCGTAGGTTTTGTAAACCATGCAGGTGAAGCGCCATACCTTATTAGAATGGAATTTCTCGACCACAATGTAGTGGCGTATACCTATTCTTGTACCGGCTTTCCCCTCAAAAAATGGATTGACGCACAGCTTGTAATCGAAACCGCCCTAAATATGCTGATTGAATCAATCCATGAGGGGCGTGACCGTAGGACAATCACGCTGCATTGCGTTCAGCCGGGTCACGTTTTCGATTTGCTCCGTTGGAGTGATACCTATGTATTGCGTCACAATGACAACCTACTGATTGTTGGTCGTGGTCTGACTGGGGATATAATTATTGACCTCAACAAGACGCCACACATTCTAATCGGTGGAAACACTGGAAGCGGCAAAACCGTACTTCTTCGCTGCATCTTGTGGCAGTGCATCCAACAGTCCGATATTGTATACATTGCAGACTTTAAAGGCGGCGTTGATTTCGGCAAGTTGTGGCATCGTTTTTCCCACATCATCACAACCGAAAAAGACTTGCTTGAACTGCTGAATCGTCTGGTTGATGAATTGGAAGAGCGTAAGAAATTGTTTGTAGAAGCCGATGCTTCAAATATTACCGACTATTTCCAGAAAACAAACCACTTTCTAAACCGCATCATCTTTTCGTGCGATGAAGTCGCCGAACTGCTGGATAAGACCGGAGCAGATAAAGAGCGTAAAGAACTTCTCTCTCAAATTGAAGCCCGCCTTTCGACCCTTGCTCGGCAGGGACGCGCCTTTGGCATCCATTTGGTCTTAGCAACGCAACGCCCGGACGCCAACATTCTGCCCGGACAAATCAAAAATAATCTCAACGTCCGCATCTGTGGACGTGCAGACGCTACGCTTTCAACTATCATCATCGGCGATGGCCGCGCAGCGGAACAAATTCCATCAGATGCACAGGGACGTTTCATCACCGCAGATGGTACAGTTTTTCAAGCGTACTATTTTGACGATTCACTGGTTTGAAAAGTTAACATCAATTAAATACAAAAAGAGGGCGCGATCCATGCGCCCTCTTTTTGTTTTAGTCCTCATTGTCGAAAATGTCATCCATTGTTTTTGCCATTCGTGTAACCATTGGCACAACAAGAGCATTTCCCATACAAAAATATCTAAATTTTTCTGGCATCCCTGTGTTCGTCCAGTCATCACCATAACCTTGAATCCGTTCTGCTTCAAGGGGGGTCAACAAACGGTATTTGCCTGTCACTGGGTCTGCAATAACATGGGTGCTGCGGTTAACGCTTGATTCCGATGTGAGCATTGTCCGCGCTGGCAAATCCAACGAATCTGGGAAAGCAACCGCACCCTCGGAGAATGTGTATTCAAAACCCGCCTTGCTTTTGCGCTGAATCTTTTTCGAGCCTTTTAGGTACAACCACTTTTCCAGATTGTCTCCAAGATAGTACTTTTCATCAGCATCAGAAACAACAATCTCACGGAGAGTTGTGGACTTTTCAAAGATTGGCGTAACTTGTACCGTATAAACACGGCCATCTTTCATATAGCCCGCGTTTTCAAATGCAAAGCGGAAGTTGTTTGAAACCTCGACAATGTCAGAATAATCAATTTTGGTATTCTTTATCGTTACATTTTCCAACGGTTGAATGGGGAACGTCTTTGCAAAGAAGCCCTCGTCTGCAATGATTTCATCCGCTGCGTAGTTTTCCATTTGCATACCGTAATTTGTATTATTCTTATATGCAAAAATAAATGTACGGCGGCGGCGCTGTGCTGCTCCGTATTCAGCGGCATTTATAATGCGCCATTCCACCGAGTAACCCAAATCCGCAAGACAGGCCAACATAACGCCGAAGTCACGCCCGCGCTGTGTAGACGGAGACTTCACTAGACGGTCAACATTTTCAAATAATGCGAACGGTGCTTTTTTGACTTCAAGTGTATCGCGGATTTGCCACCATAATACACCTTTTTTCCCCTCTAAACCGTGGCTGCCAGTTAATGGCCTAGCCACAGAGTAGTCTTGACAGGGGAAACCACCTACCAACAAATTATGATTGGGAATCTTACTTTTATCTACCGCTGCTATGTCAATTCCTGTATTTTCGTCAATGTCTCCCCAGTGGGATACATAGCAGTCGTGAGCCCACTGACGCTTTTTCCCCGGCTCCCATTGCGAGAACCAAACTGTACGCCAATCTGCTGATTCTCGCTCAAATCCAAGCCGGAATCCACCAACGCCCGCAAAAAGCTCACATATCGTTTTATCCATCGTACACCGTTCCTGTAAATATAATTTTTAATCTAGCGATTGAAGTTGTTTCAACACATAAGAACTATTAAGCCAAAAGGACATTGTTGTCATCCAACGGCCATCCGGCAACTCGTTTGCATTTGCCAGAGTACCATTTCCATAGTGCGTTCCATCCGGGAATAGGTAATAGGATTTCTTTGTGTGCGGTCTGACATGAATAATTACATCGTCAGACTCTTTCAGAAAATCATTCAGTACCACATATCCATCCTTTTGCATTTTAGGGGTTAACTTCGGGCCTTTACGGATTGTATCAATCGTGCGTTGCCAGCCTTGCCGCACGGTTTCTTCCAAATCCTTATAGGGCATATTCCAGAGTTTTGCCCCCTTAAAGCGATAGCAATCGCCAGCTTTCTCAAAAACCGCAAAAAGGAATTTTGTTTCTGAAAAATACTGATGAAGTTCGCAATCATCCCAATTTTCTTTGATGATTTCTTTATACTTAAACGCCGGGAAACTCATGTTTTCCCTAATTTTACCGTCGCTCTCAATCCTTATTGTCTTGACAACAATATTAGCTTTGACAAATTCTTCTGCACTATTGCTCTTAATTCCAAGCATCCTATATGTCAAATCAATCCATTGCGCTTTGTTGCCATTGTATTCCCTGTTCAAAATATGGCACAATTCTTTATCTGTTTTTCCCACAAAAGGCGCAAGTTTATACTCAATCAAATAGCGTTCAAACGAAGTCTTTCTCAAGACCTCTGGATTTTCAATTATAGCCTCTTGTTCTTTTGACTTTTGCGCAATATAGGTATTGATAACATACGTCATGTAAGACTGCTTATAGCAGTATGCACGGCGTTTTGCAGGAATATAGGGCGGGTAAAATTGCGGCACAAAACTCGTTGCAGCCGTTGCGCCTTTTGTACAAGCCCCAAGGTACATCGTATCACTTTCGGATAGTTCTTGTGCAAGTCCCTTTTCAATTTTACTTACAATGATTTCATAATCATTGCGGATTATAACAAGGTCTTTTTCCGGGGGCGTAAATAGTGAAGCGTACTGAATCTCATAAAGAAGATTGTCCTTTAATGAACGGTCACGCAAATAGCAGACAATAAGCAAAAGCTGACTTTTTTGCCACATATGAGAGTTTTCAAAATCGTGGGTAATCGGTTCTTTATAGCTTATCATAGTAAGAACCAATCTTTCGCCCGCTGCATACTGCCCCTTTTTGCGGGTTTCGATTGGTGTCACTTTAAGTTCTACTCCAGCTTCGGAAAAGTCTGCTTCGCTTCTTCCGTTGGCGGCATAACCGAAATAGCACTCTTCAATTAAATTTCCAAGGCCGCCCTTTCTGGATTTCTTATTATAGGTATAGTCGGAAGATACTTCCGCCCATTTTATAACATCAGAAAATGTATGCCCCACTAATCTTTTGGCGTAGGTTTCAATGCTTTTTGCATCGGTCTTATCATATGCTATCATACGGACACCGCCTTTTTGTTAGTTTGACATTTCATAATCCAACAATAACCCTATTCTATGAAATGTTAACACGCGATTCAACGGATGTCAATAGAAGTTATTCCTATATTGCCCCATCTTTTTTTGGGTCGGCTTCGCCGATCAAGTGGTTTTTTCAACATAGATTTTTTGATACTCTTTTAGAAAACAAATATAAAGAATATCGGCGGCGTATCGTCCAAAAGTTTCGCGTTCATCTAATGTCGTCGTGAAACGCGACAACATTAGACTGCCATTACATTTCTTGAAAAGTTAACATCAAAAAGTCCGGGGGCTGTATTGCTCCCGGATTTTCTTATTATTGGGCTTGCATCGGCTCGTTGCAATCCATACACATGATATGCACCGCTTTGGTGGCTCTTACGCTGTTCCCGCAGCAGGGGCAGACATATTTGATGCTGTGGCTGTTCGGGTTGCTGTTGCCGCTCGTAGGCTTGCCTGTGGCGTTTCCTGCCCCTTTGCCGCGTGGTGTGTAGCTGCTTTCGATGCGGTTCATGTTGATGTCATCCCAGCCTTGCTCAATGACAAATTCGCAAAGGGCTTCTGTCGGCTCGGTGATACTCCAACCTATGCGCGGGTCGTAGCTTATTTTGAGGTCGCGGGCTTCGGCTGCCTCTTTGAATTTTTTGTTGTGGTACGCGCCGCCCCTGCTGCAATCCTGTATACCGTTTTGCATATTGTAAATGTGTACGCACTCATGGAGTTCCGATGCCACAACTTCAAAAATACTTCTGTCAAGCGTTCCTGCCCCTATGTTCAGTTCTCGGCGGGTGGTGTCTCCACGTTGCCACGCCTTGGCAACGGTGACGTGTGCGTATGCCTTGGGTGTACTCTGTATTGTAATAATCGGCTCTTCCAACTCATTGTTGAAATATTTTGCGTTCAGCGCCCGGAAAATTTTCTCTAGGTAGCCCGCCGTCCTCGATGTCTTGACTGTGTCTTTCATTGCTTTCGTCCTCGCTTTCGTTTTCCCAATCTCAGCCTACGTTATCCCATCGGGATAAGTGGTTGCGGGTTGTTCCGCGATTAGCGGGCAAAAGCGGGATAGGGGACTGTCAAGGGGAACGTGGAATACCGCAGCCCAATTTATAAAGCGAGGATATGCCGCGAAAGCCCCTTGATAGGCCACTACTCCCGATTTTATAATTTTGCGGGGAACAACAGCACCGGGGCCTTGCCTTTGGCAGCGCTTTCCGGGTCGCTTCAATGCTCGTGTTGAACTTTTGTTGAACTTTCGATGGCGGGGGCATTTAATAGAATGTAAAAAGAGCGTTAGAACTTTACGTTCTAACGCTCTTTTTAAGTGGTTGCGGAGACAGGACTTGAACCTGCGACCTCCGGGTTATGAGCCCGACGAGCTACCATCTGCTCTACTCCGCGATATATGACACACACGCCTCATTTGCGGTGCTTGATTATAATACCACAATGCGGCGGGTGTGTCAAGGGGGTTGCCGAAAAAAATCAGCGTAAAATTTTCAGGGCTTTATCTCTGCGGGGTGTCCAATCAGACAATGCCCTGGCTCATCATGGCGGAGGCAATCTTCTCAAAGCCGGCGATGTTGGCACCGGCAACCAGGTTGCCCTTCATGCCGTACTTTTCGGCGGTGGTGGCGGCAGTCTTGTAGATGTTGACCATGATGTTGTGCAGGCGCTCATCGACCTCCTCGAAGGTCCAGGACAGGCGCAGGCTGTTCTGGCTCATCTCCAGACCGGAGGTGGCAACACCGCCCGCGTTGGAAGCCTTGGCGGGGGCAAACAGGATGCCGTGGCTCTGCAGATAGGCGATGGCCTCGGGGGTGGAAGGCATATTGGCACCCTCGGCTACGCAGTAGCAGCCATTGGCAACCAGAGCCTTGGCACCGTCCAGACGCAGCTCGTTCTGGGTGGCGCAGGGCAGGGCGATGTCGCAGGGGACGGTCCAGATGCCCTGGCTGCCCTCGACATACTTGGCGGTGGGGACATACTCCAGATAGGTCTTGATGCGGGCGCGCTTGACCTCTTTGATCTCCTTGATGACCTTATAGTCAATGCCGTTCTCGTCCACAATGTAGCCGTTGGAGTCGGACATGGCGATGACCTTGCCGCCCAGCTGGGTGGCCTTCTGGTTGGCGTAGGTGGCCACATTGCCGGAGCCGGAGATCACAACGCGCTGGCCCTCAAAGCTCTTGCCGGCGTCAGCCAGCATCTCCTTGGCAAAGTAGCACAGGCCGTAGCCGGTAGCCTCGGTACGGGCGAGAGAGCCGCCGAAGGGGATGCCCTTGCCGGTCAGGACGCCGGTGTACTCATTCTGCAGGCGCTTGTACTGGCCGAACAGATAGCCGACCTCGCGGCCGCCGACGCCGATGTCACCGGCGGGCACATCGGTATCGGGGCCGATATGACGGTACAGCTCGGTCATAAAGCTCTGGCAGAAACGCATGACCTCGGCATCAGACTTGCCGTGGGGGTCAAAGTCAGCGCCGCCTTTGCCGCCGCCCATGGGCAGGCCGGTCAGGCTGTTCTTGAAGCACTGCTCAAAGCCGAGGAACTTCAGGATAGACAGGTTGACAGAGGGATGGAAGCGCAGACCGCCCTTGTAGGGGCCGATGGCAGAGTTGAACTGCACACGGTAGCCGCGGTTGACCTGTACCTTACCGGCATCGTCCACCCAAGGCACACGGAACATAATCACGCGCTCGGGCTCGACCAGGCGCTCAATCAGACCGGCCTTCTCATACTCAGGATGAGCCGCAACAACGGGCTCCAGGCTCTCAAGGACTTCCTCAACCGCCTGCAGAAACTCCTTCTGCTCGGGGTTGCGCTTTGCAAGGCCCTCATATACACCCTGCAGGTAAGCATTCTGAATTGCCATAGAAAGACACTCCTTTATATAAATTCAAACACCGGTTTTATGTTAGCACCATAAAAGCAATTTTTCAAGTAGTTTTGGCTTACTTTTCAAAATTTTGTTTGCAACAGGCGTGCCGCTGTAGCCGCAGCGTGGACATTTTGGCGAAGTCGCGTATAAATTATTCGCCGGTATACATGGCAAATGCCGCGATGGGGCTTCCGCCTGCAAGGCAGACCTGCGGGTCATACAGAAGGTATTCATGGTAGACCGGGTCTATGCGCTCCTGCGGGTTAAAGGAGACAACCCACCGGCCATTGTCCGTTACAGCAACCGGCTGCACGCCTATACCGCCCAGCACCGGCAGGGAGCTCCAGCTTCCTGTGTTCACATCCACCATATAGGTCTGTGTCTGCATATTTTTTATGGCACAGACCAGCGGAGCGCTCTGCCCGCTGAAGGCCGGATAAAAGGTTGGCGGCACAAATGCGCTGGTATCGCAAGGCCAGTTTTCCATCAGGGTCTTCTCCTGACCGTCCGCCGTATCAAAGCAAAGAACGTCAACCTGCTGTTCCGGTGTGTTGGCATTGCGGAAATTACCGTAGTAGCAGATTTTTCCATCATAATAGCCGAAAAAGCTGCCGTACACATAGGGCTGTGTGCAAATCAGCTCCCGCGTACCGTCAGCGGGGTCAAGCCAGCTGTATTCCCACACAGCGTGCTGCAGAATGGCTTCTTCCTGCTCATTGGTGGCAAAGTTTGGCCACGGCTCATCCACAGCAATGTGGCAAGTCAGAAAACATGCTCCGTCATGGGCAACAATTTCCTCATCGGGCAGCAGCTGAATGGTCTGCACCGTGCCGTTCTTCCAGTCCCAACGGTAAAGCGTGTTTGGCTGGTGCTTGATTGGGGTGTAGCCGAATTTTGCGCCGTACAGGGCATATTCATCGCACCAGTAAAACATACAGTTTTCTGGTATGGAATCCGGCACGGAGGCCACCACTGTTTTACCGCTGGCAGGGTCAATGCGGCAGATGGCGTCCGGCGCCACGCTCGTCAGCTCGGTGGGGTAAGTGTAAACAACGCCGTCCACCACCATGACGCTGGTGCAGAAGTCACTGGCCAGATAAGCCGGGCAGGCGTCAGAATCGTGCGTGCAGCCCGGAACCGAGCAGTAAACCGTCTGGGTAAGGGTTGCGTAATCGGTTTTCATCACACGGCCTTCCGGGGTGTTGCCGCTGACATCCTGCAGTTCATAGAGCGCTTCGCCGGTGTTCCAGCAGGCATCGGGCTGCTGACCAAGGTCGTTCAGATGTCCGACCGGGAAGCTGACAGGTTCCGGCTCCGGGGTTGGCTCCGCAGCCGCTGCAGGGTCCGGGGTGGGGGTTGCCGAGGGCGTTGTGTCGGGGGCGGTGCCGCACGCGGAGAACAGTGCCGCCGCGGCAAGCAATAGGGAAAGAGCAGTCTTTTTCAATATCGGCTTCCTCCTTTTTGGGCGGGCGTCAGCCCTGCCACATGGTAACCGGCGTCCAGTCGGTGCTGCCCGCGGCAAGGGCTTCGGGGGCAATCAGGGCGTAGGCGCTGGGGCTGCCGCTGTCGTTTTCCTCTGTCACAATCAGCCAGAGGCCATCACTTGTCTGGGCAAGGCGGTAGACATCCCAACCTTCGGGGTCGTTTTGTATTTTTTGCGTCACGGGTGTTATGGCAAAAGTTTCGGTATCCAGCAGGGCGAAAACATCCTGCGACCAACCGCTGCTGCCGGAAAGCCAGAGCCAGCGCTCGGTGCGGCGCTCGCACGGCGGCAGGTCGTTTGTATAATTATAGGGCAACTGCAGATTGTCGGCGGGTGCCTTGTCCCAGATTGTCACCTTACTGCCGTCTGTGGGGTCATATTGAACAAAGAGATTTTGTTCTGTTCCGTCCTGCGGATTTGTTTCCCATCTTGAAAAATAGAGCTTGCCGTTATGGGTACCGGCAAAGTCGTTATCGAACATGTTCTTTTCGTAATAGGGGCGTTCGGCCAGCTTGCGGCGTTCCCCGGTGCGCGGGTCATAGCGGTCGTATTCCACCGTTGTGTTCTGGATGGCGGCCATATACTGCTCCCAATCGTCGGGTAGTGGCGCATCGGTCACATACCGCATCGTCAGCAGTGCGCCGTCATATACACCTTTCCATTCCTCGGTCGATTCCAGTGTCAGGGTTTCCATGCTGCCGTCTGCAAGGGAAACCCTGATAATTTCTTTATTCTGCCCTTGTGCGCCGGAAGTGACCATGCCGTAAAGTGATGTGCCGTCGCAGTAATCGAATACCGCCTCACGACTCTCTTTTGGCAAATCCTGATAAGTATTTTTCCCGGCCGGGTTCACGGTGTACAGCCGCATAGCCGTTTTTTGCTGCTGCCATAAACCGTAATAGTATTTTTCTATCTCCTGCCCGCTCATACCGTCGAATGTTTCGCTGGGGTTTTCCAGCTGCGGCGCAACGCGCTGTGCATAGAAGTCCTCCCATGCCATATCTCTATCTTCCGTAAAGAAAGACGCATTTAGGACATAGAGCTGCCCTTGTGCCACAAAGGGAACATAGTAATGCTTCCCCGGGAAATACGCAGGGCAATCCTCGGTGTCATGGGTACAGCCGGGGATTTCACAGCAGACGGTCTGCGCAGCAGTCGCGTAGTCGGTTTTCAGCAGCAGGCAGTAGCCCAGCTTTGGGGCAAACTCATAGTAGGCGTCCCCGCTGTTAAAGGCGGCGTTCAATCTATCCAGCGCGTAAAATTCCCCATTCTGCGGCTCCGGGGTTGGCTCCGCAGCCGCTGCGGGGTCCGGGGTGGGGGTTGCCAAGGGGGCTGTGTCGAGGGCGGTGCCGCACGCGGAGAACAGTGCCGCCGCGGCAAGCAATAGGGAAAGAGTAGTCTTTTTCAATGTCAGCTTCCTCCTTTTTTGGCGGGCGTCAGCCCTGCCACATGGTGACCGGCGTCCAGTCGGTGCTGCCCGCAGCAAGGGCTTCGGGGGCAATCAGGGCGTAGGCGCTGGGGTAGCCGTTGCTGTCATTTTCTGTGACAATCAGCCAGCGGCCGTCGCTTGCCTGGGCGCGGCGGTAGATAATCCAGCCTGCCGTATCATTTTTTATCTTTGTTGTCACTGGGGTTATGGCAAAGGTTTCAAGGTCCAGCAGAGCGCTTTCATTTCCTGACGAACCGTTGCCGCCGGAAAGCCATATCCAGCGTTCTGTGCTGTGGTCACACGGCGGCAGGCTGTTGCCCCAATCGTAATAGATCGGAGACAGCGTATTGTCGGGTGTTGTGTCCCAGACAGTCACCGTGCTGCCGTCTGCCGGGTTACATTCAATCAATCTGTTCCTTGAGTTTTCGTCCGTTCCCCATTCCCCAAAATATAGCTTGCCATTATGTGTACCGTAGTAGCCGTTATTGTAACTACCATCGTAGGGGCGTTCTGCCAGCTTGCGGCGCTCGCCGGTGCGCGGGTCATAGCGGTCAAACTCCACCGTTGCGCTCTGGATAGCGGCCATATACTGCTCCCAGTCCTCGGGCAAGGGTGCGTCCGTTATATATCGCATTGTCAGCAGTGCGCCGTCATACACGTCTTTCCATTGCTCCGTCGGTTCCAGCGGCAGGGTTTCCACGCTGCCGTCCGCAAGGGCAATGCGGTGAATTTCTGTGTTTTGGTTCTGACTTCCGACGGTGGACATAGTATACAGCGATGAACCGTCACAAAAGTTTATCATATCTTTCCGACATTCTTTGGGTAAATCCAGATAAGTATTGCTCCCGGCCGGGTTCACCGTGTACAGACGCATAGGCGTTGTCATCTGCTGCCATAAGCCGTGGTAAAAGTTTTCAATTTCCTGCTGTGTCATACCTGAAAATGATGCATCCGGATTTGCCAGTTGCGGGGCAACGCTCTGTTCATAATATTCCTCCCACGTCAAGGTTCCCTCACCCAAATAGACCGGCTTGTTTAGGACATAGAGCTGTCCCTCCGCCGTGAAAGGAATATAATAGCTGTCCTCCCCCGGGAAATATGCCGGGCAATCCTCGGTGTCATGGGTACAACCGGGGATTTCACAGCAGATGGTCTGCGCAGCAGTCGCGTAGTCGATTTTCAGCAGCAGGCAATAGCCAAGCCGTCGGCTGAACACATAGTAAGCGTCCCCGCTGTTGAAGGCGGCGTCGAAACCATTCAGCGCATAAAATTCCCCATTCTGCGGCTCCGGGGTTGGCTCCGCAGCCGCCGCGGGGTCCGGGGTGGGGGTTGCCGAGGGGGCTGTGTCGGGGGCAGCGCCGCACGCGGAGAGCAGCAGCACACCGGCAAGAAGAACAGCGGCTAGTTTTTTCATCGGGTTATACCTCCTTAGGATGTAAAATAAAACGCTGTGTACAGGCGGGGCGTAGGGGACGCCGCCCCCTACGAACAAACCGGGAACAGCATATGTCCGCAAGGTCTCGGCGGGCGGAGCAGAGCCCCGCCCCTACTGCGTAGTCATCCAATGTTGGATGACTTTCCATCATAGCTTTGGGATAGCTTACATCTCCGCCTGCAGGGTCAGGCTGTAGTAGCAGCGGTCGGCGTCATAGCCGGTGTAGGGGTGGGTGGAGGCTGCAATCAGCGCGCTGCCGTTGGCGCTGTAGAGGGCGCAGGTATAGCTGCTGTCGGCGGGGGCGGCCCAGTCGCCCAGACCCTCCAGCCCGGCCTGCGCGGCAAAGGCGCGCAGCGCGTCCTCATCGGGGAGCTGCACCGGCGGGGCGCTGTCAGCGGGCAGAGAGAACCACACCTCCACCACCGTGCCGGTGCGGCTGTCTATCGTCACACTGGCCTGCGTGTACAAATCCTGCCCCTGGCCGTCAAACCAGCGCACCGTCACAAAGCCAAGGCTGTCCACCGAGCAGAAGGCCATATTCAGATTGTAGTAGACGCCGCCGTACCGATATTCGGCGCCATCGTCCGTGTCCTTTGGCAGCTGGTCCACCCAGGCCTGCGGCACCGCGCCGCACGCCGCCAGCCGGTTGAGGGCGTCCAGCACCTCGGTTCGGGTGGCTTCATCGGCATAGTCCATCGTGGAAAGATTTTTCGCCGCGCTGATATAGAGCTTCGGCCCCTGCCGCGGAATTTCGGCCGGCTCGGCGGCGGGCTCGCTCACGCCATTCTGGGCGCGGGCAGCCAACTGGCGCAGAATGTAGTAGTCCTCCGCCGTGGGGGTGGGGGCCGTGTAGGGGTCGGGGACTGTCTCTATGGTTTTGAAGGACGCGGCATCGGTGGCTGCCAGAAAGACCGCCGGTGTGGCGGCGCAGGCCAGCACCACGCACAGGCAGAGCCCGGCGCAGAGGTACGGATGGTTCTGCAGCTTCATACGTCCGCCTCCTTCCACAGCGGCAGCGTCACGCTGACCCGCGTGCCCCTGCCGACCTCGCTTTCAATCTGCAGGGTGCTGCCGTGCACCGCCGCAATGCGCTGGCAGAGCGCCAGCCCCAGCCCGCTGCCGCCCTGACGGCGGGCACGGGATTTATCCACCATATAAAACGGCTCTGTCACCCGGGAAATCAGCTCCGGCGGGATGCCGCAGCCGCGGTCGGCCACGGTCAGGATCACCGCGTCCGCGCTCTGACCGCAGAGCACCAGCACCGGCGCGCCGGGGGCGCTGGCCCGGGCGGCGTTCTGCACCAGATTGCAGAGCAAATCCAGCAGCAAATCCGCATCCCCGCGCACGGTGGGCGCGGTCTGCGGGGTGCGCAGGCAGACCTCCGGGCAGGCGGCGTGCAGCCGCGGCCACAGGTCACCCAGCGGCACCGGGCCCAGTTCGATTTTTTCCTCGTTCAGGCCCAGCAGGGCCAGCAGTTTGTAGCTCAGGGTTTCCAGCCGCCGCCCCTCCTGCACAATGGCCTGTGCGGCCTCGCGCTGCTCCTCGGGGTCGGTCTGCATCGTGCGCAGCACATCCGCATAGCCGATGATGCTCGTCATCGGGGTTTTCAGCTCATGGGTGAACGCGCCGACAAAGTCCTCCCGCCGCTGGACATCGGCCTCCAGCTCGGCGATTTTGTCCTGCACGGCGTCGGCCATTGTGTCAAAGCTGCGGCTCAGCGTCTCGATTTCATCCCCGGTGTGCAGGGCCGTGCGGCGGGCGTAGTCACCGGCGGCAATCTGCTGCCCGGCCTCGGTCAGCACGGCCAGCGGGCGGGTCAAGCGGTTGGCCAGCAGCGCCATCACCAGCGCGGCCGCCGCCAGCACTGCGCCCTCCAGCGCCAGAAACCGCGTCAGGGCGGCGTCCCGGTCACGGTAGAGGTCGGTCAGCTCGTAGGCCGTGACCAGCCGCAGGCCGCCCTGCAAATCACTGGCATAGAGGGCGTAGACCCGCCCCTCGGTGCGGACGGTGACGGTGGTGCCGTTTTCCATCGGCAGCTGCGCCAGCCCCGGCAGGGCGGCGTAGAGCAGGGTATCGCCCCGCCAGAGTGCGGTCTGTGCGTCCTGCCGGGCGGCCAGCGCGGCCAGCGTGTCATTGCCGGTGTCCGCACCGCGGCGCTGCAAATCAAGAATCTCGCTCTGCATCAGGGTGCAGGCGTTGGCGTGGGCGGTTTTCTCGGCCTGCGCCATGCGGTGGCGCTGGACGCTGAAATCACTGTACAGCAGCACACAGCCGCCAATGCCGAAGGACGCTGCCAGCACAAGCACCAGCAGGCTTATCATTTTTTGTGCGTAGCGCATAGGTCACTCCTTTTTCAGTCGATAGCCGATTTTTGTCACCGTTTCAATCCGGTCGGCCCAGCCCAGCTTTTTGCGCAGGCGGGCAATGTGGGTGTCGACCGTGCGCAGGCTTTCGCTGTCCGGCTCGCCGCCCCAGACGCGCTCATACATTACATCGCGGTAGAGCGCCGCGCCGCGGTTGCGCATCAGCAGTTCCAGCAGGTCAAACTCACGCGGGCGCAGCTCTATCACCCCGCCGTTTTTGCGGGCCGTGCGCTCCTGCGTGTCCAGTACCACATCAAAGGCGCGCAGCTCCCGCCCGCCGCGGCCGGTGCGGCGCAGCACGGTTTCGGTCCGCGCCACCAGCTCCTCGACCGCAAAGGGCTTGACGATGTAGTCATCCGCGCCAAGGCGCAGCCCCTGCACGCGGTCCTTGACCGCGGCCTTGGCCGTGATGAAGATGACCGGCACACCCTGCGGCTTGAGGTATTCCAGCAGCTCATAGCCGTCCGCGCCGGGCAGCATAATGTCCAGCAGGGCAAGGTCAAAGCTCTGTTTTTCAATCAGGTCTGCCGCCGTGGTGCCGTCCTCAGCCACGGTGCAGTGATAGCCGGCGCGGGTCAGCGTCAGCTCAATCAGGCGGGCAATCAGGTGCTCGTCCTCGGCAATCAGTATGTGATTCATCGCTTTACCTCTCTTTATGGGGGCAGTGTACACCCGGCGTGTTACCGGGTTGTGTCCCTTGTCACTATTATTTTACACTTTTCTACTTCTTTTTCCACATTCTACGTGTTATAATGTGAAAAAGTGCACATAATAAGGCAATACCGCATAATTCTAAGTACCGATGCGGCGAGCGAGAAGTACAAGCTGCTAAGCAAAAAGCGCAGATAATACTGGATGCTGC
>NZ_JANGCG010000021.1 GCF_024462815.1 Gemmiger formicilis
TGAGGCCGGGGACGGCTATCTGGTGACCTTCCCGCAGGGGGAAAATGTTCAGGCTCTGATAGATGACTATAAGGGACGGCTGTGGGATTTGGAAAACAATATTTGGCAGCATTAAAAGAGGTTTACAGAGGTGGAATTTTCCTTTTAAGTCACTAGAAATTGCAAAACTGTATTTGCGAAGTGCTGATTATAGTAAGAAAAAGTCATGCGGTATTTATGAACTGAAAAGCGAAAATGGTAGACTTTCATACAAAATATTTGCAGACAATAAGGATTTACTCAGACTGTCGAAAAAGTAAATTTTCAATCTATTTTCATCGGCGGACATGTGCCGACGATGAAAATACCTCTAGAGCATAAAATCGCGTTCGAGTCGCCGTCAGGCATGAGAACGTGATTTTTTGCGACAGGGTGAATCCAAAGGAGGGGTGCAGGAGCGTGGCGCAGCCACACTGCGACGAACCCCTTCTTTGCGCGTGTCGGGTTTCCCAACACGCGCAGGATTTACTGTTATATCTAAGGCAACACCGCACAATTCCCGCCTAACGGCTTAAGCACCGCTCCGGCGGCTGCGGCACGGCATCTGCGTTGCCAAAATGCTCGATAATACACAAAGTATTATCTGCGCTTTTGGCTTAGCATCTGCCGCACCTCGCTCGCCGTATCGGCACTTAGAATTATGCGGTATTGCCCTAAAAAAGAACAAAGGAAAAACTTACGAACTGGCAGGACTGCCTTTTGATTTGCCTTACACATGAGTAAGCCGGAAGTCACGTCTGGCGCTTCCTTATAAATCTGCAAAATTTGCTTGTTTATCTAAAATATATGGGAATATTAAAGTAGCCTCACATCCTTGCGGGAAAGCATTGGAAAGTTTGAAATCGCCGTTATGCGTTGCGGCGACTTGTCCAACAATAAGTAATCCAAGTCCATGCCTTAAATCGAGCCGTTCATCTGTACTTTCCATATAATGCGGCTTTTCTTCCAGCTCTTGCAGTTTTTCCGCAGACAGACCAGTTCCATTATCCGTAACCGCTAAGATAAGCTGGTTTTTGGATACCGCAAGGGAGATGCAGATTTCACAGCCCTGCGGGTTGTGTTTTATGCTGTTCTGGACAAGGTTGTTTACAGCCCGTGAAATCAATCTGGCATCACATTCCAATACAGCATTTTCAGCATCGGGAGCAATCTCGATTTCCATGTTGTAGCCATCAGAAATTCCCGTATTCAACAAGTCTTCTACATAGAATCGCAGCAGTTTGGATAGGCGAACCGCCTCCTTATAAAGAGGCTGCATCTCATATTCCAACTGTGATACTAAGTTCAAACCCTGTACCAGTTCTTTGATTTTTACGCTTTGATTCCGGATAATTTCTGCCTGTTCCCGAATGCTTTTATCGGCAGCATCACTTCCGTATTATATCATAATCCCCGATGGGTACTGTAACTTTTCCAATATATCTTCCATCCGTCACAGTGAGGGTAAGCTCTGCCCCCTCACCCGCTTGGACTACCGCCAACGCCTCGCCGTAGTAGGTGTCCGTGCGGCCTGTCACAAAGCCGATCTCATTGAAGGGGCAGGCGCTTCCCAAGCCCAGCAATTTTCCGCCTGTGACCTCCACATGTAAAACGCCCCGCTCCAGCGGCTTCATCGTGCCGTTCTCGTCCGTGTACTGGAGACGGATGTGGCACAGTCGCCCCGGCTTTACCGCTGCTTCCTCGCAGACAGCCCGCAGCCGGGTTTCGGAAGAAGCTGTGTGGAGCGCACACGCCCCCATCTCTTTGCCCTTGCTGTCAAATGCTATGGCCATGACCACGCCATCCTCATAGGTGCAGCGGAACTTGGCGATGCAGTCGTTTTTCAGCTCCTTTTTTCCAACGCTTTTACCATTTACCCGCAGATCCACCGTGTGGGCGCGGGCATAGACCTCCACGTTGGCCTGTTTCCCGGCACACCCTCGCCAGCTCCAGCTGGGCATTGCGTTCGTCATCTTCCATGCCGAGGGAGAGTGCTTATCACCCGTATGGTTCACCGGGCACACGGCAATGTAGGGGCCATTCTCCTGTTCCAGCGCCACTCGGGTGTAGAGCGCCTCGCCCAAGGGACGACCCGTCAGGTCGATGCGGCCGCTTCCGGCGGTTACCCAACCCAGTCCGCCATCGAACCGGGGGGCATAGTCAGCGTACTCCCAGCTGCCGACGCCCACCTCGCCCAGGTAGTCCATGCCCGCCCAAACAAAATCACCGATGAGTCGGGGCTCCTTTTTGGCCAGCTCCCGGAACCTGTAGGCATCGTTACAGAAGGTCTCGCTGCCCAGAATCAGCCGATCCGGGTACTTTTTCAGATCCCGCTTGTAGCGGTAGATGCCGTAGTTGTAGCCTGCGATGTCCATGTTGGCAAAGGCGTCCCGGGTGCGCCAGTCGCAGGGCGGGATGGTGGCGCCCCGCTTCATGAACTCGTCCCCCAGCAGCCCTGCCATATCGTTGAAGAATTTGCTGCCCACCGCCTTCTCCTTGGTCTGCTTTCCGGCGGCCTTGGCCTTTTCCGCCTTTTCGGCTTCCTTCTTGGCCTTTTCGTCGCTGTACTGGCCGAAGCCCACGGAGCTTAAAAAGTTGAAGAAGATGTTTACCCCGCAAGTGACAGGCCGGGTCGTGTCCAGAGAGTGAAGGTATTCGGTCAGTTCACGGGTCAGAGCAATCCCCTTTTCCTCCGCCGTCTCGGACACCTCGTTGCCGGTGGAGTACATCACCACAGACGGGTGGTTGTAGTCCTTGTCCACCATGTCCTTCAGATCCTGCCGCCACCAGTCCGGGAAATATTCCACATAGTCATGGAGGGTCTTGTGGATGTACCAGTGGTCGATGTATTCATCCAGCACCAACACGCCCAGGTGGTCGCAGGCATCCAGCAGAAACTTGGAGCAGGGGTTGTGGGCGGAGCGGATGGCGTTGTAGCCGTTTTCCTTCAAAATACGGATCTTCCGCCACTCGGAATCCTCATAGCAGCAGGCCCCCAGCACGCCGTTGTCGTGATGAATACAGGCTCCTTGGAGGATGGTGCGTTTGCCGTTGAGCAAAAAGCCGCGCCTCCCCCACGCAACGGTGCGTAAGCCGAAGGTCTCCGTGACCTCATCCGTACCAAAGCTTACTTGGCAGGTGTAGAGCTGGGGATTATCCGGGCTCCAGGGTTTGGCATTCTTCAGGGGGATGGTGAAGGCGATCTGTCCCTTCGTGCTGCCGGACACAGCGGCCAGCTCCCGCTCCCCGTCCAGAATCGAGATGCTGACCGGACCTGCCCCCTCCGTCTCCACCACAACCTCAACCTGGGCGGGATCAAGGGACAGGGTTCGGATTTTCACACCATTGAGCTTGATGTGCGCCTGATCCGCCGTCCACAGCTTCACCGGCCGGTAGATGCCCGCGCCGGAGTACCACCGGGAGTTGGGCTGGTCGGCGTTGCGGGCGATGACCTCCAAGGTGTTTTCCTCGTTTGCACGGAGTTTTCCCGTCAGGTCTACATAGAAGTTGGTGTAGCCGTAGGGTCGGAAGGCCAGCTTCTCCCCATTGAGCCGCACCTCGGCGTTGTGGTATACCCCCTCGAACTCCAGCACGGCCGTCTGCCCTGCCAGGGTTTTATCCGGGGTAAATACGTTTGTGTAAAGGTAGTCACTCCCTTCATACCACCCGGTGTTCACACCACCGGCAGAGGCGGCCGTCCGGGGCTCAAGCAGGGCGGCATCGTGGGGCAGGGTAACGGGCGTTCCTGAACCCTTTTCCCCCAAGCGCTTCCAGCGCCAATTCTCGTTGAAATCTTTTGCTCTCATTCTGCATCTCCTTTAAGCGAAAAGAAATGGAAATCCACATAGCCTATCCCTTGCACTGCTTTTTTCTCTGCGCAATGGTTTCCTGCTCTGCGGGGAGATCCCGCTCCACCGTCCACAGCAGCATCAGCGCGGCACAGATGGCGTAGGCCACCGTCTCGATCCAGATATAGCTGATGCCGATGGTGGACTGTACGGCGGCGGATTGGGTCATGGCGGCGGCAGCGGCGGCGTCTTTCGGGGGCGCCACATAGCCGGAACCGCCCAGCATGGCCATAAAGATAGCATTGCAGATGGGGGTGGCGGCCACCATGACGGAGCTATAGATGGACATGGTGAGGCCATCGGTGCGGATGCCGCTTTTGAACTCAATGTGGTCGATGACATCGGCCAGCATGGCCAAAATCAGATAGGCGGCGGGGGCAGAGCCCAGACACTTCAGCGCCACGCCGATGGCTACGGGGACAATCTGCCCGCCGCCAAGACCTGCGATGATGCCGCCAGCCACGCCCACCAGCATACCGACCATAACCACCACGCGCTTGCTCAGCTTGTTGGCCAGGGGAACCACCACTGCGGCAGCCACCGCCATGGGGATGGCCCCCAACACGGCCAGGATGGTCTGCGCCATGCCCCAGTCGATGGTTCCGGCTGCGCCGATGACCCACTGGCAGAAGTAGCTCATGGAGCCGTTCTTCATGGCACCGCTGCACTGGAAGGCCAGGTAAAACAGGATGATCAGCCACCACCACTTCTCGCTGGTAACCGCTTTGAGCTGTTCGCCCATGGAGGCGGTTTTAACCCGGGCGGCACCGCTGCCCTCGCCCAAAAGCTCCTCTGTGACCCGCTCGCGGGTAAACTTGAACTGGAGGTAAATCGTAAGGGCGGAGAAGATGGCTACACCCAGCATCACCAGGAACCACATATGCTGATCTTCCTTCATCACGTTGGACACCAGCACGGGGAAGATCATGGAACCCACGCCCATAACGCCAAGACCGGCCACGTTGGTAAAGGAGGCCAGAGCCCCCCTTTGCTGGCTGTTGCGGGTGGACACGGGGATGAGGGTGGAGTTGGCGGTGTTGTAGATGGGGTAAGCCACCGCGTAATAGAGGTTATAGGCGATGGCGATCCACACCATTTTCGCGGTTCCTTCAAAGGGGACGATAAACATAAGCACGCTGGACACGCTGAGGGTCAGGGCGGACAGCAGCACCCAAGGGCGCGCCTTGCCTGCCAGAACGCGGGTGCGCTCGATAAGCTGACCCACAATCAGGTTGGCAGCCACAATCAGCAGGGTGGACACCAGCTGAAGGACGGACAGGAACCCGGTGTCCAGCTTCAGCACATCGGTGAAATACTTGTTCAAAAAGCTGGTGAATATGCCCGAGGACAGCAGCGCCCCGAAGGGGCCGATGAAGTAGCCGATCAGCATCTCCGGCAGCTTCACGTCCGGGGACTTCACCAGAGAGCCGGTCAGCGGGGTGTTCCAAAACCCGGTTTGCTTTTTACTCATGATGTTCACTCCTGCTTGTTTTGATCCATGTTTGCTGTGATGCAAATCCTACCCGGCATAAACTGCCGGATCGGGTTTGCCTTTATTTCTCGACTTGCTTTTTCTTAAAGCGGAGCATCATGAACACACTGCCCACAGTAAGAACGGCGCAGACTGCTGTGGCAGCATACAGTGCAATCTGCCACCAGGGCGTGACCATCACCACCGTGGCGTTGCCAATGTTCATGGCGTTGGTTCGCGTCACGCTGTATACCACATTTTTTGCCGCGTTATGGACTGCCGCAGCGATAGCGGGGTCGTTGTCCGTGCCATCCAGGGTACCCATATCTCCCTTCTGGCCGCACCAATAGTCCTGCCCGGCCAGCACGCCCAAACGGTAGTCCATCCACTTGGCGTTGATGGCCATGTCTGTGATTGCAGAGCCTTCCATGCCCCATTCATCCCGGAGGACACCGGTCATCAGGCCATGATGGGCGCCAGCCCAAACCACACCGAGGCGGTTAAAGGAACTCATGACGTTGGACGCTCCGCCGCGGACAGCACCCTCAAAGCTCTCCAGATACAGCTCGCGGATGGACTGCTCGTTGGCCCAGACAGAGATACCATAGCGCCCCTGCTCCTGGTCATTGAGTGCAAAGTGCTTCACGAACGCCTGCATGCCCCGGTCATGCAGTCCTTTGACCTGCGCGGCGCAGATTTCGCCGGACAGCCAACCGTCCTCGGAATAGTATTCGTTGTGACGACCCAGATAGGGGCTTCGGTGGATGTTGGCACCGGGGGCATAGATGCCCGCCACAGCAGCCGCATTGTCGCCGGATTGAGCGTGGAGCATATCCTCGCCCATGCACTTGCCCACCTCCTGAATCAGCTCCAAATTGTAGGTGGCCGCCATGACGTCCTCAGAGGTAAACGCCATACCGTTGCTCCCGCCCACCATGCTTTTGGTGAAACCGGTGGGGCCGTCAAACTCCTGGGTGGCGGGCAGGTTAATGGCGGGGAGCACCTGGGTCTGATAGGAACCGTTGTAAATCAGGTTCAGCATATCCCCATAGGCGATCTGGCTGATCAGGTCATCCCAGGCGGGATCGTTATAGTCCTTGTCCACAAAGTCGATGGCGTTGAGGGAACCGCCTGTCCCGGCGGCAGGAGCCTGATTCACATCGCCCCAATACAGCTGCTTGTATTTTTCCACAAGAGCCGCCCGGCCGGACTCCTCATGGGTCAGTCCATCGGCCCACATGGCGTCCGTGACCCGCAGACTGACGGCGGCCTGTGGGAATGTCCCGGTCCAGTTGCTGCGCGTGAGATAGACCACCTGCTGATCCTCCGCGCCTTCGTACTTGTTCAGATCGGCATTGTCAAACAGGTTGGTGATTGGGTTGCCGGTGGCGGAGGAAACAGCATAGGTCGTGGTGTCCAATGCGCTGTTCGTCCACTTGGCGGTGAGGGCTGCATCGCCGGTGCCGGTCATGCGGCTCTGATCCGCGCCCTTGGCCATCAGGATGTTATTGATGGCGTTGTGTGCATCGGTGCCCACGGTGAAGTAATAGTCCCCGGCGTCCAAGATATAGGTCTTGGCGGCGTTGGCATCATAGCTGGTGATGTCCTCCTTGGGCACGTTGATGGTGAAATGCTCCGTCGCGCCGGACTTGATCTCCTTCTTGTCAAAGCCGCACAGCTCCACGGCGGCCTTTTCAATGCCGTTCTCCCGGTCATAATCCGTATAAGGGGACTGGAAATAGATCTGCACCGTATGCTTGCCGTCCATGCTGCCGGTGTTGGTTACATCCACGCCAATATCAAAGGAATCGCCCTTGTCCTCCACGGTAAAGTTGGAGTAGCTGAACGTGGTGTAGCTCAGGCCGGTGCCGAAGGGGAAGGCAACATCGGCGTTGTAATCGTAGTCGCCCGCGCTGCCCTGACCCAGCACGTAGTCCTCATACCGTGTCTCATAGTAGCGGTAGCCCACGTAGATGCCCTCTTGGTAGACCACGTAGTTCATATTGCATTTGTCGATGCCGGGGGCGGTATTGTTCTGGGCAAAGGCCAGATCATACTGGGATGCGTTGGTATAGGGGTAGGCATCATAGTTGACCATGGCGGGGGAGGAATGGTTATCCTTCAGGAAGGTGTCCACGATGCGCCCGGAAGGGTTCACTTTGCCCGCCAGGATGTCCGCCACGGCGGGCAGGCCGTTGATGCCCATGTTTCCGGTCCATACCACCGCGTCGATGTCATACTCATCAAGGAAATCCAGTTGGAGGGTGCTGGAAGAGTTGAGCAGCACAATGATCTTTTTGAACGTCCCCTGTTCCTTGAGCGTCTTCAGATTTTCAAGCAAGTCCATTTCTTCCTTGCACAGACGGAGATAGTCACCGTCCGTCATATAGGGTTCCAGCTCGGTCAGACCGGAGGGCAGGTCCGCACCTTCTCCGGAGGAACGGGACAGCACGACCAGCGCTGCATCGCCATAGCTGGCAAAGGTGGATTTCAGCGCATCGGTATATTTGTCCCATGGCACCTCGTTGATGCGATACTGGGAGGGATCTCCGCCGGAGAGGGAGGCGTTTTCCCGCTTATAGCCGCTGGTGACATAGAATTTCCACAGGTCAGTGTTGACGCACCCGGGCTGGAAGCTGTCCTCCAGCGCGGAGTACAGGCTGGCTCCCTCGCCGGTGGAGACAAAGGCGGAGCCGGTGCCCACCTTCACGGGATCGACAGAGGATTGAGAAAAACAAGAAATTTTAGAATCCGGGGCCAGGGGAAGGGCGCCGTCCCGGTTCAGTAGCACCGAAGCGCCCTCCGCCATCACCTGACGGCACACGTTCCAGTCGTTGGCCACCAGTTCCTCCTCAGAGTCGTAATTGGTCCAGTAAAAGATCTGGGCATTGGGGTCTTTGACGATTTTCTGCGTTTCGGCGTTCAACGCCACATTGATCATCGGAGCAAAGTAACCGGTGATGGGAATCGCCGTGACACAGACAGCTGTGAGGACAGCAAAACTCGCCATGGGTATTTTCCAAATATTTTTCTTCATGCAGATTCCTCCCTTTATAGATAAGAGAAAGGCGGGTCGTGGGCGCAGCCTGTGCCCCACAGCCCGCCTTTTGATGGATACGTCAGCTGTTCTTCGCTTTCTTTTTACTACGGATGAGCATAAACACGCTGCCCGCAGTAAGTAGCGCCATCACGCCGGTGACAGCATAGATGGCCATCTGCCACCAGGGAGTAATAGTCCGCACAGTGGCGTTGCCCACGTTCATGGCGTGGCTGTGGGTGATGGAATAGGCAATGTGCTTGACGGCAGTCTGTACCGCAGAGGCCACGGCGGGGTCGTTGTCCAAACCGTTCAGGGTCTCCATACCCATGCTGTAGCCGTCCCACAGGTCCTGACCTGCCAGCACGCCCAGCCGATAGTCCATATAGGCGGCCATGACGGAGCAGTCGGTGATTGCTGCCCCCTTCATGCCCCACTCATCCCGAAGGATGCCGGTCATCAGGCCGTGGTGAGCGCCGCTCCAGGTCACGCCCAAGCGGTTGAAGGAGCTCATTACGCCCATGCCGCCGCCCCGGGTCACGCTGCCCTCGAAGCCCTCCAAATACAGCTCGCGGATAGCCTGCTCGTTGGACCAGGTGGAGATGCCGTAGCGCCCTTCCTCCTGATCGTTGAGGGCAAAATGCTTAGTGAAGACATACACGCCCCGATCCTGAATGGCGGCAACCTCCACAGCGGCCACCCGTCCGGACAGCCAGCCGTCCTCGGAATAATACTCGAAGTTGCGTCCGCAATAGGGGGTGCGGTGGATATTGGCGCCGGGGCCGTAAATGCCGGAGAACACGGTGCCGGAATCATCGGTAGCGTGGAGGAAATCCTCGCCGATGCACTTGCCCATGTGCTCAATGAGTTCCAGGTTGAAGGTAGCCGCCATCACGTCCTCGGAGGTGTAGGCCATGGCGGAGGAGCCGCCCATCAGGCTCTTGGTGAAGCCCTGGGGGCCATTCTCGTCATTGGTGCCGGGCAGGCTGATGGAGGGCACCGGCTGGGTGAGGTGGAAACCATTATAGATGAGGTTAGTCATCTCGCTATAAGGGATCTGGCTGATCAGCTGATCCCAGGATGGGTCGTCCGCATCTGTCTCGGCAAACATACTGGCGTTCAGTGTGCCGGATACGCCCATTTGAGGCAGCGAAGCATCCGCCCAGTAGCGGCTCTTGGCGGTCTCCGCCATGGCAGCCCGGTCCGCCTCGTTGTGGGACAGACCGTCCTTCCACATCTGCTCGGTGATCTTCAGGGAGACTGTGGAGGGGAAGGTGCCCGTCCAGTCATTTCGGGTCAGGTAGGTGATGGTCTGGCCCTCTACGCCGTCATACTTGTTCAGATCCGCGTCTTCGAACAGGTTGGTAATGGGATTGCCCGTAATGGAGGACACAGCGTAGGTGGTCTTGTCAAAGGTGGCGTTGTTCCACTTGCAGGTCAACTCGGCATTCCCGGTGCCGGTCATGCGGCTCGAATCCGCGCCCTTGGCGGCCAGGATGTTGTTGACGGCGTCATGGGCATCCTTGCCCACGGTGAAGTAATAGTCGCCGTCCTCCAGGATGTAGGTCTTGGCGTTCATGTGGTCATAGGAAGTCAGATCCTCCTTTTCCACAGTGATGGTGAAGTGCTCGGTCTGCCCTGCGGCAATCTCCTTCTTGTCGAAGCCGCACAGTTCCACGGCGGACTTCTCCACCTGGTTGTCGATGTCGTACTGGGTGTAGGGGGACTGGAAGTAGATCTGCACGGTGTGCTTGCCGTCCACCGCGCCGGTGTTCTTCACATCCACATCCACCTGGAAGGTGTCGCCCTGATTCTGGACGGAGAAGTTGGAATACTCGAAATCCGTGTAGCTCAGGCCATAACCGAAGGGGAAGGCCACATCACTGTCATAGCTGTAATCCCCGGCGTTGCCCTGACCCAGCACATAGTCCTCATACCGGGTCTCATAGTAGCGGTAGCCCACGTAGATGCCCTCTTGGTACACCACGTAGTCCCGGTTGCACTTGCCGATGCCGGGATCGGTATTGTTCTGGGCAGAGGCCACATCGTAGTCCGCGCCGTTGGTATAGGGGTAAGCGCCGAAATTCTGCATGGCGGGGGAGGAATGGTTATCCTTCAGGAAGGTGTCCACGATGCGGCCGGAGGGGTTCACGTTGCCGGCCAGGATGTCGGCCACGGCGGTGATGCCGGTCATGCCCACATCGCCGATCCACAGCACCGCGTCGATATCGTAGTCATCCACGAAATCCAGCTGGAGGGCGTTGGAGGAGTTGAGCAGCACCACGATCTTTTTAAAGACGCCCTGCTCTTTGAGCTGCTGGAGATTTTCCAGCATATCCACTTCCTCTTTGCAGAGCTGGAGGTAGTCGCCGTCCGTCATGTAGGGTTCCAGCTCAGGCAGGCCGGAGGGCAGGTCAGCGCCCTCGCCGCCGGAGCGAGCCAGCGTCACCAGAGCCACGTCGCCGTATTGGCTCCAAGTCCCCTTCAGTGCGTCGGAGTACTCGCTCCATGGCACCTCATTGATACGGTACTGACCCTGGTTGCCGCCGGTGGTATCGGCATTCACGCGCTTATAGCCCGCGCCGGCGTAGAATTTCCACTGTTCAGGGTTGACGGAGTCCTCGCCGAAGGCACCATCCATGGCGGCCTTGAGAGAAATCGCATCCTCGGAGGACACTTGACCGGAGCCGGTGCCGCCGTAGAGCAGGTTGAAGCTGGACTGGGAGAACGGTGTGAATTTTGTGCCCTGCGGCAAGGGCAGCGTGTTGTCCCGGTTGACTAAGAGGGCGGCACCCTCCGCCTCGATGTCGTGGCAGACCTGCTTTTCAAAGGCCACGAGATCCTCCTCGTTTTCGTAATTGCTCCAGAAATAGATCTTGGCGTCGGGGTCATGGATAACCTCTTGCGTTTTGGCATCCAATGCCACGTTGATGGCGGTGGCAAAGGCATTGGTAACAGGGATGGCCACAATGCACACCACCAGCAGCAGGGCGGTGATCACCGTGAGGATGGTCCACAGCAGACTGCCTTGTTTCTTCATATCGTGATGCTCCTTTTCTAAAAAAGACCCCAGGCGGTCACGCCAGCCCGGGGTCTTTTGGATCTATGGGATAAAATCGCTGAGCAATTCGTTTTGCCGCTTTACTCGGCCTTTGTGGCGGTATTGCCGCTGATGGTCCACTTTTCAGCGCCAACGCCGGCCCAAATCTGGCCGAAGGCACCCATGACGTCCTCACTGGGGGCGGTGACGGTCAGGGTATCGCCGTCCAGCACGTAGGTGAAGCCGTCACGCTCCATGCCGTAGGCGGGGTACTTGACCTTCATGTTGGTGTCATCCAGCAGAACCAGTTCCAGGTCGCCAGCCTCATAGGTGGCGATGCCTTCTGCCTCCGCAGGGGTCTCCGCAGGGGTCTGTGCGCCGGCCTCGGGGGCGGACAGGGCAGTGATGTCGTCGCAGACAAAGGTAAAGCTGGTGGTATTGCCCTCGCCCATATCGCGCTCCGCGGTGAAGGTGGCCTTATTGCCGTCCATGGTCACATCCACGACCTCATCGTTCAGGGTGATGGAGATGGCACCGTCAGCCAGAGCCCACTTTCCTTCGGCAAACTTGTCGTAGCCGGCGTAGAGCAGCAGGGTACCGTCAGCCTGGAGATAGGCGGTAGCATTGTTGGTCGCATCGGTGAAGGTGCCCACGCTCTCAGGGGCGGTAAACTCCTGCTTGTAAGCCTGGATGAAGGCGTTGGCGTCAGCGTAGGTCTGACCCTCCTTGCCCTCCATGGAAGCCACGCGGGTGTAGGACATACCGGGCACCACGGGGAAGGTCAGGTCGAAGGAGTACACCCCGGCCACGTCATAGGCGTAGGCAGTCTGGGCGTTGGACTCATTGCCGGCATCGTCCACGTAAGCCAGCTTGATCTGAAGGCATTCCACGCCGTCCTTCTCTACTTCCTTCCAAGTGCCGGACATATAGCTGGTGGTGTAGGTGGGGTTGGTGGCGGCATCGGAGGCATCGTAGTTGGCAAACATGTACTTGTCGGCCACAGAGGTGCCATCCTCGTTCAGGTTCAGCAGGAAAGCGGCGTTCAGCATGGAGGCGTTTTCACCGTCCTCCTCATAGGTGCCCCAGAACTGATAGGTCTTGCCGCCCTCGCCGGACTGGGACGTCTCGGAACCAGAGGTCTGGGAATTGCTGCCGCCGCAAGCGGCCAGCATGGAGCCGAGCATCGTTGCCGACACAACGGCGGCCAAAAGTTTCTTCATTTTCATAGCGTTTTTCCTCCAATTTGTTTTATATTTCTCGCCTTCTCCGGCAAAAGCTCAGCCGGGGAAGACAAAGAAGTCAGAGTTACTTTCGATGGGGCATAAATGCGCCGATCACATTGAGAATCGTGGTCACGCCGAACACAACGGAAAAGGCGATGGCTAAAACGGGGTTTCCTCCGAAGAAAGGCACGCCGGTGAGCACATCGGCCAAGGGGTAGGCGGTTTCCACCAAGTGATTCGCCAGAGCAACGCCGAAGCAGGCTCCGCCCAAGATAGGAGTAAACGGGAGCCGGAGCGCTTCGCCCGCGAAGGTGATCACCGCGCCGCCCAGCATCAGACCAAAGGTGAGCCAGGAAAACACCCGATCCACCGTCTGGGCAGCCGTGGCCATGTAAATGACCACATAGGCCACAACGCCCACCAGGGCAATCGCGGCAGCAGCCATGCTCAGCCAGAGACCCGGTTTTGCATCTTGAAACAAGCGCTTCATATCACTTGTCCCCCTTCCTGGACTTGATTTCGGAAAGCACATACATTGCCGCTGCGCCGACCGTCAACACGCCAATGACTACGTTCAGCCCCGTGAAAGCAGGCTTCCACCAGGGGGTGTAGTTCTGCACGGTTTCGGTCTCGCTCAGTCCGTTCACCAGGTTGGAACGGCTCATGGTGTAGAGATAATACTTTGCCACCTCACGGAGCTTGCCCCAGATGAAGCCGTCCTTCTCTTTCACCAGCAGGTTGGATGCCTCAGGCACACGGCCGGGGTCATTGTTGAACTGGCAGGTGCCCGCCCGGATGGCATCGGCGGTGCCCATGTAGCTGGCGGAGTCCTTGGAGCTGTCGGTCATGTTGATGCCGGTGAAACCCCACTCCCCCCGCAGCACGGTGGTCATGGTCTCGTAGTCGCTGGCGGTGGGGATGCAGCCGATGCGGTTGTATGCGGTCATGGTGCCCATACTGTGTCCGGCCTGAAGCCCACCCTCAAAGCCGCGCAGGGGACCCTCGCGGTAGGTCTGCTCGGTCATAAAGGTTGCTACGCCGTGGCGGTTGGTCTCCTGATCGTTGCCGCAGAAGTGCTTGAAGGTGCCCACGCAGCCCCGGTCGGCCATGGCCTTGGTCTGGATCTCGCCGCAAAGGTAGCTTAGGTTGGCGTCCTCGCTGTAGTACTCAAAGTTTCGACCGGAATACGGGGTGCGATGGATGTTGCCGCCGGGGGAGTAGATCTGGCGGAACCCAATCCAATAACTCTCCTCTGCCATAAACTCGCCCCGCTGTTCCAGCAGGTCTTTGTTAAAGGTGGAGGTGGCTACCATCTCCGCGTTGAACAGTACGCCGCTCTGGTGGCCGTCCGGGCCATCGCCGCCGGCATAGGCAGGGAAGCCGATGCTCTCAATGGCATCCAACCCCATCTTATCGCCCACGATTTGAGCCAGCTCGCTGGGCGTGAGCTGATCGATGAAGCTGTCCCACTTGGGATCATCGAAGGCCACGTCTTTCATCTCTATAAAGGCGATGCCGTTATCCTGTTTATACTTGTAGGTTGAAATATCCGGCGCGTCAGCGGGCTTCTCATACTGGAAATTCTCCATCAGGTTCTGGATTTCCGGAGTAGCCGTAAGGCTGGCCACCGTGTCGGGGAAGGTGTTCCAGTCGGAACGGGTCAGGTAGGTCACCGCATCCGGGATAAAGTAGTTGATGTCCCGATCCTCGAAGTGGTTGGACACCACCGCGCCGGTATAGGGGGACACGGCGTAGGTCGTGTTGTCCAAGCTGGCCAACTCGTCTTTATGCGCCTTGGCGGCATCACCCTCCACGGGATTGCCCTCGGCATCAAACATCCCGGTGACGCCTTTGGCGGCCAGCACGTTGTTCAGCGCGTCGTGGGCGTCATTTCCGATGGCGAAATAGTACTCGCCGGGGTCGAACACGTAGCAGCCGGTCTTGGAGGTGTCTGCACCGTTGACAGCAGCGCTGTCATAGGCGGCGAAGATGTAGTCGGAGAACTCCAAGGTCACCGTCTCGCTCTCCCCTGCGGCCAAAGCGGAGGTCTTGGCGAAGTCGACCAGCTGGATGGCGCTCTTTTCCGCCTGCCCCGCCTCATAGGGGAGCTGGACGTAGAGCTGTACCACGTCCTTGGAGGTTCCGGCGTAATTTGCCGCGCCGTTGTTGGTCACCTTCACCTGGGCGGTGACGGTATGGGTGGACTTGTCCCAATTCACGCTCAGCAGTTCCTGCGTAAAGTCGGCGTAGCTTTTGCCCGCACCGAAGGTGTACACCATCTCGTCGGCATAATTCCAAGCGCCGTTCTTGCTGGCGTATACGCCTTTGGGGCCGTTGGCGTTGTTGATGCCCAGCACCTGATCCTGATAGCGGGTCTCATAGTACTTATAGCCCACATAGATGCCCTCGGCGTATACCAGGTACTTGTTCTTATACAGGCCGGTGAGGTTGTCGAAGGTAAAGTCACCGGCATTCTGCATGGCGGCGGAGCTGAGGGAGTCAGCGGCATAGGTGATGGCGTTGCGGCCGGAGGGGTCGGCCTGACCGCCCAGTATCTGAGCCACACCCGTCATACCGTAGTTGCCGGGGTAGCCGATCCACAGGCAGGCGTCCACACCGTAGTCGGCCAGCCAGCCCAAATCCATGGCGTAGCCGGAGTTCACCACCACAATGATTTTGCTGAACTTGCCGGAATTTTTGATGAGGTTGAGGGTGTCGATCTCCTCCTGATGGAGGGACAGCTCAGGCACCCCGGCAGGACCCTCCTGCCAGTCGCCCTGAAGCCCATGGTTCAGGTCGCCCTCCTCGCCGCCGAAGCGGCTCATAACGTAGATGGCGGCATCGTTATAGCTTGTGGCATAAGAGCTCTCGGTTCCGGCATAGGCGGAAGCGGGGATCTCGCCGATCAGGCCGGTTTTGGTGCGAGAGCCGTTGGCGGCCACGATGGCGTTGTATACGGTCTCGTTGACCTGGAAGCCCGCCTCCTTCATGGCATCGTAGAGGTTGATGCCGTCATTGGGCGGGCCGCCGGAGCCGCCGTGGTACACGGGAGTGGCCGCGGCAAAACCGAACAGCGTCACGCTGGCGTTGGGGGCCAGAGGGAGCGCGTCGTTCTCGTTGCGCAGCAGCACGCTGCCCTCCACCTGAGTCTGGATGATATGATCCTCCAATGCGGTGCGCATCTCGTCCATAGAAGCGTAATCGGATGCATAGTAGTTGGTGTCGTCCGTCACCTGAACGGCCGGGGGAAGGGTGCCCAGAAACAGGTTTACGTCTCCCTCCCGGGTGAAGGCCAGGCTCCGGCCAAATATGGTCAGGGACAGCACAAGCACCAGAAGGGTGCAAAGCCCCCGCCATATGTACGTTTTCTTCATCGTGCGTTCCTCCAAATCAGTCTCTTGTCCTTGGGGAGCAAGCAATTGATGCCACGCGGCAGTTTAAGCCGCAAAGTCGGTAAAGTCGAAGGAGCTGGTCTTAACGTTGACCTGCACGGTGGTCTCGGGGAACGCCACGCTCTCCAGGAACTGCTGGGCGGTCCAGGGCTGGGCGTTTTCATCCACGATCGGGGCGCCGGTGTTGGGGTCAGTCTGGGTGGGCGCCACAGCCTTGCCCATGGCATCGTTCCAGTTGTCGGTGTCGGCCCAGTAGAGCTGGTCGAAGCTGCGCACCACGCGGGTGGGGGCTGCCAGAGTCACATCCAGCAGATCCTCGTCCAGGTCATTCACCTGGGAGGTATAGGTGCCGTAGAACTTGGTGATGGAGTTCTCGCGCTCGTTGCCCTTGGCGTCACTGGTATTCTCAGACAGCTCCAGAGCGGAGAAGGTGGCGGCGGACACCTCCAGGCAGTAGGTGTTGTCATCCATCAGGGTGATCTCCTGCTGGGTGAAGGTGGTGAGGTAGTAGTTGTACTCCGGGCGCATATTGATGTAGCTCAGCTGGGCAGGGCTAAGGTAGATGCCGGTGATCTTCCCATCCGCCTTGCCGCCGCAGGCGGCGAGGGACAGCGCCATTGCTGCGGTCAGGAACAGGGTGACCAATTTTTTGTACTTTTTCATGGATGTATCCTCCTCATAAATTTCTCAGGGCATACGCCCTTTTGCTATCTCTAATTTATGAAATATACCCAAGGTTTTCAATAGAAACCGCACAACCTTCCTTTCTGACCGCACAATCTTACAAACATAGACCGCCAGCCTTGACTTTTCTTGTCCAAATTGCTATATTGTAAATCAGAGAGAGGGGGCGGGTCAATTTGATAGATATTGCCATCGTGGAGGATAGCAAGGAACAGGCGGCGGTTTTAGAGTCCCATATCAAAGCCTATTCCACCGAGCACAAACTGGCCGTTTCCATCTCGGTTTTTTACGACGCCATCACTTTTTTGGAGAAATATTCTGCGTTCCATATCGTATACATGGACATCATGATGCCCATGCTCAACGGGATGGATGCGGCCAAGCTCCTGCGGGAAAAGGACGAAAAGGTGATCCTCATCTTCGTCACCACCATGCGGCAGTACGCCATCCAAGGCTATGAGGTGTCCGCCTATGACTTTATTGTCAAGCCCATTTCCTATCCGGAGTTTGCCCTGAAGTTCACAAAGGTGCTGGGCAAGCTGGATCGGGACCTACCCGCTGATGTGTTCATCCGCACAGATACCAGTTTTGTGCGTCTTGCCCCCAAGGATATCCTCTATGTGGAAGTAAAAGGGCATCACTGTATTTACCACACTCTTAACGGCGAGTACCGCCAATACCAGACGATGAAAAGCGCGGAATCTGCCTTGTCCGGGCAGTGCTTTGCGCGCTGCAACAATTTCCTGCTGGTCAATCTGACCCATGTGGATCGCATTGAGGGGATGACCGCGTATGTAGGCGGAAGCGCGCTGCAAATCAGCCATCCCCGCCGCAAGGCCTTTTCGGAGGCGTTCTCCCAATACATGGGAGGCATAAAACCATGATCAACACCTTGATTGGCCTGATGGGAGCCTATGCCTTCCAGGGCTTTAACCTGATCCTGACCTATTGGGAGTGCTATATCTGCATCGCTTTGTTTGCCCGCAAGCTGGGGCGGAGAGATCTTTTCCCCGTTCGAGTGGTCTTGACCCTGCTGGATGGCAGCGCGGTCTGTTTTCTCCTGGCCATCTGGTACACAGAGGCGAGCTCCCTGCCGGTGCGGGTGCTGTGCTATTCCGCAATCTCCGGGCTGAATTTTACGGCTCTGCTGTTCTGCTGGAAGGATGACCTGTCGGAAACGCTGCTGGCCTTCTGCTCCGGCATGGCGACCTATCAGTTTACCAACAAGCTATATCCCCTTCTGCAAAATTTCTTGGGAATCAATGACAGAAAGACCAATTCGCTGTTCCATGGCGGCGAGACAGGATCTACCCATTTGGATTGGGTCGTATTTTTTGGTTTCCATCTGTTGACTTTTTTTATTCTGTCCACTGTCTTCACCCCTAAAAATAAACTGGTGCATAATAAACGCACCTCTCGCAACGTGATCGTTCTGTCCATCTCCACCGTGGCGCTGGTGAATATCCTAATCTGCATTTCCCGCGTGTATGAGGGGGAGAGCTTTATGCTCAACCTGGTGGTCAAAGTGCTCTATGTGGGACTCAGTCTGACCATCCTCACCATCTGCGCGGGTATTTTCTCCCAAAGTGAGCAGGAGCAACAGATCAACATCCTCCATCAGCTTTGGCGGCAGGATCGGGCGCAGTTTGAGTCTGTCAAGGCAAATATGGACCTTATCAACATGAAATGCCATGACATCAAACATATTTTAGATAAAATTGAGGATAAGCTCACCTGCGAGGAGGCCGCTTCCTTGCGGGAGGCCATCCAGTTCTACGACGCCAACATCAAAACGGGCAACGAGGTGCTGGATGTGGTTCTGTGCGAAAAAGCCATGACCTGTCAGAAAAACGGTATTTCCTTTTCCTGCATGGCGGATGGCACAGGGCTGGAATTTCTCACACCGGTGCAGACCTATTCCCTGTTTGGCAATATCATTGATAATGCCGTGGAGGCGGTCAAAGCCCTCCCTCCCGAAGAACGGGTGGTTTCCCTCACTTGTCACGAGGAGGAGGGCGCACTGGTGATTGAGGAGTCCAACTATTTCAGTGGTGGGCTGGAGCTGGATCACGGATTGCCCGCCACAAGCAAAGGGGACGTATCCCGCCACGGCTTCGGCACAAAGAGCATCCAGTATATCGCAGGGCAATATGGCGGAACCATGGACATCAAGGTGCTGGGCAATATGTTTTTCCTCACGATCCGGTTCCCCACCAAGCCGCGCAAAGGGTAGGTATGATAGAAGGCAAGAATGACCGGGGCTTGTGCCCCGGTCATTCTTGTTTCAATGGATCGTGATGACGTATTTACCGGCCTGAGCCACGGAGATCCTGTTTCCGTCTATTTCACAGTCTCCGCCAGACACAATAAGATCTGTTCCCATGCCCTCCGGCACAAGGATCGTACCCGCAGCATCAATGGCTGTCACAGTAAGCGTCTTCTCCGCCGCAGCGGTTTCCAGTTCCGCTGTGATCTCACCTTTGGGTGTCCAGACTGTGCAGTGAAAGCTGTCCAGCTCATTGCCGGGCGCAATCTCATATGCTTCGAATCCTGCCTGGGTGGGTCGAATACCTGCCGCATACTTAGAGAGGATATACAATGGCGCAGCAGTCCAGCCATGGTTCACCGTTCCGGTTTCACCGTCAAAGGTCTCCCACAGGGTATCATACTCGTCATTGAGCATAGGCGCGTAGCGATCCCGCATCCGCTGGAGAGCCAAATCGATCCGACCCATGACGCACAGCGCCTCCAGCACATACTTTTCGATGAACGGGCTGGCCTGGTAGGTGCTCATGATGACATCGGTGATGAGCGGCCAGTCTTTCTCCCCGGCCAAGCCGGACAGGGCCAGCATAGCGTTGGCGCGGTCGTCCACGTACTTGCTGTCCGGGCTTTTGAAGCCTTCTTCCGTGTAATAGACAGCCCGCCAGTTCTCCCGCATGGAATCCATCCGTTCGGCGAGAAATTCGGTTCCCTCCGTGATACCCAGATCATCCGCCAGGGACTTGGTCACGTTGAGCGCGTAATAGTAGATACCCGTCTGGAGTAACTGCGTGTCAATGCGGTCGCCCCAATCGTCCCACGTCCAGGAGCCGTCCCGATATACCGGCAGTCCGTTTTCCATCTCCACCAGCCGGAGATAGTTCAGGAAGGCGTTGCAGTAGGCCTCTGCCGTCTCCCTATCCCCGGAATGGAGCCAGTAGTGGTACACACTGGTCATGAAAATCAGGCTTTGGTTGGGGATTTCCTGGGGCTTCACGCTGGGGGCACGGCTGGGGATTGCCCCATCGGTTCTCGTCCAAGCCACGCAAGCCAGAATGGCCTTTTTCGTCAGATCCAGCCCGCCCTGGTCATAGCTGTAAAGCGCCGCATCAATTTCGTTGGAAGCGTCCCCCATATAAGGGCCGCGCTCCCGCTCGGGGCAGTCCATGTAGGTATCCCGCATACAGATAGCCAACGTGTTCAGGGACTCCTGCCACAGCTGATCCAGCCCCGGATCGGAGGATGTAAAGGAGCCAACCTGCTCCCCGTTGAAGCCGCTGGCACGGTAACCCAGCCGCGTGAAGGTCACACCGGCCTCCGCCTCAATGATGAGCTTGGAGCCGCTGCGCCAAGGGTAATTCTCATAGCGCTGGGTCCCCTCGGCGGTGACGTAGGTATCTTTGAAGTTGGGCAGCTCCTGTTTGTCCGTATAAGTATCCGTATAGAACGTGAGCTTTTTGCCCGCCGGAGCCTCCAGCTCGAAATACGGTGTGAACTGGATGTTTCCGGGCAGGTCCAGCACCAGGGTGGTATCCTGGGTCAGCGGCGTACCCACATAGCTGGCAGAGTTGGAGAAGTCGACAATATCCTGAAACCGGATGGGCTGAATCATGGCGGAGTAGAGGTCACCGAAGGGCAGATCCCCGGCCTTGGACACCGGCGTGGCATCCTCCCACTCACTGTCATTATAGCCCTCTGCCATGAAATCTCCCAAGTCGTCCCGGGCATCAAAATAGACATTGCGCTCCGCCAGCATGGAGGACTGGCTATAGCCGGGATAGTCTGCCCCGGCAGTGACCCGGTTTTTGTAGCCGGTGTGCCGGGCAGCCTTCCAGGAGCTGTCCGAGCAAATCGTCGTGCCGCCGGCATCCAGTTCAAAGATAAGGCCCGCTTGGGTATATTCGTCTCCTTCCTCATCTACAAGAACCGGAACGATGGAGCCGTCCCCGGAGCGGCCATTGAAGGCAACCAACAGCGCGATCGTATTTTCCCCTTGCTTCAAGTTGGTGAGTTCCACCGTGTCATAGTAGCTGTCATAGGGTGTAGGTCCACGCTTCAGCGACCCATCCAGCACTACCAGCTCCCCGTTGACCCACAGCACATACTTATCCGCGGCGGAAATGAACGCAGTGGCGGTGGGAACCGCCTGTTCCAGCGTAAAGGTCTTGCGGAAAGCCACGTAGCTGTCCTCCGCGCAGCTCTCAGTCCAGATCCAGTTGGCCGTCCAGTCCGTTTTCTTGTACCCCTCAATGGCGGACAGATAGAGAAGGTCAGAGCGGTCTGGTATGCCCCGATTAGGCGCGGAGACGTCCCCTTTGGCGGATTCGGCAGGGTCTGGTGTGGTGACCACTTTCCCGCCGCACCCGGCCAGCAGCGAGAAAATAGAGACGGTGCACAGCAGCAGCGCTATGCCTCTCGGGAAAAGAGCCTTTTTCATTTTCCTCCTCCTTTGTCGTGATCCTTGATGCCGTTATGCCGGTTCAGCCGCACTTCTTTTCCACTTCCGAAAACCACGGTAGATAAACCAGCCCAGCGCAAGGATCAATACTACACCGACCACATCGATCCCAATCAAAATCTTCTCCGCCATTGTCTTTGGAGTAGTGAATGTAGAACCAGGCATCAGGCCGTTCATTGCTTTCGAATTCGCCACAGCATACAAAATCCCATGCATGGCTTCCCGGCCATAATGGTAATGGGCCGCATTATCTTTTTCAAAAGTAAATGGAATGGTGCTGCTGTCCGCGTTGGTCAGCTTGGCGTTGCCGCCGGCTTCAATCATCTGGTAGGCGTCCATGAAGGGTCTGGTGTGAGCTGCGTCCGTGATGACGAAACCATGGAAGCCCCACTCCTCCCTCAGCACATTGGTGATCAGCGGATAGCAGCCTCCTGTCCAGGTGCAGCCCAGCCGGTTGAATGAGGTCATGAGGGCTGTAACAGCGGGAAAATCCCTGCTTGCGTTGCGATAGCCGCCATTGCCGTCTTCCTCCACATAGTTCAGTGTGATGGGGTCATTTGTAACGCACATCTCGAAGGGAAGGAGGTAGATCTCGCGGATTGCCTGCTCGTTCGCCCAAGTGGCCAGACCCATCTGAACGTTGCCCGCGCTGTCTGAGCCGTCTCCGCGGTGGTTTTCCTGATCGTTGACCGCAAAATGCTTGATGAAGGTATACATCCCTCTGGACGCGGCGCCTCGGCTGGAGGCGGAGGCCATCATGCCGGAAAGGAAGCTGTCCTCGGAATAATACTCGTTGTTCCGCCCGGAGTAGGGCAGGCGGTGGATGTTCATGGCGGGGGCATACCAGCCCACGCAGCCGCCAGTCAGGGCCTCGTTGCCGATCATTTCACCGTACCGCTGGGCCAGCTCCTGGTTCCAGGTTTGGGCCAGGACGATGCTGCCGCAGTAATTCATGCCGGTTCCGCCCATCAGCAGGCCGGTGGCCGCATCAAAATCCTGGGCATAGGGTTTACCCACGCTGTCCAGCGCGATTGTGCCATAGCCGGATAGAGTGATCATCGTTTGATAATCCTCCGGGGTCAGGTTATCCAGCAGGTCGTTCCAAAGGGGATCGTCATAGTCCCGGCCCCGCAACTCTGCCAGGGTAATACCGTTCTTGGCGTGATACACAGGGGTATCGGTGATGGCCGATACATCCACCGGGCTCAGGGAATCGGTGGACTGGAGCTTGGCCAGTTCATCCGCGCTAACCGTCTTTTTATAAGTATAAGAGCCCCCATCGCTGCCGTTAATCTCATTGCTCCAGGTGGATGCCTGATCGCTGACCTCGCCGTCGGTAGTGGGCCAGGTGCCCTCCCAATCCTGCCGGGTGAGATACTGCAAATCGCCGCGGGCAAAGTCAAACCGATTGGTGATGGACACACCGGTAGGGGTTTGGGTAGAGAATGTATTGGTGTCCAGCGCCATAACGGTGTAAGTGCTGGACAGGTCCGCGTTGCCCTCAGTTGTCATCCCATCTGTGGTGGTATAGCCTTTGGCTGCCAGCACATTGTTAATCGCGTCATGGGCATCGTGGGCGACGGTGATATAGTAGTCGCCGGCATCCAGAATATAGGTTTTGGCGTTCATGTAGTCGTAGGCCTTGAGCTGTTCCCGGTCAAAGGTCACCGCTACCGTCTCGGAATCCCCCGGGGCAAGCAGTTCGGTCTTGCCGAAGCCCACCAGTTGGACGGCGGATTTTTCCACTAAATTCTGCCGGTCATAGTCGGTATACGGGGACTGGATATAGACCTGGACAACGTCTTTGCCCGCTTTGCTGCCGGTGTTTTTCACATCCACCGTAATTGTACAGGTGTCTCCGTTCCAGCTGCTCTTAAAGTTACTCCAATCAAACGTAGTGTAGCTTAGGCCATAGCCGAAGGGATAGAGCACGGTGGAGGCATAGTCATAGCTGCCGGCATTGCCCTGGCCTAAAACCACATCCTCATAGCGGGTTTCGAAATAGCGATAGCCAACATAGATGCCTTCCTTATAGGAGATATAGTTGTAGGCAGTGGGCTGTCCGTTTTCGTCATAGTATTGGAAGTCGCCGTAGTTTGCCGCGGCGGGAGCGCTGGATGCGTCATAGGCAAAGGTGTCCACGGTTTTGCCGGAGGGATTCACTTTGCCGGAAAAGATGTCCGCCAACGCATATAAGCCGTAATTGCCGGCGCTGGGAATGTAGACAATGGACTTGATGTTGGGATAGTCCGCCGTCCAGCCCAACTCCATGGCGGCGGAGCTGTTGACCAGCAGCACCACCTGGTCAAAATTGTCGTTGAGGTACTGGAGGATCTCCAGCTCGGTGGTGTCCGGCTCCAGATAGCTTTTGGCCTTGTCCTCGGGATTGTCCGCATGGTTATACATGGAGCGGGGCATATCCCGGCCTTCTCCGACCCGGCGGCCCCACACAAATACAGGAACAGTACCCTTGGCGCTGTCTAAAAGGCCGGGTTCAGCTTCCAGCACGTCCAAAGGGCACTCGTTGATGGAGAAATCCTCATCCTGGCCGTAATTGAGGGAGCCTACGCCAAGTCCATATCCGCTTCCATTGCCGGATTCATAGAAATTCCAAAGGGTTTCGTTGATCCCAAAGCCGCTTTCTTTAAAAGCTGTTTTCAATGTTGTGCCAGGATCAGTTGGGAATCCCAAGGCCAACAGTGTCTCATAAAGGGAATTGCCCACCAGCTTTAAGGACGAGCGGCCAAAAAAGCTGAAAGTGGTGTCAGTTGAGAACGGCATAACGTCATCATCGTTTTTCAGCAGGACGATCCCTTCCCCGGCAATCTGCTCATTAAGGACCCGTTCCGCTTCAGCCATTTCTTCCGGGGTGAAATCGGCCTTGCTATACTGGAGATCCAGCGACTCGTTGTAGCTGTTGGGTTGCTTAATAGAAATCGTGGTCTTATCACCTAATGTCCCATTGATTACACTTAAATTAGGTCGAATCATCATATTGGCCACAATGACCACCACAAGGATCAATGCCATGAGGATGCTGGAAATGGCCGTGCGGATAATCGGTTTTTTGCGCTTCATGCTATAATCTCCTCTCTCACGATATGATTTTGCTATATTTATATATAGCATAACTCATTCTACTGTTATTCTACTTATTTTTGAATTATAATAAATAGTAACCGCGCAACCTTGCCATTTTACAACGCAACTTTTGGTTTTAGCATTTATAGGACTTGATATAGATTTGAGGTCAAACTTCCATTTTCCCTCCAGCGGCTGGACTTCTCCACCAACCCCGCCTTCACCAAATCATCCAGTGCCCGCTTCACCGTTGAGCGGGACAGGCTCACCCCAGCGGCGATGGTGTTAATTCCCGGCCGGCAGGTATCCTGTTTGCTTGCATGATCCCGGAGGTAGATGAGTACCACCTTGGCCCGTGAGCTTAACTCGTCATCCTGATAGATGGAATCATAGTAATCCCGATGATCTTTCTGCGTCGCTCGCTTGGCTCCAATGCAGGGATCTCCCTCCCTTGCTGTAGCCTTATCGCAAACTTCAAATCCGCAAAATGCTGTAAGGAAGGAAAAATATCCCTTAAAAATCGCGCTTTATTTTGGTTATTCGCTATAAAGCATCATTTCGATTGGGTCTTTTCTTTAATTCTCATGAATATCATTTATTCGCAATTTGCTTTTCGGAATATTCCACAACAAAAAATGAGATAGTCACCCCTTTGATATGAAGCCTGTTTTTATTATCGAAGAATATAAAGAATATGCAAATACGCAGGTAAGAAAATTGACTTCAGAAGAAATACAGAAATATATGTCAGAGCGATAACTTCCAGTTTGTAGCACCCCTGAGGATCGCTTCGGCGGTCCTTTATTTTTATAACGCAAAGATTTACTCCATTTTCTCGGACGGGTTGGTCGACATCAGTTTATAGAGCCTTGTATCCTTCGGAAAGGAATTGGTGAATGGAACAATGTTGCCGGCACAGCGAATCAGCCCGCAGCCTGCAGGGACATTGGTGACGTAGCCCAGCTGGTTATCGGAAATGTTCAGCAGCTTCGCCAGTTCCTCGCGGTCGGTAGCGCTCTGGTTCAGCATCACGAGAAACTCCGAGTTTGCCAGCATCAGGCGGGCGGTGTCGGAGCGCAGCAGTTCGTCCACATTCTGCGTCAGACCGGTCACAAGTCCGTTGTACTTGCGGATGCGTTTCCACAGTTTGTAGTAAAAGTTTGCACTGTACTCATAGCGGAACAAAATGTAAAACTCATCGCAGAAAATCCACGTTCTGCGCCCATTTTTCCAGTTCTGAATCACGCGGTTGTAAATGGCATCCAGCGTCACCAACATACCCAGCGGCATAAGTTGCTCGCCCAATTCGCGGATGTCGTAGGCAATAATCCGCGCCTGCGTGTCCACATTGGTGTGCCGGGCAAAGGTGTTCAGCGTGCCGGCAATGAACAACTCGGACGAAAGCGCCAGCCCCTGCGCTTCGGGTTCTGGCTGCATCTGGAGCAGACGGTAAAAGTCCTGCAATGTGGGAGGGGTGCCTTTATAGCCGTTGCGGATGTAGGGCAGGTACACCTGCTCCGTGCAGCGGCCCAAGATGGATTTTTCTTTTGCAGTCACCATGCCGTCCCCGATGAGCTGTTCAAACAGCGACAGCACAAACTCCGACTTGCTGACGATGGGATTGCGCTCGTCACCGTAGGCGCGATCCATGTCCAGCGCGTTGATGTGGGTATCGGACGTAGCCGAAATGCGGATGACCTCGCCGCCGAGGGCTTCGGTCAGATAGCCGAACTCACTTTCCGGGTCGAGAATGAGAATGTCATCCTCGGTGGAAAGCGCGATCTGCACGATTTCTTCCTTGGCGCTCATGCTCTTGCCGGAGCCGGACACGCCCAAACGGAAGCTGTTGCCGTTGAGCAGCAAGCGGCGGTCTGCCACGATCATGTTCTTGCTGACGGCGTTCTGCCCGTAGTACAAACCGTTCGGCTGCATGATTTCCTGTGCGCGGAACGGAATCAACACAGCGGTGCTTTCTGTGGTAAGGGTGCGCAGGGCTTGGATTTTCCGCAGCCCGTAAGGCAGCACTGTGTCCAGCCCGTCCTTCTGCTGCCAGCGCAGCGTGGAAAGCTGGCACAGGTGCTTACGCGCCGTGGAGTAGAGCGTTTCGGTGTCGCTGTCGAGCTGCTCTTTGCTGTCAGCCAGATGCACCAGCGTCACCAGCCCGAACATCATTCGTTGGTCGCGGGTGGTCAGGTCGTCCAGCATTTCTTTGGTTTCCTTGCGCTGGAGTTCCATATCGTAAGGAACTGTCGCGGTAAAATTGTTGTTGGCGTTCTGGCGGCGCTGCCAGTTGGTGACGTTCGTCTCGATCCCTAACAGCGTGCTTTGCAGCTGGCGGGCAGCTTCGTCTGTCGGCACAGGCAGGATATCGATGGATAACATCAAGTCACGGTCAAGGTCGCAGAGTTCCGACACAAAGCTGTCCTTGATGTAGCTGGCGTAGTCCTGCAAATACAGCACCCTGCCATACCGTGCATCCAACCTGAAATGGTCCACGGCAAATTCCATGCTGTCCGGGCAGAACCAGTCCTTGAAATTCTGACCGCGCTTGGCGTGTTTATGGATGTTGAACTCCGCCGCAGCCTGTTCCCCAGCCTTGAAAAAGTCGCGGAAAATATGCAGGCGCTCGGTCAGCGTCAGTTCGTTTGCCACCGAGGAAAGCTGCGCCAAGTGTGTTACAAGGTCGGTCCCCACGCGGGCAAAGTAGCTGCGTGCCTCGTCTGCATTGCGTTTCACCACGCTCACGGTCAGATAGCGCTCCCGCACAATGCTGTTGCTGGTGCCGGTGACCTGTGCGGTCAGCATCTGGTTGAATTCGTGGCGGTACTCGTCCAAACCGTCATCCTTGTCAGGCAGCAGGACGCTGCGCTCGAACTCAGCCTTGTTGATGCGGCGGTTATAAATCGTGATTTTCGCAGATGCGCCGGAGTCGAGAGCATTCAGCAGTTCCGAGTAATCAAGGAACATACTGGTTTTGTCCTCTTTGCTGGCGATGCCGTAGTTAATGTCGGTGAACGACCATGTTTTGGAATACTGGTTGCCGACTTGGAAAATGCCATCTGCAAAAATGCGGCGGATGGGAATGGCATCCTGTACACTGCGCGGAATACGGAACTTTTCGCGTTCCATCTTCTGCGCTTTCGACAGGGTTTTAATCAAGCATTTTCCTCGCTGTCATGGGTGTTTTTCTTCATAGGCAAACCTCTCTTTCGCTTTATGCCCGCGCGAATGACGGGCTGCATGGCTTCGTAATAGTAACTGTCAGACTTGAACACGAGGCGTTTCGGGCAGAGGATTTCGGACTTGAACCAAGCTCAAAGCACCTGGTCGGCGGTCATGCCGTGGTAGGTAAAAAAGCCGCAGGCGGCAAAGGGTGCGGCACCCAAGATGCACATCCAGCCGATTTCTTCGGTGCCGACATACGGTTGCAAGGCAAAGTAAATGCCCACCGCCACGCCGACCGCCAGCACCGAGCAGATGAACTGCCTCGTATTCAGCCCGAAAAAGATATTTTCGTGGTAGTCGCGGACTTCTTTTGGTATTTTGATTTCCATAATTTTTTCTCCCCCCTTATAATCCCATAATTTCTTTCACGATGCGGTCACAGCCCTTGATGGCTCCCACCAGTACCAGTAGATTAAAAGCCAACTCCCCAACGTAGGTCCATACCGCCGTGACAACGGATGCGCCGGTATCCACAGCGGGCGGGCTGGACGAAATGGCAGAGAAAATGATGCAGGACAAGGCAATCACCACGCCCTGCAAACATACACCTGCGTAACTGCGGATGAAGTTTTTACCCACACTGCTTGTAGGCTCACCCGCGAATGTGGACAGCGGTATCGGTGCAATGGCGGCATACATCCACAGGCTGAACATTCTGCCGTAGACGGTCAGAATCATCGTGAACGACAGCACTGTAATCAGCAGCCCGCCGATTAGCGTAACCGCCCACAGCGGGATGCTATCCCAAAAGCCCACGTTGTTTATGGCGTCGATCAACTCCTGCGGCAGCGATACACTGCTCATACCGGAACTGCCCGATTGGGTAATAATCGTAGACACCATGCCCTGCACGATAGAAAACACCGCCAGCATCAATTCCAGCCCGTAGGTCACCGCGCCTTTTGCCAGCGCAAAGCGGATAAACAATTTCAGCGCGTGTTCCGGCTTTTTGACCTCGACAAAGCTGCCGCAGGTTTTCATAACGCCTACGGCAAAAAACAGCACCAGCAGCCCATAACCGATTGCCTGCAACGCGCCGTGGATGCCTGTCATAACGCCCCAGACCTGCCCGCCTTTGAATGTCTGCGGACTTTCGGTCAGCAGCGACCAGATTTCCGCCAGCTTATCGTTCCATGTGGAGAGCGCGGCGTTTAAGTTGCTGACGATCCATGACTCACCCACAGGGCATCACCGCCTTTCCTCTTGGTGCGGCCCTCACGCGGTGATGAGGTCGAGGATTTCTTTGGCGAACGTGATAACCAGACCGCCCGCCAGCGTCAGGAAACCTTGGCTGCGCTGGCTGGGGTCATGGCTCTGCAAGGACAGGCCGACCTGCACGATGCCCCACCCCAGCAGGATAAGACCCACCGCGCGGATCAGCGAAAAGATGAACGTGGAGAGGTTCTCGACCACGACCAGCGGGTCATCTGCGGCGAACGCGGGCAGGGCAAAAACAATGCCGCACACCATGACGGCGTACAGCGCAAACAAATTGAGAGAAATTTTCACGGATTTTTTGTTATGATTCAGCTTCATGTAGACCTCCGAATCCTTTGTATGGTAGGCTTCATTTCTGCCGCTTCGGCAGGCAGAAAGTCGTCCATATCCAGCAGTTCATAATTTTCGGGTGTGCCGGGCAGATCGTCCAGCGCGTTGTCGGCGGTGGTGTAGTCGTAGGGGGCTGCGCCGCCGTCCTCGGTGCAGCGGATATTCGGGTGCTTGAGCAAGTTATACTTGAAATCCACCACGGGGCGCTCCCCTCGGATAAACAAGATGCACTTGCCGTTGTCCAGCAGCCGCACTTCGTCCGGGGTCATAAGGTCGCGCCCGGATTGCTGGTGGTTGATGCTGTAGCTGCCGCTGCGCCCCTTGCTTTGGTTATAGCTGGTAGTGGAGATGGTTTCTTTCCCCAGCAGTTCCGAAACATACTTGTGGGTTTCTTTTTCGGTGCCTCCAAGGTAGAGAAACTCATCGCACAGACCGACCAGCGATTCCGAATCATCCTTGTACATAGCCTTTAGCTGTGCCATGTTCTGCACGATGATGGAGCAGAAAATGGCGCGGGAACGCATCGTTGCCAATGCCGACAAAAAGGTGTCTTTCGGCAAGGAAATGTTGGCGTACTCGTCCATCAGGCAATGCACCGGCACAGGCAAGCGCCCTTTGTGTACACGGTCGGCCTGTCGATACAGCGTTTGGATAAGCTGGGTGTAGATCATGCCGACCAAGTAATTCAGCGACTTGTCCGAGTCCGGGATACAGCAGAACAGCGCGATTTTGCGCTCGCCCAATTCCGGCAAATGCAGCTCGTCCGTCATTGTCAGCTTGGCGATAGACGGCAGGTTGAATGCAGCAAGGCGCACACCCACACTTACCAAAATCGATTTCGCCGTTTTGCCTGCCGCTTGTTTGAAAATGCGGTACTGCTTACAAGCGATGCTATCGGGTTCACGCATTTCCAAGCGCTCGAACAAGATGTCCAGCGGGGATTGGTAGTTGTCATCATCCTCGTGGACTTCAGCAGCGGCGATCATTTCCATCACCATAGAGAAGTTTTGTTCTTCGGGCGGAGCTTCGTGCAGCAGGTATAGCATGAGGGCTTGGAGCAGGGCAGTTTCGGATTTTTCCCAGAATGGGTCGCTGCTTTTTGAATGTGATGGCGTGGTGTTTTGAATCAGATTTTCAATCAAGGTCAGCACTTCACGGTCATCATGCACATAGACAAATGGGTTATAACAGAACGATGCAGCGGGATTTATGAGGTCAAAAACGATAACTTCATAGCCCTTTTGCTTCAACAAATTCCCGGTCTTACGCAAAATTTCAGCCTTGGGATCTGTAATTACCATAGAGCAGGCACATTCCAGCACATTGGGTACGCCGTAGGTTCTGGTCTTGCCTGCGCCGGAGCCGCCGACAATCAGAATGTTGGTGTTGTGCTTGTGTTTGTAGCCATCTATCCCGATGTGAAAATGCTGGGTCAGCAGCAGATTCGACCCGTGCCTGTCCATGTAGAACTTATTCAGCCGAAACACATCGCCCCAAGCCGCCGAGCCATGCTCCGCACCGGGGCGGGTGTTCTTCTGATTGGTAACTGCCACGATAACCGCTACCGCGTAAATCACCGTAAACACCAGCAAAAAGCGCGGGCTGTCTCTGCTCCACGCCAACGCAAACGGCTCTGCCAGTGCGCTGTTCAGCGCATCCAGCAGAGCCGTTATTTTCATGCCCGGCTTCCAGCGGCAAGCCACCGCCAGCGCCGCCCACCATACAAGTGGCAGTGGCAGCATCCAGACCCACCAAGGGTTCTTTCTTCCCGGCGTGGTGAGTTACCTTTCTTTGCCGCGATAGGGCGGGCGCTTTCTCTGTTCCGCATCCCACGCCAGCCGCTTCTTCCAAAGTTTGGGCAGAGTGCTGGCAATGTCAGGGCTTAGCTTTCCTTGCCGCGGTTGGGGCGTTTCCTCGCGGATACTTTCTCTCAGATAATCCCACTCCCACCTGCATGAAATGTGTTCCAGATAAAACTTATCGTAGCTGTCCAGCCCGCTGATGTCGATGTAGTGCTGTACTTCAAGGCCGAGCAGGTAGCGGTCAAATGCCTGTTCCTGCTTACGGTTCGGATAAAGCAGCACACGCATGATTTCTGCATCCAAGGCTCCAGGGGGTTGCAACAGAGTGGGGTATTTGCGGCGCAGTTCCTCGGCGATACCTTCCTGTGTAAAGTAGGTTGGCAATGCTCTGCCCACAAAGGCAAGGCTTGTCAGATACCCGCAATCTTCCCATTCGGTGTCGTCGAACGGAATCTTGAGCGCAGCAAGCGCATCGGGGTCTTTCAGCGCCTGACGAAAGGCATACTGTCCTTGCAGAATCAGCCAATTTTTGAAATAGTCGAATCGGTCATCCGATGTACCGCCGTTGATGATACAGGCCGCGGCAATCAACTGCGGGCTGTTTGCTATCCTGCGGTATTCCTGCCACGCGCAGTCGAAGCCGACTAATTCATCCGGGGACAGCGTCAAAAGCTGCTTGTACAGGGATTCCCGCAGCGGTTCGCCTTCCAACGCTGGTGCTATGGCTCTGGCGTTGTTGATGACCTCCCAAAACTTATCTTTCGTCATAGGAATGTTCTCTTGCCAGTTCTGCATCTTCTTCACCAGAGCAGTAGCGGCGTGTGGGCGTGGAGCAGCCGCGCGAGGGCATCATCCACCGCATCAGTATAACCGCCCTCTGCCAAGCGCTGGGTGCGCAGTTGGTTGAGAGCCGCTTTTGCCAGATGATACTCTGCCGCCGTCAGCGTCAGTTTGCCGCCTGCAGGCAAATCGTTCACCCGCAGGATGAGCCGTCCGGTCACCTCGGTGCTGCCGCCGTTGGCACGCTGGCCGTAGTAGACATCACCCAGCGCCCGGAGCAAGATGCTCTTGTTGGCATGGTCAAGTTTAACTTTACGTTCTGTCATTGTTTTTGCACCTCCTGTTGTCTACAACATATCCTAAAGGCGCTGTAAAAGCTAGTCCGCACATGAAAACAAACAGAAAACATTTACAGCACCTTTTCTTTGCGCCGGATTTTTACCGGCAGCTTGGGCATACGGTCTTTGGGTGCCTCTGCCCGGTTTCGCAGGTAGGCGGTAATATCCCGCAGCTCCATGCGGACGCTGGGGCGCTCACCCTTGGCTCGAAGCTGATCGGCGCGCGGCGACGGCGAGTTTGCAAAAAATCTGCTGCTGTCGGAGAAAGGCTCGGACGGACTGGCGTTCTCCGAGCCCAGAGGAAAATCCACGGTGGGTGTGTCCTTGTGGTTGGGGGCTGCATTTTCCAAATTCTGCTGCACAGCATCGACCAGTTCTGCCGTGCCGGTGTCCACGACATCCAACTGCAATTTCTCAATGATGCGGTTGGCCTTGGACGCATCGTCCTGCAAAATGGCGATTTCAATGTGGTCGGGATCCATCTTGTCGCGGATGGGACAGAACAGCAAGCCGTGGGATTTTGCCGCACGGGCAAAGGCGCGCATATCATACTTGTCCACCGTGAAAAATTTCAGCGGCTTCTGCTCTTTCAGCAAACGGATTAGGTGCGTTTTGCCGTGGGTCTTTTTACTGTCGTGCAGCACTGCCTGTGCGAAAATAAAGAAGTTTTTCGCAGCGGTGCCGGAGATGCGCAGGGCAAACTCTGCACCCTCCAGCGAGTAGCGGACGACCTGGTCTGCGGGTTCAGAGCCGTAATTCATCTGGCATCACCGGCCTTTTCTTTGGGTGAGGACAAGCGGCTGAACGAATCCACGCCGGGAATAAGCGCAAGGCTGCGCCCGCAGTCCCAATCCACATGGATTTGCCCGGCATCGTCGATACATTCCACCGTGCCCATAGAACCAGGCGGCACGGGGAAATCATCTTCCATGCAACTGAGTTGCAGCCGCGTGCCGGGCGGGTACTTGCGGCGAAGGTGTTCGATGTAGTCTTTGTTTGAATAATTCATATACATCCTTCCTTCTCGAATTATTTGGATTCGGTTCCAAAAAGTGCGTGACATTTTACACTTTTTGGCGTATACTATCATTAAAAGCTGCGGAGGGTTTATTATGCGAATTACCAGAACTGAATACCTGAATAAACTGATTGCGTTTAAGGACAAGCAACTCATCAAGGTCGTAACAGGTATCCGCCGCTGCGGAAAGTCTGTTTTGATGGAAATGTACCAAGATTGGCTGCTGCAGAATGGCGTCGAACAAGACCAAATTATTGCCATCAATTTTGAGGATATGGATTTTGAGGAACTTACCGACTATAGAAAACTGTACGCTTACCTGAAAGACCGTCTTGTTCCCGAAAAGATGACTTACATTTTTCTGGATGAGATACAGCACGTCACGGATTTTCCTAAAGTGATCGACAGCTTGTATATCAAGAAAAATGTAGATATATACGTCACAGGTTCCAATGCCTATATGCTGTCCAGTGAAATAGCCACCCTTATTTCCGGGCGCTATGTGCAAATCGAAATGCTGCCGCTTTCTTTTAAGGAATATATGCAGAGTACCGGCAGTATGGAAGATCGCGGAATAAAATATACCGAATATCTGGAAAACAGCTCCTTTCCCTATGCGCTGGAACTTAAGGGGCATCCGAACAAGATTCGGGATTACTTGGATGGCATTTTCAACACGATCGTCGTAAAAGATATTTTGACACGAAGAAAGATCCTCGATCCGTTGATGTTGAAAAGCGTGCTGCGCTATGTTTTTGACAACATCGGCAGTCCGCTTTCCTCCAAGAAAATCGCAGACACCCTGACATCCGAAGGACGAAAAGTTGATGTAAAGACCGTCGAACGCTATCTTGATGCGCTGACCGAAAGCTACATTATCTATCCCGCACAGCGGTATAATGTCAAGGGTAAGCAGTATCTGAAAACTTTGGGAAAATACTATGTCGTAGATATCGGTATGCGATTTATGCTGCTTGGCAAACGCAATACAGACGCAGGTCATATTCTGGAAAATGTGATTTATCTGGAACTGCTGCGGCGCGGCTATGATGTGTATGTCGGAAAGGTCGATTCTTTTGAGGTCGATTTTGTGGCAATGAACGGCAACAGTACCTTCTATTACCAAGTGGCACTTTCCGTTCGTGATGCGGATACCCTGCAGCGGGAGCTGCGACCCTTACTGTCCATCCGCGACCACTATCCTAAATATATTCTTACGATGGACGATGACCCGGAGGAACAGTATGACGGCATTCGCCGCATCAATGCACGGGATTGGCTGCTAGGTCTTACAGATTAACGTGTTGTAATATCAGGGCGGCGGTCACGCGCGCGTTCCTGTTCTTGTTTTTGCTGTTCGGCGCGGTCACGGCGGGCTTCGGTGAGGTGTTGCTGCACCTCTAGGGAGTGCTCTGCGATTTTGCGGCAGAGCCGTTCCTCTTGGCGAAGCTGTTTTAGGGCGGTGTTGACTTGCTGGATGAGTGGGCTGTCTGGGTTTGTTTTATACAGCGATTTTCTTTCTGCAGTGAGCCGGATAATTTCACCCAGCTTGGCTTGTCGGTAAGTTTCCAGCTGTGCCAACGTGTCAATGTTGTGCTTGGATAAGAATTCCATCTGCCGGATTCTCTGATCCAGCTTATAGGCATCCTGCCGCACGGCATAGCTGGGGCGACGCGGCTTGCGTGGGAGTGCGCCCAACTCATACAGGTATCGGTAGTACAGCGCCCGCAGCCCGGTCAGCTTGCAGCGGGGCTTGCCGCTGCGCAGACGGCCATATTGGACGCGCGGCGAGTTTTCCGCGAAACAGTGGTTAAATTGTGGATAAAGGATGCGCGTTTGGATGGCTTCGGGTGTGTACCGCTTGCCCAGCGTTTTGAAGCGAACAAAGCGCTCTTTTCCGGGTGGGCGCAGAACTGGATACTTGTGCCCCATGCGGACTTCATACCCTTTGCGTTCCAGTGCGCTAAGAAACTGCCGCCATGTAAGGCTCTGCTGAATGGCATCGTCCACATCCTGTCGGATGGCGGTGCGCCATGTGGGCTGACCATTCTTTTCTGCCATCCACTCCGCATAAGGCTTTGCCACATGATTTGAGCTTTCGGTGTCGATGACCGACAGCTTGTATTTTCTGCAAAGTTCATCTGACACCGCGCGAATCTCTGTCACATAGTTTTTATAGTTGCTGCGATACTTTTTGCCATCCACGCAGCTGACCGAGTTCCAGACAATATGGGAATGGATATGCCCGGTGTTCAGGTGGGTGCCGATGACATATTCGTACCGCCCGCCCAGCACACGGTCTGCCAGTTCCTTTGCGATTTGGTGCGCAAGTTCCGGCGTCACTTCGCCGGCGGCAAAGCTCTGTACAAGGTGGTATCCCTGCACACCGCCCAGCTTATGCCAGCGCTCCTTGGTTTGGCGCATATCGGCAAAGGCGGTTTCCAGCGTGCAGGCATACGAGCTTTCAAAGCAGGATTGCTCTGTTTTATCGCGGTTGGCGGCATAATCGAGGGCGTCCTGCAAGGATACAGCCATGGTCTTTTCTTTGTTCATCACATATTTCACCGCCCGATCCAGACGGCGGACAGGGATCACGGATGTGTAAGCCATATTTCATAGAGCCTCCTAGTAGTTTTCTTTTATCTCGCGCCAGACTTCCTTGGCGATGCGCGTCATCTCGTCCACGCTTTGCTGCCCCGCCACGCCCGTGCTGTTGGCGCGGTGCGCAAGCTGGTTTGCGTTGTTGCACAAACCGGAAATTTGCCGCACAAGTTCCGCATGGTGTGTGCAGGGGCGCGGATGGATTTCCTTGCCTAAGATAAGGGAGCGCAAGTATTCCTCGCGGGATAATCCACTTGTTTTGACCTGTTCACAAAGATGGCGGTACTCGCGCTCGTTCAGCCGCAACGGAATCACATGACCGCGTCTGCGCATTGAGGGGGTTTGGGGATCACCCCAAAAGTGCGTTTGGATATCCAAACGCTATGCTTGCAAAACACGACACCCCGCAAAATGGGTCATGACACAAGGTCGTCGCCCTCCGAAACGGCTTTCTTCAAACCGTCCAAGGTCGTCACGATGCGGTTGTATTTCTGTGCCAAACCGATCTGCGCGTTGGTGGTTGCATCCTGATTGCGACTGCAGACCACCAGCATCGGGCAGCGCAGCAGCTTATCCCTCACAATGGCGGTGTATTCGCTGCGTTCCACGGCATCTTCCAGCACCAAATACTGGCTGTCCTGCAATTTGGGGCATACCGGCAGGTAGCCCAGCAGATACACCTCGCGGCAATAGTTGCGCAGGTGTTTGGATGTCGCGCCCTCGCTGGCGCAGATAAAAGCCCAAGGTCGTTTCATTTTCGTGTTTCCTTTCTGAATTTCGGGAGTGAATCAGATTTGATTCACTTTTCGGTATCTCTTGCAAAATAGTGAATCAGTTTTGATTCACTTCGGATTCAAGGGCGGTTTTCAGCCGTTCGGTGCTGCGGCAAAAGTAGGCATCTGACATTTCAATACCGACAGCCTCATAGCCTTCCTGCACAGCGGCCAGCACGGTGGTGCCTGCCCCGGCAAAGGGGTCAAGGATGCGCCCGCCCGGTTCGCAGATCTGCACCACATCCCGCATAAGCTGCAAGGGCTTCTCGGTCACATGGATGCGGTTCTGCGGGTTCGGGTAACGGAACACGCCCGGCAGACACCCAACATTTCTCTCAAGCGGCATTTTGCCGTTGGACCCCCACACAATGTACTCGGACTGCTGGCGGAAGCGTCCTTTCTGCGGGCGACTGGCGACTTTATCCCACACCGCCACGCCACGCCAGGTCCAGCCAGCCCACTGCAGGGCCAGCGTCATGGCGGGCAGCTGCCGCCAATCGATGAACAGACAAACAGGCGCGCCGGGCTTGGCAATGCGGCGGGCATCCTGCAGCCATGCCGCCGTCCAGAACATCCAACTCAGCTGATCCATCTGGTCAGAGTCAAAGTCGGGTAGCGCCTTTTCCTTGCTCATGCTGCTGTACTTTTCGTTGGTGCTGCGGTTCTTGGTGGTCTGGCTGCTGCCGCCGCTGGCATAGGGCGGGTCGGTGATGATGGCATCGAAGCTGTTCGGCACAAACTGGCGGAGGATCTGCAAAGAATCCCCATGCAGGATCGACCAGCGGTCACCGCCGCAGTGTTCGGGCATCCGGAAATCAGGGTTGAGAATGTTGAGCGTTTCGGGAGTGTTCTTCAAAGGCATCTTCCTTTCGTTTTATCGTTCAAAATCATGGGTACGGGGTTCTTTCGGGGGCGGGGTCCGGCTGGCTGTCTGCACAGAAACACGGTCATCTTCGAGTACAAAGCAGTCCTGCGTCCTGTTGTCGAGCTTGGTACCGGGCAGGACAACGGCATTGCCGCGGCAGACTACATTGCCAGAGATTTCGCCATAGATGCGGGTGCTGCCGTCAATGATCGGTGCGCACAAGGTTTGCTCATCCTGCCGAATCACGGCATAACCGCAGACACAGCTTTTTCCCGTGAGCAGTCCGCCGCAGACGATGGCATCATCCTGCACAGTGGCATCCCCCATTACGGTGGCGTTCTTTCCGACATAAGCGCAGCCCTTTGCAACGGCGTGATCTGTAAGGACTGCATCCCCGCAGACAACTGCATTTTCACAGGCGATGGCATCCGCTGAAATCCACGCGCGACCAGCTTGGTCGAGATTATCGCGGCTTTCCACATAGCCGCCGAGCATCCCGGCAAGGACATCCTCGGTTAAGTCCGTCACCGCGCGGATGCGGTGCAGGTTGGGATTGTCGGGATGGGCAATGTCGGTGATCTCGTATTTCTTCATCTGGCATCACCCCGGTCACGCTTGGGCGTAGGGCTGGGCGACAGTTCAGTTTCCACATACTCGGAAACGATGTTGAGTGCTTCGGAGTAGCTTTGACTTGCCGTGACCCTGTCGCACATTTCCTTGGCCTTGTCGCTCTGCCTGGCATTTTTCAGCAGGCGCGAGGCTCGACCCATGATGGCGAAAATGTTGCCGTCCTGCCCAAGCAGCTGCATCTTGGGCTTCTTCGGGCGGTTCAGCAGTTTTTTGAACTCGGTCACATCCAGCACATCGCGTTTCAGTTCAAAATCGTGATCCTGCCAGAAATGGACATACAGCTT
>NZ_JANGCG010000022.1 GCF_024462815.1 Gemmiger formicilis
CGTTTGGGTTCTTGGCTGTCATCTGCCAGAACGGGTATTTGATGATAACGGGCGTGTTTTGTTTATCGCGCGCCGCATAGACTTATGCTCCCGCAGCCGCAATAGCTCCTGCTTCTGCAAGCAGCTTCGCATTCCTGCGAAGTCCGGGAGTCTGCAAGTTTTCGCCATCCATGGAACCAACTTTTCCGATGAAGCGGTAGTGAATATCCACCCGCATAATGATTTGTCCGTCTACCACTTCTTTTTCATGCACCACGATCTTCTCGACCAAGGTATGCAGAATTTCGGCGGTTACTTCGGTGATGTTGGTATATCGTTCTACCAAGTCCGCAAATTCTTTTGCGCTGCGGGCTTTTCTCACATAAGCAGATAGCTGCGTCTGAATTTCCGTATAGTGCGTTTTCAGTTCTGTCATTTCAGCTTCATAGTTGGCAGACATAGCGGCGTAGCGTTCATCGGAAAGCCGACCAAACACATGATCCTCATAGATTCGCTGAAGCAGTGTGTCAAGCTCGTCTAATCTGCGCTTGCAGGCATCAGCTTCTCTCTGCTGAGATGCTTTTGTGCCGTTCCATTCACGCTCCGAAAGTTGGATAAGATCCGCAATGCGCAGAGCTTGAGTTGGAAACGCTGAAATCTGAGTTGAAGCGTAAGTTCGCAAGCAGTCCGTAAGGGCTGCCGTTCTTCCCGAAGGGCGCACTTATTCACCACCGCAAAGCGGCGGTGGTATCCCCTTCGGGGATCGTGCGCCCACTGCGGTGGGAAGATTTGCGGCACGGAACAGGTGTGCGCTTATATGCTTCACACCATAGCCGTGCCGCTTGCTTTGCCCGGTGCGCCGGTCAAAGCAAAGGACGGAGGACGCGCAGGACGAGGGACGATGGACGGGAGCAGGTACGAAAAGCGAGGTGATAAAAACGGCAATCTACCACTTTGAAGCGAAAGTCATCAGCCGTGGCGCTGGGCGCTCTGCTGTTGCCGCCGCAGCATATCAAAGCGGCGAGCAGCTTTACAACGATTATGACGGTATTACCCATGATTATACGAAGAAAACGGGCGTTCTGTTTTCCGAGATATTGCTGCCCGATATGGCCCCGGCTGAATGGGCAGATCGGCAGACTCTCTGGAATGCGGTAGAACAGGCCGAAAAAGCAAAAGACAGTCGGCTTGCCCGCCAGCTGATTGTTGCACTGCCCACGGAGCTGACCATGCAGGACTGGCAAGCAATGCTGCACCAGTTTGTGCTGGAAGAATGTGTTGCGAAAGGGATGTGCGCCGACTTCGCCATCCATGATACAGATGGTCACAATCCGCACGCCCATATCATGCTGACCGTCCGCCCATTGGATGCCAATGGCAAATGGCAGGCAGAGACGCAGAAAGAATATCTCTGCCGCCGCGGAGAAGAAAAAGGGTTCACCGCAGCGGAGTTTCGGCAGGCACAATCTGAAGGTTGGGAAAAGCTCTATAAGTACCGCAATGAAAGCGGCGTTACCGGCTGGTTTACGCCCTCCGAAGCGGCTTTGCATCCGACATGGGAGCGCACCTCCAAGCAGCCGAAAGCCACCAAATTCGGGCGGCAAAATCCCATCTGCGAGGCGTGGAACAGTGAAGTGCAGCTTCTGGAATGGCGGGAACGCTGGGCAGAGTATATCAATCGCGCATTGGAGCAGCAACAGCGGTCCGAACGGGTTACACATCTGAGCCATGCTGCATTGGGACTGAGCGAGCAGCCGACTGTCCATGAGGGGTATCATGCGCGCAATCTGGAAAAGCAGGGTATGATTGCTGACCGCTGCGAGCTGAATCGTCAGATACGGGCAGATAACAAACTGCTGCGCGAACTGAAATCCACGCTGCAAAAGCTGACCAAAGCCGCTGAATACAGCATCAGCCGCATTGCTCAAGCGCTGGAAACGCTGCGAGATAAAATCATCGTTGCTGAATATCAGCTGATTCGCAACCACCGGCGTACCCGTGACTATCAGGAAACAAGGGATAAGATTACACCAGTCTTACGAGATATTCACGCAGTAGAACAGCAAATTAAGGATAAATCTGCCGAACGCAAGAATATGCTGGCCGAGAAGAAAGCCTGCGGCATCCTGCATCCTATCCGTCTGCACCAGCTTTCCGGACAGATTGCAGCATTGACGGAAGAAATCGAAGAACTGCGCGATAAGAAGTCTATGCTGCTCGCTTCTCTGAACTGCCATAGCGACAGTGAAGCGCACAATATTAAAAAGCGGCTGGAAATCGTTGAGCAGAACCTCACGAAGCTGACCGAGCAGCATGAAAAACTGACTGCCATGCGCGATGAAAGTGTCGCTGAGTTTGAGGCTGCCCACGCCGAAATTTGTCCAGAGGATATTGACTCCGTGAAAAATATCCGCATCGATATTCGCCGTGAGCATACCCGAACGCTCTCCGCGAAGCTAAGGGAAACCTTTGGCAGCGACTATGACTACCGCGCTATGATGAGCGCCGAACGCAAGGCAGATACCGTAATTGGCGAAACGACGGATAGCATTTCCGATAAAGCCATGCGGCGCGAATATGAGCGCCGGTATCCGCAACGGAAATCTAATAGGCAGAAGCAAAAGCACAATCATGATTTTGATATGAGCCGATAAAAATTCCCGGCAGCTACGCTTTGTAACTGCTGGGAATTCCTTATTTGTTATAAATCAATATTTCTTGTTTCTTTTGGGGAACCATCCCTTTGCCACTCTGCGCTCCTGTTCGACAACCTCTCGGATTCCCCAGAGTGCTGAAAAACCAAATAATGCAAGCAGTACGCTGATTTCTATATTATCCGTAAGCATGGATACGCAAATGAATATAAACCCGATAATTGCAAAAATGAGGATGCATATTCTTTTTCCAAGCAGATACTCCCCTTTAATGACAATGAAGTGCCACAGTCCAATTATAGCAAGTGAAATCAATCCAACTATGATTCCAGAATAATTCATTACTTATCTCCTCCAAATAGCTGCTGCATTGGAGCGAACCGTAAGCTCCTCGACAGGAATATGTGCCGGACAAATATCCTGACAGGATAGAGATTTCCCGCAGCCATCAAAGAAAGCCGCTTTATACTTGGCGGACAGTTCTTCTCTGTGGGAGTGATCCTGTTCTTCGTTCAGAATGCGATATACATTCACCGGGGCAATAGCACCCGCAAAGCTGCCTTCTGCGGAGAAGTTGGGGCACACCTCAAGACAGCAGCCACACATCAGGCACCGGGCAGACTGATACCGTGCTTCATGGGTATATTCTGCCAGATAAGCATCGCTTTTCAGCCAAAGCTCTATCTTTTTCATGTTTTCAAACAGAATGGAACGGTCAACTACCAGATCCTTTACCAGCGGAAATTTACTCAGCGGCTCCAAGGTAACCGTTGTGCCTTTCAGCGTATTCAAAAACACGGAGCAGGCAAGGCGCGGAACGCCGTTGATACGCATGGCGCAGGCACCGCACTTGCGAACCATGCAGCCGCACTCCCAACTGATCGGCTTCGCCGGATTGCCGAAGGCATCTGTCAGGGGCATCCTGCCATTCAGTTCATTGAGGACTGCGGCAACAGAAGCATCTGCCGAACCATCGTAGGAAAATTCCTGCCAATAGGATTTTGTGTCCGGCGCAGACTGACGCTTGATCCGAATTTGATATGCCATTTGCGCTCACCGCCTTTCCGGAACAGCGTCCCACGAGATATGAACCGTCTGCCCGTCATAATACGCCGCCGTTGTTTTGTGAAACTCGGCGTCATTGCGCTGGGGATAGTCCGAACGCCAATGCGCTCCACGGCTTTCATTCCTTGCCAGCGCACTTTTCAGCACGGCCTGCCCCAGCAGCGGCAGACTGCCGTGCATTCCGGCAATTTGGGTCAAAGCATCCTGCATGGTATCTCCGCTACGCACAACGCCCAGTGCATGGAGCAGGATACGGTTCAGCTCTGCCTTGTCCTGCGGTTCGCAGGGCAGGACAGCGTTGCTTGGTTGAATCGAAACAGCTCTTTTTGATGCAGATTCTGCTTCTGCGCAGGCCGTCTGCGCTGCCACTCTGCCGCCGTACAGTGCGCCAAGCAGCGAGTTTCCGCCCAGCCGGTTTGCTCCGTGATACAGGGCGCAGCATTCTCCGGCTGCATAGAGATTTTGCACACCTGTCCGATGCTGCGCGTCCACCCGGATACCGCCCATGAAATAATGAATACCGGGGCTGACGGAAATCGGTTCCTTTCGGATGTCCTCACCTAAGTAAACCCTGCAATCCTCTGCCAGACCGGAAAGCTTTTTCTCGTATACATCCGGTGCAAGGCCGGTCATATCCAAGAATACTTCACTCTGCTGCCGGACTGTCCAAATCTCTCTTGCAGTGATGTCGCGGGGCATCAGGTTCCCCAGCTCCGGATATTTTTCCTCCATGAAATACCACGGCTTTCCGTCCCGCATGGCAAAGAGTCTGCCACCCTCTCCGCGGGCCGCTTCGCTGATGAGCATTCGCTTGCCGCCGATTGGTACGGTGGTAGGGTGATACTGAATCATTTCCAGATTTGCCATCGGAACACCCAATCGGAACAGCTCTGCCGTGACCGTCCCTGTATTGAACAAAGAGCCGGTGGTGTCACCAAATAGGCCGTGCATTCCGCCCGTGGCAATGATAACGGCATCTGCGGACAGCGTCAGACGCTCCCCAGAATATCGGTCACGAACAACACAGCCGCAGCAGGCTGCATCCTCCATGAGCAGCGTGACAAAATCGTGATGACTGAGCCTTTTAACGGCTCCGTTCTCTTCCTGCTCCCGCGCAGCATCAATCAGTGCGGTCATGATTTGCTTGCCGGTGTCGCTCTGGGCAAAAGCAGTGCGCTTCTTCTTTTGACCGCCGAAATTGCGCAGATCCGGCTCATCGATTCCGCTGGTGTTAAACTGAACGCCGATGCGATGCAGCCACCGGACAAGCTCCGGCGCTGCATGGGTCAGATTCCAGACTGCGTTTTCGTCCGCAAGGCCGCAGGCAGCATGGATTGTATCTGCGTAATGCTGTTCCGGACTGTCATCCTCGCCTTTGGTGTTCAAGGCAGCATTGATGCCACCCTCTGCCATGACGGACTGCGCCCGTTCGGAGGGATAGGCGGACACCAGTACGACTTTGTTGCCGTTTTCAGAGGTCTGCAAGGCTGCGGAAAGCCCCGCAAGACCAGCGCCGATAATAACGATTTTCTTTTTCATAGCTGCTGCCACCCCACATAATAAAGAATAACCGCAGCGGCGGAAAACAGGAAAATCACCGATAGAATCAGATAGAGATCGCCCCGCCGTTCCCGAAACCGGATAATACCAAGGGACACCAGCAGCGGGCGAATGTTGATCATCAGATGCACCGCCAGCGATGCAATCAGCAGCAGCTGCGCAATCAGCTTGACCGTGGTAAACGGAAACAGGATATAGGCACCGTCCTGCACACCGCCGAACAGTCCGATATGGAAAAACATCAGAATGAGAATCGCAAATCCGCTGGCGCGTCTTGCCCAGAACATAGCATTCTGTTTTCGATAATGATTGGGGCTATTTTTCTCTGCCCGGAGTGTCTGCACGGTCAAAATGATGCCGATTCCTGCATGAACCGCAAGAACAGCCACGCCCACCCATGCAAGAATTTTCCCGGCATTGCTGCCGATGCCGAGCAGCATAAAGCTGCCCATGATGCCGTGAAGCAGGAAAATCACCAGCAGAAGAACAGAGAGAATGGTATTCAGCTTTCGCATATCCTGTTCACCTCATTTCTGTGCTGTGCAGCGTGATACAGTCCGCATCGGCTACGGATTCGGCATCCATCAGATCTGCGGAGAAAAGCAGCAGCAGATATTGTCCGCTTACGGCTCTGGAACGCAACATGGTAGCACTGCATTCTTTCACCTGAATATCCAGTCCCGATTCCCGCAGAGTTTGGCATACCTTTTCCGCATACCGAATCAATGCGTAATCCGTATCACTGACATAGAGTTTCAGCTTTTCCGATGGGGCTGATACTGATTCATCCTCGCCGGAAATCATGTCTTTCAGTTCCGTGCGGAATCCGGAATCCGGCAGCTCTGCGGCGTTGATGCAAAACACATAATCTCCGCTGAGCTGTGCAGAAGCCTGCTCCGCTTTCTTTGCCTTTGGTGTCGCGCCGCTGATTGCATCCACCAGTGACGGCGGTGAATGCAGCAGCGCGCCAAAGCCTGCCAGCAGTGCCACAACCACTGCCAAAAGAATCAGCCTGCGCTTCATGGCAACACCTCTTACTTTTTCAGAATCCGCATTGCGTTCAGGACGGCAATGATCGTCACGCCTACATCACCGAATACGGCTTCCCACATTCCAGCAATGCCGAAGGCACCGAGAATCAGAAATACGCTCTTGATACCCAAGGCGATGATAATGTTCTGCATGACAATTCGTTTGGTGGCCTTTGCAACCTGAATGGCCTCTACCAGCTTAGAGGGTTCGTCTGTCATCAGAACCACATCCGCAGCTTCGATAGCGGCATCGGAGCCAAGTCCGCCCATAGCGATACCCACATCTGCACGGGCCAGCACCGGTGCGTCATTGATGCCATCGCCAACAAAGGCCAGCTTGCTACCGGGGCGCTTTTTCTTGTCCAGTTCCTCCAGCTTTTCTACCTTCTGGTTCGGCAATAGCTGTGCGCAGACCTCATCCAGACCTAACGCATTGGCAACCGCTGTGCCAATCTTCTCATCGTCGCCGGTGAGCATCACCGTTTTTTCAATGCCTGCCTGTTTCAATGCGGCAATCGCAGCTTTGCTGTCCGCCTTGACTTCATCGGAAATCAGAATGCACCCGGCATACACGCCGTCGATTGCCACATATACCTTGGTTCCGATTGCATCGGAGGGCGTGTAAGGAATCTGCTCTGCATCCATCAGCTTGCTGTTTCCGGCAAGAATTTTCTTGCCCTCGCTGCAAATGCTAATGCCATGTCCGGAGATTTCCTGATAGTCCGAAATAACAGACTGATCAACAGGCTTCCCGTATGCGGACAGAATAGATTTGCCGATGGGATGGTTGGAATAGCTTTCCGCCTGAGCTGCATGGAAGAGAACCTGCTCCCGGTCGAACCCGTTGGCGGTTTCGACTTCCGTCACCTGAAACACGCCTTTTGTCAGCGTACCGGTTTTGTCGAACACAACAACGCTGACCTTATTCAGTGCTTCCAAATAGTTGCTGCCTTTGACAAGGACACCGCGCTTGGAGGCTGCGCCGATTCCTCCGAAGAAGGTCAGCGGAATGGAGATTACCAGAGCGCAGGGGCAGGAAACAATCAGGAACACGAAACCTCTGCGCAGCCACTCCGCCCAGTTGCCGCCGGTGAGGATGGGCGGCAGGAGTGCCAGCAGCGCAGCCAGAATCACAACAACAGGCGTATAGTAGCGGGCAAATGTCGTAATGAAATTCTCGGTAGGTGCCTTTCTTGCGGAGGCATTTTCCACAAGATCGATAATTTTGGAAGCAGTGGACTCGCCGAAGCTCTTTGTGACCTGAATGGTCAGAACGCCGCTTTGATTGATGCAGCCGGACAGAACCTCGTCCCCCTTCTGCACCTCTTTCGGCAGCGATTCTCCTGTCAGCGCTTTGGTATCCAGCATGGAGCTGCCGTCCAGAATCGTGCCGTCCAGCGGGATTTTTTCTCCGGGCTTTACAACGATGGTTTCTCCCACGGCAATGCTTTCCGGGGAAACGGTGCGCAGTTCTCCATTCCGAAGAACGGATGCCACATCCGGGCGAATGTCCATGAGGTCGGAAATGGATTTTCTGGAACGCTTGACCGCCAGCGACTGGAAAAACTCGCCGATCTGATAAAACAGCATAACGGCAACAGCCTCCGGGTATTCGCCGATGGCAAATGCGCCGATGGTGGACAGGCTCATGAGGAAATGCTCGTCAAATATCTGTCCTCTGGAGATGTTTTTCACCGCTTGCCAGACAACATCTCCGCCAAGGATCACATACGCCACAATCAGAAACGCAAGCTCAACCGGAAGCGATACCTTTGCAAAGACGGTCAACGCCATGCCGATTCCGTAAAGCACGGCACCTGTAAACAAACGAATCGTCAGCTTTTTGTCCTCTGCATTGAAAATGGATGTTTTTTTCTGCTCCTGTGGCGCTGCGGTGTCTTCGCTTTTTTCCGACACCTCTACATCCGGCTCGTGGCTATGGACGATGGTTTCAACCTGCGGCAGAAGCGTGGAAGCAACCGCCGGAGCAGCCTTGACCGTCAAGGTCTGCTGCATCAGATTCATAGTAGACTCCGCAACGCCCTCCAGTTCGCCGACTTCCTTTTCAATTTTTGCGGAGCAGTTCGGGCAATCCAAGCCTTTTAGCAGAAAGGCTTTCGTGACAGTGGCAGTGAGCTTTTCCGACACTTCCACATCCGGCTCATGACTATGGACGATGGTTTCGACCTGCGGCAGAAGCGTGGAGGCAATCGCCGGAGCAGCCTGAACCGTCAGGGTCTGCTGCATCAGATTCATAGTGGACTCCGCAACGCCCTCCAGTTCGCCGACTTCTTTTTCGATTTTTGCAGAGCAGTTCGGGCAGTCCAAGCCTTTTAGCAGAAAGGCTTTCGTGACAGTGGCAGTCAGCTTTTCCGATACTTCCACATCCGGCTCGTGGCTATGGACGATGGTCGTGACAGTATCAAGCAGATTGGTTACAGATGCTTCGGCCTGAACCGTCAGGGTCTGTTTCATGAGATTCATAGAAGAAAGCTGGACTCCCGCCAGTTCTCCAACTTCCTTCTCAATTTTTGCAGAACAATTTGGGCAGTCCAGACCTTTGAGAATGAAGATATGCTCCATATTATCCTCCTTGATAATTGTGTAGTTGTTCAAACGCTCAACTTCAATGGTAAAAAGAAAAGGGGGTCAGCCTTTCAGATGCTCAAACCCCTTGTCGATGATTTCTTTCACATGGTCATCAGCGAGAGAGTAATAAACAATCTGCGCCTCCTTGCGGAATTTGACAAGATTGGCAAGCCGCAATGCCTTGAGCTGGTGAGAAACCGCCGATTTCGTGACGCCAAGCAGCACGGCAAGATCACAGACGCACATCTCGCTTTGCTCCAACGCATGAAGAATCTGCACCCGCGTTCCGTCACCAAACAGCTTGAACAGGGACGCAAGCTGGATATAGTCCTCTTTTGTTTGCAGCTTATTCCGAACCTCATTCACCACATCTTCGTGAATGACATCGCAGTTGCAGGTGTATTCCGAATGAGCCATGGCATGAACCTCCTTTTATTTTTTAGTTGAGCAATTACTCAATTACTATATTATACGCACACTTCTCGAATTGTCAATAGGGCTGTGAAAAAAGCATTGACAAGCATCTATGTATCGTGTATCATAAACACATAGAAAATCATCAATGCGAGGTGACGGGATGGACGAGAGAAAAACTGCGGCGGTATTCAAGGCGCTTTGCGACGAAAACCGCATCCGTATCCTGAAGCTGCTGACCGGCGGCGAGAAGTGCGCCTGCAAGCTGCTGGACGAACTGAGTGTCACGCAGCCCACACTTTCTCACCACATGAAAATTCTGTGTGACTCCGGCATCGTGTCCGGGCGCAAAGAGGGAAAATGGATGTACTACTCCATTTCTGAACAGGGCGCAGAAAACGCGAGAAAGCTCCTGCGGGAGCTGACCACCGTTTCCTGCTGCTGTAAAGCAGAGCCGTGCTGCGAAGGCTGAAAGTCACGGCTTTCCTTTTGACTTACATATCGATACATTTGAATTTATAAATCTTAGGAGGACTTTTATGAGCAAAGAAAAGAGCGGAATCAGCGCATTCCAAAAGTATCTGACCGTGTGGGTGATTCTCTGCATGGTGATTGGTGTCGGCATCGGTAAATTTCTGCCGCAGATCCCGGCATTCCTGAATCGGTTTGAGTACGCACGAGTGTCCATTCCCATGGCAATCCTCATCTGGGTGATGATCTATCCCATGATGATGAAGGTGGATTTCCGCAGCATTAAAAATGTGGGCAGAAACCCCAAGGGACTGTTCGTCACATGGATCGTGAACTGGCTCGTGAAGCCGTTTACCATGTACGGCATCGCCAGCCTGTTCTTCTTCACGGTGTTCAAAGCGTTTATCACGCCCGACCTCGCCACGGAATATCTCGCCGGTGCGGTACTGCTGGGCGCGGCACCCTGCACAGCAATGGTGTTCGTGTGGAGCAGTCTGACAAAGGGCGACCCCGCCTACACGGTAGTGCAGGTGGCTACCAACGACCTCATTATCCTTGTGGCGTTCGTTCCCATTGTGAAATTCCTGCTTGGCGTTTCCAATGTGTCCGTGCCGTGGGACACGCTGATCTTGTCGGTGGTGCTGTTTGTGGTCATCCCCCTTGCGGGCGGTATTCTGACCCGCCTCATTGTGACGAAGCGCCGCGGCAAGGAATATTTTGAAACCGTATTCGTTAAAAAGTTTGACGGCGCAACCACGCTTGGACTCTTGCTGACGCTGGTTCTGATTTTTTCCTTTCAGGGCAATGTCATTCTGGAAAATCCGCTGCATATCGTCCTGATTGCCGTGCCGCTGATCTTGCAGACCTTCCTGATCTTTGCCATTGCGTATCTCGCCTGTTGGCTCTTAAAGCTGCCGCATACCATTGCCGCTCCTGCCGGGATGATCGGCGCATCCAATTTCTTTGAGCTTGCGGTGGCGGTTGCGGTGGCGCTGTTCGGCACGACCTCTCCCGCCGCGCTTGCCACTACCGTTGGCGTGCTGACGGAGGTGCCGGTGATGCTACTGCTTGTCCGTATTGCAAACAAAACACAGGGCTTGTTCTCTGCAAAATAAAATCATAATGGAGGTATTCCCATGAAAAACATCGAAATCTTTGAACCCGCTATGTGCTGCTCCACCGGACTGTGCGGCGTGAGCGTTGACCCGGAGCTGCTGCGGATTTCCACAGTGCTGAATACGCTGAAAGAGAGAGGCATCGAGGTCAAGCGTTATAATCTCACCAATGCTCCGATGCAGTTCGTCACGAACCATGTTGTCAGCGAGTTTGTCAAGCTCTATGGCGCGGATAAACTGCCTGTTACCGTCGTGGACGGTGAGCTTGCCGTTTCCGGTCGCTATCCCACCAACGAAGAGTTCACCGAATGGCTGCAACTGCCGCAGGATGTTCTCGGCAAGCAGGAAAGCTGCTGCGGCGGAGGCTACTGTTGCAAGGGAGAATGCTGATGGAAACCTTTGCACTTGACAAGCTCCACCTGACGCAATACCTGTTCTTCACCGGAAAGGGCGGCGTGGGAAAGACCTCTACCGCCTGTGCGGTTGCCGCCGGTCTTGCGGACAGCGGAAAACGCGTGCTGCTCATCAGTACCGATCCTGCCTCCAACTTGCAGGATGTGTTCACCATGGAGCTTTACAACAAACCCACACCCATCCCGGAAGTGCCGGGGCTGTATGCGGCAAACCTGAACCCCATCGAGGCGGCGGCAGAGTACCGGGAAAGCGTGATCTCACCCTATCGCGGTGTTCTGCCTGACACCGTGATCTCCAACATGGAGGAACAGCTCTCCGGCTCCTGCACCGTTGAAATTGCGGCGTTCAATGAGTTTTCCGGCTTCATCACCGATGAAACCATCCAGAAAAGCTATGACCACATCATCTTCGATACTGCCCCTACCGGACACACGCTGCGGATGCTGCAACTGCCTTCTGCATGGAGCAATTTCATCAGCGAAAGCACCCATGGAGCATCCTGCCTTGGGCAGCTATCCGGTCTGGAAGAAAAGAAAGCCGTCTACAAGGCGGCAGTCGATACCCTTGCAGGCGGCAACAAGACCACGCTGCTCTTGGTAACGCGACCGGAAACAGCACCGCTGCAAGAAGCCAATCGCGCTTCCTGTGAACTGCGGGAGCTGGGTATTCAAAATCAGCTTCTCATTGTCAACGGCGTCCTGACGCAGCATGACGATACGCTGTCCTCGGAGCTGTACCGCAAGCAGCAGTCCGCCCTTGCCGGTATGCCGGAGGGGTTGAAACGGCTGACACAGTACGCTGTACCGCTTCGCGCTTACCCAATCACCGGCATTGCCAACATCCGCGCCATGCTGACGGAGGATCGCTTTGAGCAGCAGAAGGCAGAAGTCGATTTGACAAAGCTGCACCGGCTGAGCGACCTTGTGGACGAACTGGATGCGGAAAACAAAAAGGTCATCTTCACCATGGGCAAGGGCGGCGTAGGAAAGACAACGGTTGCCGCCGCGATTGCGCTGGGACTGGCCAAGCGCGGACGGAAAGTCCATCTGACTACCACCGACCCTGCGGCGCATCTAAAATTTGTGCTATCCGAGCAGGACGGCATCACCATGAGCCACATCGACGAGGCGGCAGAGCTGAAAAAGTATCAGGAAGAAGTGCTTTCCAAGGCGCGGCAGAACGGTTTGTCCGGTGAGGATCTTGCCTATATCGAGGAAGATCTGCGTTCTCCCTGCACACAGGAAATCGCCGTATTCCGTGCCTTTGCGGAAGTCGTGGAAAAGGCGGACGATGAAATTGTTGTGATTGACACCGCCCCAACGGGACATACACTGCTTCTTTTGGAATCCACGGAAAGCTATGACCGCGAAATTCGCCGAACCAAGGGCGAAACCCCGGAATCTGTCAAGCGTCTGCTGCCGAGATTAAAAGGTGAGGAAACGGAAGTCATTATTGTGACGCTTCCCGAAGCAACGCCGATCTATGAGGCGCTGCGCTTGGAGGACGATTTGAAGAGGGCAGGTCTTTCGGCAAACTGGTGGGTTATCAACCAGTCATTCGCCCTCACCGGCAGCAGCAATCGGACGCTTTCGGTCAAGGCAAGCAATGAGGCGGAGTGGATCGGCAAGGTGGATCGACATACGGACGGTAAGACCGTGCTGCTGTCATGGCACCCGGAAGAAGTTAAGGGCGACAGCCTTTTGTCACTGTAACGGAGGTCAAAATGAAAAAAGTAGCCTTTATCTGTGTTCACAATTCCTGCCGCAGCCAGATCGCCGAGGCGCTGGGAAAGCATCTGCGCGGGAACGAGTTCGAGTTCTATTCCGCCGGAACGGAAACCAAGCCGCAGATCAATCAGGACGCTGTGCGGCTCATGAAGCAGCTTTACGGCATCGACATGGAGAAAACGCAGTATTCCAAGCTGATTTCGGATATTCCGGAGCCGGACATTGCCATCTCCATGGGCTGTGATGTGGGCTGCCCCTATATCGGAAGAGCGTTTGACGATAACTGGGGGCTGGATGATCCTACGGGGAAAAACGATGAGGAATTCAAGAAAACCATTGCCGCAATCCAAGGAAAAATACTTGAATTATGACAGATAGAGTAATGAGTATATTTACACAATAATTTAAGAGAACCCCGGCCGCTGCTCTGTTTTCAGAAGCAACGGCCGGGGTTTTCTTATCATCTATAAATCAATTCATTCAGCACAATTTCTTCCGCAGAATGTTTGATTTGGTTCATCGCGCCGACCCATGCCATCTGGTTCGTAGCTTTCAGGCTTTCAGTCACACCCTGTTTCGCGGCCATTTGCCGAATCAGCAGCTCTACCTGCTCACGGGCAGCGTTATCAATCTCGTTCAAATACGCTGTCAGCTTGCCAGCCAGCAACAGTTTCAGATACATTCCGCGCTGATGCTTCTGCAAGAAAGCCATGTGCATACGGCCATACTTGCCATAATGCGCAGGTTCTTCCTTCGGTACCCTCAAATCAGGATAATACATTCCGTCTGCACCCAGCGTATAGGTGCCGCCCATCTGCTCAAAAATTGACTTTTCCATTTGCGTATCCTTTCCGGCTTTTATCAGCCTGTGCCGGTTGCAGATACGGTTCAGATTTGCTTCAATACACTTCCAATATCTGCATTGATGCAGATAGACTTTGCTTCAATCTCTTTCGGAGCATAGGCTTCTCCCAAGTTGATGCAGGCATAGGTAGCATCCGGCCACTCATTCGCCATGCGCCAGAAAGAGAATTTTACGATTGTCGGCGTATTCATGCCAGTACCTAAATCCAGAAACAGCGTTTTCAGCCCTTTGTGCCGACGCAGAAACTCCGAATAGCGCTCGGCGGCGATATGCCACCCCTCGTCCTCGACAAAGGTATCGTCGCAGCGCAAATTCATCGTCATCGGTCTGCCACAGATCGGGCAGTGCGGCACAAGCTCGCTCGGTACGCGCATACTCTTCTGCTGCTCGACCATCTGACGCACGGTTTCTTCGTTGTCGTAGGTTTTCTGGCAGCACGGCTGACTGCACTGGAACAGGCCGTAATCGCCCTGTGTGTAGAAAAGCCGCTTTTTGTCAAAGCCCGCTTTCTGGAAACAGTGGTCCACATTGGTGGTCAGCACGAAATAGTCCTTTCCCTCTACCAGCTTCCGCAGATCATGATACACCGGCTTGGGCGCGTCCTGATAGCGGTTGATCCAGATATAGCGGCTCCAGTATGCCCAATGTTCTTCCAGCGTGTCGTAAGGATAGAACCCGCCAGAGTACATATCGTTGAAGTGATATTTCTCTGCAAAGTCATGGAAATGCTTTTCAAAGCGTTCTCCCGTATAAACAAAACCGGCTGATGTGGAAAGACCAGCTCCTGCACCGATGATGACTGCATCAGCCTGTTCTAAAGCATGGCGCAGTTTTCCGATACCGTTTACGGTATTCGTCTTGCCAAAGCTGCGAAAGCCAAACATCATGCACACCGCCTTTCCGCATAGTCTATTGTTAAGATTTGCAAATGTCCTGAATTACGCTGTTTTCTCAATGTTTTCGTTTCTGATTTTCCGGTGCGCAAAGAACAAAACACCGGCGTATTGTACCCAACGCCCAATTCCAGAAAGAGGATTTTTTGCCCTGCGCGGGTCCGGAGAAAGTTTTCATACCGTTCCGCTGCTCTGTGCCAGCCTTTGTCCTCCACGAAGGTATCATCGCTGCGCAGGTTCATGGTCAAAGGCTTCCCGCAGTGGGGACAGGTCGGAAGAAGCTCGGTCGGTATTTTCATATCCTCCTGCCGCTTGACCATCTCCCGAATGACCGCCTCATTATCAAAGGTCTCCTGACAGCACGGCTCACTGCACTGGAACAGACCATAATCGCCCTGCGTGTAGAACAGGCGCTTTTTATCAAAGCCAGCTTTCTGAACGCAGTGGTCAACATTCGTGGTGATGACAAAATAATCTTTGTCCTGTACCAGCTTCAAAAGATCATTGTAGACCGGTTTTGGAGCATCCATATAGCGGTTGATGTAAATATAGCGGCTCCAATACGCCCAATGCTCCTCCGGCGTAACAAATGGATAAAAACCTCCGGAATACATATCTTGGATACCGTACTTTTCCACAAAGTCGGAAAAGTATTTTTCAAACCGTTCTCTGGTATAGATAAATCCGGCAGAGGTGGAAAGACCGGCTCCGGCACCAATTACAACGGAATCACAGTCCCGCAAAGCTGTTTGTAGCCGTTCAAGCTGCTCGGAGTAGCTTTTCATAGATGGCTTTGTCCAAATCCTTGAAAACATTGAAGATCACCTTCTTCACACTGGTTTTTCTATTCATAAACTGTTTCACGGTTTCAACGGCGATTTGTGCCGCTAAGTCATTGGGAAAATGAAACTCCCCTGTGGAAATGCAGCAGAACGCCACGCTTTCCAAGTTGTTTTCCGCTGCCAGCGCCAAGCAGGAGCGGTAGCAGGAAGCCAACAGCTCTTTGTCGGCTTTGGTCACACGCCCATCAATGATGGGTCCAACCGTATGCAGCACATAGCGGCAGGGCAGATTGAACGCGGGCGTGATTTTTGCACGCCCGGTCGGTTCGGGATAGCCCTGCTGTTCCATCAGTTCCGCACAGGCAAGGCGCAACTCCACACCCGCAAAAGTATGAATGGCGTTATCAATACAGCGATGGTTCGTGATATAGCAGCCGGTCATACCGCTGTTGGCGGCGTTGACGATGGCATCGCATTGCAGCGTGGTAATATCGCCCTGCCAGAGGTACAGCCCCGGCTGCATGGGTGCAAGGTCAGCTGCATCGGTAATGCCCTTTGCCGCGGTTTCGCCTTGCAGATAGGCGTCCTGCGTTTGCAAAAAATCCGCATCCGCGCGCTGCGGCGCGCGAAGATTCATCAGCCCTCGTAAAAGCTGACGCTGACTGTTTGTATCGGCCGGGATACCCAAATCCCGATATGCCGGGTTTTCCTTCAAAAGCGACTGAATCAAAAACAGCCTTTTCTCGCTCTGGTTCATAGTCAACCCCTCTTTTCGATCACCTGCTTGGGGCAGGTTTCCGCACACCGCCCGCAGTGCAAGCAATGGTGTTGGTCAATCACCACAGGCTTCTTGGTAATGTCGATGCACTTCTGCGGACAGACCGAATAGCACAGCTTGCAGCCGATGCAGCCTTCGCCTACATAGTAACCCGGTGCTTCCTGTGCCGCTTTGCCGATGGTGAAGCTGTCCCGGACGATGTGCGCCGGGTCGCTGATGTCAAAATACTCACCGTCCGCTTCGTACAGGCAAAACACCTCTAACGCACTGCGGGTATCGCCGGGATAGATGGACTGCATATAGGTGTTTTTCTCAAAAACCTCATCCAGCTTCTCACTGCCGATGTTTTTGATCTTACCCCGCAGGGAGATTGAGATTTTGTTCTTAGTGGCAGACAGGGCAATGTAGCCTTGCTCCATGAGTTGGGCATAGAAGGCCTTTCCTTTGGCGGTGAGAAAATACACGCCCTGCTCGTCACTGAGCATCATGTCGATGACACGGGTCTGGGGATGTCCGTCTGCGCCGATGGTGGCAATGGTGGTGGAGTGGATATCTTCCACCAGTAATTTCAAATAATCTTGTTTCGTCATAACGTCAACGCCCTTTCAGAACTGGCGCAAGCCGTTTATAGGTCAGCATGGTAAAGCCGCCGATGACAAGTCCTTTCAGAATGTTGAAGGGCAAGGCATTGAACAGCACAATGTCCAGCTTTGTGTGGATGAAGGGCAGGAACACACCGAAAGAGGCGATCAGCTGATCCAGCGGCATGAACGTCTCAAACAGCGGCAGCAGGATGAAGTAGTTCGCCAATGCTGCGGCAGCGCCCATCACAAAGCTGGCAGCAACACAGGCAAGCAGTGCCGTTTTCTTGGTTTTGCGGTATTTATAAATAACTCCGGCAGCAACTACATAGGAAGCGCCCATCAGGAAGTTGGCGACCTCTCCGATGCCTCCGGTGGAGGTGGTCAGAAGCTGCAGGGCGTTTTTGACAAGTTCAATGAGCAGACCGGAGATCGGTTCAAAGGCAAAGGCACCGATCAGTGCCGGGAAGTCCGACAGGTCCATCCTTGCAAAGGACGGAGACAGCGGCACGGGAAATTCCACAAAGGCAAGGACATACGCCATTGCGGAAAGCAGTGCGGTCATGGTGATGGTACGGATATTGAGGGCGGCAGCGCTTTTCGGCTGCTGCATGGTAACGGTGCGGTTCATAATGCTCCTATCTTGAGGATATGCTTGGATTTGAAACAGCCTCACAGGACGGGTTTTCCTGCGGGGCTGTTTCCTCATATCTTCTTTCATCCGGACTATACCGTCGGTTACGGAATCTCACCGTATCGGGCGCTTTTGCGCTTTGCAGACTTTACTGCCGGTCAGGGATTTCACCTTGCCCCGAAGATGTTGAATTGAGAGTTTCTTAGAACTCGTAGGGAGGATTGCCGGAGAAGTCAGCGATAACGCCGTGAGCATTATCCAGATAGAACACCTCAAAGATGGGGTTGGTAGCCTCGCCGTACTGACCCTTCACGATGGGGTTTTGGATGCACATTTCCTTGGTAGCCATATTATTCTCGAACACAGCCTTGCCATGCAGACGGATCCATGCATATTCCGGGCTGGAAACGGAGATCTCCACCTCCGGGTTTTCCTGCATATCCTTGTAGACGTCCTTCTGGTTGTTGGTGCAGAACCACAGCTTGCCGTCCCGTTCGCCGGCGAACATAAACGGGCGGCACTTTGCCTTGCCGTCACGACCGACGGTAGCCAGATACTGCACAGGGTTGGCATTCAGAAATTCTACGACTTTGTTCATGATAAGTACCTCCGTAATTTGTTGTTTTCTCTTGATGGTTTTATTGTAATGCGATTTGTACGGCTTGTGAAGTACGCACATTATTGTGGTATGGTTACCTCCGGGTAACCATCAGAACTTTCCGTTCTGATTCTGCCAGGTGGACTGGTCTGCGATGGTCTCCATCACATCCCAATGCTCGGCGATCTTGCCGTTCTCCACGCGCCACAGGTCATAGTAGCTGGTGGGCGTACCGCCAAAGGTGCCTTCGCTGACGGCAAGGACGAAATTGCCCTGCGCCAGAACCATGTGAACATCATCGTACACCATGGAGATGCCCTGCTCCGCCAGAGCGCCCAGCGCGGCGTTCAGACCGGACACGCCATCGGCAATACCGGTGTTGTGCTGGATGTAATTGTCACCGTCAAAATAGTCCGGAGTCTTGTCCAGATTGTTGCCCTGCATGACATCGTAGAGGAAATTCTTGACCAGCTCACGGTTTTCCTCGGTCTTATCCAGATCCGTGATTTCCATCGTGCCGTCCGTCTGGGTGTGACCGGAGGGATTCGGCTCGGCCAGTGCTGCCAGATTGTCCCAATGCTCAGCGATCTTGCCGTTTTCGTCAAAGCGGAAGATGTCAAAGGCGACCTGCTCACCGGCACCGGCGAAATTGTACACCGTTTGCAAGAACACCTTGTCGCCGTCCTCAAAAGCACGGATGTTGTTCACCGTGGTTTTTACATCAGCGGATGCAAGATATTCTACGGAGCCGATGAAGGCGTCCGCACCGGTGCCGTATGCCAGATTGTGCTGGATGTAGCCATCCGCCAACAGGCTGCGGGCGGTGTCCGTATCGCCGGTGGCAAAGGTGTTGATGAGTGCCAGTGCCTTTTCGGTCTGGCTCTGCTCCTGCTGGGTGTTTTCAGCGGGCGTTTTGGCAGCAGCGTCCTTGGAGCCGCAGCCGGTGAGAGCCGTGCCGAGCATGGTAAGAGCCATTGTGAGAGAAAGAATTTTTTTCATTTTGAGTGACCTCCTTGGTGATTGGGCTTGCTTTTGTTCGCCTCTGGCATTATAATAATACCGTAGCTCCAATTCGTAAAGTAAGCACAATATTGTGCCGTAGTTACCAAATAGAAACTAATGGATAGTTACCGGAAAGAAACGATTGCGCCGTTGTCAGGTTTTTCGGCAATTTGGCGCTTGAAAAAATTTTTGGAGGGATTGAAATGATCGAAGCAAAAGCAAAGAATGAACTTCCCGCCTGCCCCGTGGAGACCACGCTGACCCTCATCGGGGATAAGTGGAAGGTGCTGATCCTGCGGGACCTGATGCCGGGAACCAAGCGGTTCGGCGAGCTGAAAAAGTCCATCGGCAATGTGTCGCAAAAGGTCTTGACCGCCCAACTTCGGGCAATGGAGGAAAGCGGACTGGTAAACCGCAAGGTCTACGCTGAAGTCCCGCCGAGAGTGGAATATTCGCTGACGGAACTCGGCAAGAGCCTGAAACCCATTCTGGATTCCATGTGGGCATGGGGCGAAGCATATAAAGCTAAGCAGTAAAAAAACCGAAGCAGTACCTTTTGAACCGCATCCCGTCAAGCGTACAATGAAATAAAATAAGATTTTGCTGCCAAGAGCGTACTGCCCTTGGCAGATTTTTTACGCCGCAAATGCCATCTGGTACTTTTCCATTGGCGTAACAACACCAAGATTGCGCTGTACCCGCTGGGTGTTGTAATAAGTAAATGTAATCCCGAATCATCCGAACAAGCTCCTGCTTGGAAGTAAAACGGCTGCCATAATATTTCTCGCGCTTCAAGATGCCCCAGAATCCCTCCATTGGGCCATTGTCAATGCAGTGAGCCACGCGAGACATACTCTGCGTCATACCGGCTTCCTCCAACATATGGTGAAAGGTTTGGTTGGTGTACTGAAAACCACGGTCACTGTGGAACAGTGGATGTGCATCAGGATTGGCTTTCACTGCAGCCTTGAATGTGTCAAACACAATCGGGTTGTCGTTGTGGTCACTAATAACATACGAAACGATACGTCTGTCGTACAGGTCAAGGATGGCACTCAGATAGATTTTGTGAACTCCTCGTACCATTTGAACTCTATAACATCGGTAAGCCACTTCATATTCGGTCTTGGCGCATGGAAATCACGACTGAATACATTCTCTGCCACATACTGCGGATTGGCTGCATTATTCGCACCGTATTGGGTAAATTCACATTCAATCAGATTACCATGATTCGCTTCAGATAAATTTCTTCTGCCGCAAAGCCCTTGACTTTTTGCCGATGTGCAGTATACTTTTATATAGTTAGCTATGCGTAACCGTTCAAAAACTTTATGATGCGGGAGCCTCTCTCAGAATCTCTGAAAGCACCGAAACTTCTTGACAGAGTTAGCAGCAGGGCGTATTATTTGGGCAGACTAGCCGCTGAGCAGCGGCTTTTTGCAGCGCCATAAGTTAGCTTTATCTAACTTATGGCGCTGTCCTGCCCGAAGAAATGTGTTTTTTCTTACAGGCAGAAACTAAAAGCAGAAGGAGCGTATCAGGATGAAGATCTACCATTTTGGTGCAGAGGATGCCCCGGTGCTGTTGCTGCTGCCGGGTACCTGTTGCCATTGGAAAAGCAATTTTGGTGCGGTGATTCCACTTCTGGCAGACAGTTTCCGGGTGCTGTGTGTCAGCTACGATGGCTTTGATGAAACCGAGCAGAGCGAATTTTCCACCATGCTGGAGCAAACCCAAAAGATCGAAGCCTACCTCAAGACCCACTGCGGTGGTCACATCCGGGCAGCTTACGGCTGTTCTCTGGGCGGTTCCTTCGTGGGGCTGCTGGCGGCGCGGCAGAACATCCACATGGACTACGGCATTCTGGGAAGCTCCGATTTGGATCAAGCATCGCCGTTGGCGGCAAGCTTACAGACAAATCTTCTGCTGCCATTGATCTACCCTGTGGTGAGGGACGGAAAGATTAAGGCAAAATTTCTCCAAAAGTGTCTGGACAAGTGTGCCAAAGAGTCGGGGGATTATGTCAAGGCCTTTCTGAAAATGTTCGGCGATGCCCGCCCCTATGTGACCATGCAGAGCTGCAAAAACCAGTTCTACTCCGATCTTATTACCCCGCTGCCGGATAAAATCCATGTGCCCGGCACCGAGATCCATATCTTCTACGCTTTGAAGATGGGCAAAAAATACCGCGCTCGCTATCAGCAGCATTTTGCGCATCCGGTTCTCCATGAGCAGAACTTGCAGCACGAGGAGCTGCTTGCCTGCCACCCAGGGCGGTGGGCGCAGCTTGTGAAAAGCATTGCATTGTGAACGGTAAATGGACGCAAATCATTAACGGTATGACCATCTATACGGATGCTGATCTGAAAGTGTATCTGGAGCAAGCAGGCTTTGGCAGGGTTCAGAGTCACAAAAATAAAAAGGGATGGCTGTGCGTCACAGCACAGAAATGAGGTGCGATCATGTCGAAAAAAGCAACGGAATTTCAAAGAAAAGAAATGAGCCGGATGTACCGGGGCAAGGAGATCTTTAAGCCTTTGAACACCGGCTGGATCGATGAAAATGTCGCCTGTGTGCGGGAGTGGGTGGCAAATATCTTCTTCTACCGCAAGGGCGATACCACCATTATGATTGACGCCGGATACAACTATGACCGTCTGGCGGAGAAAATGAGCTGGCTCGGTATCGACCCGCATTCCATCCGGCACATCCTCATCACCCATCAGGACACCGACCATGTAGGTGCGGTGGAGGCGGACAGTCCGGGACTGTTTCGGGATGCTGCGCTGTACATTGGCGAGATCGAGAACCGGTATCTGACCGGCGAGGTACGCCGCAGGGTCATTTACCGCCTTTACAAGCTGCCGCAGGTGACGATCAACAATGAAAAAGTGCTGCTCCGCGACGGTGAGGTCATCGACATCGACGGAATCAGGATTGAGTGTTTTCTCGTTCCCGGTCATACATGGGGGCACATGGTATACCTTGTGGACGGGAAATATCTCTTTACCGGCGATACCCTCTGGTTCGGTGCGGACGGCAGATACAGTTTTATTTCTGCGCTGGCAGAGGATAACAAGCTGGCGGTGAAGTCTCTGGCACTGCTGGAGAAAAAGCTGAAAAAACGCGGACTGCATCCGCTGTTCATTACCGGTCACACAGGTTGGACGGACAACATGGAGTTTGCCTTTGCGCACAAAAATGAGCTGTGCTCGCCTTTCAAGAAAAGAGCCCACGACCCCAATGCGCTTTACGATGCCTATGATGAATCCGATGATACTGAGGAAAACTCAAAAAGCGGGTACTTGAAGGGCGTGGGAAGATAAGGAAGTGCAGGCGGCGCACCGGCATTCTTTGGCGCGATGACGGAGCGTAATCCGAAAAAATAATGCTGCAAAAACCAAGGGGCGGATGGTATGAGAACTTTGGAATATGGAAAAGAACATGAAAAGACGCTGCTGTTTCTGCCGTGCACGGCGGAGCCGGAGTGGGCGTTCGCCGACTCGGTTGGCCTGCTTTCGCAGGATTACCATGTGATTCAGATCGTCTATGACGGTCACGGCGAAACGGGAGAAGACTTTATCTCTGTGGAGACGACAGTAGACGAGGTAACAGATTGGCTGCAAGCGCGCGGCATTACCCACTTGAACGCGGCATATGGCTGTTCTCTGGGCGGTGCGTGTCTGACACGCTTTCTCGCCTTGGGAAAAATCCCGGTCGAGCGCGCCGTTATTGATGCAGGCATTACGCCGTATCGGATGCCGCTGATTTTGCGCCGTCTCGCCTGCCTGCGTGACAATCTTGGTTTCAGGCTCATAGCGAAGAGCCGCAAGGTCCTTGAGACGGTCTATCCGCCAGAGCGCTGGACGATGCCGGGGCGCGATCCAGTGAAGGAGTATGATGCGCTGGCGGCGTATCTGAAAACCTATTCAAAACGCACCGTCCGCAACATTTTCTGGTCGGCGAACAATTATACTCTGCCGACGAAGCCGGCTGAAATGGGCTGCCAAATCACATATTGGTACGGCGAAGAGGAAAAGCAGGCGCGACACAGCAATATCTGCTTTATAAAGCAATATTTTCCACGGGCGCAACTGCATGAAATTCCGAAGATGGATCACGCGGAGCTTGTGATGATGTATCCGCAGGAATTTTACCGGAGAATCATGGCGTTCCTGACACAGGCACAGGCAGCTCAAAACGAAAGAGGCTGAAGAAAAGGAAGAATCAGAATGCTCTATCCGCAGCTTTTTGGATTCAACGGAGATATAGGTTTATGAAAATCATCGTTGCAATTGCTTTTTATTTTCTGTATTGGGGCGTATGTTTTCTTGGAACAGGCACGGACAAGAAAAATCTCATGGGGCTGCGTTCTTATCCCGAAGAAGTTCAAAACCGTGTGCGAAGCGACCATCAGCTTGGAAAGGCTGTTCCGAAGGGGAAATCCACCGCTGCCGTTTGGCTCAGCAATCTTTTGCTTTTCACAGTCGTGTTTTCCGCTTTAGGACTTGCGCTGAGAGGCGTGCTGAACTTGGACGGTTATCTGTCGGCATTTTGGTACTTTCTTGCGTTCAGCGAGGGGCTTGGGCTGTTCGATCTTTTGGTAATCGATCTTCTCTGGTGGCGCAACACAAAACGTACCCGCTTCTCTTTCCTGCCGGAGAAGAAATACTATCAAAATCCGAAAAAGCATATCGAATCGTTTTGGCGCGGTATCCCGTTGTTTGCCGCAGTCGCTGCACTGTCAGCCTTGATTGTCACGGCGCTTTGAACCATACATAGTAGAGGAATCGATGAAAAATCTAACTGCACGATGGTTTACCCGCTGGAAAGATGTCAAGCAGTAGACAATAACCTTGTTCACACAAACGAACCGTGAGGAGGCGGCAAACAGATGAAGGACGATGAACTCCCATTCGACCGCAGCTGTCATGTGCTGTATTCCAAGCCCTGCAAGAAGGAGATACAGTCGAAAATCGCACTGCATTACCCGGAAGCGGAGCGGGAGATGATATGGGAAAAGGTGCAGCGGCAGTATGTGGATTTTCTTTCAGACTGGCGCACGGATCTGGGCGGTAAACGGAACTTTCACAACGGCGCAGGCGGTACCTATGACTGTATCGCCATCATGAGCTACTATGCAGCCTGCAAAGCGGTTACATCCTTCCGCGAAATCGAGGAAATCGAGGAAAATCTGATCCTGCCGACCTTCCGCAAACTGAAATTCGTGGACTGCAACAAGCCATTCTGGAAGAAACTGATGTACAAGTCATTCGTACGGGCAAAAGCGGGCTGTGACAAGTGGCACGATTATGAGATGACGGTGGCTCCTTACGAAAAGAACAAGCCGATCTATTATGAATTTACCGCCTGTCCCGCAGCGGAATTTGCTATCAGAAACGGCCTTACAGAGATCATGCCCGCCCTGTGCAATGTGGATTTTGCAGCGATGGAGCTGCTTCACGCCAAGCTCGTGCGGACGACCACCTGCGCGAATGGCTGTAAGTGCGACTACACCATCTGCGGCGATCAGGACCCATACGGAAGGAAGCATCCCGAATACCGGGACGAAAACGGATACAGGAGGAACAGGGAATGCTCTTACAGGTGATTCTGGAAGGTCTTGGGTTGGGAGTTTTGCTGGTTCTTGTCTGTGCCGTGGGCATCCGTAAGGGGGCTGTTGGGATGGTGCATCTTTACAGCCCGGCGGTGCAGCAGCGGTGCGTGACGCTGGGACTTACAACACACGAGAAAATCAAGCGCAATTCTCTGATTTTCAAAGCCGTCTGCGTTCCCGGCTATATTGGCTATGTGCTGGTTTGCGTCTATGGGATAAACGGTGCGCACGGCTTTGCGGCGGGCTTCTGGCAGCTACTTGTCATCTTGTCCGTTATGAATCTCATTGACCGTTTTTTGATCGATGGTTACTGGGTGGGGCACACGAACGCATGGACGATCCCCGGAACAGAAGATCTAAAGCCGTACATCACCGCAAAAGACAAGCAGAAAAAATGGCTTTTCGGTACGGTAGGTATGGCAGTCATAGCGGCGGTGCTGGCGGCAATTATGACAGTACAGTGATCGGAAAGCCCCTTCCGTCAGCGGCTTTTTCCACTTTCTTGCAAAGGCCGATGCCGAAATGATGAAAATGCAGATTGTGAAAATCAACTTTTGAAAGAGGCATTTTAAATGAAATACATTCACTTTGACATTAATGGCGATGGATTTTACGGCGCATATTGGGTGTGCAAGGGCGGCTCGGACTGTGCGGTCATCGCCATGCTCGGTGACGACCCCGAGGATTATATGGCACGCTCTGCGGTGAAGTGGTTACTTCGCCTCGGCGTGAACGTATTGACCATGTCGCCCGGCAAAAAGGACTACGGCCATCACAACTATCCGCTTGAGCGCATCGAAAAAGCAATTACATGGCTCAAATCGCACGGCAACGCAAAGATCGGCATTGCGGGGGCATCAACGACTGGAACTCTCGCCCTGACGGCGGCTTCGCTATTTGGCGATATCTCTCTAAGCATCGCAATGACGCCCAGTGACTTTGTGTGGCAGGGCTTCATGCAGGGCAAAAAGGACGGTTGCAAGGAATGGCCAATCGAGGGAGAATCACTCTTTTCTTACAAGGGCAAGCCACTACCCTATATGCCGTTTTGCTATCAGCACCCTGACTATTGGCGCATAATCTCGGAGGAGTCCAAACGCACCGGCAATATGGTTGCCTCCCGCAAGCTGTTTGACGACTCTGAAGCGGCGCACCCGATTACCGAGGAGGAATTCATAAAGGTCGAGAATATCCGCGGCAAGCTGTTTCTTGTCGGCGCAGAGGACGACGCACTTTGGGACACCGCAAAATACATTCACCGCATTGAGAAACGCCTTGCGGAGAAACCGCACACCTGCGAAGTCGAGGCGGTCGTATATGAGCACTGCACGCACTTTGTTTTCCCAGACGGTATGATCAAGACCATGCTGCCTGTCGGCTCGGCACTGTTTGTAAAGCTGGCGTTCAGTGCTGCAAAAAAATATCCCAAGGAATGCAAAACGGCTCGCATTGACATTGACCGCCGCATGACACGAGTTATATGCGATTGGAGGGACAGAAAGTGACCTGTTTCGGGATGCCTTTCGTTATGTGGGCTCTGTTTGCACCGTCGTTCCGAAAGCAGCTGACCGCTGTGCTGGGCTATGATGCAGCTACCGCAAGAACTATCACGAAAAAGGCAAAGCCGCAATACCGGCAGATCATCCGCAGGCTGCCGGAGTTTGAAAAGACCGACCGCTTCAAAATGAATCTGGTCAACTGCGCTATGATCGGGGCGTTCATTCTCTCCATGCCGCAGCGCCCGGAGGTGGACAGGCTGACGGATTACTACGCAAGATCCATGATGACAAAGCCCATGCAGTGGTTCTGCCGCAAGAGCGGAAAAAGCAAGTTTACCGCAAAGGACATTGCCGCTATGAAGGCAACCGCCACTCTGAAAGCCGCCGACCGCAACCCCTACTCGTGGAACATGGAGTTTTACGAATACCCGGATGGCAGCGGCTACGAGGGACGCTTTACCAAATGCGGCATCTGTGTGCTGATGAAGGAGCTGGGACTGTACGACCTGACCCCCGCTTTGTGCCATCTGGACTACACCATGAGCGAAGCGGGCGGTGTGACAAATTTTGTGCGGCAGTATACCCTTGCCTCCGGCGGACCCTACTGCGACTGCGGGTACAAAAAGAAGGGGTGACGGACGATGAAGGCGAAGGAAACCTATCTTTCCCGTGACTTTCGGGAGACTGCGGCGCAACGCTTTCCTGCGCAGGCAAAGCAGCTAAACGCTACTTTTGATATGCGCCTGAATGCGCTGCTGGCTGAAAACGCGGGTGCAAGCAAGGAAAAGCAGTACCACCTCAAGCGGCAAATCTTACCGGGCATTGCGGCCTACGAAACCTTGCAGCGGGTCATGCCGAACGAAGAAGCACTGCAAACCGTTCACGGCTATGTGGAGCGGCTGGCGAGAACGAGCCACAAACAGCTTGCCGCCCTGCTGCAGATACCGGGGCTTTACCGCCTTGTTCCCGGCGTTTTCGTCAAATCCACGCGAAGTGTTTTCGGTCCGGCGGCGGGCTTTGCCCCAAAAGAATTGCAGACCGGTAACGGCGTCTGGCGTGTGGATATGATGAAGTGTCCCTATCACGACACCTGCGCAGAATACGGCTGCCCGGAGCTGTGCCGCTGTTTTTGTGACAGTGATGACATCAGCTATACCGGGCTGCATCCGAAGCTGATCTGGGAGAGAAGCATGACGCTGGGGCGCGGCAATGATCGCTGTGATTTTTGCATGAAGGTCCGATAATAGCGGGGAGGCAGATTGGTATGGAAATCAAACGATTCGGCAATATAGAGGGAAAGACCATTATGCTGCTGCACGGAAATCTTATGTGCTGGCGGCAGTTTGAGGATTTGATCCCGCTGCTGGAAAGGAAATTCTGCGTGTATGCCGTCAGCTTCGACGGCTTTGATGGAACCGGTGAAACGACCTACACGACTGCCCGGGATCAGGCGGACAAGTTGGCCGCTTATATTGAAAAAGAGCTTGACGGACAGTTGGATCTGCTTTTTGCAGAGTCGCTGGGCTGCGGACCGGCTGTTTTTCTGAAGGCTTCCCCAACCGTTCAGATTGATCGGATGATCCTCAGCGGGCCGGAGTATCTGGATTTCGGGGTGCTGAATCGACTGATCTTGAAGGTTATGCCACAAAAGCAGTATCGAACGGCACACGAAAAGTACATGCCTGCATGGGCGCTGCGCTTTATGGGGCAGACGGAGCAGGGAATGCAGACTATGCTCCGCCGTATCCCGAATCATATCAGCTTGGAATCCGTCCGGGCCACTTGGGCGGCAGGGCTTTATCTCTATCGGACGGACTTTCCGGTACAGCCCGATGCAAAGGTCGCCTGTTGGTACGGAGAAAAAGAAGGGCACATGAAAAAGGCCATCCAGCGGCTGCGGACGGCATATCCGGGTCTGATCGTCCGCTGCTTCCCCAGTTTTGGTCATGGTGAGATCATCAATCATCCGGCGCTGCTTGCATCGGAGCTGGAACGCTTTCTGACGGATGGCGGAACAGAGAGATGTGCTGAAGGATCAGGAAAGTGAAATACAATGAAAGTTACAACATTGGACGAGAAATCCATCCATGATATCGGCCATGCTTTCGGCTATTATGACTACGGAGAGGAAACGGGAATGTCCGCTGCCTTTTCCGGGAAAGAAGCCACGGCAAACTATATCTGCGCCTATGTGCGCGGGGTGCTGCGGGGCGGCTTTCTGCACACCACCGGCGAGCGCGGCGAGGGATATATCGCCTACAAGCTGCCAAAGGAGAAGATGGGACTCAAGACGATGTGGCCCATCGCCTGCGGAATGCTGCACAACTCCACCCTGAAGCGCCTTTTGCAATTTGGTATTGCCATCAAGCGGGGCGGGGCTTCCCTGCAAGACCGCATGGACAAGGAAAAGAAACCCTACATTTTCGTTGGACTTGTCTGTGTGCGGGAACAGTATCAGGGGCAGGGCTATATGCGAAAGGTGCTGGACCTTGCCTTTGCTGAGGGCGACCGGCTGGGTGTGCCGGTAATTCTGGAGACCGATGCCAAGTCCAAGTGCGACAAATATGTCCATCTGGGCATGGAACTTGCCGGAGTGCGGGACATCGGCGAATTTGGAAAGCTGTATGACCTGATCAAAAAACCGGACGCGGAAAAGCAGCAGTCTGTCAGTACGGAGGCATCAACATCAAAATGAAAATCACGGTTCTTGTAACGCTCATGGTATTTCTGGCATACTTTCTTGTTTTATACGGCGGGGTGGGTTTCATTCAGGACAAGCGTTTTTTCTCATCCGCACCAAAGGAAAATCTGGACGCAATCCCCGATACAAAGGAACGATTTCCCGGCGCACATAGTATCGGCTGGGTGATTGAGATCATTGCCATCCTGCTTTTTCTCGCTGCGGCGGCACTAAGCGTATGGGACGGCGTCAGAAACGGCTTCGGCTTCCTGGACTTCTTTGTGCGGTTTCTCGCCGTGCTCTACGCCATGGAGATCTACGACATCATTTTCTTTGACTGGGTGCTGCTGTGCCACTCCAATTTCTTTCCGCATTTCTATCCGGAGCTGAAGGGCGTGGTCGGTCCGCATATGTTCGGCTATAACAAGCGAACACATATCTGGCACTTTGTGATCTACATTCCCGCCTCCGCTGTGGCAGCGTGGCTTTGCGCACTGCTTTGAGGACGTGTGACAGAAGCAATCGTTTTGGGAGGCAGAGATTTTCTATGCGTGTGATAAAAAAAGTCCTGCATGAAAAAAGAAAAACAACAGAAGCCCATATCCAGCAGCTTCAGCAGGCGGGTAAACAGGGTGTCCGATATACAGCGATGATGCCGGATATTCCGTTCCTGATGTTGGGGCTAATCAGCGATATTGGCTGGATGATCCACTTGATTGCAGGTGTTATTTACTTTTGCAGAAACGGCTTTTGCCATGTGCTGGACTATGCGGCGCTACTTGCGCTGGCGGGCGTCCTGTTCGGTGTTGCGTATCTGATGTATCTGAACAAAACTCACGAAAAGGAGATTGCCACCAAGCTTCAAAAGGATTTGAGTTTTGGTATGACAGTTTATTCCGGACTGGCAGGGGCGGTTGTCGGAATGGTTCAGATCACAACAACAGGCGTTTCCTCAGTGCTTGTATGGCTCATCGTTGGCGGCGTTCTTAACTTCGTTGCAGGACTGCCGATCTACCTCTCCTTCAAAAAAGGAATTTTCTATGGGGTGCAATGACTTTATGAACCACGATGGAAGGCGAAGGAAATGGGAGCATATGCCCGATTCGCACGCAGACTGAGAGGAGAAAAACAATGATCGTACTGCAATTGTTGATTTATTGCCTGCTGTTTACCGCAATGGTAAAAATTGCCGTGATCGGCGGGGCAGTCAATGGACTGTACTTTTATCCCAAGGAGGTGCAGGATCGCGCCATCGAACTGGGACTGATCGACCGCAATACGATGAACCGGAAACGAAAATTCTTTATGATACCGTTCTTTATCGTGATGCTTGCTGCTCTTGTGCTGATCATCGGTTTGTGGAACGGGGCTTCCTCCTTTGGTGAGGCCTATTGGCAGGCGCTGCTGTTTCTTGAGGTTATGAATATCTATGACGGCGTTGTAATCGACAAGCTATGGGTCGGGCACAGCCGGTTTTGGGTGCTGCCAGGGCTTGAAGATGCGCCGTTCGTGCAGACCTGGAGGCAGGTGCTGAAAAAGCGAAGCATACTGGCGCTGATCTGGGTTGCGGGAGCGGCAATTGTCGGCGGTATTGTCCATTTGATTTTCTAAGAAGTTGGAAATTGCCCAAATGAAAAGCAGAATCATGAACTGCAATCGGAGGCAAAAAAGATGAAGACGGAGAAACCGAAAAAGCTGATTCGATGGTACATTCTCGGTGCGATCGGAGCAGTTCTGATGGCCGCCGGGGACTGGCTGCTGAGCTATATTCCGCTTCAGCAAACCGACACCGGTCTTTTCAACCGCGCCTACTATCTGTCCGGTGCCTATGGGCTGTGGAGGTCTGTGCTTGCCGTGGGGCTGGGAGCAATCGGGGGCTTTCTCTATTATTTTGTTGTAAAGGCGCTGAATGCGGACATTGACGCAAAATACCAAAAAACAAAAACCATCCAGTTCCTGTGCGGGATATTCACCGTTGCAATCGCTCTGACCATCCATACATGGGTGGCCACCATGGCGTGGTTTGCCACCTATCTGGGACCGCGTATCGGAGCGGAAGCCGCACTTGCGGCGGTCACGACCTATCAGGACGCAATGCTCCCTGCGATTCTTCCGCTGTATCTTCCGATGATACTGGTTTTCGGCATCCATTTTGTGCTGTTCCTTACTGGAAAAACACGCTATCCGAGGTGGATGCTTGCGTTTCACCCGGTCATGTGGAACCTCCTGTTGGCCGCAGTACCGGATATTGCGCAGGCGATGCAGGTGCCGGTGGCTACATGGATGTCCGTGATGAGCCAGAGCAGCACGAACAGCGCTATTGCAATCTGGTGCATTGCGGCTGCGGTTTATGAGAGAAAGCATATTCAAAAAAGGAGTCTTAAAGATGAAGCCTGATTACAAAAACTGGATTCCCAAGGGAATGCTGTTTTCGCTCGTCGCAGGAACGGCACTGTCCTTTGCGCTGCTGCTCATTTTTGGCGTATTCGGAATCGGTGTGAGCGGAAAACTGCGCATTGCGCTGGGTGTGGTATTCGGTATCGCCTTTGTCATCTGTGCAAAATACACTGAGTGGTGCGTGTATGCCTATCGGAGCTTTTCCTATGACGGCGAACGTAAGCTCTCAAAGCAGATCATCGAAGGGACAGCGCGTTATGTCACCCTGCCGGAGGGCGGCATTGGGCTGGACGTAGGCTGCGGCAGCGGAGCATTGACCATTGCCTGCGCAAAGCGCAATCCGCAGGGGAAAATGATCGGCATCGACCGCTGGGGCAAGGAATATGCTTCCTTTAGTCTGCCGCTGTGCGAAAAGAATGCTGCCGCAGAGGGAGTAAAAAACATTTCGTTCCAACGCGGGAACGCTGTGAAGCTGGATTTTCCGGATGAGAGTTTTGATGCGGTGACAAGCAACTATGTCTATCACAACATCACCGGAGAGGATAAGCAGGCGCTTTTGCTGGAAACACTGCGGGTGTTGAAAAAAGGCGGAACGTTTGCCATCCACGACCTGATGTCTGAGCGGCGATACGGGGATATGCAGGCGTTTGTCCAAAAGCTCAGGGAGATGGGCTATGAGCGCGTGGAACTGATCGATACGACCACGGGCAAATTTATGACACCCAAGGAAGCCAAACGGCTGATGCTGCACGGCTCGACCCTGTTGGTGGGAAGGAAGTAATCCGTGCGGCATCAGCGAAAACTGACCGTTCCCTTGCGGAAATCATGTAGGCAAGACTGCTAAGCGGTATATGGATGCGATGATGGCCTGTCCCCTCGGCGGCTGGGTTGCGTTTTTCGGGTCTGCAAATAAATCACGGGAGGAAAAGCGATATGAAATATAACGGTTTTTATTTCTGGATGTTCAAAAGCCCGATGAAAAAGGTTCTGGCAGAGAAATACGGCAGGAAATATGCCGCTGACATCATGAAAAAGAGCAAAAAGGTCTATCGTGAACTGGTCGAGAAAGCAGACGACATCGGTGACGATAACCCAATGGCGTACAACGAGCTGTTTGCCCTTGCCTTTGTCGCGCCCTATGTAGCGAGTGAGAAAAAAATCCCGCCGGAAACCGTACAGGAAATGATGCGCCGCTCACTCTATCATATCAAGTGGTACTTTGCAATGACCGACTTGAATACCGACAAGGGTAAGGCGGAGAACAAAAAGAGCGTTGTCAAATACGCCAAGTGGTATACGCCCGAAAAGGAGGCGGAATATCCGACCTCCTTCAAGGTGGATTTTGTCGGGCAGCCGTATGAGGGTGCCTGCTACTACCGCATCACCCGCTGCCCCATCTGTTCCTATGCGCGAAATCTCGGTGTTTCCGAACTGATGCCGTTATTCTGTGAGCTTGACGAAGTGATGATCACGCTTCAGCACGGCGTTCTGCACAGAAAACAGACGCTGGCGAATGGCGGAGAGTATTGCGACTACTTTATTACAGGCAACAAAGAACGACCTTGAATCCTGTTTCTGTTTCATCGGTGATGCCTGAATCGGAAAGCAAGGTGCTTCTTCACGATTCCTTTGCCTGGGGCTGCACCAATCCGCGCGGTCGCGATCACACCGGTTTGCATAAAGGCAACACCGCACAATTCTCGCCGTATCGGCACTTAGAATTATGCGGTATTGCCTAAAAATTATTTGAAGGAGGTCCTTTCGTGAAAAAACAGTCCGATCTTTCCCGGCTGATGGGTTATGCCGGGAACTACCGATATTTTACCTATGCCTCGTGGGTGCTGTCTGCGGTCAGCGCACTGGTGGCACTGGTGCCCTTTGTGTACATCTGGAAGATCCTGCGGGATGTGCTGAACGCTGCGCCGGACTATGCGCAGGCAGTGAACATTCCCCATTACGGCTGGATGGCAGTCTTGTTTGCGGTGCTGTCCTACCTCATTTACATTGCGGCGCTGATGTGTTCCCACCTGTCGGCGTTCCGGGTGGCGACCAATCTGCGGCTGGCAGTATCGGAGCATTTGGCGGTGCTGCCGCTGGGCTTTGCCGAAAACTTCGGCAGCGGCAAGCTGCGCAAGATCATCCACGAGAGCACCGGAGCCACCGAGACCTATCTTGCCCACCAGCTGCCCGACCAGTACAACGCCATCGCCACCCCGGTGGGGCTGCTTGTGCTGCTGCTGGCGTTCGACTGGCGGCTGGGTCTGCTGAGCCTTGCGCCGGTGGTGCTGGCGTTTCTCATCATGGCGACCATGACCGGCAAGCAGATGGCTGAAAAAATGCGGCAGTACGGCAACGCTTTGGAATCCATGTCCAACGAGGCCGTGGAGTACGTCCGGGGTATCCCGGTGGTCAAGACCTTCGGGCAATCGGTATTTTCCTTCAAAAAGTTCAAGACCACCATTGATGAGTATGAAAAGTGGGTCATCTCCTACACCAAAGATCTGCGCCTGCCCATGATGTTCTACACCGCCGCCGTCAACGGCGTGTTCGCCTTTCTGATCGCAGGCGGGCTGCTGTTCACGACCCACGGCGTCACCCCGGAGTTTCTGCTGAACCTGCTGTTCTATATCATCATCACACCGGTGATCTCCCTGACTTTGACCCGTATGATGTATATGAGCGAGAGCAAGATGGTGGTAGCGGATGCGCTGGCACGCATCGACTCGGTGCTGGAGGCGGCGCCCATGCAGGTGCAGGCTGTTCCGCAGCACCCGCAGGATGCCTCCGTCACGTTGCGGGATGTGCATTTCAGCTACGACGGAAAAACCGAGGTCATCAAGGGTGTTTCGCTGGAGATTCAGCCGGGACAGACCGTAGCTTTTGTAGGACCATCCGGCGGCGGAAAATCTACGCTGGCAAACCTTGTCTGCCGGTTCTTTGATGTGCAGAGCGGCAGCGTCCGGGTGGGCGGAGTGGATGTGCGGGCTATCCCCAAGGAAGAGTTGATGGACACCATCTCCTTCGTGTTCCAGAACAGCCGCCTGCTCAAGGGCAGCATTCTGGACAACGTCCGTCTGGGCAGACCGCAGGCCACCGAAGCCGAGGTGCTGGCAGCTTTGAAAGCCGCGCAGTGCATGGATATTATAGAGAAGTTCCCGGCGGGCATCCATACCGTCATTGGCACCAAGGGCGTGTATCTTTCCGGCGGCGAGCAGCAGCGCATTGCCATTGCCCGCGCTATGCTGAAAAATGCACCCATCCTGATTTTGGACGAAGCTACCGCCTTTGCCGACCCGGACAACGAAGCAAAGGTGCAGGCAGCATTTGCCCAGCTTGCCAAGGGCAAAACCGTGCTGATGATCGCACACCGCCTGTCCACCGTCGCCAACGCCGACTGCATCTATGTGGTGCAGGATGGGCAGATTGCGGAATCCGGCACAAAGGAGGAACTGTGCGCGCAGAACGGCCTGTTTGCCCGGATGTGGCAGGAGTATCAGGCTTCGGTGCAGTGGAAGGTTGCAAAGGAGGGGTAAGGAATGATCGAAAGAATTCAACACGCCACAGCCAGCTCCCCGGAGGGCGCAAAGGGGCTTGTAAAGGGCGTTCTGGCCTGTGCGTTCCAGAACATGGCGTTCATGCTGCCCACCGGGCTGCTGTATCTTCTGGTAAAAGACCTGCTGGCAGGCTCTACGAGCAGGAGAAGCACCTTTTATCTGCTGGGATGCGTTGCCTGCTTTGTGCTGATTTTGCTGACCACATGGTTCCAATACAACGGCACCTATTTTACCACCTATAAAGAGAGCGGCACCCGCCGCCTGACCCTTGCGGAGCGGCTGCGGAAGCTGCCTCTGTCCTTTTTCGGCAAGCGAGACCTTGCCGACCTGACCAGCACCATCATGGCAGACTGCGAGGTACTGGAAAAGGACTGCTCCCACTTCATCCCCGGTCTGTTCGGCTCCCTCATTTCCACGGTGCTCATTGCCCTGAGCCTGTTTGCATTTGAATGGCGGATGGCACTGGCGGCTCTGTGGGTCATTCCGGTATCCGCTGCCATCGTGGTGGGCAGCTACCGGGTGCAGGACAGGGTACAGGCCAAGACCATGGCTGCGAAAATGGCCTGTGCGGACGGCATTCAGGAGTACATCGAGACCCTCCGGGACCTGAAAGCCGGCAATGCGGAGCAACGGTATCTGTCTGGTCTTTCCGGCAAAATTCGGGCAGTGGAAAAGCAGTCTATTGTGGCAGAGCTGGAAACAGCGCTGTTTGTGTCCTCCGCCGGCATGGTGCTCAAGCTGGGTATTGCGTCGGTGGCGCTCACCGGTTCGGTGCTGCTGGTGCAGGGCAGCATCGACGTACTGACCCTGTTTCTGTTCCTGATGGCGGCATCCAGGATGTACGACCCTATGCAGGGCGCATTGCAGAACCTGGCGGCGGTCATTGCCATGCGCACCAATGTGGGGCGGATGAATGAGATTCTGGACGCTCCCCTGCAGACCGGCAGCGAGCAGCTGACCAATCAGGGCTGTGATATCGTGTTCGACCATGTGGGCTTTGCCTATAACTCCGGCGAGACGGTTCTGCGGGATGTTTCTTTTACCGCAAAGCAGGGCGAGGTCACGGCACTGGTGGGCCCCTCCGGCGGCGGCAAAACTACCGTTTCCCGGCTGGCGGCACGGTTCTGGGATTACCAGAAGGGCAGCATCACCGTGGGCGGCATGGAGGTTTCCCAAATCGACCCGGAAAAACTCATGAGCCTGTATTCCATCGTCTTTCAGGATGTGACCCTGTTTGACAACACGATTCTGGAAAACATCCGTCTGGGGCGCAAGGGTGCCACCGACGAGGAGGTCCTTGCGGCAGCAAAGCTGGCAAACTGCGAGGAATTTGCCGAGAAGCTGCCGGACAAGTGGAACACCAACATCGGTGAGAACGGCTGCGCTCTTTCCGGCGGTGAGCGTCAGCGCATTTCCATCGCCCGCGCCTTCCTGAAGGATGCGCCCATCATCCTGCTGGACGAAGCCACCGCCAGCTTGGATGTAGAAAACGAAACTGCCATTCAGGAGGCTCTATCCCGGCTGATTAAAAACAAAACCGTCCTCATCATCGCCCACCGGATGCGCACCGTGGCCGGTGCGGATCAGGTGGTAGTGCTGTCGGGCGGCATCGTGGCCGAGCAGGGCAGCCCGGCAGAGCTGTACGCCCGGAAGGGACTGTACGCTCACATGGTGGATCTGCAGTCGACAAGCCAGAGCTGGACGATTTGAGAAGGCGTGCGGGATTTTCCCGAAAAGCGGCTTATATAATGATAAAATCCCGGTGTGTTCGTTATACGAAAGCCGCCCTCAAAAGAACACATCATCGTTCAATTGTGTATAAATGGGGGCACATATAAATCCAATCAATCAGAATTCCAAAAGACTGAGCATCCCCGACCTGATCTTGGTCGATGTGTTTACGGCTATCTATTTTGTGTTAGTGACGATTGCCAACTCCGCATGGCTTTTGCGGGATCACATGATTGTCTACACCTATTTCAATTTTGGTTGCAAAGAATACCTCACCGAGACAGAACGCAAGTTCTTTTTGCCATGGAGAGTTCCGGCGTTTGTGATTTTCCTTAGCTTGCAGTTGCTGTCCTACTTCCGGTTCAGCATTATCTAGGGCGAGAAGTACGCCGCCTACCTGCAAAACATAGCAATGAGCGCGCTG
>NZ_JANGCG010000023.1 GCF_024462815.1 Gemmiger formicilis
AGCATACCGACAACTGCGACAGAAAGCTATCACCACACCCAACAATCTTTTGCCCAAAATTCTACCTATTACTGACAAAAACGGCATCGCCATCTCTGACGGTGCCGCTGTTTATTTAACCTGCCTTCTTGGCTTTTCTATTCCTATTTTTCATAAATGCAACATAGCACGGATTTTGGTTGTTCAGCAGATCTTGCATCAGGTTTGCCGCCTGACGCTTCGCCACGTCCTGCGGGTGGCAGTAGGTGCGTTCCAAGAATGCCGTATCCGCATGACCCAGCAGGGATGCCGCCACCTGTTTGCTGGTGCCTTCCTGCAGCAGATAGGTTGCGTAGAAATGCCGCAGGGTATGCAGGTGATAATCTTCCGATAGCCCACACTTTTTATACAGCTTGCGCAGATGCCGTGTAAAAGTATCCGGGTGCGGCACATGACCGTTGGGGTCAGTAAAAATCGGCTGCTCTCTATCAGGAACGCCGCTATGCAGCACCTGCTGCTGTCGCAGCGCCATCAGAAGTTCCCATAGCCCCAGCGGAATGGTTACAATCCGTTCCCGATGGCTTTTGGTGTCACTCTCTACGATTTTTCCGGATGCACAGCTGCGGGAACGACGGACGGTCAGTTCACAAGCACCGGTTATGTCCCGCCATTGCAGGGCGCACAGTTCCCCACGCCGCAACCCTGTCGTGATTGCCAGTGTGTAGTACGCCCGATACAGAATCGGTTCGTTCTGAATCGTCCGCATTAGTTTACTTATTTCATATTTCTGCGGAATATGCTGCACCTCCTTTTCAAAATGTTTTTTCCGAACGCGGTGCGCTGGATTGAACGGAATGATGTCATTTTTCTTGGCATCCTCCAGCACCGAGGAAACTGTTTCGAGGTATTTCTGCACAGTGGTTTCCTTGATGCAATTTCCACCACGTCCGGGGCGCTTCCGAAGTTCCTCACACATTTCCTCTAAGGTCATGGGGAGCAACTTTGCAAGCGGAATGCCCCCAATTAGCGGGTAAACAATATCCAGATTGCGTTTGTACCCTGCGTAAGTGGTAGCCTTAAAGAACGGTTCCTGCCGTTTGAGCCAATTTTCGGCGTACTGATCAAAGTGGGTCTGGTCGCTTTCTTCTACGCCATACTTGAACTTTTTCTCGATGCGTTCCGCTTCAGCCATGACATACTGCTGAATGCCGCGCTTTGGCACGGATAATGGCACAGTGATGGTCTGCGCTTTCATCCGTTTCTGCCCATTGACCTTATAGCCGTTGCAGACGGTGATTTTGAATTTTCGTTCGGATTTTTTCTTGATGTATGCCATTGTGCCTCCTTGTCAGCGCTGCCGAGAACGGTTTCGGCGGCGGTTCTTGTTGTTCGTATATTGATTTTCTTGATTTATGCGGTTGGATTCTCTCGTTCGCTGGACTCGTTAGATGGCTCCTTCCGCAATTTTATCCCCTTTACGAAGTTCGGCAATCTTACAGGTAAGCACTGCACGGCGGCCAGCCAGTTTCGGAGGAGCATCTTTTCTGCGCATCTGCTTGACGATTTCCGCCCGCTGCGCGGCAAGGGTTTCCATCTGCTGGGACAAGCTCTTGCGATAGTCCACGATGGCCTGTAAAGATGGGAACTTGTGGTCGCGGACAAAAGCGTGTTCTGCAAGGATTCTCTCGGTGTCTTTCCAGATGCGCTCCAGTTCCGGACGGCTGATGCGGGGTTGCTGTTTCTTGGGTAGAATACCCAACTGATAGCAGTAGTACAGATACAAGCGGTGCATTTGGGATTCCCCAAAGAATACCTCGAAGAAAATTTGGAGGATGCTTCTATTCTCCGTGGGACGATATCGTTTCGGCTTGTTTTGTCGGGGAGGGTGCTTCAGTTCATACAGCCTTGGCCCATACAGCAAGTAATTGCTGCGAAGCCGGTCATCTATGGCTGCAAGATCGTGTTCTTCTCCCAGCCTATAAAGCCGCACGGCTCGTCCTCCATCCCGTGCCCGGATGGTTGCGTACCTGCGGTTAGGGTCACTGTCGAAAATATACCCTTGCCGATACAGCGCCCTGTGAAAATCCTCGGCGGTACTGGCATCCTCACAGGCTTGGTCGATGGCCTCCCGCATTCGGGCATATCGTGCAGGTTCTTTTTTCCTTGGCTGCTCCACTACCGACAGACCGTAATCCCGGCACAACTTGTCGGATGCTGCCCGGAACTCGGCATACTGGCTGCGGCGTTGCTCGTATTTCTTGCCGTCCACATAGGACACGGAATTTATCACAAAATGATTATGTAAGTTATCCGTGTTCATGTGGGTGGCAACCAGCACTTGGAAACGCTTGCTCCAGACCTTGCGGGCCAGTGCCACGCCGATCTCGTGGCACTGCTCCGGGGTGACCTCCCCCTCGCGGAAGCTTTGGTAGGCGTGGAGCGCCACCACGCCGTCTGTTTTACCAAATCGTTCTTGTACCGCCCGCATATCTTCCCACGCATGGTTTGCCCTGCAATGGATGCCGGTGACAAGCTGGGCGCTTTCGTTCAGCTTGGTCTTGGCATCGTTCTCTGCGTAGTGCAATGTCTGGGCAAGAGCATCGTATTCGGTTTTGTCCGGGTTGGCCGCATAGTCAAGGACGCGCTGCAGGCTGTCCTTGATGGTCCAAATCTTAGTTACCGCCAATGAGCAGGTCCCTCATGCGGTCGGCACAAGTACCGATTTCAGCACTCGTTGTAGGTGAACAGCTTTCTGCGATTTCATCCAGTCTATCCAATACATCAAATACCTCCGTGGGCGGGTGTCCGCCCGGCTCATATTCCAGCGCCCGCTGGCGCAAATATTCTGAAAGCGACAAACCACACTTTCGAGCCAACATCGTCACCTTTTTCTTTTCGGTGACGGTGACCCGGATGTTGATTCCAACGCTGCGCTTTCTCATGCGCTCGCAGCCTCACAGGGGTTCGGGGCTGTCCCCGTAGGCTTTTCGGCGGGTTGTCCTGTGGCAACACTTCGCCCATGCTTGCTCTCCTTACGCGACCTTAATGACGACGCTGACGATGATGACGATGTTTGTGGGATACCCCAGTGGAACAACTCCGATATATCAATATCATCGTCATCACCGTCATCATCGTCATGGAAGAACTCAAGCAGACGTTTTTGCTCCGTGCGGGTGTACTTATACTCGATACCGCGAGGGCTGAATATATCACGGGCATAGTGCGCCATCTTCCGGGTGAACTGATTAGGCTTTACATCAGAAATATTCGCTGCAACAAGCAATCCCATAGCTGTGCCCTGCCATTTTCCAACCGAGTCAATGTAGTCTGCAACTTTCCAAAGGTAGTCAGGAATAGCTTTCAACGCCTGCTGTTCTGCGGTTTCTTCCTCATCCAACGTCCAGACGCAGTTTTCTTCCCGGATATGCAGCATTTTCTCGTCCATATCGCGTCCAATTACACGAATTGTCGCGGTTTTACTCATGCGCTGACGATGCATGAGCCATGTCGTATCCGCCACACCCATAATGCCCGTTGAACCAGAAATTTGGTCGTAGGGGTCTGACGATGATTGCTTACGCAAATAATGCACCAGCAGGATGCAGATGCCGTACTTGTCGGCAAGTTCTTTTAATACCCCAATATCACGGTAATCATTGGCATACATACTACCATTTCGCTCGGCTTTTCGCACCTTTTGCAAGGTATCGATGACGATGAGGCTAATATCAGGGTAAGCATGGATGAAACTGACGATTTGTTCCTCCAATCCCTGCCCAATTCCGTGACTTTCCGTCTGCAGAATGAGACGTTCCGGGTCTTCTTCTGCATCGACAAGCTGGTAAAGGCGCTCTTGCAGACGACCCAGTGTATCTTCCAGCGAGAAATAAAGCACGGTTCTCGGTTCTATTTCACGGCCCCATACAGATTTCCCTTGCGAAATCTGCAAGCAGAGCCACAGTGTCAGCCAGCTTTTGCCCGCCTTGCTGGGGCCGGCAAAGATTGCCAGCCCTGCCGGGAGCAGACCGGGGATAATCCATTTTACGGGCGGTATCGGCGTTGCAAGCAGTGCGCCGGCGGTAATGGTTTTCGGTAATCTTGTGGTAGTCATTCACATCATCCTTTCTTGTTTGGTATATATCTATTATCTCATACTATCGTCTTTTTGTGTGTAGTAAGTTTTACTCTCTAGTGTTAAGTTGTACGGCTCACGCCGCCCCACAGCCCCACAAATGCGCCAAACGGCGGTTTTGCGGGTGATGCGACGCGGAGTATCTGCCCCACACGGGGCTTGTTTGGGCGAGATTTGGGAGTGAATCAGATTTGATTCACTTTTTCGGTTTTGATCCAAGATAGTGAATCAGTTCTGATTCACTTCGGCGGTCCGCGTGCGTATTTCGCACAATCTCTCAGAATTGGTCTAATCATAAGTTCTCTTCATTTCCGTGCTGTATCGTTATTCTGTGTGACCCTCTTGAATACACTTTCCGGGGGAGAAAAAAGAGCCCGGAGGACCTTACCGATTTGGTAAGGTCCTCCGGGCTCTTATATATTTTCTCTGTTCTATCCGGGTATAAGGGTACACTTTCCCCGCAAATCTTGATGTAAATTCAATAAAAATCAAATAATACGCATACTGGCGTCAATCACACGGTTATGTAAATAATAAAAGAAACCGTGTACATCAAAATAAATGCTGAAGAAAAATGTCTAATTTGCCGCTTGCCCCCAGACATGGGAACATAACAGGCAAGCCGCTGGCAACGACCGTTCACTGACTTTGCAAGGGTCTTACTTCTTACAACCCAAGCGCGGTCACCCCATCTGAAGCTGTGGGGCATCTGGAGTATCATTATGTCCTCTCCCTGCCGTGGGTTAGGGTCTGCCAAGACCTTGCTGTGCGCCCCACCGAGAGAGTAAAGTACCTGTTATGCTGTGTATTCAGTTGTGAAGGTGCTGGCACAGAATAAATCTGTAAAGTTAGTATACGCCAAAGGTTAGCAGTCAGTCAATAAAAAGTGCTAATTATTCATGCGACATTCACATATGATGACTTCATCAATAAGGCACCCAACGTATTTTGTAGATTTCTTCATATTTTCACATTTCATTTACGGTAATATCGTCGTATCAAACTTTGCAATCGTTTTATGTTTGTACTGCTCTATCATGTTGTATATGTTCGTGACTTCATTTAAATAAGACACTGTTCCGTTATAATCTTTAAGTATTTCAGGCAGAATTTTTTCTCCGAAATACATTTCAACACTTCCACATTCGCTAAGTAACACTTCACTTGAAATTGAACGCGACTCTATGATTGGCACAATTTTTTGGATAGCTAGCCTTATGCTTTCTTCATCGGAAATCACCCTGTTTGTTCTTGTTTGCATAACTCCCAAAGTCATCATACAGCCTCGATTCAAATGATATCTCATTAAAAAAGTCTCTAGCTCGCGGACAAGTATGGGGCGATTATAGTCCTCATAAATCATTATTGCGTAGATTGTTGATTCTAGCGCTGAATAAAATTCTATAAGAGTGCTTTCTTCAGAAATACAGCAATTAACTACGCAGCAGAATTTTTCCGAAAATTCGTTATAGCGCCGGATTGTTATTTCACGAACTCTATCGGCATTTTTCTCATTTTGTCGGCAAAATTCTGCCTGAAACATATCCCAAACCAGCTTGGCAATATAAGCGAGTAATGCATACCAAACCGCATTACGAATCTCATCCCACGAAATAAATAAGCTCTGCTCGGTTTCACGCAACTTACAAATTACATAAAATACAGCCGTCGTTATTAGAATCGACAGTACAAATCGAACACCTTCATATTTCAAGTCCAAAAACGCAAGGCGATTTCTCAATGCAAAATAGACAAAACGCACACCCCAATACAGTGGACATATCATCCATAAGGAATCAATTCCTGAATCAAACCCGATATGCTCATAAGCAACAGCAAAAATCGCAACAGATACAGCGGGGCTCAAAACGCATAAAGTGTAATTGCTCCGTTTTTCTTTCCCATTATCGCCAAATAGGTATGGATTATACGAAAAGAAATCACGATGGTTAGACAAAATTAGTCCTATTTTTCCGTCAACATAAAATAATAGAAGGGCAATACCTATATTGACACACAAATATATCCACATAATATTTTCGCCTCCAGAATGTTCCAAATTCAATCAGCATTCCATGTTAATCATCTTACAAAGTAGACAACATCTAGCATGACCTTGTCTTTTTACGATACACATTAATATCTTAGCCCACAATAGCATTCATCACCTACAAAGTCAATCAGTTTTCACTTATAAGTATCTGTGATACGCCTCTTTTTGTAATCCTGCACAAGCTTTCTTGAGTCAATATGTGCATCCATACAAAGTTTTCTGCCTTAGTATAATAGTACAAACTATTGTACCTCAAATAGTGTAGAATGGAAATAGAATATAGCAAAATCACGAAGTTCCTTTTCATATCACATGCAGAATTGTCCTGCCATTTTGTAAAACTATTTTGGAGGAAGTGTTGTAATGAGTCTCATCGGCAAAATCGTGAAGCACAAATTGTGGGGTTCTGGAACAATTGACAGCATAGTTGATCGTCATATCACTGTTTCTTTCTCAAAGCCAATAGGCGAGAAGGTTTTTGCATATCCACAGGCTTTTGAATCGTTTCTTTCCTTCGAGGGAGAAATGCCATCAGAAATATCTGCGGCCTTGGCGGCCGAAAAGGCCGCTGCGCTTCACAACAATAGCGCCTTCAAAACTTCTACGCCTAGTTCCAGCGTTCCTAGTCACAGCGGCCAAAGTCGTTCCGCAAAAGAAAGGCCGTCTATCCAATCTAAAAAGCTTCCCAACTTTTCAAGTGTTGAGGATTTCTGCCAGTATTACAAGCGTTCCCTTTTCTCCGAAATATCCTACCTGAAAACAACCGGCGGCAAGCACCAGCTTTTAACAGATGGTGAATTACTGGAATCCCGCAGCGGATATTATCTTTACAGCTTTACTTCTGATACAGAACTCACCTACCCTGAGGGAACTCAAATCACGCTGTGGAAAAATAATGTTCAACTACCCGGCACAATTATGGGTTGCGAAGACTTCACCGTCCTTTTAAGTTCAAGCAACTATCTGGGGAATCCCGTTGCTGCACTGGATATTTCTGCCGACGCATGGTTTCTATTGGAAAAACTCAGTTCGCATTTAGAAGCGCTGTCTCTATCGTATTCGCAGATTGTGAACGACCTTGTATGCAATGGTCTGTACTCTATTGACAATTCCAGCCATTCCATCGTAACTGGGCAGGATACGGCTGTGAAAATGTCGCAAACGCAGCCAATTACTTTCATCTGGGGACCGCCCGGTACAGGAAAAACAGAAACGCTGTCCCGCATTGCGTTAGCTCATATTGCCAAAGGGCATCGTGTGCTGATGCTTTCGTATAGCAATGTATCCGTGGATGGCGCGATTTTGCGTGTATATAAAAATCAGACCACCAATATACCGGGCCAGTTGGTACGCTACGGTTATCCCCGCAGTGCAGAACTTCTTGACCATGAATACCTAACATCTTACAGGCTGGCACTGTATAACCATCCGGAGCTTGAGGATGAACGCGATTCCCTTATGCAAGAGCAAACGCATACACCAAAAAAGGCTCCACGCTATGAACAAATCCAACGTCGGCTAAGAGAAATTCGTGGTATCTTACAAGCAGCAGAAAAGCTATACATTTCAACCGCTGCGTTTGTTGCCACAACTGTATCCAAAGCTGTTGTAGATAAAGCCATTCAGGACGCCTACTTTGATGTTGTGATTTTTGATGAGGCCAGTATGGCCTACATTCCACAAATCGTTTATGCCGCCAGTCTGGCGCAAAAGTACTTCATCTGCATGGGCGATTTCTGCCAGTTGCCTCCCATTATAATGAACAACAATGCATGGGGGATGGATTCGGACATTTTTGAATATTGCGGTATTGCGGCTGCTGTCCGCAAAGGATACAATCACAAATGGCTATGTATGCTGGATACCCAGTATCGTATGCATCCTACTATCGCACAATTTGCCAGTAATTCTATGTATCACGGTCTGCTCCACTCTGCTGACGGTATGCAGCAAAAACGCAACACCATAACTTCCAATGCGCCCATGTCCGGCAGCACAATAGGGGTTGCGGACCTCAGCGGTATGATGTCCGTATGCTCCACTAAGCAAGACCATTCCCATGTCAACCCTATGAGTGCTTTTGTTTCAATGATGATGGCTTTGCAAGTGCCTGCACAGGAAAGCGTTGGTATTATTGCGCCTTACCATGCGCAAGCGCAGTTGCTGCATGCAATGGCAGAAGATGCCGCCAACTTTTTTCCCGAACGCGAGCAGATTGCTTGCGCCACTGTACACCAATTTCAGGGCTCTGAAAAAGATGTGATCATTTATGACGCTACCGACTGCTACCGTCTGGCTTACCCCGGTCCATTGCTCACTTCCAGGGATAACAACTATGCCAATCGATTGTTCAATGTTGCAATGACCCGCGCCAAGGGGAAATTTATTGCTGTTGCCAACGCACATTTCATGGAGAGAAAGTTGCCGAAGAACTCCCTTATGTTTTCCGAAATGCTTCATCTTCCGAGAAGTAAGGCAAGCTACTGGGCAGGAAGCGACCTGCCACAGCAGATTTTTCAAAATGGACCGCTCACCTGCTTTTCGCAGAAGTCGGCGGCGAGCGCATTTCTGCATGATTTAAAAAGCGCCCACAAAGAAATTCATATTGATATCGTCGGTGCTGTAACAGAAAAATTGCACATCCCCGGATTTACACAGTTGCTTACAGAGGCAACTACGAAAAAAGTCAAGGTCGTTGTACGGGCAGAAAAACGCGCCGCACTTCCTAATGAATTGCGTGCTATTGCTATCGAGAATCCATACATAAAGAACAGTGTGACCATCATCGACAAGCATATTTCGTGGCTTGGTGCGCCTTTTTCCGAGAGCAACTTCGTAGTAGAGGGACAGGTCATTCCCACAAAATATTACCCCGTTTTCCGATACGAAGGCATTTATACTGCCAAGGTATTATCCGCTGTCTCTGAAATGAATCAGGTTATCGACTATGGCGTTGCGGAGGAATGTTCTTCTGACAGAAAAACATTTGCCGGATATATCCGTGCCACGAAAGTTTGCCCAGAGTGCGGCAAACCGCTTCAGCTTAAAAAGTCACAAAAAAAGAAAGGGCACTATTTTCTCTCATGTTCCGGTTATCCGCATTGTAACCATACCGAATGGGTTGATGTAGATGACATTAACGCCTATATTTTCCATGAAAATCCAAAAGGTGGTCTGCGTTGCCCGAAATGCGGTGTTTCGTTAAGTGCTGCTCGTGGGAAATATGGCGTTTATGTGCAATGCGGCGGCATTCTGCAGCACCGATTCAATCTTGAAGATATTTAAGCAAATCAGCAAAAAATCTTTGCATGTCATCTACATTTGTACTACAATGGATACAAGAAATCTGTTGCCGAGGACATTTTTATGGATGTAATAACCGAACTGAAACAAGACTACGCTGCGCTGGCAGAACTTTTGACGGATACCATCGGCAGCGATTATGACGATGCCCTTTCCGGGTATATTGTCGCCTGCTGGATGAAAATATGGTCCGGCAACAAACTGTATGCGCCGGAATATGCAAAGGCTATCGGCTGCGTGCTTGGCCGTGAGCCGAGCATGGAACAGTGCCTGACCGCGCTCTCCTGCTGTGGGGATGAAACCCGCAAGCTGGATGTGCCGGCATTATTTCATCAGCTGGTTGCCTGTGATGCCACACAGAAAACAGGTGCTGTCTCCGATTTTTTGGCGCAGTTAAACCATATACTGGTGGCCGGTGCCAGTTGCAACGGAGATTTTACCATCGAAGAAGCCAATGCCGTCACTGCCATACTGAAAAGTTTGGTGGCTAGTGCCAAAAAGGCCAAACTGCCTGTAAAAGATGTTCCGCATATCAGCGATCCAATCACGCCGCTGAAAGAGGAAAGCTATCTGCGCCCGGCTGCAAAACCCGATGTACAGGGTAGCACGCCTACACCGGAAGTTCCCACTTTTTCCACTGAAGACAGCGATGAGAAAGACAACAGCATAACGCTGCACGTTTCGCTCGATCTTTCCGATCTGACAGACACCCATAAGGATGCCTCCCCCGCAGCCCCGGAAAAACTGGCGGTCCCGCCAGAAGCCAAAAGCAGCGAAACACTGGAGTCCCTGCTGGCTGAGCTGGACAGTCTGGTTGGTTTGGACAGCGTCAAGCAGGATGTACACAGCCTGATGAACTTCATCAAGGTCACAAAGATCCGTGAAGCACGCGGCATGAAAATACCTACCATAAGCTATCATCTCGTGTTCACCGGCAACCCCGGCACCGGCAAAACCACCGTGGCGCGGCTTGTAGCAAAGCTGTATTACCAAATGGGCATCCTGCCCAAGGGTCAGCTTGTGGAGGCTGACCGCAGTGCATTGGTGGCCGGGTATGTGGGACAGACTGCCATCAAAACACAGCAGGTCATTCAGCAGGCGCTGGGCGGTGTGCTGTTTATCGATGAAGCCTATTCCCTCGCCAACGACAGCGAGCAGGACAGCTATGGCAAAGAAGCCATTGAGACGATTCTGAAAGCGATGGAGGATCACCGTAATGAACTGGTTGTCATCGTAGCCGGATATGACGCTTTGATGCACAAATTCATTGATTCCAACCCCGGACTTTCCTCCCGGTTCAGCAAGTATTTCTATTTTCCCGATTACACCGGCGAGGAACTGCTGAAAATTTTTGAGCGTTTCTGCAAAACAAACGGCTACACACTGGAATCCGATGTAGAGGAAAGTCTGCTGAAAACTTTCACAGCCCTGTATGACGCGCGGGAAGAACACTTTGGCAACGCCCGCGCCATCCGTAATATTTTTGAGAAAGCTATCAACTGTCAGGCAGACCGCATTGCCGGGCAGAACAGCTTCACGGACACTGATTTGGAGACCCTGACGGCTGTCGACTTGGAAAATGCCATAAAGAAAGGCTGATTGCTATGGAGAACTCATGTTTTGCCGGGTGGCTTGCGCAGGAAGTGGAATCCGCTCAAAATGCGCTGCTGACGCGCATTGAACAGCTGGACACCCTGCGCTATGTGGAAGCACCGAAGCTGCGCAATGAGTACATGGTCAAAATTGGTACGACAGAAGATGAAGTGCTGAATGCCGAACTCGATGCAAAAATGTTGCAGCGCAAGCTGGAATTGATCCAAATCAAGCGCAACCGCCGCGAGCCTATAGATATGGTCGAAATCGACCAGCAGATCGAGGCCGAGCGTCAAGCACTGCTGGTGCAGGCCGAAACCGACGATGCCGCAAGCCAGAGGCTGCCGCAGCTAACCGAAGAACAGCAGGCCGAATTACAGGAGTTGTACCACAAAATCGTGGAGGGTTTTCACCCACAGGTGCATCCAAACCTGACCGATACCGAGAAAGCGCTGTATGAAAAAGCCGTGGACGCTTATCGCAACCGCAATCTTGCTGCGCTAAAGCTGATTGACGAAATTTTGTTCAAAGATGGCATTGCATTTGCGCTGAAAACAACACTTTCCGTTGTGGAAGAGGACGAGCAGCAACAAGCCGCCGTACTGGCAGAAGCTCTTTCCGCCGACTACACACTGGCAAAGCAGCTGTATCCCTACTTTGTGCCGCAGCAGGAGGATGCCGTGCTTCGCTCTGCCGCAGAACGCTATACCGTCCGGCGTGAAGAAACAGAAACCGAGATTGAGCAGTTGCGTCAGACCTTCCCCTTCACCGCGCAGCCAACGCTGGCTGACCCGGAAAAGACAAAAGCCTATCTCGAACAGCTCACCCTGCGCAAGCTCCGTGCGCAGGATGCCGAAAAACAGTTGACGCAGAAGCTCAACCGTATTATGGAGGAACTGCCCCATGCCTGAAAGCAACGTACAATTTGCAGAAAAGCCCATCCGCGCCGGATATTTTGACGAGGACATTTTTCAGCAAAAGGCCCGCCAGCTGCTGGTCTTGAAAACCGGAATTGCGGGGATGCAGTTTCATGTTGATATTGAAAGTAAAGAGGGCAAGGCACTGTTGGACTCGCTGACGCCGGGCACAGAGCTGATGCTCTACCGCGATGTTGACAATGAACACGACAAGTGGGCTATTTCGGTCTACACAAAAGATGACCGGGAGATTGGCTACATCACGCGGTTCAAAAATGAAACGATTGCCCGCCTGATGGACTACGGAAAAAAGTTCACCGCCATCGTGGACGAGGCCCCGCCCGCCCCCAAGGACAGCACCGAGCGCCGCCGCACCCGCGCAGGCACGGAAAATTATGCTGTGCCATTCTCGGTATACATGGAAGAATAATGTACACAAAAGCAACAGCCGTCGGTATCGTGTGATACCGGCGGCTTTAGTGTTTGCGTTTCCACAACAGATATTGTTCGTATTTTTTCAGTTCGCGGCGCTCGCTCTCGGTAAATTTTGCTTGGTGCAGGCGGCGGGTGTAGTCCGGGTCGTAATCGGCAAGACCCAGCAGATAGTCCGCTGACACGCCGTACATTTTGCAGATCTGCACCAGAATCTCATTGGACGGTGCGCTGGCATTGCGCTCCCAACTGCGCACAGTATATACAGACACGCTTAATTTTTCTGCAAGTTCTGCCTGCGTTTCGTCATTATCGCCACGAATTGCCGCAAGGCGTTCACCAATCATTTCTATCACCCCACCTATTATTGTACAAGATTCATGTGATGCGAAAAGAAAAGCTGTATGATTCTTGCAACGCGGCGTTATAAGTGGTATTATTCTTATTATGTATAGTGAAATGTGACAAGATTCTTAGCACTTTTCAGCGAGGTGTCCCATGAAACTCATCGACAACCTGAGCGAAAAATTGGTGGATGATCTGCGCGTGACGATGCAGCGCGACAGCCGCGTTTCCATTGCGGCAGCGTGCTTTTCGGTTTATGCATATGAGGAGCTGAAAGCCCAGCTGGAAAACATCGACGAGCTGCGCTTTCTGTTTACCTCCCCGACTTTTTTGCAGGAAAAGACCGCCAAGGCACGGCGGGAGTTCTACATTCCCCGCCGCAACCGCGAAAAAGCCCTGCACGGCAGCGAATTTGAGATACGGCTGCGCAATGATTTCAGCCAGAAAGCCATCTCCCGCGAATGTGCCGACTGGATTCGCCGCAAGGTCTGCTTCAAATCCAACCAAACCGCCGAGGGCATCCCCAATTTTATGACCATCGACAGCGCCGAACCGGTGACCTATGCGCCGGTCAACGGCTTTACCCGCGCCGACTTGGGCTGCGAGCGCGGCAACAGCCTGTTTACCATGATCAACCGCATTGATGCGCCCCAAAGCACGCAATATCTGGAGTTGTTCAACACGATCTGGAACGACAAGCAGCGTCTGCAGGATGTCACCGACACCGTGCTGGAAAGCATCACCACCGCCTATCAGGAAAACAGCCCGGAGTTTCTCTACTTTTTTGCGCTGTACAATATTTTCGGGGACTTTTTGGAACACGTCAGCGAGGATGACCTGCCCAGCGACGCCAACGGCTTTAAGGAAAGCATCGTCTGGAACAAGCTGTACACCTTCCAGAAGGATGCCGCCCTTGCCATCATCAGCAAGCTGGAGCAGTTCAACGGCTGCATTCTGGCAGACAGCGTTGGTCTGGGCAAGACCTTTACCGCGCTGGCGGTCATCAAATACTACGAAAACCGCAACCTGCGCGTCCTCGTTCTCTGCCCCAAAAAGCTATCGGACAATTGGATAACCTACAAGGCCAACTACCGCAACAACCCTTTGGCCGGGGACCGCTTGCGCTACGATGTGCTGTACCACACCGATTTAAGCCGCGAGCAGGGGTTTTCCGGTGAAACCGATTTAAGCAAGCTGAACTGGGCAGCCTACGACCTTGTTGTGATTGACGAAAGCCACAACTTCCGCAACGGCGGCGATGTGGACGACGACGGCAAGTCCAACCGCTACACCAAGCTGATGAACAAGGTCATCCGCCCCGGTGCGCGCACCCGCGTGCTGATGCTTTCCGCCACGCCGGTCAACAACCGCTTTTATGACCTGCGCAACCAGCTGGCGCTGGCGTATGAGGGCAACAGCAGCGCGTGGAAGGACAAGCTGGACACCAACCGCAGCGTGGAGGAAATCTTCCGCTCGGCACAAAAGCAGTTTAACGCATGGAGCAAGCTCGCCCCCAGCCAGCGCACAACCGAGCAGCTGATGCGTATGCTCGACTTCGACTTTTTTGAGATTCTGGATGCCGTGACCATTGCACGCTCCCGCCAGCACATTGAAAAATATTATAACATCGAGGAAATCGGCAATTTCCCCACCCGGCTGCCGCCTGTGACCAAGCAGCCGCCGCTGACCGATTTGAACAACGCCATCACCTACGATGAAATTTACGAGCTGATTTTAAGCCTGACATTAAGCATCTACACACCGTCCAATTATATTCTGCCCAGTCGGCTGAAAAAATACGCCGACTTAAACCATGAGGGCAAGAACAGCCTGACACAGGCAGGGCGTGAGGAAGGCATCCGCCGCCTGATGAGCATCAACCTGCTCAAGCGGCTGGAAAGCTCGGTACATTCGTTCCGGCTGACCCTGCAGCGCATCCGGGATATGATTGCCGCCACACTGGACACGATCCACACCTACGACCCCCAAAAAATCATTGAGCTGAAGGATCTGACCGGGGCGGCGGATTTTGATGCCGACGACATGGAAAGCGACCTGTTCACGGTGGGGCGCAAGGTAAAAATCGCACTGGAGGATATGGATTATCTGACATGGCAGCGCGATTTGCAGACCGATTTTGAAACGCTGCAGCTTTTGCTGGGTATGGTGGCGGACATCACGCCCGGGCATGACAGCAAGCTGCAAACGCTACTGCAAACCCTTGCCGAAAAGCAGCGCGAGCCGCTGAACAAGGACAACCGCAAGGTGCTGATTTTTACGGCGTTTTCCGACACGGCGCAGTATCTGTATGAGCAGGTCGGCGCGTATATGCTGCGCAGCTTCGGGCTGCACACGGCGCTGGTGACCGGCTCGGTGGAGGGGCGCAGCACGGTACCGAAATTCAAAGCCGACCTCAACAATGTGCTGACCTGTTTTTCGCCCGTTTCCAAGGACCGCGCCGCGCTGATGCCCGACGGTCCCGACATTGACATTCTGATTGCCACTGACTGCATCAGCGAGGGTCAAAACCTGCAGGACTGCGACTGCGTCATCAACTATGACATCCACTGGAACCCCGTTCGGCTGGTGCAGCGGTTCGGGCGTATTGACCGTATCGGCAGCCGGAATGTCGTTATCCAGATGATAAACTTCTGGCCTGACGTGCAGCTGGACGCCTACATCGACCTGCGCGCCCGCGTAGAAACCCGCATGAAGGCGCTGGTGCTTTCCAGCACGGGCGACGACAACCCCTTAAGCCCAGAGGAAAAGGGCGATCTGGAATACCGGCGCGAGCAGCTGCAGCGCCTGCGCACCGAGGTCGTGGACCTTGAGGATATGCGCGGCGGCGTTTCCATTACCGACTTGGGGCTGAACGAGTTCCGCATGGAATTGCTGGAATACGCCAAGCATCACCCCGAGCTGGAAACCTGCCCGGGCGGCATCAGTGCAGTAGCAGCCGCCACGCCGGACGCACCGCCGGGCGTGGTGTTTGTGCTGAAAAATGTACATAACGAGGTCAATATCAATGACCGCAACCGCCTGCACCCGTATTATCTGGTCTATCTGGACGAGGACGGCGTGACCCTGCACAGCCACCTTTGCCCCAAGGATATACTGGACGCCATGCGTCAGCTTTGCCGCGGGCAAAAGCAGCCCGACAAGGCCTTGTGCCGGGCGTTCAATGCCGAAACCGACGACGGGCGCAAGATGCAGAAATACTCCGACCTGCTGGAGGATGCCGTGCTTTCCATCGTGGACGCCAAGGCGGACAGCGATCTGGACAGCCTGTTCCGGGCGGGCGGCACGACCGCCCTGCTGGACAAGGTTTCCGGGCTGGACGATTTTGAACTCATCTGCTTTGTCGTGGTAAGGGAGGGCGCGCCATGCTGAACCTGCCCGCCTCGGCGGCATTTGAGCGCCGCATACCCAAGCAGAAATTTTACGCAAACCTGACCGTCACGCCGGAGTTGCGCCGCTGCTTTACCGAGCAGATCGAGAGCATCACATGGGCGGACAAGTTAGCGCCGCAGACGATGAACCTTGCCTCCGGGCAGCGGGTGCAGGAAATTGAGGTATTCCGCATCCGGCTGGCGGGCGACGCGCTGGACGGCAAGGTGACCGAACTGATGGACAAGCAGATACCGTACCATATTCTGTTTGTGCTGACGCGCCCCGACGGGATGCTTCGCTTGCTGATGAACTACAAGGAAGCCGCACCCGGGGGCGGCTTTACCCTGCGGCAGCGCTGCGCCACCGGCTGGCTTGCGCCCGACACCGTCTGCCTGCCCCTGCTGGCGGCGGATATGGACGCCCTGTACGAGGGCTTTGTGCGGTATATCGCCGGGGACAGCCTGCAAAGCGCCGCCGGGGAGGATTTGGCACAAAGCGTGCAGCGCACCGAGATGCTGAACAAATTGCAGCGGCAGATCGACCAGCTGACGGCAAAAATGAAACGCGAAAAGCAACTGCCCCGCCAAATGGAGCTGCGGCGGCAAATCAAAAAATTACAACAGGAGATCGAGCAATGGACAAAGTAAAAATGACGACCCCTGACGGTGTGACCGAAAATATTGAAAAGCTGGCGGCGCTGTTTCCTGCCGCCGTGACCGAGATGCGCGGCGAGGACGGCACCCTGCGCAAGGGCATTGATTTTGAAAAGCTGAAACAGTTGTTGAGCCACGATATTGTGGAAGGCGGCGAACGGTATGAGTTCAGCTGGGTGGGCAAAAAGGCAGCGATGGCAGAAGCCGCCCGCCCCACCACCGAAACGCTGCGCCCGGTCAAAGCCGACAGCCGCGACTGGGACACCACCGAGAACCTGTACATTGAGGGCGATAATCTGGCAGCGCTGAAAATTTTGCAGGAGAGCTATCTCGGCAAGGTGAAGATGATTTACATCGACCCGCCGTACAATACGGGGAATGATTTTATCTATAAAGATAATACCACACATACGCAATATGAGGAAGATTCCCAGATGGGAATGTTCGACAACGATGACAATCATCTGTTTAAGAATACTGATAGCAATGGGCGGTTTCACTCAGATTGGTGTTCGATGATTTATTCGCGGCTGCTGTTAGCAAGAAATCTTCTTTCCCAAGACGGTGCTATTTTCATCTCAATCGACGATAACGAAGTAGCAAATATCACAAAAATTATGGATGAGATTTTTGGTACTGATAATCGAATTGCCTTGATTTGTCATAAATCACGAGCATCCGTTTCTAATGATAAGATTATTTCCCCCAATCATAACATAATCCTATTTTATGCGAAATCTATTAGCGTTCTTGAATCAAACCGAAAATACATCGGTCTAGACCCAACTCTTGACGGATTTGATTTAGACGATAGAGATGGTAGGGGTTCATACCGATTAGTTCCCGTTGATGGTCCTGGTGGGGCAAAAAAGGGAAACCCTTTTTTTGAGTTTTTAGGCGTTTCCGGGTATTGGCGCTTTTCCTTGAGTACAATGCAAGAAAAATATAATCAAGGTTTCATCGTAAAAAGAGGGAATAGTTTATATCAGAAATACTACAAAACCGTTGCGGCGCAAACACGACGCACAGCAACCACTTGGTGGGATGATGGTGGTCTTATTTCGACAGCAACCTCAAAGCTAAAGAATCTTATGGGTAGTGCTACATTTGATACACCCAAGCCGTTGGAATTAGTAACACGAATGTTAAAGATGATTACACACGAGGACAAAAGCTCTATTATCCTCGACTTCTTCTCTGGCTCTGCCACCACCGCCCATGCTGTTATACAGCTGAACGCCGAGGACGGCGGTCACCGCAAATTTATCATGGTGCAGCTGCCCGAACCCTGCGATGAAAAATCCGAAGCGTACAAAGCGGGCTACAAAAACATCTGCGAAATCGGCAAGGAGCGCATCCGCCGCGCCGGAGATGCAATTCTTAAAGAAAACGGTTGCTGGAAAAGTGTTCCTCTTAACCGCAATGATGGTTCTAAAGTTGGTGACTATACTCCTGCTAAAATCGTCAACACTGTCAATACCAATAAAGGCCCTGTTGAGATGGTAGATATAAGCAAAGATCTTTCAAAGCTCGACATCGGCTTCCGCGTGTTCCGCGTCGATTCCTCCAATATGCAGGATGTCTACTATAAGCCGGAGGAATTCACCCAGACCATGCTGGGCGAAGCCGTCAGCAACATCAAGCCCGACCGCACCGACCTTGACCTGCTGTACGCCTGCCTGCTGGACTGCGGCGTGCCTATCCACCTGCCCCACACCACAACCACCGTGGACGGCTGCACGATCCATAACGTGGACAATGGCGCCCTGATGGCTTGCTTTGACGAGCATATCCCGCACAGCGTCATCCGCACTATGGCTGCCGAGGCACCGCTGCAGGTCATCTTCCGCGACAGCGCCTTTGCCGCCGATGCGGACAAAATCAATGTGACCGAGATTTTCAAGAACCTCTCTCCCGATACAAAGGTCCGGGTGATATGATGAAGCTGCAATTCAAATACCAGCCGTTTCAGGCACAGGCGGCAGATGCCGTCTGCGATGTGTTTGCCGGGCAGCCCTTTTGCACCACGACCTACCGCATCGACCTTGGCGATACCGCCAACCTGCAGCAGTCCTTTGACTTGACCGAGGTGGGCTTTCGCAACCAGCCCCTTGTACCCGCACTGACCCGCGCGCGCCTGCTGCAAAATGTAAAAGCCGTGCAGCGCCGCAACGGGCTGGCACCCTCGGACGCGCTGACCGGGCCGGGCATCAACCTTTCTATTGAGATGGAAACCGGCACCGGCAAAACCTATACCTACGTCAAAACCATGTACGAGCTGAACAAGCGCTACGGTTGGAGCAAGTTTATCGTTGTGGTGCCGTCGGTTGCCATACGCGAGGGCGTGTACAAGTCCCTGCAAACCACACAGGAGCATTTTGCCGCCGAGTACGGCAAAAAGATACGCTTTTTTACCTACACCTCGGATGATCTGCCGGAGGTTGACCGCTTTGCGTCCGACAGTGCCATCAATGTGATGATCATCAATATGCAGGCGTTCAACTCCGGCAAAAACCAGCGCATTATTGACAAAGCGCTGGATTCCTTCCGCAGCCGCCGACCGATTGACATTATTGCCAAAACTAACCCTATCCTGATTATTGACGAGCCGCAAAGCGTTGAGGGAAAGCAAACGAAGGAGAGCCTGAAAAAGTTCAACCCGCTGTTCACGCTGCGCTACTCTGCCACCCACCGCGAAGCCTATGATATGATCTACCGTCTGGACGCGATGGACGCCTACAACCAGCACCTTGTCAAGCGCATTGCCGCGCTGGGCGTTACGCTGACCGGCTCCACCGCCACCAACGGCTATGTGTATGTAGAGGGCATTGACTTGTACAAAAACAAAGCCCCCACCGCACGGCTGGGGTTTGAGGTCAAGGGCGCGGGCGGCACCCGCACCGTGGTCAAAAAAGTGCAGGGCGGCGACGATTTGTTTGCGCTGTCCGGCGGCTTGCAGGAATACGCCGACCGCTTTGTCATTTTGCAGGACGGCATTGACGGGCGGGATAACTCGGTCACCTTTTTGAACGGGCTGAAGCTTTACGCCGGGCAGATACACGGCAACGCCCAGATGGTGGAATTGCAGCGCCGCGTGCAGATACGCGAAACCATACGCACCCACCTGCAGCGCGAACGCGAGCTGTACCCCCGCGGCATCAAGGTGCTGAGCCTGTTTTTTATCGACAAGGTGGACAAGTACCGCGTCTACGATACCGACACCGACGACGGACGCAACGGCGAATACGCCAAAGTGTTTGAGGAGGAATACACCGCACTGGTAAGTGAAATGCAGCGCGAGCTGGGCGATGACGCCTATTGGGCGTACCTGAACCGTATGGACGCCCACAGCAGCCATCAGGGGTATTTTTCCATCGACAAGAAAAAGGGCAAAAAAGCCCGCTTTGTGGAGGGCAAGGTTGACCGCAAGACCCAAACCAGCGACGACACCGACGCCTACGACCTGATTATGCGCGACAAGGAACGACTGCTGAGCCTGGACGAGCCGGTGCGGTTTATCTTTTCGCACTCTGCCCTGCGCGAGGGCTGGGATAACCCGAATGTGTTCCAGATCTGCACGCTGAAAACGCAGGGCGAATCGGAAATCCGCAGCCGGCAGGAAATCGGGCGCGGTCTGCGCCTGTGCGTCAACCAGAACGGTGAGCGCATGGACGAAAGCGTGTTGGGCAGCGAGGTGCAGGAGCTGAACAAGCTGACGCTGATCACCGATATGGCGTTCGGCAAATTTGCCACCGCCCTGCAGGAGGGGCTGGCGGAGTCTATGTCCACACGCCCGCGCGCCGTGGATGCAGGGTTGTTTGCGGGGCAGATCCTGACCGATGCCAACGGCGCACAAGTAACAATCACGCCGACACTTGCCACGGCGATCTATGAGGACTTGGTGCAGCAGGGCTATGTACACCGCGGCGCATTGACCGACAAATACTACGCCGCCAAGGACGCCGGCACCGTACAGGTGGCAGAGGAAGTACAGGGCTGCGAGGGCGCTGTGATGCAGGTTTTGAGCAGCATCTACGACCCCCGCGCCCTGCGCCCGGAGAACGCCCACGACAACAATGTGCAAGCCAAAGTGGACGAGCAGAAGCTGCATGACCGCGAATTTGCCAAGCTGTGGCAGCGCATCAACCGCAAAACCTTTTACACCGTTTCCTTTGACACGCAGGAGCTGATCGACCGTTCGGTGCGGGAGCTGGACGCCCACCTGAATATTTCCAAGGTGTATGTCAAAACCGAATACGGCGAGCAGACCGCCAGGCTGACCTCCCGCGAGCAGCTGGAGCAGGGGCAGGCGTTTGTCAAAAGACACAACGATCAGGACGCCGCTGACCGCGTGGCACTGGGCAATGTGCGCTACGACCTTGTGGGCAAGCTGGTGGAGGAAACCGGCTTGACCCGCGCCACGATTGCCGCCATTTTGCAGAGCATTGCCCCGCTTGTGTTTGCCCAATATAAGCTGAACCCGGAGGACTTTATCATCAAGGCGGGAAAAATCATCAACAACCAAAAGGCGGATATGATCATTGAGCATATCACCTACAACAGGCTGGAGGAATCGTACAGCGCCGACATCTTTATGCTGGCAAACCTGCACGGCAGACAGGGCGTAAACGCCATGCCCGCTGACCGCAGCCTGTACAATTATGTGATTTACGATTCCGACAACGAGCGCCGCTTTGCCCACGAGCTGGATGTTTGCGACAAAATTGCCGTGTATGTCAAGCTGCCCGGCAGCTTTTTCATCAGCACGCCGGTAGGCAAGTACAACCCGGACTGGGCGATTGCCTTCCACGAGGGAACGGTCAAGCATATCTATTTTATAGCCGAAACCAAAGGCACGACCCTGCTTGACCGCAATGAGCTGCGCGGCGTTGAGGACCTAAAGATCCAATGCGCCAAAGCCCACTTTGCCGCCATCAGCAACGACAGCGTCGTCTACGATGTGGTGGACAGCTACGATAAGCTGATGCAGGTGGTTATGGAATAAGCGGTAAGAAGTTTTGCTTTTATGCCTTTTGCGATAGAATTGATTGGTAATGTGGTTATTCCTTTAAGTCGGATTACTTAAAGGAATAGCCACATTTTATATATTAATTGATTGAACACGTATCTGGGTTAGGAACCCCTACAATATTAACATCAAAAATTTTATCCTGGCATCATGCGATTTCATTGACCTTTACGCGCTCTATGCACTATAATGGGTTTAGCTTAATTGTAAATAACATATTCGGGAGATAGATGTTATGCTAGATTTATCCCAATTGAGTAAATACAAAGAAAACAACCGCCTTGAAGCCAAAAAGGCACAAGGCGGTTTACCCCATAGCATCTGGGAGACATACTCCGCTTTTGCCAATACTTTCGGCGGTTATATTCTGCTTGGCGTTGTAGAAAATGCAGACAAGAGTTTTTCCAGTGTGCAACTCGCCTCTCCCGAAAAACTTGTTTCTGACTTCTGGAACAGCGTCAATAATCCTTCCATCGTCAATGTAAATATTCTTTCTGACCGAAATGTACAAATTGTAGAAAGCGGCGGCAACCGGATTGTTGTCATCGAGGTTCCTCGTGCCGACCGCCACGACAAACCCGTCTACACGGGCGCTGATCCTTTTGCGGGGACATACCGTCGAAACGGCGAAGGCGATTACTGCTGCACCAAGGATGAAGTGCGCGCCATGATGCGGGATCAGGCGGATATTTCGCAGGACGCCCGCGTCATGGATACTATGACGATAGACTGCCTTGATACGGACACCATTCGCCGCTATCGCCAGCGCATGGATAATCTCCGACCCGGCCATGTATGGTCAGAATTAGCTGTGGAGGATTTTCTGCACCGCATCGGTGCTATGGCACGAGACGCATATGGCAAGCTGCGCCCCACTGCTGCCGGATTGCTTATGTTCGGCCATGAATACGAAATTGTACGCGAGTTCCCACATTATTTTCTAGATTATCAAGAGCATGACCGTTCGGCTACAGAAGATGAACGGTGGACAGATCGTATAGTCTCCAGTTCCGGCGATTGGAGTGGTAATATTTGCGACTTCTACTTCCGTGTATACAACCGAATCGCGCAGGATATTAAAGTGCCTTTTAAACTGGAGGGTACAGATCGCATTGACGACACCCCTCTGCATAAGGCTTTGCGCGAGGCTTTGGCAAACGCCTTGATCCATGCTGACTACTATGACCGACGCGGTCTGGTGATTCAAAAATGCCCGGATAAGATTCGCATTGCCAACCCCGGAGCTTTCCGCATCAATGTGCAGGAGGCCCTTGTCGGCGGCGTATCTGACCCACGAAATGAGTCACTCATTAAGATGTTCAACCTGATCAATGTCGGTGAGCGCGCAGGCAGCGGTTTGCCGAGCATCCGTACCGTCTGGCAAAAGCAGGGCTGGCAGGAACCGGAAATCGTAGAAAGCTTTAATCCAGATCGCACAACACTGTTGCTGCCGCTTGCCGCCAATAAAGCGGCGGCAAAAAGTGGCGATAAAAAAGTGGCGGCAAAAAGCGGCGGAAAGTCTAGTTCTATCTCAGAGAAGCGAAAGAACGACATTCTTCAATATTTGACCGACACACCGGAAGCCAGCAGCACCCAAATCGCCGACGCCATCGGCTTGCAAGTTTCCCGCACAAAGATGTATCTGTCAGAATTAGTTTCTGACGGAGCTGTTGTTGCGGAGGGAAGCAGCAGGGCGAGAAAATATCGATTAAAGTCGTAAGATAGTAGAGATTCTATCTCCTGTATGAAGGGTTAGGGCGGTGCTATGGAACATCATCTACAGGATTTAACTCAGTTGGCTATTATTGGGAACGGGTTTGATTTGGCTCATGGATACCATACACGATATGTGGATTTCACAGAAAGCGTTGGAGATGATTTCTTCCGGAAGTATCGTCACTATATAAATAATTACTGTCCTCAGATGGATTGGCATCGATTTGAAGAATGTGCCGACCAACTGACAGTTCCTTTTAATGCGGAAGACCTCCGTAGTGATACCGCCGCAAATGAAGTCATCAAACCATTCAACAAAGATTTTCAAAAGATAAAGATAGCGCTTATAGATTATCTAAAAAAGGAACAGATTAGGATACCTTTTAGCAAAAAAGTAAATGTTTCCTCTCGCTTATCACCTTCCACGCTAGCCTTAACATTTAATTACACAAATTTGTGTGAGAATTATATTAGAAACATCATTTATATTCATGGTTCTTTAGCTGAGAATGAAATTGTACTTGGGTATGATCCCGTGAGTCCTTTTTGCTTTTCAAGTTTTGATACTATCAGATGGCATAAAGGCTTTTGCAGGGAACGCTTGAATTTCTGCCGATATTTGATGCAGCAAAAGCAACTTTTCCCCGAAAACTGTCTATATCATACTCTATGTGATGAATATCTTGAAATGCAACGAATCCAAAATTCTGGGAAAGGGTTAGAACCGGAAGATTTCCAAAAGTTCAAGTATTCAAATATTCTCCGGCAATATCTACACGAGCAATCATCGGTAAAGCCATTTGACTATAGCAAAATTGACACGGTCTTAATACTTGGTCACAGCCTTATTGCAGATAAAGAGTTTCTCACCTCTGTTTTTGGAAGCTGCAATAATCTTAGCCATGCAGTCATCTTTACCTACCATGGAGAGGATGACAATGAATTAAACCGGAAAAAGGCATTTCTCTCTGATTACTGCAAAGAAATCGAGTTTGAATTTTACGACTGAAAATATAAGGCTTGAAGTATGCTTCCCGTGCGAAATCAGCTTTCAATTAGTACCGATGATAATTTGCAGATACATAAAATTTATTTTACATAACAGTCTGATTGCCTAAGAGGAAAAAATGCAAGAAGTCTCTGTAAACAGTACAAGTATTTACTTTATTCCGAACAATACAAAGAGTAAGAGCAGTCATTTTAATACAATGTTCTCGTGCTTATTGTAGTATCTATGGCAATTAACACTATCTGTTTTTGCATAGAAAATTTTCTCATAGTAAGTTGGCTTTTCCTCTTTCTTTGATGGTCATCTTTTAAAGTGATGATTTTGTTGATTTTTTATCAAAACCATAACGCATCCAAAATGTGTATTCAGCTTGGTCTTGAATGCAACACTATACTATATTAGAAATATGTCCGCGATTATTTCTTTACATGCTAGTTTGTGATTGACCACCATTTGACCACTACTGTGCAGCGGCACCGCAAAAAGCCGAAAAAGCCTGTTGTGACAACCAACAACGGGCTTTTTCTTGTTTTGGGAATCGCTGTGCAAAACCAACAGAATTTACGTTCCTACGTCTGGTTGCACTGTCCTGTCGTAGTTCTCCGACCCGGAAGGCCAGAGGTTCGAATCCTCCCGGTCGCACCAAGAGCAGCACCTTATGGGGTGCTGCTCTTTTTGTTTTTTGCAGATTTTACGGGGCAGTAAAAGAAGGGATTCGAGCAGCCCGTGCCCCGCGCTTTGCGTCCCGCGGGGCAGAAACGCCCCGGTGGGGCGTTTCTAGGGCGCGGCTTGGCGAATCCCTTCGGGCGCACCAAAAAGCGCATTGCAATGTACTTTACGCAGTAAAGCGGTGATAGTAGGACTTATATTTAACACACGGCAAGAAACAATTTCCGTTTCGCACATTGTAATGTTCGCAGAAAAAACTTATAATGCTTTTGAACCTGTAGGACACACAAAATGCAGAAAAGAGAGGGAATCATGAGAAAACTGTTCCTTTTGGAAGATGATCTGAGCCTGATTAGTGGGCTGACCTTTGCATTCAAGAAACAGGGCTTTGCACTGGATACAGCCCGGACGCTGGCAGAAGCCGAGGTGCTGTGGTCAGACAGAAAATATGACCTGCTGGTGCTGGATGTTTCCCTGCCGGATGGCTCTGGCTTCGATTTCTGCCAGAAGGTGCGGCGCACATCCAATGTGCCGATTCTGTTCCTGACTGCTTCGGATGAGGAAATGAATATCATCATGGGACTGGATATGGGCGGGGATGATTACCTGACCAAGCCGTTCAAGCTGGGTGTCCTGTTGTCGCGGGTCAATGCACTGCTTCGCCGTGCAAATGCGTCCAGCGCAGAAGAACCCGTACTGGAATCGGGCAGCATCACCGTCCGGCGGTTGCAGGGGCAGGCATACAAAAACGGAATCTTGCTGGAACTGACCGGCGCAGAATACAAGCTGCTCTGCTTCTTTATGCAGCATCCGAATGCCGTGCTATCCAAGGAACAAATTCTGGATGCACTGTGGGACTGCGATGGGGATTACATTGACAGCAGTGCCTTAACGGTGTACATCCGGCGGCTGCGGATGAAGATTGAGGACGACCCCGGCAAACCGCAGATGCTGCTGACCGTCCGCGGCATGGGCTATAAATGGAATGGGTAAAGGTGCCGTATGAAAGTATTCGCAAACCGGGAGATCCGGATTTTGTTTCGAACAGTGCTGGCGGTCTGGGCGGTGGCATTGGCTCTCACACAGGGTATCGTATGGCATACGACGCACGCATTCTCTTTCGCATTACTGTTGGTTTTTCTGCTTCTGGGCGGCTGTCTCTGGGGCGTGCTTTTTCGCTATTTCCAAAGGCAGAGCGCGCTTCTGGAACAGGCAGTCCAGAAAATCCAAAGCTGTCTGGATGGCAACCCGGATGCACGACTGGACTGCGACCGGGAGGGAGAACTTTACCGTCTGTTTCACTCCGTTAATGCATTGACGGCAGTTCTGAGCGCACACGCAGACAACGAGCAGCGGGAGAAGCGTTTTTTGAAAAATACCATTGCAGATATTTCGCACCAGCTCAAAACACCGCTGGCGGCGTTGAATATCTACAACGGTCTGCTTCAGGACGAAGCTGTTTCGCCGTCGGAGGTCAAAGAGTTTGCAGACCTGTCCGAACAGGAGTTGGACCGAATCGAAACGCTGGTGCAGAATCTGCTCAAAATCACCCGGCTGGATGCTGGTTCGGTCGTCTTGGAGAAGAAAAACGAAAATGTTGCTGAAATGGTGCAGGACATTGCGCGGCAGTATAACTATCGTGCAGAACAGGAACAGAAAAAGCTTGTTCTGTCCGGCTCAGAGGCGGTTACACTTTGGTGTGACCGTGACTGGATGCAGGAAGCTGTGGACAATCTTGTAAAGAATGCCCTTGACCACACAAAGAGCGGAGATACGATTCAGGTAGAGTGGAATGCACTGCCGTCCATGGTTCAGATCAAAGTGCGCGACAACGGCAGCGGCATCCACCCGGAAGATTTGTACCATATCTTCAAACGGTTTTATCGCAGCCGCTTTTCACAGGATACACAGGGCATCGGGCTGGGTCTGCCGCTGGCAAAAGCCGTTGTGGAAGCCCATCACGGCACCATTGAAGTAGACAGCGAGCTGGGAAAGGGCACGACCTTTACTCTGAATTTTCCGATTCCTACAAAATTGTAGGCTGAGTGTAGGCTTGCAGTAATGTTGACGTGTTATCCTTTTCTGCACAGACAGAGATAATCCGTCTGAATCGAAGGAACCTGCAAAGTGAGGGATACACTATGGAACTATTAGAAGTCAACCATCTCTGCAAGACCTACGGCAGCGGAGAAACCGCTGTCCATGCGCTGAAAGATGTTAGCTTTTCAGTGCCGAAAGGCGAATATGTGGCAGTCGTTGGCGAATCCGGCTCCGGCAAAAGCACCCTGCTCAACCTGATTGGTGGACTGGATACGCCGACTTCCGGCAAGGTGCTGATTGATGGCAAGGATGTTTTTGCCATGAAAGACCGGGAGCTGACAATCTTCCGCCGCCGCAATATCGGTTTTATCTTTCAGGCATTCAACCTCATCCCGGAACTGACCGTAGAACAGAACATCCTGTTCCCGGTGCTGCTGGACTACCAAAAGCCGGACAGGGCATATCTGGAAGAACTGCTGACCGTGTTGAATTTGAAAGACCGTCGGAAGCATCTGCCAAGCCAGCTTTCCGGTGGGCAGCAGCAACGGGTAGCCATTGGCCGCGCCCTGATGACCCGCCCTTCACTGATTTTGGCGGATGAGCCGACCGGCAATCTGGACACCCAGAACACCAGCGAGGTCATTGCCCTGCTAAAAGAAACATCCCGGAAATACGAGCAGACCATCCTGATGATCACCCACAACCGCAGCATTGCGCAGACGGCAGACCGGGTGTTGCAGGTATCGGACGGCTGCCTGACCGATTTTGGGAGGTGCCGGGAATGAGCCGCACAGAAATGAAAAGCTATCTGAGCCTGATCCCGATTTCCGCCAAGGTACGCAGACGGCAGAACCGCATGACGATTTTGTGCATCGTCCTTGCGGTGTTTCTGGTCACAGCGGTGTTCAGTATGGCAGATATGGCGATTCGGATGGAAACCTCAAACCAGCTGAACAAAAACGGAAACTGGCATATCATGGTAAAGGACATTTCCCCTGAAACAGCCGCAGAGCTTGCCGCACAGGAGGATGTTGCTGCATTTTCGGCGTATAGCGACATCAACGCTTCCCTTACGGAAAACTACTTTGCCGGAGATAAACGTGCCGCACTGGTAGGAGCAGATGATGCAATCCTTCAAATCTTTCCGGGAATGCAGTGCAGCACTGCCCCGGCGGATGGCGAAGTGCTCGTGACAGCAAACATCCGGGATTGGCTGGATGTTACGGTCGGTACAGCGATTCCGCTGACGCTCCCGGATGGACAGACCATTTCACTTACTGTCGCAGGTTTCAATGAGGATACCTCCGATACGAACCAGTATGATGCTGTTGTGCTGGTGATGAACCGCAATACATTTTCTCAGATTGCCGCACAGGTAGAAGAATCCTTTGAAACACAGTATTTCATCCAGTTCAAGCCACGTACCAATTTGCGACAGTCCATTGTGAACATCGAAAACAAGTACGGAATTTCAGAAGAAAAAATCTCCGAAAACACTTACCTGATGGCGTTGAACGCAAGCAGCAACAACGATTATATTGTAGGCTTATATGCGGTAGCGGCTGTGTTGGCTGGCATGGTCGTCCTTGCCGGAATTTTTATGATCACAGGCAGCATCAACAGCAATGTAGCTCAACGTACCAGCTATTATGGAATGCTGCGTTGTCTTGGGGCAGGAAAAAATCAGGTTCGGATGCTTGTCCGGCTGGAAGCTCTTTTCTGGTGTAAAACTGCTGTTCCAGCAGGATGTGTACTGGGAATCGTTTCCACATGGGGATTGTGTTCCTTTCTGCGTGGATTTATCGGCGAGGAGTTCAGCTCTTTACCAGTGTTTGGCATCAGCCCGGTCGGTATTATCTGTGGTTCCGTGCTGGGACTTATCACGGTTTGGTTCGCGGCATCTTCTCCGGCACGGCGGGCGGCAAAAGCTTCTCCGATCACAGCAGCAACTGGGAATGCGGTGGGAAATGCAGCGGATTCTCCGTGTCATGCTCGGTTGTTTGGAAGTCGTGCAGAGTTTTCTTTGGGCGTGAGCCATGCAACCTCGTCCAAAAAGAACTTGCTTCTGATGACAGGTTCCTTTGCGTTAAGCATTCTCCTGTTTTTGAGCTTTTCGGTTTTGCTTCGTTGGGTTGGATTTGCGCTGAATCCGGTGCAGTCCTACGCACCGGACTTATCGGTGGCTGAAACATCCGGGCAAAATGTCCTTGACCCGGTGCTGGTGGAGCAGCTGGAAGCTCTGCCGGAAGTCAAACACGCATTCGGGCGGATGTATTGCCCGCTCCCGGCGGAATATCAGGGAAAACAGGGGTCCATCGACCTGATTTCATACGATAGTATACAGTTTGGCTGGGCGAAAAAAGACCTGATTGGCGGAACCCTTCCGCAGGAGCCGGAGGATGGCACATACCCTGTGCTGACGGTATTCGACAAAAGCAACTCCCTGACCGTGGGTGATACCATCCAGCTGGAGGATGCAAAGCTCACAGTCGTGGGTGTATTGAACGACAGCCCGTTCAGTAGTACCGATTCCCCGATTGTTATCTGCACCGAAGAAACCTTCCATCAGCTGACCGGGCAAAACCGCTATGCGGTGATCGATATTCAACTAAAAGATACCTCAGCAGACGCAGCCATTGCACAAATACACACCCTGCTGAGCGACACGTTAAACAAGCAGGTTGTTTTTTCCAACCGAATCGAAGGAAATCGGATGATACAAAGCACCTACTGGGCGTTCCATCTGGTGGTTTATGCGTTTCTCATCGTGATTGCAGGAATCACCATTCTGAACATCATCAACAGCATTTCCATGAGCGTGTCGGCACGAATGAAGCAGTATGGCATCCTGCGTGCCATCGGGATGGATGATGCACAGCTGAAACGCATGATCTCTGCCGAAGCTGGCACCTATGCGGTGTCCGGTCTTTTGGTGGGCATTGCGCTGGGTCTTGTGCTGAATCGGAAGCTGTATATCCTGATCATCACCCATTATTTCGGTGCAGCGTGGCAGGTGCCGTGGGGCTGTCTTGCCGTGATTGTCGTAGTCGTGCTGGCGGCGGTGGTGCTGGCAGTATATAACCCGGTCAGGCGAATCCTCATGCAACCCATTACTGCAACCATCAGTGAATTATAAGCCAGAACAACAGATGCCCACCAGCTTATGGCGAAAACCATAGGTCGGTGGGTATCTGATTTACGAAAAGAATTAAATGCTGTTCGCTGATTTTCCCATTGCAAACCGTTGTAAAATATGGTATATCAAAGGGAAATGGTTCGGATTTGGATTGCTTTACTGCACCAAGAGCAGCACCTTATGGGGTGCTGCTCTTTTTGTTTTAATGTTATTTAGGTTTAGAATAATTTTAGTAGCATATCATCTGCCGCGTCCGTGTACTGACCTTTTGCCAATCGTTCATTTCTCAGTCTGTTTATAGTTTTTCGCATAAGGAAAATTTCTTCTGTGGAAAAAGTGGCTTTTTTATCGGCTGGGAGAGAATCAATTTTCAGTATCAATCGTCCCGATTTCTCCGTGTTATAACCAAGTGCTTTTTCTTGGTAGTAATACGGGGCGAGAGCTTTCAGCGTAATACTTTTGTTTGCTCTGGTTAATTTGATTTTCTTCATCATAGTCCAATCGCCTTTCCCAACTTTTCCTGCGCCTTGCGCTTATTCTTGTCAAAGGCGTGGGCATAAATGTCCAGCGTTGTACTTGCTTGTGCGTGTCCTAACAAACTGGCAACCGTGCGCACGTCCACTCCCTGTGCAATCAGCAGGCTGGCATTGGTGTGGCGCAAGCTATGCACATTCAAATCCAGCGGCAGGTTGTTAGCCTTCAAAATCAGCTTGAATCTGTATGTGAATGTGCTAGGGCACATAGGCTTTCCGTTCGGCTGGCGGAATAAGTAGTCATCCTCAGATACGGTTTCGTTCGCCGTCTGCTGCCTATCCCACTCACATTCTTTCTGCCACGCCTTGAGTAGCTGGCACATTTCTTTGCTCAAGTAGACCATACGATCACCGCTGCTGGTCTTAGGGTCCTTAGTGATTGATTCTTGGTGACTAAGTTTGACCACACCCCGCTGTACATGAATGGTACGCTTTCGCCAGTTGATATCGCTCCACCTCAGCCCACAGGCTTCCCCACGCCGCAGCCCGGTTGCCAGTACCAGCTTGAAATAGGTTTCGTACTTCATACTCTGACCTTCAAACGCTGTAATCAGTTTCTTTACGGTTTCCTCGTCAGCCACCGGGCGCTCTTTCTTTTGTCCTTTCGGTTTGTAACATCTCCATGCGGGATTGTGGGTCAAATAACCCTCGTCCACAGCCGCCGACAGGATGCCGCACAGCGTGTTGTGTAAGCCTTCGACTGACTTCTCGGATAGATTCCCTCTGCCGTCCAAACGCGGGCTGTACCGCATTTCTTCGTAAAAATCACGGATAACCTCTTTACGCAAATCGGTCAACTTGTAGTTGCCCAGTGCTGGCAAGATTCTGCGGATATCCTGCAAATCTCGTTGGTATGTAGAGTCCGCCAGTTTCTTCGGTCCTATATCAGCCGCCCAATGCTCAATGTACTTTGCCAGTGTAATGCTGCGGTTGATGGGTTCAGGCGTATGTTGAACCTCGCGTTCAAATAGGATTGCCTGTTCCTTTACCCATTTCTCGGCTTGTTTCGGAGTATACTCTTTGGGTGGCTTGACCGTTTTCTGTACAGATTTCAGTCGGTTGCCCTCATAATCATACCCACGAGAGACTACAATCAAGTAACTGTTGCTGCCGCGTTTTCTGATAGATGCCATATTTTGCACGCTCCTTAGTGTTATTTTATTGACCTGCGGTACTACAAAGCATATCGACAACTGCGACAGAAAGCTATCACCATACCCAACAATCTTTCGCCCTAAAATCTACCTATTACTGACAAAAACGGCACCGCCATTTCTGACGATGCCGCTGCTTATTTAACCTGCCTTCTTGGCTTTTCTATTCTTATTTTTCATAAATGCAACATAGCACGGATTTTGGTTGTTCAGCAGATCTTGCATCAGGTTTGCGGCCTGCTGTTTCGCCACGTCCTGTGGGTGGCAGTAAGTCCGCTCCAAGAACGCCGTATCTGCATGACCGAGCAACGATGCCGCCACCTGTTTGCTGGTGCCTTCCTGCAGCAGATACGTTGCGTAGAAATGCCGCAGGGTGTGCAGGTGGTAATCTTCCGATAACCCGCACTTTTTATACAGCTTGCGCAGATGCCGTGTAAAAGTATCCGGGTGCGGCACATGACCGTCGGGGTCAGTAAAAATCGGCTGCTCTCTATCCGGAACACCGCTATGCAGCACCTGTTGCTGTCGCAGCGCCATCAGAAGCTCCCATATCCCCATGGGAATCGTTACGATCCGTTCCCGATGGCTCTTGGTGTCGCTCTCAACAATCTGCCCGGATGCGCAGCTGCGGGAACGGCGGACGGTCAGTTCACAAGCACCGGTTATGTCCCGCCATTGCAGGGCGCACAGTTCCCCACGCCGCAATCCGGTCGTAATTGCCAAGGTATAATAGGCGCGATACAGAATCGGTTCGTTCTGAATCGCCCGCATTAGTTTACTCATTTCATACTTCTGCGGAATATGCTGCACCTCCTTTTCAAAATGCTTTTTCCGAACGCGGTGCGCCGGATTAAACTGAATAATGTCATTTTTCTTGGCATCCTCCAGTACCGAGGAAACCGTCTCAAGGTACTTCTGCACCGTTGTTTCCTTGATGCATTTCCCGCCCCGTCCGGGGCGCTTGCGAAGTTCCTCACACATTTCCTCTAGGGTCATGGGAAGCAGCTTTGCAAGCGGAATACCGCCAATCAGCGGGTAAACAATACCCAGATTTCGTTTGTACCCGGCGTATGTCGTAGCCTTAAAGAACGGTTCCTGCCGCTTGAGCCAATTTTCGGCGTACTGATCAAAGTGGGTCTGGTCACTTTCTTCTACACCATACTTGAACTTTTTCTCGATGCGTTCCGCTTCAGCCATGACATACTGCTGAATGCCGCGCTTTGGCACGGATGATGGCACAGTGATGGTCTGCGCCTTCATGCGTTTCTGCCCGTTGACCTTGTAGCCGTTGCAGACAGTGATTTTGAATTTTCGTTCGGACTTTTTCTTGATGTAAGCCATTGTACCTCCTCGTCAGCGCTGCCGAGAACGGTCTCGGCAGCGATTTCTATTGTTTGTATGTTGACTTCGGTTTTCTTGTTCAATACGGTTGGAATCCCTTGTTCGTTGAATGCGTTTGATTGCTCCCTCCGCAATTTTATCCTCTTTACGAAGTTCGGCAATCTTACAGGTAAGCATTGCACGGCGGTCAGCCAGTTTCGGAGGAGCATCTTTTCTGCGCATCTGCTTAACGATTTCAGCCCGCTGTGCGGCAAGGGTTTCTATCTGTCGGGACAGGTCTTTGCGGTAGTCCACGATTGTCTGCAAAGACGGGAACTGGTGTTCGTGAACAAAAGCGTGTTCTGCAAGAATTTTCTCGGTATCTTTCCAGATGCGCTCCAGTTCCGGGCGGTTGATGCGTGGCTGCTGCTTCTTGGGTAAGATACCCAGTTGGTAACAGTAGTACAGATATAAGCGGTGCATCTGGGATTCCCCGAAGAATACCTCGAAGAAAATTTGGAGGATGCCTTTTCCTGCATAGGTATCCTTGGGGCGATATCGTTTCGGCGTATACTGCCGGGGCGGGTGTTTCCGTTCATACACCCCTGCCCCATACAACAGGTAATTTCCGCGCAGTCGGTCATCTATGGCAGGTAAATCGTATTCTTCTCCCAGCCTATAAAGCCGCACGGCTCGACCACCATCCCGCGCCCGGATGGTCGCATATTTTCGGTGTGGGTCACTGCCGAAAATATACCCTTGCCGATACAGCGCCCTGTGGAAGTCCTCGGCGGTACTGGCATCCTCACAGGCTTGGTCAATGGCCGCCCGCATTCGGGCGTACCGCGCCGGTTCCTTGGTCTTGGGCTGCTCCACTACCGACAAGCCGTACTCCCGGCACAGCTTGTCGGATGCTGCCCGGAACTCGGCATACTGGCTGCGGCGCTGCTCATATTTTTTGCCGTCCACATAGGACACGGAATTTATCACAAAATGATTATGTAAGTTATCCGTATTCATATGGGTAGCGACCAGCACTTGGAACCGCTTGCCCCATACCTTGCGGGCCAGTGCCACGCCAATTTCGTGGCACTGCTCCGGAGTAACCTCTCCTTCGCGGAAGCTTTGGTAGGCGTGGAGCGCCACCACGCCGTCTGTTTTACCAAAGCGTTCCTGTACAGCCCGCATATCTTCCCACGCATGATTTGCCCTGCAATGGATGCCGGTGACAAGCTGGGCGCTCTCATTCAGCTTGGTCTTGGCATCGTTCTCTGCGTAGTGCAGTGTCTGGGCAAGAGCATCGTATTCGGTTTTGTCCGGGTTGGCCGCGTAATCAAGGACGCGCTGTAAGCTGTCCTTGATGGTCCAAATCTTAGTTACCGCCAATGAGCAGGTCCCTCAAGCGGTCGGTCTGGGCGTTGATGGCTGTACCATCTTGAACAGAACAGCTTTCTGCAATTTCATCCAGTTTGTCCAATACATTAAATACCTCCTTGGGCGGGTGTCCACCCGGTTTATATCCCAGCGCCCGCTGGCGCAAGTATTCCGAGAGTGACAAGCCACACTTTTTAGCCAACATCGTCACCTTTTTCTTTTCGGTGACGGTGACCCGGACATTGATTCCAACCGTTCTGTTCCTCATGCGCTTGCAGCCTCACAGGGGTTCGGGGCTGTCCCCGTAGGCTTTTCGGCGGGTTGCCCTGTGGCAACACTTCGCCCATGCTTGCTTCCCTCAAGCGCTCCGAGTGACGATGGTGACGATGGTGACGGTCTTTCTGGGATACCCCACCCCGATAATTGAGTTATGTCAATATCATCGTCACCACCGTCACCATCGTCACCATAGAAGTTCAAAAGGCGAACCTTGTTTTTTCGATGGGTTTTATATCGGATGTTTTTCGGTTCAAATACTTTATCAAAATACTTGGCCATATTGTAGGTGAACTGGTTCGGCTTGGCATTTTCAATACCTGCCGCTGCAAGCAACTCGGAGGCTGTTCCCTGCCAGTTTCCGACACTTTCGATGTACTTCGCCGCTTTCCACAAGTAGTCCGGCACAGCCTTGATCTCTCGTTCCTCTGCGGTTTCTTCATCTTCCAAAGTCCAGATGCAATTTTCTTCCCGCAAATGCAGCGTTCTATCGTCCATATCGCGTCCGGTAAGCAAAATGTCAGCAGTTTGGCTCATTCGCTTGCGCTGCATAACCCAGCTGGTATCTGCCACACCCATAAGACCTGTGGAGCCTGAAATCTGGTCAAATGGGTCGGATGCAGTTTGCTTGCGCAAGTGGTGAATCAGCAATATGCAGATGCCATACTTGTCGGCAATCTTTTTCAATGCCCCCGCTTCTTTATAGTCGTTTGCATACATCCCGCCGTTTCCATCGCTCACACGCACTTTTTGAAGTGTATCGATGACAATCAAGCCAACATCGCAGTATGTATGAATCAAAGATTCTACCTGTTCCTCTAAGCCCTGCCCAATACTCGGACATTCCGTTTGGAGAATCAGCCTCTCCGGAGCATCCCTGCCGTCGATAAGCTGGAAGATTCGGTTTTGCAGACGGTTAAATGTATCTTCCAACGAGAAATAAATCACGGTGCGTGGCTCTATTTCTCGATTCCAGACAGGATTACCCTGCGCGATCTGCAAACACAGCCACAAGGTCAGCCAGCTTTTGCCTGCCTTGCTGGGACCGGCAAACAGCGCCAATCCGGCTGGGAGCAGGCCAGGAATAATCCACTTTACGGGTGGCAGCGGCGTGGAGAGGAGTTCCTCTGCGGAGATTGCTTTCGGAAGTTTTGTAAAAGTCATTTGCATCATCCTTTCTTGTTTGGTATACATCTATTATCTCATACTATCGTCGTTTTGTGTGTAGTAAGTTTTATTCTCCAGTG
>NZ_JANGCG010000024.1 GCF_024462815.1 Gemmiger formicilis
TTTTTTTGGACTTTCTCTGCAAAACCTATTGACTTTTATTTGCAGGACTGCTTACCGCATAAGAAGTTGTCATTGTTTTCAAGGTCGTAGATTTGCACAAAACCTCTGTGCTGATCTGCATATTTCAGCCACAGAACCTCATTAAACCCATTTTCGGAGAAACAAACTGACCACGTATCCTTTTTAACTTCATCACGGAGTGAAAGCGCTGCATTCAGAAAGCTTTCGGTAAGCCCGTGAGAAAGCGCGTTTGTCACATTCTCAACCGTAAACTGCGCTGCTTGCTCCTCAGAGAGAATATTCCCAAGCAATGACTTAACACCATCCACAACAGCTTCTGTACTTTCCGGAGTCTGGAATGCACTTAAATACTCTTTCCGGATTGCCTCAATGTCGATGTGAAGAAAGGTATCGAAAGGGTCATCATAATAATTCGCAGAAGAAAAATAGAGCTTATTCGTTCTGAGGGCATCCAAGCTCTTTGTGCTGACAGGTCGATACCGGAAAAGCAGCTTCGGATACTTAATTGCTTTGAAAAGCTGTTCTCGTTCTGCCACAATATCATTTCCGGGCAAAGAACATAATGTTTGCCAGAAGTGTTCTCGATCATTGTGATTCATTGATGCCCCTCCTCTCAATTATCAAATACGATTTGTAATCCGAAACAAAACCAACACTATCAGATTTATGAAAAATCGCCCATTTGTGTTTTGGTATGTTGATTGCCACTTGAATCTGTCCACTCGGTGACTATTCTAAACTTTGATGCCGAACCATTATGTGTGATGAGAACCAATTCATAGCTTTTTCTTGCCTCTAATTCTTCAAAAGGCTGCTTTTCTTGGCCCATAATCATAATACCAACATCACCATCAAATCGAGCAGACACATGATAGGCTGTTGCATTTCCTGAATTCCAAACTTTCAGTCTGTGCTTACCTTTACCTACAGTAATAAATCTTGCCTCGACACACGCAAGTTCCGCATCCTCCTTCTCTTTAGTTATCTTGTCCAATTCATCCTGCTTAATCTTGAGTTCCAGTTCATTAACCTTGTTCTGGAGACGTTGTGCCTTTGAAGATTTAAAAAGCGAAATGATGGCAACTAACAGAGATATACCTGCGATGATCAGCGCACCCCAATCTTTTATGAAGGACACCATTTCCTTCAATGTGTTAATCAAAACTTCCATTTTTTCATCGCTTTCTTTAATTCCTTTTCAAGTTCTTTGACTGCATCTTGCGCAAGTTCATCTACAGCATTATCGATTATTGCGGCATTGCTATCGAGCAACTCTCGTTTCGTGTATTCCGAACCGCAATCAGAGCAACGTACTCGTGCATCGTCACCTGCGTGAAGTAGATCTTCAAACTCTTCGTCCAATGATAAAAACTGATCATTACCACAAAGCGGACATAGCAGTGTGACATTACGATCTAAATTTTTCATTAAATCACCTCATTTCAACTGTTCACACAACGTCAGGATTTCTTCCGGTTTGGCAGTGATGTGGCGCCATGTTGCTTCAAACGTGTACACACCTTTTTGTCTCCATCTTACCATAAAGCGTTCTTTTTATCAAGTTTTGTTTCACTCCAGATTCTTAATTTTCTGCGAATGGTAGTTCATAATGTGTTTCACTCAAGGTTCCTTATTCTAGCGGCATTGCTTTCTCATATCCACCAATGAACCGTATTTCAATTTCATTACGAGACCTCACCGTGATTTTCTCAATGATTCGCGCGGTCAGCGCATCGTCATATTCTTGGATTTGCAGGTCTCTAGCTGACAGCAGTAGTTCCGGCTGGCTGGCTTTTTCCTGCTGGGCGGCGGTCTCCTCGATGGCTTTCTTCAGACGCTTGATTTTGCTGTTCAGCTTTTTCAGCCTATCATCCAGAAACGGAGTATCCTCATCAAAGTCCAAGGACATTTCCAGCAGGCGGTCAAATTCCTGTTGGGTCTGCTCCAGTTGCTCCTGCAAATTAGGCTTTATGCTTTCGCCGGTTTGGATGCTATGCAGGATGCCATTGATCTGGGCGGCAACCTCGTCGGTGAAGTTCGCCGCCAAATCCTGCACAGCTTTCAGAATTGCACGGTGCAGTTCTTCTTCCGGGATGGACGGTGAGCTGCCGCAGAATTTCGTGCCATACTCGATGCGATTCACGCACCGCCAGACGATTTGCTTTCTGCCGTGGATGTTCCAAGTCACCCGCTTGTAAGGGCTGCCGCAGTCACCGCAGAACAGTCGTTCGGACAAGGCATATTTGCTGTTGTAGCGGCCACGGCGGCGCTTGCGCTGGTTGGCGGCTGACTTGCTGTTTCGGCGGGCAATCTCAGCTTGTACCTCTCGGAACATCTGTTTACTGACAATGCCCTCGTGGTAATTTTCAATGTAATATTGCGGGAGCTGCCCGGTGTTTTTCTTATGTACCCCGGTCAGGACATCCTCGGTAAAGGTCTTTTGCAGCAGCACATCACCGCAGTATTTCTCGTTTTGCAGGATACGCTGGATGCTTTGCGCTGACCATGCGGTGTTGCCGCGGGCTGTAAGCGCGCCCGCCGTTTCCAGCTTTGCCTTGATGCTTTGCAGACTGTCCCCTTGCAGGTAGCTGTTGAAAATCAGCCGAATGACTTCAGCCTGCTCCGGGATGATCTCCGGCTTGCCGCCTGCCCCTTTACGGTAGCCAATAATTCTGCCGTAAGGGAAGGCAAATTTACCGTGCTTATATCCCATACGCTTGCCGCGGGCAACATTTTGGGAGATAGACTCGCTCTCTGCCTGTGCAAAGGCGCTCAGTACGGTAAGGATCATCTCAGAGTTCATGGTGGCGGTGTTAATGTTTTCTTTTTCAAATACCACCGCAATTCCCATCTGTTTCAGCATTCGGACGTATTGGATGCTGTCCAGCGTGTTGCGGGCAAACCGTGAAATAGATTTCGTCAGGATAAGGTCGATTCTGTGCTTCTTGCAGTCCTGAATCATCTGGTTGAAACCATCGCGCTTCTTTGTATGCACACCGGAAATACCATCATCTGCGTAAATGCCCGCGACCTCCCACTCCGGGGTTGATTCAATTTTCTCGGTGTAGTACAACTTCTGGATTTCAAAACTGCCCTGCTGTTCTTCTTCCTCGGTGCTAACACGGCAGTAGGCAGCTACCCGCAGCTTGCGCACGGCATTTTTTCGTCCGGCACTTTCCCGCATTGAGGCGGGAATCTCAACGATTCTCATGTCATTCACAGCTTTTCCTCTTTACACGATTTGTCCGTTTTGCAGTCTGACTTCAATGTGGGTGTCACGGTACAGAATAACCTTGCTGACGACCTCTTTATAAAAGGTATATGGAAAGCCGTCTGTCAGATCATACTCGGCACAAGCTTTTCGTATTTGCATAGTTGCCGGGTCGGCATCTCCTGCAGAGCAGAATTCATATTCCAGTTCCGCCCGGCGTAAGATTTTGGCGATTAGCGCATCGGCATTAGGCTCTGTTTCTAGCAAATCAGTTTGAATTTCTCGTGCCAGTTTGGCGGCTTTTACGGATTGGACATTGCGCTGTGTTGTTGGTGAGCGAATAACCTCTGAATGTCTCTGAATCCACTCTAATTTTATTGTAATAGCATCAGACAATTCTTTTTCTTGGATGGGTTTCGTCCACATTCCACATTGGCGGCAAAACCATTGTTCGGTTTTAGGCCTCCAGTATAGGCGTTCTCCGCAGCATCCGCATTGCATATCTTGGCGAAACGGCTGTAAAACCGTAGAGTATGTTTGCGCTTTCCTCTGGCGAAATTTTTCTACCACGCGATATTGGGTCTCTGTAATGATAGGCGGATATTTTTCACTGCCACAGTAAATTTCATTTGCAAGGACGCGGCTCACCATGTTCTGATTCCATTTTTGAGTGTCCTCATGGTACGGCGTTTTCCTCGTTGTCATGCTCTCCGCAATTTTTCGAAGGGACTTCCCTGCTGTGTATTCCTCAAAAATATATTGCACAGCTTCAGCTTCTTCTTGAACTATAGTTGTTTTTCCGGCTGTGATTTGGTAGCCAAATGGCAGGTATCGCTTTTTCATTTTTCCGTCCGTTCCTCCGAAAGTTTCATACCATTGATGAGTTCAAATTCTATCGCCGTATTACTGACCGACACTTTTTTGACCATCTCAGTAAAAGTATGCTCATCAAAGTATGTCAACGGCGGACCGGAATCCAATATTTTCTCAATCTGCCTTGTGCTTTTCAAAGTTTGTTCAACATTCTTGCTGATGGAAGTTCTGGACAGCTGAACTCTTTTCTCGTCAAGTTGCTGTTCTATAAGGGTTTTTCGTTCTATGTATTGGGTATCCTCGATGTAACCTTGTGCATGGATTCTTTCCAAATTATGATTTTGTTTTGCAAGACGTTGAATTTCCGCATAAATAGATTCTCGTGCGGTATTCTGGTGTTCTTGTTGCGATTTTAGCTGCAAAAGGCTGTCTACCATCGGCCGGAATATCCTTGCACGATTTGCTTGCAGCTTGTTATACATATATAAAAAAGCCCGGCAAAGTTCTGTTTCGTAAACAGACTTTACCGGGCATAAGCTGGATTTATTCAAATGCTTTCTGCAGCCCCAAGCCACAGCACCATTTGCTCTGCTGGCTTGGGCAAACACAGTGCCGCACTCGGCACAGTAGATTTTCTTTGTGAATACTCGTGGAGCGGCATTGGGCACGGACATCTGCTTGGTTTTCAGAAGTTGCTGCACTTTGTCGAAATCCTCGTCCGAAACGATTGCCACATGGCTTTTATAGGCACAGTATTTCGGGAACTGGCCCTCGTTGTGGTAGACCATGAACGGCAATGTGTCCGTGGTGTAATGTTTTTGGTGCAGCGTATCGCCTTTATAGGCTTCGTTATGAAGCATGAATCGCACAGCGGAAGTGTACCACCAGCCACCCTCTTTCGGATGGTTTTCATTTAAGTAACGTGCAATTTCTGCGATTCCCACCCCGCTCAGGTACTTTTCAAAAACCAAGCGGACTACTGCTGCCTCATTCTTTTCCAGTACCAGCTGGTGATCCTGCTGCCTGTATCCGAAAGGAGTCGCACAGTTCACATAGGTTCCCGCCTGCATCTTTTTACGGATACCCCATTTCATGTTTTTGGAGATAGACAAGGATTCTTCCTGTGCAATAGCGCACATCATGCTCAGCATCATTTCCCCTGTGGCGCTATCCGTATCAAACTGTTCTTTTTCAAATTGTACTGTTACACCGATGCTTTTCAGTTCTCGGACGAGTGTCAGCAGATCTACCGTGTTCCTGGCCATGCGTGATGCAGATTTCACCAGAATACGGTCAATCATGCCCGCTCGACAATCTTCCATAAGGCGGTTTAGTTCTGCTCTGTGCTTGATACTCGTGCCAGAGATACCTTCATCTGCATACACTCCAACGAACTCCCAGTTCGGGTTCTTCTGGATAAGGTCTTCATAGTATTCTGTCTGCACCGACATGGAATGAAGCTGTTCATTGGATTTCGTGCTGACACGGGCATAAGCTGCCACGCGAAGACGCTTCGGCTGCTGCTGTATCGGCTGGATAACTTGGACTTGCGGCATATTATTTCCTCCGAGTTTGACGCTGTGACATTCTTTTTATCACATACAACATACCCGAAAGGCAGGTCAAAAGCTATTCACGAGAACCACTAAACTTCTCGGTGCAAAACGCCGCATTTCCGGGCATAACCAACATTCGCGCGCTGGCAGATGTCCCTAGGCAATCTTCCGTTTGCGGCAGCGGATACCAGCGCGGCATAGGCCAGTGCATATTTCAGCTCCTGTTCCAGCCTTACGGGAAACGGGTCAATCTGCATCGACAGCCACCTCCCACGGCACTCTTTTTCCGGTTCGCGCGGTACGAGCCAGGATCCGACTCTCCAACCCTGTCAGATAGAGTTCATATTGCAGATTGTTTTCGGTCGTAATCAGCACAGCGCCGTGGTTCTGCAAAAAGCGCAGGATGCGGTACAAGGTTGTAATGTCGTGACTCAAACGGTCAAGGCTCTGCACCATGACGGCATTGACGCGTCCCTGCTGTATGGCAGTGAGCATGGAGAACAAGGCCGGACGCCAAAATTCAGTGCCGTACTTCTGCTCCATGCAGGAGTTGACGATGATGTAACCGCGCCTGTCTGCCTCGCGCATAACATCGGCAAGCTGTTCTTCCAATGCGGGCAGGTTCGGTGCGGCGCTGCGGGCGAACGCCCAAACTCTGTATTCTTTCATGGGCGCACCTCTTAAAATTGATCCATAAGCGGGAGCCGAACATCAAAGCGTGGCTTGCCGAACGATGCCCGCGTGAAGCGGTCACCGACAAAACGTTCCAACCCGCTGTTGATGAGTTCGGCATTTAAGTCACATTCTGTGGTGATGAGGTAGACATCGTTCTGACGCAGAATTTCAATAACTCCTACAAGTATGTAGCTGTTGCGGCTGATTTGCTCCAAATCGCGCACCATCACGGCTTCAATCCGACCGTTCTCTACTGCGTCCAACATAGAGCGCAGGCCGATGCGGTCTTTCAAGGTGTTGCCGCCGCACTGGTCTATGGACGTGCCGCGCACGAGAAAGCCGTGTCCGGCAGCTTCGTCAATGAGGTCGTTCATGCGGTCAAAGGCAATGCGCGGATCGCTGTTGGCGCAGCGCACATAAATCCAGATATCGTGGTTTCGCATAAGGTACATTGCAGATCCCTCTTTCACAAATAGTAATCCGGGCGCTTCTGCTCCCGGATGAATTGCTGCACATCTTCAATTTTCTCAGTGATTGGGCAAGTCGGCAGTGCTGCCAGCGCGGCGTCATGATACCTGCCGCCAATGCCCGCACGTTCGTCCAGAATAGCGACCACACAAGAGTCCTGCTCGGTACGGATGGCACGACCAAAACCCTGTCGCAGCTTCTTCTGCATTTCGGGGATGACTTCGGCGTTTATGTAGTCGCGCAGATTCGGGTACTGCCGGCGTTCGTAGTCGCTGACTGGGTCCGGAATCGGAAACGGCAGCTTTGCGATAATCAGCAAAGACACCATATCGCCGGGAAAGTCAATGCCCTCCCAGCAGGAGCCCGCCGAAAACAGTACGCCGTTGCCGGATTGCTTGAACTTCTGGATGATTTTGCCGCCATTGCGCCACGCCTGATAGGTCGGATATGTCCACTGACCGTCCGTCAGCGCGCGGACTTCTGCCATCTGGCGGTACGCTGTGAACAACACCAGCGCATGACCGTGGCAAGCATCCACCAATCGGACGATTTCTTCTGCCATTTTGCGGTTGTCCATTCGCGTTTTTACGCGCGGTGGAAAGTATAACAGACATTTTTTCTTGTAGTTAAACGGAGAATCTGCGCGGAAATGGCGCATGGGGCGGTAAGCCGCCAGCCCCAAAAGCTGTTCCGTGTGGCTGAAATCTCCGGCTGCAGCCAATGTGCCGGAGGTCAGAATTGCTGGTTCGCGGGTATTCCATAGGGCGCTGCGGAGTAGCTGCGGTACGCGGCTGCTGGCTGCGCAGAATGTAGGCTGACCATCGGCATCGTAGTCGATGTAAAGGATGCGCGTCGGCACCTCCAAAAGAAAAAGGCGCAGGAGACTTTCGGCTTCTCCCAGCCTGTTCAGCAGGTATCGCGGCATATCCGGCAATCCGCCAGCATTTTGCAACAGTGCTGTACAGTCGATGAGCGCAGCGCGGCGGAACGGTGTAAGCACGAACGGTTCACTCACTTTTCTTCGCAGCTTGGAAAGCCCCTGCGTGCAGGAGAACGACAGCGTAAGGAACGCCGTCCGCAGCTGTCTGCCAAAATCCTTGTAGTGCGCCTGTTGTAATAAAAGGCACAATTCATCCATGTTGTGCGGGGATAAGGTTTCTGTGTACATCTGGCGGGCGGCATCGGGTAATTTGTGCGCCTCGTCCACTACTAGTGCCTGATAGCTGCGCAGGAGCAGAGGTCTATCTTCAAGTCGGTGCGATGCGTCTGCCAGCAAATAATTGTGATTGCAAATTTGGATGTCGGGTTTCATGGAATCTCGCAGATATTGCTGGTAGCGGCAATCCTCGCGCAGAAAGCAATCGCGCGGGCAGGACTGCGGCACACAGATCCGGCAGCGGTCATACCGAGAAAGTTCTGGGATATGATCCATGTCCAAAATATTTTCCGCAATGTGCAGGCTGTTCTTCTGCCGTTTTCTGCTTGGCTGCACCAGCGATGCTCTTTCGGCAAGGCGGGCATCGCAGACAAAACGCTCTTTGCCCTTGCGGACAACGGCTGTGATGGGTGCGGTGATGATACCCTCGTCCAGCAAAATAGCGGACAGGTCGGGCAGATACTCTGTAAGGATAGCGTCCTGCAAGGCGACGCTGGAGGTGGAGATAACGACGGGCAGTTTCATCCGTTCGGGGCGATGCATCTGCCAAAGGATACAGCCCACGAGGTAAGCCAGCGTTTTGCCGGTGCCTACGCCTGCTTCGCACAGGGAAATTTCCTTATTATATAAGGTATCTAAAACTTCATGGCAAAGCGCGATTTGTTCCTCACGCACCGCCATGCCGTGCCTGGGTAAGATTTCCCGGAAAGTTTTCTCGGCCATACGGTGGGATTCCGCATAGCCCGTTGGATAGGTTTGCATTGGTTTACACCCCTGTTTTCCATCCCGTTTAAAGCAAAATGATGGGCAGCAGGCGCTTGGGGTCCTGCTGCCCACGATTTGCCCTAAACGGCAAAAGTAGATAGTTAAGAAACTGTGCCACATTTGCCGCTCGCACCCCTGACACCGGGAACACAACAGGCAGGGTGTTGGCACACCCGTTCACTGACTCCGCCGGAGTCTTACTGCTTACAACTCCGGCTCGGTCACCCCCTCTGACGCGGGAGGCTGCTGGCGTATCATTGTACTCTCTCCCACCGCAATTCCGGTTTGCCAGTCCGCCCACTGGGGCCTGCCGGGAAAGGAACGTACTTGTTATGCTGGGTATTCGGTTGTCAAGGTACAGGCATTAGCCGCCTCAAAGACGGTCAATGCGAGCCAAATCACGGAGGATGGATTTCAAATATGTCTTATCTTCTTCCTGTATGTAGGACAGCATGTGGAGAAGTGCCGCTGCTTCTTCCGGAGTAAGATACCTTGGTTGCGAATGAATCGGTGAATCAATGTATATTCCACCATGACGACCGGGCGTGCTTCCTATCTGGTATGTAAGCGACAAGATTTCCACATCGTAGCGAATCGTTCTGCGACAGGTGCCAAAACGCACAACCAGATCATTGATTTTCACTTTTTCTGTTCTGGAAAAGAGTATCTCTATAATCTCGCGGCGTCGTTCTGACGCATTTATCGCTGACTCACCTCCTATTGGCGTGGCTCTGATTTTAGACTATCACGCTATGGGGCAAAAACCTTGCCCCTTATTTTTATTTTTTTATAAAAGAGAATCGTACAATAATCTCTGTATTTCAAGATATCAATAGTTTCCTACTTATACTGCTAATCATATAGCTCATCACTTGAAAGAAACGCAAAACGGAAAAATAACTTATAACAAAAAAGAGGCCTGCATCCAAGTCCAACTGGACTTCAGAATGCAGGCTCTTTTATCATCACCTTTTATTTAGTTTTCCATCAGGCTGGATGGCCCTCTACTGCAAGAAGTTCACTTAACGATAGAAGCGGATAATTGACGTTCGGGCAATCTTTTGCTGGCCCGATTCCAGCCACCAGAAAACCCCCATTGAGGGCGGCTTTCACACCTGCCTCTGCATCTTCAACGACAAGGCAATCACTTGGCTTTTGGTGCAGCTTTTCTGCCGCCAGCAAAAAGACCTCCGGATCTGGTTTTGAATGTGAAATTTGATTTCCATCTACAATAACATCAAAGAACTTTCCAATCCCGAGCTTTTCTACAATAAGCGGTGTATTCTTACTTGAAGATCCGATAGCCATCGGGATATGGACGGCATGCAGCTTTTCCAGAACTGTCCATGCACCATCTGCCAAATCCTTTGAAGTTATATTTTGTAGCAGTTCTCTGTAAATATTGTTTTTCTTTTCCGCAAGCAGAAATTTTTCCTGCTCGCTATAACAGACTGGCGAATTGCGCAGGATTAGTTTGAGACTCTCCATCCGCGAAACGCCTCGCAGCTGGTTATTGACTTCTCTATTAAAAGGAATATGCAATTCATCAGCTATAGCCTTCCATGCCATATAGTGATATTCATCTGTATGGCACAGAACACCATCTAAATCGAAAATAATAGCGTTCATAGGCAAATCCTTTTGACTGCAAATAAACAGCCTCTTGCTGTGTGCTAAAGCCTCTTGCGGTCAGCAAAAATGGTGAATTTGAACGGTTTCTGCTCCAGTTCCTTCCACGCGGACCTTTTCGTTTTTCCACTCGCAGGTAAGAACCGACTTATTTGTGGTGAAAGTACTTTTGCCTGCCGCTCCAGCGACAAGCAGAATCAGTTTAGAATTAAGATTCTGAGAAACTGGATTGCCAAGTGAATCCATGCCATCAGCATGCAGAGGAACTGCATAGCCACTGCGGATAAAAACAGGGAATTTCATATCTGCCGTCGTAGAAATTGTCTGGCAGCCATGATAGCATTTTCCCGTAAAAAAGGCGTACCATTCGCCCTTCGGCAGATAGACTTCTCTTGCAGTTTGGTTTTCTTCCAGCAGTGGTGCAACAAGGATAGCATCCCCCAGAAGGAATTCGTCCTCAACTTGGCGAGCGGCTTTGTCCCGCGGCCATTCGTACACCAGCGGACGCATCATTGGGACTTTCTCTGCTGCGCACCTGAATGCAGTGGCCATCAAATAGGGCTGCAAATTCATTCTGAGCCAATGCCAAAAACGCATCTCTGTCACGAATTCAGGAGAATTATAAACTGCTGCCATATTCCACGGGCTGCGTTCATTGTTTCCCTCGCCGCCAGGCATCAATTCTTTGAACTGACCGCCATCGGGTTCAGAATGCCATTGCATAATTGGCGTAAAACACGCCAGCATCGTTGCACGGCGATAGAGATCCAACGTCGGAAGCGGCCCTGCAAACCCGGCAAGATCAAATCCCCAGAACAGAATGCCGCTTAAAGCTGCACTAAGCCCTGCGGAAAGGACATGCCGTAGTTCATCATTTGTGGACTGCTGATCCCCGCCCCAATGGCACGGTGTTGTATGCTGTCCCATATAGCCTGCACGGCTGAAAAGGACATGATTATCACCAAGAAATTTGGTATATGCCTTCGTGTATTGCTGCGGATAGTAGTTGCGGCTTTCCTTGCCCGTACTGCCGTCATAAAAGGAGACTTCATCTGTGCAAACAAATTCGCCGCCATCGGTTTTGAATCCATCTACGCCCATGTCAAGCAGGTACTGTCTTTTCCCGAACCATGTTTTGCAAGTTTCAGGATTTGTAAAATCAGGGATCATCGAGCCGGGGAACCAATGTCCTTCCGGAATCTTATAGGGTGTCCCATCCAAGTTATGAATACACAGGGAGCGTTTTACTGCATCCTCCCGATCCAAATCATTCTGATGATTTCTGATTTCATCATCGCCTTGCTGCTTATACACCGGGACCTGCCAGAGCACCAGATGAAGTCCTGCCTTATGCAGCTTTTCAATCATTTCTTGTGGGTTCGGCCAATAGGCGCTTTCCGAATAGTCAAAGTCACCTACTGCAAAAGGCCCCCCGTTCGGCTTTTCCTTATATTTGGCACCATTAAAAATGTAAAAGGTTGCTTCATCGCTCCATGCTTCAAGAACCAGCACGGTAGCCGGGAATTGATACTTCTTCAGAAGTTCAATCTGCTTTTCCGTTTCCTTTTGCGTATTCCAATGGTTTGCAGAGATCCACGGCCCGAAGACCCAGTCAGGCGGAAGAATCGCAGGCCCGGACAAAGACATATACTCAGAAATTAGTTTTTCAGGCGTCCCTGCGTTGAATATAAACTTACAATTGCCGGGCGCATGAACCGTTATGACGTTTTTCTGTGTGAAATCGAATATCAATGTGCCACCAGACAATGTACAGAAAGAGAACCCTGTATCCGTGAAAAAGAACGGCGAGGGACAATAGCTTTTATCCCCTTGATTACAGAACTTTTCTTCCACCTCGATTTTCACGATGCGGTCATTCTGGTTGAGTCCATTATACCGTTCACCCATTCCATAAACTGCTGAATACGCAAGACTCATGGTGAGCAGTTTTGTCTGTTCATTCCAGCATATAGAAGCCACCTGACCGTCTACTGGCATGTTCAGATTGGCATCGTTCTTATTAGGCTCCCACTCAATCATATGCTTTTATCCTTTCACGCCGCCAACCGTAAGGCCTTCTTTGAAATACTTCTGCGCAAAAATATAAACGATCAGAATCGGAATAATCGAAATCAGTGCGCCTGCCATTGTCAGGTTGTACTGATTCTTGTACTGGCCGGACAACGTGCTCAGCAGCAGTGGAAGCGTAAATTTGCTTCTTTCGCTCAGCAAAACCAACGGCAGTAGGTAATCATTCCACATGTCCATAAATGCAAGGATTGCCAGCGTTGCCATAGCGCTGCCGCTCATGGGCAGTATGATTTTGAAAAAAATGCGCCACATGCTCGCGCCATCAATAACAGCGGCTTCAATATAGGCATCGTTGATCGTCATCATTTTCTGCCGCATCATAAAAATGGCAAAGGCATTAAACAGCTGCAACAGCATAAACGCATTTAAGCTATTGGTAAGGTGCATATTCGTCATAATAATGAACAGCGGAATAAAAGTGATCTGCGACGGAATCATCAGCGCCGTAACATAAATGCCAAAGACCGCATTACGCCCCTTGAACGGAATTTTTGTCAGTGCAAATGCAGCCATCGCGGCACACAGAAGGCGCACTGCCGTGCAAAGAACAGACACGTAAAAGCTGTTGAAGATAGAGCCCACAAATTCCGGCATAGCAAAAAGTTTTTTGTATGCATCAAGTGTCGGTTCTTTTGGGATCCACTCCACGGGAATGCTCATAATAGCGCCGCGGCCTTTTAAGCTGGTGATAATCATCCAATAAAACGGGATGCAGACAATTATGGCCACCAACAATCCCAGTACATAAAATGCCACTTTTCCAATGATTCGTCTTTGTTTCAGCCCTGTCAAAGAAGATGTTTTAGCGTTAGTCATCGTAGTTCACCCACTTGTTCTGAAGTTTCATCTGAACCATTGTCAGAAGCAGCAAAATCGCAAACAGAATCCAGCTATATGCGGCAGCCGTACCCATTTCATAGTAACGGAAGCCGCACTTATAAATGCGTTCAACCATCACCATTGTCGAGCCAAGCGGGCCACCATCGGGGGTCATGATCATAATCTGCGTAAACAGCTGGAAGGAGTTAATCAAGCTGATAATCAAGACAAAGAAAAGCGTAGGAGTCAGCAATGGCAATGTAATTCTTGTAAACTGTTTGATTTTGCCGGCACCGTCGATTGCCGCCGCATCGTAGTATTCCTGATTGATTCCCTGAAGGCCAGACATCAGCATAAGGCCAAAGTACCCCATATCCTTCCAGACCGAGGCAAGAACGATTGCTGGCATTGCCCACTTTGAGCTTTGAAGCCACGAGGGCCCCTCAATTCCGAACAAGGCCAGAATATTGTTAATAGCACCATACTCAGGACTAAGAACCCATTTCCAAATCAATGCGCCCGCAACCCATGAGGTGATAACCGGGATATAGTAAAGAACGCGGAAAATTCCAACACCCTTTACATGACTGTTCAAAATGAGCGCCACAATCATGGAGGCAATAAGCATCAAAGGAATGTAGAGGATCACAAATTCCAGCGTGTTTCCAATCACCTGATAAAACTCTTTTGATGTGAGAATTTCCTTATAGTTCTCGATCCCTACGTAGAATCGATCCATGAATCCGCTAAAATCACTGAACAATGTCAGTTCGCTCAATCCATCCCAACTGGTCAGGCTGACAAAAATTTGCATAATCATTGGGATGATACTGAACACAACAAAACCAGCCAAACTTGGAAGCAAAAATGGTAATGCTGTTTTCCAGCTTGCCAATCGGGAATTTTTCATATTCTATAAACCCTCCGATAAAAATACGGGGACAGGCTCCCGCCTGCCCCCGTCAAACTATTTACTTGGTCAAATCGATTTTCTGTTCGCACTCAGCCTGCATATCCTTCAGCGCCTGCTCCGGGGTGACAGTGCCGGCGGCCGCAGCGCTCAAATGCTGACCAACGATGTCCTGCAGCTCTGCATACTGGGTGATAACAGGAGGAGTCACAAGGTAATCAAGGCTCTTAAAGACCGCTTCGCGATTTGCCGGAGGAGTCTTTTCTTTGTACTGAGCGATGATATCCTCGTCCTGAACCGGAGGCAGCTCCCAGCCTGCGTCCAGGCGGATCTGCGTTGCTTCACGGTTGGAGGAAATGTAGGTGATGAACTTAACGGCTTCATCAGCAACCTGAGAATCTTTGGAAACGACGTAACCGTTGGAGAAGAAGTGTGTAGCCTTCTGAGTGTGACCAGGTTCAACAACGATATCCCAATCGAAGTCGCAATTGTTCGTATATTCGGGGAATGCCCAAATACCCGTCACAATCATGCCAAGGCGGCCAGACTCAAACAGGTCCCAGTCACCCATGCCTGCCATCTGCTCCTCGGTGGGCATAACATTGGTTTTCTGCTGCATGTCAACCATGTACTGCAGCGTTTCAATGTTTTCCGGGGTATCCATCGTGAACTCCGTAAAGTCATCATTGAAAAGGCTGCCGCCGTTCTGCTTAACGGTCTTATAGAACTCGTTGAAGGAAATGGGATGATAATAGCCAAAGATATTATCACCCAGCGCACGGATTTTCTCCGCCGCAGCCATTGCATCCTCCCACTTCCAGTCGTCCGTGGGATAGTCAATGCCGGCCTGATCAAACAGATCCTTGTTGTAAATCAGCACAACATTCGAGAAGCTATCAGGAACGCCATACTGTACGCCGTCAGCGCTGAACGCTTTCAGGGCCATATCGTTGTAGATAGAGGTGTCGATGCCGTCTTTGGTCAGGATGTCATCCAGCGGCATCAATGCGCCCTTCTTTGCGTAGGAGACGAAATTCTGGTAATCCAGTTCAAAAACATCGGGAGCCTGGCCGCCGGAAACCTTCGCCGTCATCTGCGTAAAGTAGTCGTCATAGCCATAGGTCTGCAGGTCGATGGTGACATTGGGGTTTTCTTTCATATAGTTGTCAACCATCTGTTGCAGATACTGCTCGTTGTCTCCGGACCCGGAGTACTGTGCAAACGTGATTGTCACAGGCTCATTAGAAGCCTCCGATGCTGCCGTGCTTTCCGTAGAAGCTGCATCAGAAGAGCTTGCCACGGTACTTGTAGACGAGGCTGCCGAACCGCAGGCACTGAGTGCAAGCATTGCGGCCATCGAGCATGCCATGTAAGAAATTGCCTTTTTCATTGTTTTTCCTCCTTGTATAAGTAGTGGAACACTTGATTTTTTGCTCTTCTTCGCTTACACTTATTATAGAAGAGCAATAAGACGCTCTTTGGATTTGGGCTGCACAGACTTTGGACGGTTGGTGCAGTCCTTTTTTATTCCTCCCCTCTCATATCTCGAACGGATTCCCGGCGAGAAAGGCTAACCGGAATAATAACCTCTCGCTTTGTCATATCCGCGTCTTGAATGTTATCTAAAAGCAGTTCAACTGCCTTTTCACCTTTTTGAGAGATTTCTTGGCGAACCGTCGTCAGCCCTGGTGTCAGGTATTTAGAAATCTCCAAATCGTCAAATCCAACGATAGAAATATTATTGGGAACCGAAACTCCCTGTTCGTAGAACCCCTTCATAGCTCCAATAGCTAAGATATCTGCGGTAGCAACTACTGCTGTGACATCCTTATTTTCATTGCACAGTTTACGTGCAAGCTCGATGCCACTATCGTAATCAACTTTGCCTTCGTAAACAAGCGTGGGATCATATGGGATTCCGGCTTCTTCCAGTGCCTGTTGGTAGCCGCAGAGTCTTTTCTTTATGACACCGTTTTCTTTGATTTGACCGCAGAAAAAAGCAATTTTTTTATGCCCATATCCAATCACATGATTGGTAGCCAGATAACTTCCATAGGCATCATCAATTCGTATGCTATGGTAATAATGATCGTTACAGTAGCTGTCAATCAATACAATGGGGATTTGTGTTTTCTTCATTTGACGGTAAAAGTCATCCGGGTACATACCGATAACAATAATTCCGTCAAGGTTTCTCTCTTTAGCCAAAGTCAAGTAGCTTTCATTTACATCCGTGGCTGAAATAATCACATGATAGCCATGCTGTCTTGCGTGATACTCAATGCTGCCAACAATTTCACTGTAAAAATCATTTTGCAGCATCAGTTTGCTGCCGGGCTCGGTCTGTGGAATGACAATTCCAATCAGCTTTGAATCTCTACTGGACAGGCTTCGCGCACTGAGATCGGGAACATAATTCAAATCCCGAATCGCATCGTACACACGAGTCTTGGTCTGCTCGGAGATTGATTTCTTGTCATTCAAAACATAAGACACCGTAGCCGTACTGACTTGGGCACGCTCTGCCACATCTTTTAGTGTTGCGCGTCTTGCCATATCGACTCCACCAATCTTACGGATTTAGTTTAAGCGTTTAACTCATTTCTCTGGCATTACAATACCACGCCGGTAGCAAAATGTCAACAGTTAATTAAATTAACCTGCTATTTATAAAAAAATATTGTTGACTATGCTGAACATTCCTGTTATATTGATGATAGCAACAAGGTTAATCGCTTAATCTTATTTGTATACTTATTTCACTTTATAAGGGGATTCACTATGGACAAGTATCTGCCAACTGGCAATGATTTCGTTTCTTTGCCCCGCATCAACGAACGAACGGGCGGGATAGAGGACATAACATTCCTATATATGGCTGCAAAAGGGCTTATAGATATTCGCGGGAGCGAATCCACACCTTTGATTCAGCCTTATGTTCATTTAGATGGCGTCGGTTCCCTCTCTTCGGCTCATCTTGCGTGGACCCGGCTTGATGATTGGCTGCCCCAGTCTACTGCACAGCTTGGCAGCCTTGAACTCAAAACCCTTTACGTGCCTCCTATTGATGAACGCGGTTTTGCAATTCAGATGACGGTTCATAATACTTCTGAAAGCGCACAAGATGTTGTTATAGGGTTAAATGGATGCTGGGCCTCCTCTTGGCACTGTGTAAACGAGGACAAGCCGTTAAGTGGTAAAGCAACTTGTTTCCGCAGTGGCTGGAACAGCAGTTTGATTTTCGAATATCATGCAGGATTCCCGATGTTTGCCTTTGCCCCTATGGCCGATGCACAAACAGATTCTTCTTTTACCTGTTCCGATGATGGCAGTATTACCTACGATTTATCCCATCACTGTACAATTGCTGCCGATGGAACAGCCTCGGTCGTATTTTATTGGGGTCTCGGTTTCGAGGAAGTTGCTGCCGCAACAAGCGCCAAAGAGATGCTCCGGCAGACTTTCGATGCGGAACTCACAAAAACAAGGGCTTGGCTTCAAGAGCGTCGTGTCACCTTTAATGGCGATGCAAAGCTCACACAACTCTACAATACGAATCTGTTCTTCTGTATGTTCTTCTCAACCGGCATTACACTTGACACCGAAGAGTTGGTGCTCGTTACCAGCAGAAGCCCCCGCTACTATGTAAGTGCCGCTTATTGGGATCGTGACAGTCTGCTTTGGAGTTTCCCGGCTATTTTGGACGCCGATCCCAAACGTGCCAAAGAAATGCTTTCCTATGTATTCGGCCGACAGCGCCGAAACTTTGGCATCCATTCACGATACATTGATGGCACTGTTTTGGAGCCTGGCTTTGAGCTGGACGAACTCGTTGCCCCTCTTCTGGCGCTCGAACGCTACATTAACAAAACTGACGACAAATCCATTTTGAGTGATTCCGATATTGTTCAAGGCATAAGCCTCATTTTGAATCGTCTGCGGCAGCATGAAGCCGCATCTTGCAGATTGTATGATACTTTCCTGCAGCCAACAGATGATGAGCACGTTTATCCCTATATTACATACGATAATGTGCTTGTGTGGAAAGCACTTAAAGATTTGGCCCAACTAGCACCCCAATATGCACATCTGGAAAAAACCGCCGATGAAATCAAAGCTGCCATCATGACGCATTGTGTCCAAAAGGACGCAGAGGGGAAACCTTATTTCGGATGGTCTATTGATTTGAACGGCAGTCACGATGTTTACGACGAGCCGCCGGGAAGTCTACAGCTGCTTCCCTTCTTCGACTTTTGCAGTCCCACTGATGAGATATACAGCAATACCGTTGCAATGATTCGTTCACCGGAATACAAATACAGCTTTGCTAACAGTCCAATCAACGAAATCGGGTGTCCACACGCACCTCACCCCTGGATCTTAAGTTTAGCTAATAGCTTGCTGTGCGGGCGCGTAGAACATTGCCGCGCCATTTTGGAAAAAATCTCTATGGACAATGGCATCGCCTGCGAAAGCGTTGATGAAGTGACTGGTTACTGCACCACCGGCGAAGCTTTCGCTACCTGTGCAGGATTCCTTTGCCATTCTATCCGTGAAGCATTACTATAAAAGAAAGAAGGATGCTTTTATGCGTCAAGACATACTTTTGAAGCCTTGGCAAATTGAGCTTACGACAAATAGCACAAATGATAGCTTTGAAGAAAGCACTTTTTTCACCGGGAACGGCCGCATGGGCATCCGTGGATATCTTCCATTCTGGCAGGAGAAACGCACCTTTGAGACAGGTCTGTTCGTTGCCGGTATCTTCGGTGAAATCAAACCCGGCATCACCGATTTTGTGAACCTACCTACCCCCGTCTGGGAAAATATCGAATGTGATGGACATCCTATTACACTTTCCTCTCCTGTATCCAGCACCCTAGATATGAAAACAGGCGTTCGCTCACAGTCTTTTTTAGCCAAAAGCGGTGAAACCACTCTAAATATTGAGCATCATGTGTTCTGCAGTATGTCCGATCCCTCACTGCTCGTACAGCGGCTTTCCTTCTCCGCATCACGCACCTCCAATATCTCGGTACATGCAGGAATTCATACTGCTTGCTGCAACTGCCCTGTTCCGGATGATCAGGTAAAAGAAAATCACGAAACCATCAAACTTGCCGAGCCCACCCAGCATGACATGTGTAAGGATTCTGTTGATTGTACTTTCTCTATTTTAGGTACCGGCTTAATCGTAAGAGAACAGATGTTTTTCCATACTTCTTTTTCAGATTCTGAAGACTATATCTCCGATGACAGTCTTGGAAAGCAGTGGCATGGGATTTTACAAAGCGGTCAAAAGTTTGTTTTGGAGATCACCACGCGCATCACCACAAGTCGAGATATCGACCCGCTTATTGGGAGCAACAAAATCTCTGACACTTATGATGAACTGTTTGCAAAATCCTCTCTGGCATGGGCCTCTCGGTGGAATGAGTCGGATATCGAAATCGATGGAGCCCCTGATGATCAGTCCGCTGTGCGGTACAACATTTTCCAGCTTATCACCAGCTGTTCTGCCCGTGACAGCAGTGTAAGTATCGGCGCACGCGGATTAACGCACACACGGTATAAAGGATGCTATTTCTGGGACACGGATTTCTTTATGCTGTCTTTCTTCCTGTATACCCACCCCGAAGCCGCTAAGAGCTTAATGGAATATCGCGTAAGAACCCTTCCGCAGGCAAAAGAGAACGCCAAAAAGATGAACAATGCCGGCGCTCGGTATCCTTGGATGACATCTTTCGACGGTTCTGAGCAGTGCGAAAGCTGGGACATTGGTGCCAGTGAGCTGCACATTACCGCAGATATTCCTTTCGCTATGCAGCAGTACTTTGATGCCACCGGTGATGAGAATTTTCACCTGCAAGCTATGGAAGTTTACATCGAAACTGCCCGCTTCTGGTATAGCCGCTGCATCATTCATCCTGATGGCTCTGCTGACCTCATGTTCTGCAAGGGGCCTGATGAATATTGCGGCATTACCAACAACAATCTCTTTACCAATTGCATGGTAAAGTTTAATCTTGATTTGGCCATCAAGGCAGCGCTGAAACTCAAGGAAACCGATTCCAATCGGTATTCGAAGCTTTCCCTCAGCGATGAGGAAGTCCTTGCCTGGCATTCTCTGCGAGACAATCTAAAAGAATGTCGCGATCCGCAAACTGGCCGATATTTGCCGGATGAGACTTTTACTCGGCTAGAGCCCGTAGACATTAAAACGCTCAAAACCGATGACGGTGCCAGCTATCATCATGTTTGCTTTGACCGTCTGCAAAGGTATCAAGTTATCAAGCAGGCTGATACACTGCTTCTGATGTCCCGGTTGCCTAAGAAGTTCACTCCTGAAGAGCGTCTGGACGCATGGGAAGATTTCGAGCCGTGCTGCTTGCACGATTCCACGCTGAGCTTCGCCAGCCATGCACTTTTTGCTGCACAAAACGGCCTGCAGGAAGCTGCCGAAAAATACTTCAAAAAAGCGCTGTATCTCGACCTACACGAAATCATGAACAACACCGGAAAAGAAGGTCTTCATCTTGCCTGCTTGGGCGAAACGTGGTCAAGTATCTTCTTTGGCTTCTTGGGAGCAACCTTTGATGGAGATACGCCGGTCTTCTCCCCTGTCTTACCGTCTGGATGGAAGGCACTACGAATGAATTTCTATTGGCGGGGAGAGTCCTATCGGCTTATGGTCTTTGAAGGACGTTATTCCATTTCGAGAATTTGACTTGCATTCCGTTTAATAATAATTCAAGGCCCTCCATATAATTAATTCAAATAATATGCCCTATAAGGCTCAAAATCGTCAGCTATTGCGAGCCTTATAGGGCAATTTCTTTTTACCCTTTTATTTTCTTAATCAAACATCATCGTTAATTTATACGTTCCGAGGTTTAGTTTTATCATTATTTTTCTACTTTAATATCATTTGTATAGCCCCGCTTGTATATTCACAGAAAGCAAATCATGCGATGTATAAAAATAGCCCATCACACTTCAGGGATGCGACGGGCTTGAAACAACAAGGATGTTTTACTTTTTATGCATTTTTGAACAATTTTTTCTGCAAACCGTTCCATTAATAAACGAACAAAAGGAGAACTTATGGAGATATGCAAACAGATTCTGTTGAAAAGGTCGCTGGTGTTGGTGCTATTGGGTTATGGGCCGCAATGCACGGTTGGCTTGGTTGGCTTGTTGCCTTGTATGCTGCCTGTATGATGCTGGATTGTCTGACCGGCACAGCACAAGCCATTAAAAATGGTGAATGGAGTTCCCATAAAGCCAGGCAAGGCCTGTAGCATAAAGGTGGGAGCATCATTATGGTTTTTGTCAGTGTCTTGACCGACATTTTGCTTGGGCTAACGCTGAATCACATTTCAGGACTTACGCTTCCTTTTAATTATGATATGCTGCTTACACCCATCGTCCTGTTTTGGTACATTGTATCCGAATTGGGGAGTATTCTGGAAAACGCAGAAAAGATGGGAGCATCGATTCCTCCGTTACTAAAAAACGCTATTGAGAAAATGTGTGACAGTGATAATGATAAACATAATACTTCTGTGTAAAATTCATATCATAAAGTTATTGCAGGCGTTGATTTTAAATGGGCGTAAGCAAAAATAGCCGCCCGCCGGTCATTGAACCGGCGGGCGGCTATTGGGGGTTATAGTATTTGGCTTTCTCAGATTTAAAAGAATCAAATCTTTTTTATCAAAAGCCTTCGTAAAAGCCATGGGATTTCATTAAAATCATCTGCCCATATAATTTCAATGCCAAGTCTTGCAAAATGATTTGATGCTCGCATCAAGGCTTTATCGGACATAACTGTCATTAGCCTTTGATGCCTCCTGTTTGTAACCCGGAAACGAAATATTTCTGGCAGCAGATAAATATAATCAGAACCGGAAGTAAGCTTGCCATAGACATTGCGAAAACATAGCCCCACTGTGTGAATTGATGCTGTCCAAAGAATCCTGAAATAGCAATCGGCAGAGTTCTTTTAGCATTATCGTTGATAACCGTCAAGGCCCACTGATATTCATCCCAGGCAGTAAGAAAGTTGAAAATGCTTACAGACGCAATTGCAGGACTTGCCAGAGGCATTACGATTCTAAAGAACACCGTAAAAATGCTGCCACCGTCAACGTATACAGCTTCATCGAAGTCCCTGGGAATGCTCTCAATGTAGTTTTTGATCATAAACGTGGAGAAGGGAATAACCCACGCCACATAAAACGGAACCAATCCCAGCAGCTTATTTGTCAGCTTAAAGTAGGTTGCGAGTTGATATTGCGTAATTATCAGAGTAGTACCTGGAATAATCATTGTCCCGATAACCAAGGCAAACAGAACCTTTCTTCCTGGGAAGCGGAATCGTGCAATACAAAAGGCCAGTGCGCTCGCAATAATTGCTGCAAATACGATAGTCAGAATGGCTACCACAAGGCTGTTCAGGAAGTTCAAATAGAACTTTTCCTGATTGAATATGTAGACGTAGTTCTCCAGCGTTATCTGGCTAAGCTTCGGGAAAAAGTGCGGCGGATACTCATAAAGTGCTCCATTGGGCTTCAGTGAAGTGCTGATCATATAGATCATAGGCAGGACAGAAAACACACCGCCAATGAGCAGAAGACCATAAAGAATCACATTTTGAATCGTTTTTTGCTTATTTATGGTATGCATATATGCTCACCTCACTCTACAGAGTCACTTTGCTGCATAGCCTTGAACTGAAGGATTGCCAGCAGAATCAATGTTATCGCGACAATGAACGAAAGCGCTGCTGCGTATCCGAACTCACCGGCATTAAATGCCTTATAGTACATCCAAGTCAAGACCGTTTCAGTCTTGTGCATTGGTTTTCCGCCCGTAATCATCTTAATGGATGTGAATGCATTGAAGCCGCCAATTGTCAGCATTACAAGCGCAAACAGGATCGTTGATTTGATGCACGGAATCGTAATATAAAAGAACTTGGCAATACTTCCGCATCCGTCCATCTCAGCCGATTCATACAGCTCTTGCGGAACGCTTTGCAATGCGGCCAAAAACACAACCATGTTCCAACCTACACCTTTCCAGATGCCAAGCAGAATCAGGACGAACATGCCGCCTGCTCTTGTATCCAGCCAAGGAATGTTGGCAGTTGATATGTGAATCACATTCGTAATAAAGTAGTTCAACATACCTTCTGTATTGAAAATGTAGCGGAATACCAGTGAAACAATAACCCACGATGTAATTACAGGGATGTAATACACAATGCGAAACGTGATACGAAACCGGGGAATGGAATTAATAAATGCCGCGACCAGAAGTCCAAGAATCATCTGTCCAGGAACTGTGGTTATCGTATAAATGATTGTATTGACAAACGCAGTTCTAAAGGTTTCATCCGACAAAACATCAATGTAATTCTTGATCCCACAGAACGGGTGTTCCAGCATTGTTCCGAAGTTCCATTCGAAGAAACTCATGTAAAACAGCTTCGTAATAGGATAAATCGTAAACAATGCGAAGACCATCACTCCCGGCAGCAGAAGCGCTCCGATTTGGAATTTGTCACGCTTTGATTTGATTCCCATCGCTATATCCTCACTTTATATAGAGCAACCGCCGAAAACAGTTGTCTAACTGCGGGAAAAATGTTATAATACATTTACTCCGCCAATAGTGCATCTACCTTCGTTGCCAAAGCATCCAGAGTTTCCTGGACATCGGCACCCTCACTAATAATGGAAGTCATTGCAGTAGTGAGTTCGTTATCAATTTCGCTCCAAGAGGCTACTGGCGGGCGAGCCTTTGCAGTGGTAATGGCATCCAGGAACGGTGCATAATCAGCATTGGCAACAACATCGCTATCCAGCGCTTCTTTGTTTACCGGAATCTGCCCGCACTTTGCCATTTCTTCTTCGGCAAAATCGCTGGTCATAAACTTCATAAATTTCCATGCGCCTTCTTTATTGGCGGTGTTAAACATAGCGATGTCTTCGCCGCCCAGAACGGAAATGGAACCAGCCGATCCTGCGGGAACCTCACAAGTGGCGTACTTGAAGTCAGGATATGCGCCCGCCAACTCGGAAGTCTTCCACGGACCTTCCAGCAGCATCATGTAACGACCAGTGCCGAAACCATCCGTCATCGGAATATCACCACTGTTAAAGCCAGTGAATTCGCTGTTCTTGTACATATCGGCCAGCATTTTCACAGCGTTCACAGTCGCTTCGCTGTTCAGATAGCCAGTTGCTTTCGTGTAGTTTTCATCGGTGATTTCGCCGCCGTTGCTCCAAATGTAGGGCAGAACATTCCAGCCCGCCAGAGCCGGCTCATCCAGGCCCCAGACTTGCTGACCGTTCGCGTTCGTTCCAGAAAGCTTCTGGGCAGCTGCAAGCATATCGTCCATTGTCTTCGGGGCGGACAAGCCTGCATCGTTAAACGCTTCCTCGTTATAGAACATGATTTTCGTGTTCGTGTTCAAGGCCAGCGCATAATAGCTTCCTTTGATTTGTGCAGTGCTCATTGCACTGGGAAGCAGTTCGCTGCTAACCTCCTCAAAATCGCTCATTTCCTGATCCAGGGGCACCAGAATATTCATCTTCTGGAATTCCGGTACCCATGCAATGTCCAGGCGGGCCACATCCGGCAGCGTCTGAGAGCTTGCACTGATCAGAATCTTGTCATGAAGGTCACTCCAGTCATGAGAAACTGCATTGACCTTATAGCCGGGATTCTCTTCTTCAAATTTAGGAATGAGAACATTCATCAAGGTCTCATTCTCTGCGGACTGCGCACTGTAGTGATGCCAAAAGTTGATCGTAACCGTATCACCGTTGGTGGAATCATCTTTTGCTTCTTCACTTTGTGCCTCGGAAGTTTGCTGAGTTGGGGTAGTGCTTGGTGCTTGTGAAGATCCGCATGCCGTGAATGCCGTCAACATCATTGCAGCGGAAGTAGCAAGTGCCAGCACTTTTTTTGTGGATTGCTTTTTCATTGTGTTACACCTTCGCTTTCTGTTGTTAATATTTTTACGGAACACCCTGATGTTGTCCACATTTCTTCATCAGAGCATTTCGTTTCGGAACTAAGTTTGTTTTGCGGTGCAGAGAATGCTGCACTTTCGTTAAATAAAACCGTTAGTGTTTTGTCAGTTGGTCCTTTTTGAGGTGGTATTTGGATTTCCTTGGTGCCGGTATTAAGAATGATAATTGCCACATCATTATCGACGCTACGTGAAAATGCGTAAACACCATTTTCATCGTCAACATATAATGTGTGGAAGTTTCCCTCTTGAAGAACGTTGCTGTTTCTTCTGCACTTGATTAGCTTTTTATACCATTCCTTTGTGTGGAGATCCTGTTTTGACTTATCCCATTGCATTGCCTGGCGGCATAGCGGGTCGTTATCCCCGGTTATGCCAATTTCATCACCATAGAATATTGCCGGGCAACCAGGCAATGTCATTTGAAGCGCAACTCCTAAACGCAGCCGTGCAATGTCATTGCCACAAGAGAATAGGAACCGGGCCGTATCGTGACTATCCAGCGGATTGTACATCCGCAAATTCGTCTCTTGCGGATAAAGGGAGAGCATCCGATTGATGCGCTGATCAAATGTGGATACAGATATTTTATCTTTTGCGATCCAATCTGTTACGGCATCCTTGAACAGATAATTCATCGCACAATCCAGGCGGTTTCCGCTTACAAGCCTATCTGCATCCCCCCATGTTTCACCGAGGAGAAGAGCATCGGGATATTTTTCTTTTACTGTAGCAGCAAAATGTTCAAGGAATTTTGTTGGCATTTCATCTGCCACATCTAATCGCCATCCATCAATTCCGAATTCTCGTATCCAATATAGTCCAACCTCTGTGAAATAGTTCTGGACCGCCTCGTTTGCCAAGTTTAACTTGGGCATCCATTTATAGTGCCCTACGCAGTCATAAGTACAAGGATCTGTTTTGATGGGATACGATTGTACAAAGAACCATCGGGAATATTGTGACGCTTGGCCTTTCTCAACAACATCCTGAAAATAAGGAAAGTAAAAACCACAATGATTAAATACGCCATCCAGTAAAATTCGGATGTTCAATGCATGCGCTTCAGTAATAAGTGCATGCAATTCTTTTTCCGTTCCGAACTGAGGATCGATTTTATAGTAATCGACCGTATCATATTTGTGATTCGAACTTCCTTCAAAAATCGGTGTCAGGTAAAGGCAAGTAATTCCTAAATCCGAAAGGTACGGAAGTTGTTTGATGATTCCGGGAATATCGCCCCCCATATAGTTTTCACGAGTGGGGGTGCTCCCCCAAACAACGGCCTGCTTGGGAGACAGTGCATTATCGCCATTACAAAAGCGTTCAGGGAAAATCTGATAATAAATTTGCGATGCGGCCCATTTAGGAGTCCGAAAGCCATCAGTCGGATTCGGCCAAAGAAATTCAAAGAAGCTTTCGTTCATGCCTCGAAAACTTTCATCAAATCCGTTTCTGCCATACCAGATAGTTTCTGTACCTTTTTTCAGTTCAAAGCAATAGCGGATATATGCGGCAATGCTTTTCATCCTGATAGATGTTCGATAGCAATCTCGTTGATCATCTCTTAATGATACGGAAAGTTTCTTTCGATGGATTTTACTGGGATCTTGTTCATATCTTTCCCAGTATAGTAATGTAACTTCATCGATGTCTTTTGCAGCTGTAAATAGCTGCAAGATAAGTTCGTTCCTCGATGTGGGGTAAATAAACTCTTGCGTTGGTCGGTGATTAACCGCTGGCAGATTCATAGGGACAACCTCCTTGTTCTCTTTGTGTTGACCTACGTTCAATCATTCTTGTTGACAGTAAAATCTGGCGCAAGCTTGACGTAGGATTCTCAATTTGGTTAATCAGTATGTCAGCGGCCTGGACTCCTAATTCGTAAGTGTTTACATCCAAGCTCGAAATCGAAGGCTCCATCACTTCTGTGATTGTCGTATTATCAAAGCAAACGATGCCAAATTCATTGGGAACGTCACTCCCCAGTGCTTTTGCTGCTCGCATTGCTCCCAACGCAAGCAAATCATTGCTACAAATAACCGCATCGGGCGGATTCTCCGATTTGAGTAATTCAACGACCTTTCTTTTGCATTCATCAATTGAAGAAATTTGATGAATGATCATTCCTTGATCAAACGGGAGTTCACAATCTTGCAATTCACGGCAGTACCCAATAACACGATCCTTATTAAAAAGTTCCTTATCACCATTTGTGATGAGCGCGATTTTACGATAGCCTTTTTGGAACAAATGCCGTACCGCCAGCGAACCGGCTTGCATATTATTTATATCTACCCAACTGATTTCGTTTTCGGTATGCTCGTGGCGTCCTAAAATCACACAGGGGAATTTCTGCTCATTAAGGCGTTTGAGGAATGGCTCGTTTGCGATTGATTCAGGAATAATTACTCCATCGATTTTTTTCCCCAAGACCAACCTTTCTACAGAATCAATCCCCCCAAATGCCTCCGCGCCATTTGTGATGAGCAGATTATAATCGTTTTTATGGGCAGTGGTCTCAATTCCAAAAACTGTATCGTTGAAGAAATTGTTCGAATATGCTTCTGTGTTTTCTACATCGATAACAATTGCAATCGTATGTGCGCTGCCTGTCGCAAAACTTCTTGCAAAATCGTTGGGAACGTAATGTAGTTCCTGCATTGCTTTTTGTATTCGCTGTGCAGTTTCGTCTGAGATTACACCTTTATTATTTAGTACGCGCGATACAGTTGAGGGCGATACCCCCGCGCGATGCGCTACATCCCGGATGGTTGCTGCCATGTCCTTCCTCCCGTGCAATCGGTTTACTTATACAATTTCCGAAAGCAGATAATTTTCAAGTCTATTTTGTTAAAAGCAGACATCTTTTGCAGCGCATATCCGTACATATTGGAACCGCGTTGCAGTCTTTAATGCAACCGCTTGCATTAGCTAAAGAATAGCACTCGCCCTATAAATTGTCAATATAGAAAATTAATTTTGGATAAAAAAGCCAAAAAGACGGCATTACTTTTGTCACAATTACCACTGAACTTGTGCGCCTCGTGCTAATTTTTTCGCTATTGCGCAACTCAGAGTATGTTTTTCTTTACAATTTACATCCCGAAATACCTCATTGCGTCTGTCCTGCTTCCGTTTACATGTACCTCTAAGTGCAAATGGCTGCCTGTAGCCCGCCCGGTATGGCCAACATATCCGATAACCTGTCCAGCCTGTACTTGCTGACCGGTTGTGACACAAATGCTGGAGCAGTGTGCATATAGTGTTTCCAGCCCGCCGCCGTGGTCGATTTGGATGTAGTAGCCGTAACTGCCGCCCCAACTGTCAAGACCGTTGGCAACGATGACAGTTCCGTCTGCGGCGGCGAGAATCGGCGTTTCCTCGGCACAGGCAATGTCTGTGCCGGTGTGAGAACTGACCTCGCCAGTGATGGGGTCCACACGATGGCCAAATTGTGAGGTAATTGTACCCGCAACCGGCAGCGGCCATTGCAGTGTGCCTGTTGGGGCGCGTGTACCATCAGGAGACATGACTTCTCCCCCACCCTGCTCAAAGCCGCCGAGCAGTTCCGCCCATAGTTCCTCGTACTGCGGGTCTTGCAACAGTTGCATGTAGGTATTCTGTCGGATGGTAAAGTGGTAATCTGCCGCCATCTCGTCGGGGGTTTTGTGGGTCAGTTCGATTACGAGGACGGTTTCGGTGATTTCTGTGGTAGTCGGGTTGCCGTTCTCATCGGTGATATCTATGGTGACAGTTTTCGCACGGGTAGAGTAGTCCACTGCGTTCATCGCCCACATAATTTCCCGCAGCTTATCCACCTGTTCCTCTGTCAGCGCCGCAACGGGTGCGCCTTGTTCATTTCCTGAAACATACGAAGAAAAGACCGCTAGGACATCCTGCCAACGAATATAGTACACATCATCGTTGGCTGTAATTTCTTGGCGGTCATGCTGTACCGTGTCGGAGATTTCTTCCAGTCTGCCGCGGTATTCTGCCGTCAGGGTGTCTACGGCTTCGCGCACGGTGACGGACGCTGCGTTGGGAGCATCGGCGGCAAAGAAGATGCCGTAAGCCGAGCCGGACACAAAGGCCACAAGGCTGATAACAATAATGATGCTAAGTGCCACGCTGATGCCTACGGCAATGGCCGCAACAAGGCTGTGGAGGCTGGCGAGAAAGTGTCGTATGGCCGAGCGTACCGCTGTAACCGTCCTGCGGGTATTCCTGGCAGCTTTCTGGATAGCAAGCTGTACTTGGCGGGTGCAGGTATGCATTTGTGCTTGGGTTGTTACGCTCCGCACAGTTTCATTTGCGACAGTACGCAGTTGGCGCTGGCTTTGGGTCACACCGCGAATATCGCGCGGCACGGTCTTGGCGGTGACGGCTTTTTCTTTTGCCCGCTGTCGGGGCAAATCTGCCCCACAACGCGGACGTTGCTCTGCATCGGGCAGCGTGCCGCGCTCGGTCTGTTTCGGGCTGACATTGTGCTCACAGGCGGTGTGGGTGCGGGTTGTTTCGGTTTGTTCTGCGGCGCGGCGTTCGCAGTACTTTTCTATCTGCTTGAGGGCAAACTTGCGCCCCTGCTGCACGGTGAAATCTGTGTTTTGCTTGATGGCTAAACGAGATGTATCGGTCAGCACTACGCCGGTGTCTGGGGCTGCGGTGTAGTTGTCATCCTCTTGCGTGGAGGTTCTTTCCCGCAGCTTATTTCGGCTTTTCTCTTTGGCTTCTGTCCACGCCTTTTTCAGCGCAGCTTTCTGGATTTTCCCTGCGGCATTGCTTCTCGGCACGCTCTTGGTTGGCTTTTCCTTAATATCTTTCATGGCATCACCCCTGTCATAAATTAATCAAATAGAATTTCAAAATCGTTCAAATGGCTTTTAAATTCCGAACAGAAGTCACCGCTATAATTAATCTCGTAATCAAGAAACAAACGCGGGAAGCATCCCGCACTCACCACTGCGCCTTAGACCATGCTAAGACCGCCGTCCGGTCAAGGCAGATAACAAGTCAGCTATAATGCCATTACATATAATAAAATTAACCGTCATATTCATCCAATCGAGAATATGGAGGCTTCCTTTTCAAGCAACACCTTCTCTGGTATAATAGAAGTATTTCGATTACTATTTATCGTCAAAAAGCCATTTTAAAGTTAAGAGACATTCAACAGGAGGCTTCTATGAATTACGAGACATATATTAACTTGATCCTTTCTGGGAACCCTCATGATGCCAATAGATATAAAGCCGCCTTTATTCCCAATCGCTTATATAAATATTATAGTCTGGGAGATGACCCCGCACTTAATGAATTGAAATTAGAAACTCTTTCTCGTGGTGAGGTATACTTATCCAAAATGGAAGAGTTTAATGATCCTTTCGAGGGGAAGGCTCTCTATTTCAATAAATCTTTGCTTGAAGAAAAGGGATGGAGTCGTTCTCTCATAGAGACGGTCTCAGATACACTTAGAAACAATTATCGAATAGCTTGTTTCTGCAACGCGGAGGAAAAGGAGCAAAATATGCCTATGTGGGCATACTATGCAAATAACCACCAAGGATTTTGTGTCGAACACACATTTAATCTTGATTATATGACCTTTCTCTATCCTGTTTCGTATGAACCCAAGCGTATTCTTGCAGACAAACTCATGACAACTTTTATCAATGATATGTTTGACGCCACACAAAATCACGCTCCTCTTTCACAAGAAGCACAAGAGCGTATGCTACTCTTATACCTCACAAACATAATCAAACACAAAAGTTGGGAACACGAAAGAGAAATTAGAGCCGTAATTCCATTCCCTGATGGTAGTAGGCCATACATATCTGCTCCGCCAACCAATATATACATTGGTTTAAATTGCTCGGCTGAACATTGCTCTCGTCTTATTAATGTTGCAAAAAATTTTGCGCCCGCCTGTAACATATACAAAATGGTATTTGATGATAATACATCTGATAGCATACAATTGCAAGAAATTTCTCTCTTATAATTATTAGGTGGACTTCTATTTCTATTAGACATCTGTTAATCCTTCTTTACTTCATCCGGCTTGGTCGTCATCAAGCCATAGAGTTTAGTATTTTTCGGAAAACTGTTAGTGAAAGGCACGATATTGCCCGCGCAGCGAATCAGCCCGCAGCCTGCGGGGACATTCGTCACATAGCCAAGCTGGTTATCCGAGATATTCAGCAGCTTCGCCAGTTTCTCGCGGTCGGTAGCGCTCTGGTTCAGCATCACCAAAAACTCCGAGTTGGCCAGCATCAGGCGGGCGGTGTCGGAGCGCAGCAGTTCGTCCACATTCTGCGTCAGCCCGGTCACAAGTCCATTGTATTTGCGGATGCGCTTCCACAGCTTGTAGAAGAAATTGGCGCTGTACTCGTAGCGGAACAAAATATAAAACTCATCGCAGAAAATCCACGTCCTGCGGCCTTTCTTCCAGTTCTGAATGACGCGGTTATAGATGGCATCCAGCGTCACCAGCATTCCCAGCGGCATAAGCTGCTCGCCCAGTTCGCGGATGTCGTAGGCAATGATCCGCGCCTGCGTGTCCACGTTCGTGTGCCGGGCAAAGGTGTTCAACGTGCCGGTGATGAACAACTCGGACGACAGCGCCAGCCCCTGTGCTTCGGGTTCCGGCTGCATTTGCAGCAGACGGTAAAAGTCCTGCAGCGTGGGCGGTGTGCCTTTATAGCCGTTGCGGATATACGGCAGATACACCTGCTCCGTGCAGCGGCCCAAGATGGATTTTTCTTTTGCAGTCACCATGCCGTCCCCGATGAGCTGTTCAAACAGCGACAGCACAAATTCACTCTTACTGACGATGGGATTGCGCTCGTCACCGTAGGCGCGATCCATGTCCAGCGCGTTGATGTGGGTGTCGGATGTAGCCGAGATGCGAATAACCTCACCGCCGAGTGCTTCGGTCAGATAGCTGAACTCACTTTCCGGGTCGAGGATGAGGATGTCATCCTCGGTGGAGAGCGCGATTTGCACGATTTCTTCCTTGGCGCTCATGCTCTTGCCGGAACCGGACACGCCCAAACGGAAACTGTTGCCGTTGAGCAGCAAGTGGCGATTCGCTACGATCATGTTCTTGCTGACGGCGTTCTGCCCATAGTACAGACCGTTCGGCTCCATGATTTCCTGCGCCCGGAACGGAATCAGCACGGCGGTGCTTTCGGTGGTGAGCGTGCGCAGGGCTTGGATTTTTCGCAGACCATACGGCAACACCGTGTCCAGACCGTCCTTCTGCTGCCAGCGCAGCATGGAAAGCTGACACAGGTGCTTGCGCACCGTGGAGTAGAGCGTTTCGGTGTCGCTGTCGAGCTGCTCTTTGCTGTCAGCCAGATGCACGAGCGTCACCAGCCCGAACATCATCCGCTGGTCGCGGGTGGTTAAATCATCCAGCATCTCCTTGGTTTCCTTGCGCTGGAGTTCCATATCGTAGGGAATGGTCGCGGTAAAATTGTTGTTGGCATTCTGGCGGCGCTGCCAGTTGGTGACGTTCGTTTCGATCCCTAACAGCGTGCTTTGCAGCTGGCGGGCAGCCTCGTCTGTCGGCACCGGCAGGATATCAATGGATAACATCAAGTCACGGTCAAGGTCGCAGAGTTCCGACACAAAGCTGTCCTTGATGTAGCTGGCATAGTCCTGCAAATACAGCACCCTGCCATAGCGGGCATCAATCTTGAAGTGGTCGGCAGCAAATTCCATGCTATCGGGACAGAACCAATCCTTGAAATGTAGACCGCGTTTGGCGTGTTCGTGAATGTTGAACTCTGCCGCAGCCTGTTCCCCGGCCTTGAAAAAGTCGCGGAAAATATGCATTCGTTCGTTCAGTGTCAATTCGGTTGCCACCGAGGAAAGCTGCGCCAAGTGTGTTACAAGGTCGGTTCCCACGCGGGCAAAGTAGCTGCGGGCCTCGTCCGCGTTGCGCTTTACCACGCTCACGGTCAGATAACGCTCCCGCACAATGCTGTTGCTGGTGCCGGTGACCTGCGCCATCAGCATCTGGTTGAATTCGTGGCGGTATTCGTCCAATCCGTCATCTTTGTCCGGCAGCAGGACGCTGCGCTCGAACTCGGCTTTGTTGATGCGGCGGTTGTAGATCGTGATTTTTGCCGATGCGCCGGAGTCAAGGGCATTCAACAGTTCCGAGTAGTCAAGGAACATGGATGTTTTGTCCTCTTTGCTGGCAATGGCGTAGTTAATGTCGGTGAACGACCATGTTTTGGAATACTGGTTGCCGACTTGGAAAATCCCATCCGCGAAAATGCGGCGGATGGGAATGGCGTCCTGCACACTGCGCGGAATCCGGAACTTTTCGCGTTCCATCTTCTGCGCTTTCGACAGGGTTTTAATCAAGCGTTATCCTCGCTTTTCTTCATAGGCTTGCCTCTCTTTCGTTTCATGCCCGCGCGGATGGCGGGCTGCATGGCTTCGTAGTAATAGCTGTCGGATTTGAAAATAAGGCGCTTCGGGCAGAGAATTTCGGACTTGAACCACGCCCAAAGCACCTGTTCGGCGGTCATGCCGTGGTAGGTGAAAAAACCACAAGCCGCAAACGGCGCAGCGCCCAAGATGCACATCCAGCCGATTTCTTCGGTGCCGACATGCGGCTGCAAGGCAAAGTAGATGCCTACTGCCACGCCGACCGCCAGCACCGAGCAAATAAACTGCCGCGTATTCAGCCCGAAAAAGATGTTTTCGTGGTAGTCGCGGACTTCTTTCGGTATTTTGATTTCTATATTGCATTCCCTCTTTCTTCAATAAATAGGTTGAATTTATCCTATAATTCGTGTATACTATACTCAAAGGAGGCGTTGAATTATGGTTATTAA
>NZ_JANGCG010000025.1 GCF_024462815.1 Gemmiger formicilis
CGCCGGGGGGGGGGGGCCCCCCCCCCCCCCACGGCCTTTTGTTTGGAAACGAAATTTTGGTATAAAATTCAAATTTAGGTCATGGTATACCATGGCGCAGCGTGGTATAATGCAAATAGGAATAATGGAGCGCACCCGCTCCGAAATATCAGGAGGTATTTTCCCATGAAAATCATCCGTGCAAAAGACTACTACGATATGTCCCGCAAGGCCGCGAACATTATCTCGGCGCAGGTCATTATGAAGCCCAACTGCGTGCTGGGTCTGGCCACCGGCGGCACACCCGTGGGTACCTACAAGCAGCTGGTTGAGTGGTACAACAAGGGCGATATCGACTTCTCGGAGGTCACCACCGTCAATCTGGACGAGTACCGCGGCCTGCCGAAGGAGCACCCCGAGAGCTATTGGAGCTTCATGCACCGCAACCTGTTTGACCATGTGAACATCCGCCCCGAGGCCATCAACCTGCCCGATGGCACGAACCTCGACGCTGCGGCCGAGTGCGCCCGCTATGATGCCGTTATCCACAGTGTGGGCGGCGTGGATTTGCAGCTGCTGGGCATCGGCAACGATGGCCACATCGGCTTCAACGAGCCGAACGAGGCCTTTGAGCTGGGCACCCACTGCGTGGACTTGAAGCCCGAGACCATCGAGGCCAACAAGCGCTTCTTTGACGGCAACGCGGACCTCGTTCCCAAGCAGGCCTACACCATGGGCATCAAGACCATTATGCAGGCCCGCAAGGTCCTGATGGTTGCCAACGGCAAGGGCAAGGCAGACATCGTCAAGAAGGCGTTCTTTGGCCCGGTCACGCCGGAGGTTCCCGCCAGCATCCTGCAGATGCACCCCGACTTCATTCTGGTCGGTGATGAGGAAGCCCTGAGCGAGATTTGATTTGCGGAGGAACACTGCAATGATACTCAAAAACGCAAAAGTTTACAGCGACGGTTGCCGCTTTGTAGAGAAAGATCTTATCATCCGTGACGGCCGCATCGTCTTTGGCGCAGCCGCGCAGGAGGGCGAGGAGGTCATTGACGCGGGCGGTGCCTACGCGCTGCCGGGTCTGGTGGATATCCACTTCCACGGCGCGGTCGGCCATGATTTCTGTGACGCCGATGAGGCCGGCCTGCAGGCCATTGCCGACTTTGAGGCCAGCAAGGGTGTGCTGGCCATCTGCCCCGCCACGATGACCTTCAGCGAGGAAATCCTGAACGGCATCATGGATGTGGCCGCCGCCCACAAGAATGAGCGCGGCGCAGATTTGGTCGGTATCAATATGGAAGGCCCCTACATCAGCCCCCGCAAGGTCGGTGCACAGAACCCGAAGTACGTTATGGCAGCGGATGCGGGTATGTTCCGCCGCCTGCAGGCGCGCAGCGGCGGGCTGATCAAGCTGGTGGACGTGGCCCCCGAGGAGCCGGGCAATCTGGATTTTATCAAGGAATGTCATGATGAAGTGCGGATTTCGATTGCGCACACCTGCACCGACTATGACACGGCCAAGGCCGCGTTTGCCGCGGGTGCCAGCCATATGACCCACCTGTACAACGCCATGCCGGGCATCACCCACCGTGAGCCGGGCCCCATCATTGCCGCGCTGGAGGAGGGTGCCGAGGTCGAGCTGATCACCGACAATGTACACATCCACCCCGCCATGGTGCGGTTCACCTTCAACACGTTCGGTGCCGACCATGTGATTCTGATTGCCGACAGCATGATGGCCTGCGGCCTGCCCGATGGCCAGTACAGTCTGGGCGGTCAGGCCGTCACGGTGCGCGGCCCCCGCGCCACCCTGACCGAGCAGCCCGGCACGATTGCGGGCAGCGCAACCTGCCTGTTTGACTGCATGAAGCGCGCTGTGCTGGATATGGGCGTGCCGCTGGAGAGCGCCGTCCGTGCCGCCACGCTGAATCCGGCCCGCAGCATTGGTATTGACGCCGACTACGGCAGCCTGGACGCCGGCCGCATCGGCAATGTGGTGCTTGTCAATGACAAGCTGGACATCCTGAAGGTCATCCGCCACGGCAAAGTGATTGGTTAAAGGCCGAAATAGCAATAAAAAGCTCTGTCTGCAGCAATGCGGACAGAGCTTTTTTGACGTTTGGGTGGTTACCCGGTAATAGTGCGTTAGGCGCGGCGGATGATAAACGGCGGATTGTTGTTTTTGAGTTCATCCGTAGGGCGGGAAAAAACCACCTCACCCGGGTAAGCACCGTTACCCACATTATTTCCTGTCAATGGCTACCACCACGCCGGAGAGGGCCAGCAGGGCCAACAGGTTCGGGATGGCCATCAGGCCGTTGAACAGGTCGGCCAGCGCCCAGACAAGGTCAACCTTTAGCGTGGAACCGACCAGAATAAACACAACCACAATGACGCTGTAGAGCGGCAGCAGCTTCTCACCAAAGAGCGCCTTGAAGTTCGACTGGCCGAAGAAATACCAGCCGATAATCGTTGAAAACGCGAAAAAGAACATACACACGGCAATAAAAACCGGACCGAAAGCGCCGAACGCCTGACTGAAGGCGGCCTGCGTCAGCGCGGTGCCGGTCAGCCCCTGCGGGATGAGCCCCGAGACAATCAGCACAAGGCCGGTCAGCGTCAGCACCACAAAGGTGTCGATAAAGACGCCCAGAATGGCCACCGCGCCCTGGTCCTGCGGGCGCTTGACCTTGGCCAGTGCGTGGGCGTGGGGCGTGGAGCCCAAACCGGCCTCGTTGGAGAAGAGCCCGCGTGCCACGCCAAAGCGCATGGCCTGCTGCACCGTCACACCGGCCAAGCCGCCGGCCATTGCCTGCGGCTGGAACGCCAGCACAAAAATCTGCGCCAGCGCGTTGGGCAGTGCCTTGAAGTTGAGCGCCAGAATGATAACGCAGCCCACGATGTAAAACGCCGCCATAATGGGCACAACTTTTTCGGTGACGGCGGCGATTCTCTGCACGCCGCCCAGAAAGATGAAGGCCGCAATGGCCGCGATAATCAGTCCAACCACCAGCTGGTTCATGCCGAAGGCGTTGGAAAACGCATCGCCGATGGAGTTGGACTGCACCATATTGCCCATAAAGCCCAGCGCCAGAATGATGAGCACCGAAAACACGGTGGCCAGAACCTTGCCGACCCGGCCCTTGAACGCGGCGCGGATGTAGAACGCGGGCCCGCCGGTGACCTGACCGTTCACCGTGGTTTTGTAGTGCTGCGCCAGCACGGCCTCGGCGTAGATGGTGGCCATGCCGAAAAACGCCGACACCCACGTCCAGAATAGCGCGCCCGGGCCGCCGCTGACCAGCGCCGTGGCGCAGCCGGTGATGTTGCCGGTGCCGACCTGTGCCGCAATGGCCGTGGTCAGCGCCTGAAAGCTGCTCATTCCGTCGGCGTCCGCTTTTTTGCCGCGCAGGGTAAAGCCGCCGAACACCCGGTGCACGCCCTCGCCAAAGCGGCGTATCTGCACGCCCCGCAGCCGCACGGTAAAGTAAATGCCCGTGCCAACCAGCAGGAACAGCAGAAGTGAATTCCACAGTATATCGCTGAACTGCTCGATGAAAGTTGTAAATTCTGCCATGATTGCCCCCTGTTTTTACATCCGTACTTTTCATAACTTTCCGCACCCCGCCGCAATGCGGGGGACTTATTAACTATACAATGATTTTTATGTAAAGTCAAGCGTATTTGTACGGCGAACAATATGGGCGAGGGGAGAGTGGTCACCCGGGCGAGGATGCAGGCGGGAAATGCGGAGGGGTCAAGACCCCTCCCTACAGAGTGGGTGAACCGGAGCGGTTGCCCGGTGAAGGGCAGTGTATACGGAGTAGCTATACAAAAAAGGAAGCCGACCCTCCATAAAAGGGTCGGCTTCCAGTATACACAATCTTACTTATTCTTCTTGCTGGCGGCCTTCATGCGCAGGTCATGGTCGAGGATGCGCTTGCGGATACGCAGGTTCTCGGGGGTGACCTCCAGCAGCTCGTCGGGGGCCAGGAATTCCAGGCAGCCCTCCAGGCTGAACTTGCTGATGGGCACTAGACGCAGGGCGTCATCACTGCCGGAAGCACGGGTGTTGGTCAGGTGCTTGGTCTTGCAGACGTTGACGGTGATGTCCTCGCCGGTCGGGGTATAGCCGACGACCTCGCCCGCGTAGACTTTCTCGCCTGCGTTGACAAGCAGGGTGCCGCGCTGCTGGGCGTTGAACAGACCGTAGGTCACAGCGTCGCCGGTGTCAAAGCTGATGAGGGAGCCGGTGGAACGGGTCTGGATATCGCCGCACCACTCCTCGTAGCCGTCGAAAATCGTGTTCATGATGCCTTCACCGTGGGTGTCGGTCAGGAACTGGCTGCGATAGCCGAACAGGCCGCGGCTGGGCATACGGAACTCAATGCGGGAACGGCTGTTCATCATCTGCATATTCATCAGGATGGCCTTGCGGGCACCCAGAGCCGTCATAACGTTGCCCTGATAGATTTCGGGCACGTCGATGACAACGCGCTCCATAGGCTCCATGACCTTGCCGTTCTCCTCGTGGGTCAGAACGTGCGGGGGGCTGACCTGCAGCTCATAGCCTTCGCGGCGCATCGTCTCAATCAGGATGGACAGGTGCATTTCGCCGCGGCCCATGACGCGGAAGGAATCGTTGGTGGCGGAATCCTCCACCTTCAGGGCAACGTCCTTCAGCAGCTCGCGCATCAGGCGGTCACGAATCTGGCGGGAGGTGACGTACTTGCCCTCCTTGCCGGCAAACGGGGAATCGTTGACCGAGAAGGTCATCTCGACCGTGGGGTCGTTGATCTTGACAAAGGGCAGGGGCTGCACCTTGCTGGGGTCGCAGATGGTGTTGCCGATGGAGATGTCGGGCAGACCTGCAAAGGCGATAATGTCACCAGCCTGTGCGCTCTCGATGGGCTCACGGCCGTTGGCCTTGAAGTCAAACAGCTTGGTGATGCGGCCGGTCATATGCACATCGGGGTTGTGCCAGTCGCAGACCTGAATGGGGCTGCCGACCTTGATGACGCCGTTCTGCACGCGGCCAACACCCATGCGGCCGACGAAATCGTTGTAGTCAACGCTGGAAACCAGCATCTGCAGCGGCTCGTCAGGCTCGCCCTCCGGCGGCTGGACATACTTCAGGATGGTATCGAACAGGGGCATCAGGTCCTTGCCGGAGGAGGGGTCGGTCCAGTCATAGCTGGCCGTGCCGTTACGGCCGGAGCAGAACACCATCGGGCTGTCCAGCTGCTCGTCGGTAGCGCCCAAATCCATGAGCAGCTCCAGAATCTCGTCGATGACCTCGGCAATGCGGGCGTCCGGGCGGTCAATCTTGTTGACAGCAATGACCAGAGACAGGTTCTGCTGCAGGGCCTTCTGCAGGACGAAGCGGGTCTGGGGCATACAGCCCTCGGCCGCGTCAACCAGCAGCAGAACGCCGTTGACCATCTTCAGCACGCGCTCGACCTCGCCGCCGAAGTCGGCGTGGCCCGGGGTGTCAACGATGTTGATTTTAACGCCCTTGTACTCACAGGAGCAGTTCTTGGCCAGAATTGTGATGCCGCGCTCACGCTCGATGTCGCCGGAGTCCATGACGCGCTCGGCCACCTGCTGGTTGGCACGGAAAGCGCCGGACTGCTTCAGCATCTGGTCGACCAGAGTGGTCTTGCCGTGGTCGACGTGCGCAATGATTGCAACGTTGCGGAGATTTTCCTGAATCATATACGTTCCCTCTCAAATTAAAAATGCCGATAGACTGATATTTGTAAGGGCAAAGCCCCAATATCCACATACTAATTTATCATACGCTATAATGTGCTATTTGTCAAGAATCGCAAAACAGAAAAATGTGTGCTATAATAGAATAGTATTATAGGCAATTTGTTGGGTAAAGTTGAGGCAATACCGCACCGCCACTTAGAATTATGCGGTGTTGCCGTGAGAGAGGTTTTATTTTATATGGCAACAAAAGCGATGCGCCACATCAATATCATCGGCCACCAGAACCCGGACACCGACTCTATCTGTTCGGCGCTGGCCTACGCGTGGCTGAAAAACCGCGGCAGTCTGGAAGGAATGTATGAGGCCCGCCGCGCCGGGCACGTGAACCGAGAGACGCGGTTTGTGCTGCAGCATTTCGGCGTGGAGCCGCCGCGGCTCTGCACCGATGTGAGCCCCCAGATCAAGGACATTGACATCCGCAAGCAGCCGGGCATTGACGGCGAGATGAGCGTGCGTGCCGCGTGGAACCTGATGCGTGATGTGGAGATTGACACGCTCTGCATTGTGGGCAAGGATAATGAGCTGCAGGGGCTTATCACCATCAAGGATATTGCCGACGCCAATATGGATTTGTTTGATACTGCCGTGCTGGCCGCCGCCAACACCCGCTGCCGCAACCTGCTGGAAACGCTGGAAGCCGAGCTGGTGGTGGGCGATGCCGATGCCCGCATTGACAGCGGCCGCATCTGCATCGGCTCCAGCCCCGAAATTATGGAGGAGCTGGTCCGCCCAGGCGATCTGGTGCTGGTCTCCAACCGGTACGAAACCCAGATGTGCGCCATCGACTGCGGCGCGCAGGCCATCGTTGTCTGCTGCGGCTCTGCGGTGCCGCGCACCATCATTGCCCGCGCGCAGGAGAAGGGCTGCGCGGTGTTGGCAACCCCCTACGATACCTATGCCGCGGCGCGGCTTGTCTCTACCGCCGCGCCGGTGCGCCACTTTATGCGCACCAAGGAGCTGCTGAAATTCAGCGTCAATACGCCGATTGAGGACGCCAAGAAGGTTATGGCCAACGTGCGCCACCGCTACTTCCCGATTCTGGACGAGAACGGCAAGTACTGCGGCGTGGTCAGCCGCCGTAACCTGTTGAACCTGCACCGCAAGCAGGTCATTCTGGTGGACCACAACGAGCGCACCCAGGCCGTGGACGGTCTGGAGGAAGCGGACATTCTGGAAATCATCGACCATCACCGCATCGGCAATCTGGAAACGACCGGGCCGGTCTACTTCCGCAATGTGCCGGTGGGCTGCACGGCAACGATTCTGTACCAGATGTACGAGGAGCAGGGCCTGACGCCCAGCCGCGAGATTGCGGGCTTGCTGCTGTCGGCCATTCTGTCCGACACGCTGGTGTTCCGTTCGCCGACCTCGACCCCGCAGGATGAAGCCGCCGCCAAGGCGCTGGCCGAGCTGGCGGGCGAGGACATCCCCTCCTACGCCGAGCAGATGTTTGAGGCCGGCGCTGACCTGACCGGCCGCACGGCGGAGGACGTGTTCAGCTCGGACTTCAAGGCGTTCAGCCGCGGCGATGTGCGGTTCGGCGTGGGGCAGTCCACCTATATGACCGACAAATCCCGCGCCGCCGCCGAGGCGTTGGTGCAGCCCTTCCTGCCCGAGGCCAGCCGCCGCGAGGGCCTGCCGCTGATTTTCTATATGTTCACCGATATGAAAACCCAGAGCACCGACCTGATGTTCTACGGCCACAACGCCGAGGAAATCGTCCGGGACGCCTTCCACGTGGAGCCGGAGGGCAGCATGGCCCGCCTGCCCGGCGTGGTCAGCCGCAAAAAGCAGCTGATTCCGCCGCTGCTGGCCGCCTTGCAGGCAAGACAGTAAGGCTGTTACCGCTTGCTGTGGCAAACCGGGAACTTGCGGCGGGGTGGGGTCACCCCGCCCTACGCACAGAATAAAAACAGCGCAGCCTTTTTTGCAAGGCTGCGCAATTTTTATGCGATTTTTTTGATGACTTTGCTGATGGGGGCGCTTATGGCCATAAGCGCCGCGGCCAGCACAAAGCTGATGACCAGATACACCGGGAACATTGCTGCCAACGGCAGGGCAAGCCGCTGGACAAGGGGCAGATACACCAGCGTCAGCAGAACATGGTGCACCAGGTACACGCCATAGCACCAGCCTGCCAGTCGCCGCAGGGCGGGGCAGAGCGCCGCGGGCAGGCGCTGCCCGGCCAGATACACAACCCAGAACAGCACCGCGGCCAGCACCAGCAGCACCGCAAGGCGCGGCACGGCGGGAACCCACAAAAGCGGGAACACGGCAAGCCCGGCAAGCAGGCATTTCGGCGGCAGGCGGTCCTTTTTTAACAGCGTGCCAAACCAGACGCCCAACGCAAACGCAGGCAGGCGGCCCAGCACAGTGTGCCCGGCCTCCCACGGGGCGGGGCAGACAAGCGGCCAGAGCAGCGCCAGCGCGGCCATACAGACGGCCAGCACCCGGCGGCGGGCGGTGGATTCCATGCACCACAAAAGCAGGGGAAAAACCAGATATAAAATCAGGATAACGCCCAAAAACCACTCGCCGATTTTGTAGAAGGTGACAGTCACAGGGGAGAGGTAGCCGTCCACACCAAACAGCGAAAATACAACACGCCAGCGCGGAATCTCCGCATTATTGCCGTGCAGAACCTCGCCGTACAGGAACAGCGCCCCAAAGCCCAGCCAGAACGCCGGGTAGGTGGCGGCGGCGCGGCCCACCAGATACGGCCGCAGTGCAAACCGCCCCTGCCACTGCAGGCAGAGCGCCGCGCCGGACAGCAGGAAAAACCACGCCAGCCCCAGCTCCACCCAGTCGGCCATGCCGCGCCCGATGAAGGCGGTCGGCACGGCAAAGCCGAAGCGCGCCGCCTCGATGCAGTAGTGGTAGCACAGCACCGGCAGCAACGCCGCCAAACGGACGACGTCTAAGCCGGGACGATAATTTTTTGGCATTTTATGCCACCACCGCGCCAAAGGCGGAGACGCCCAGCACGCTCAGCACGCCCATGATGCAGCCGGCCAGCAGCACACCGCCCATGCAGGCGCGGACACTGGACTTGAAATCCATATCCAGCAGGCTGGCGGCCAGCGTGCCGGTCCATGCGCCGGTGCCCGGCAGGGGGATGCCGACAAACAGCAGCAGTGCCCAGGGCAGGCCGCGGCCCGCCTTGGCCTTCAGCTTTTCGCCGCCCTTATGTCCTTTTTCAAGGCAGAAGGTGAAGAATTTGCCGATGACCGGCTTATCCGCGCCCCACTCCAGCACCTTGCGGGCAAAGAAAAAGATGAAGGGGACCGGAATCATATTGCCGATGATGGCAATGATGTACACCTGCCACAGCGGCAGGCCCAGCCCCACGCCGATGGGGATCGCGCCGCGCAGCTCGATGATGGGAACCATCGAAATGAAGAAAACGCTCAGATATTTCGTCAGCATTTGAAAACCTCGCTTATACGTCAAAACCAGTAGTACAGATAAAATTTATTATACAGGATATGGAGGCGGATGGCAAGGGGAAGCGTGAAAATAGGAGGTAAGGTCTTGACAAAAACGGTTAGTCTATGCTATCTTACTTTTGGTTAGATAAAGCTAACCAAAAGAATCGCTTTGTCCCTTTTCGGGCATACTGGTAAAAGTATTGAATAGAAAGGACTTTGCACCTATGAGCTATCTGGAAATTGAGAAGGTCATCGGCCGCGAGATTATCGACTCCCGCGGCAACCCCACTGTCGAAGCCGAGGTCTGGCTGGCGGACGGCACCATCGGCCGCGGCGCGGCCCCCAGCGGCGCCTCCACCGGTGAGTTTGAGGCGCTGGAGCTGCGCGACGGCGACAAGAGCCGCTTTGGCGGCAAGGGCGTCAGCAAGGCTGTGGAGAACATCAACACCACCATCAACGAGGCGCTGGTCGGGCTGGATGCCTCCGACATCTACGCGGTGGACGCCGCCATGCTGCAGGCGGACGGCACCAAGGACAAGTCCAACCTTGGCGCAAACGCCATTCTGGCGGTCTCCATTGCGGCGGCCCGCGCCGCGGCACTCTCGCTGGATATTCCACTGTACCGCTTTTTGGGCGGCGTGTCCGGCAACAAGCTGCCTGTGCCGATGATGAACATTCTGAACGGCGGCGCGCACGCGGCCAACACCGTGGACGTGCAGGAGTTTATGATTATGCCCGCCGGTGCGCCCAGCTTCAAGGAGGGCCTGCGCTGGTGCACCGAGGTGTTCCACGCACTGCAGGCGCTGCTCAAGAGCAAGGGGCTGGCTACCTCTGTCGGCGATGAGGGCGGCTTTGCGCCCGACCTTGCCAGCGACGAGGAGGCTATCCGGTATATTCTGGAGGCCATCGAGAAGGCTGGGTATGTCCCCGGCAAGGACTTTGTGCTGGCGATGGACGCGGCCTCCAGCGAGTGGAAGGGCAGCAAGAAGGGCGAGTACAGGCTGCCCAAGTGCGGCAAGGTCTTTACAAGCGAGGAGCTGGTCGAGCACTGGAAACAGCTGGTTGAGAAGTACCCCATCTACTCCATCGAGGACGGTCTGGATGAGGAGGACTGGGAAGGCTGGCAGCATATGACCAAGGAGCTGGGCGGCAAGGTGCAGCTGGTGGGGGATGATTTGTTCGTCACCAACACCGAGCGCCTGGCCAAGGGCATCAGCCTGGGCTGCGGCAACTCCATCCTGATTAAGCTGAACCAGATTGGCTCTGTGTCCGAGACGCTGGAGGCCATCAAGATGGCCCACAAGGCCGGGTACACCGCCATTGCGTCCCACCGCAGCGGCGAGACCGAGGATACCACGATTGCGGATCTGGCCGTGGCGCTGAATACCTGCCAGATCAAGACCGGCGCTCCCAGCCGCAGCGAGCGCGTTGCCAAGTATAACCAGCTGCTCCGCATTGAGGAGGAGCTGGGTGCCGCCGCCCAGTACCCGGGCTTTGGGGCGTTCAATGTGAAGCGTTGAGTTTGCGCGCGATATTCCGGAAATATCACCCAGCCCCTACGGAGTAACCGTAAAATACCGTTATATTTTATGGTATGGCAGTTTATCGACGCCCTTTCATTTTCGCCCTGCCGGGGCGAAAACTCCACCATATTTATTATTTTTTATTTCTTATTTGCTACTTTGCCCCAAGAAATTGTTGCCCCGACAACATACAAATCCCTATCTTTTTGGTATAGTATCCGTGCCCGCAAAAAATGTTGTTGCGCGGGCGAGAATTTTCCTGTATAATAAGCCCGTCGGCGTTCCGACAGGTTCGCTAACTGAATTTTAAATGAGGTGCACAATGACAGATTTCAAACAGTGGGAAGGCTTTGAAGGCCGCATCTGGAAAGAGGAAGTCAACACGCGTGACTTTATCCAGAAGAACTACACCCCCTATGACGGCGACGAGAGCTTCCTCGCCGGCCCGACCGACGCTACCAACAAGCTGTGGGGCGCCCTGCAGAAGCTGCAGAAGGAAGAGCGCGCCAAGGGCGGCGTGCTGGATATGGAGACCGAGGTTGTCTCCGGCCTGACCGCCTACGGCCCCGGCTACATTGCCCCCGAGCTGAAGGATTTGGAGAAGGTTGTCGGCCTGCAGACCGATAAGCCCCTGAAGCGCGCCTTTATGCCCTACGGCGGCATCAAGATGGCGGAGCAGGCCTGCACCACCTACGGCTACCAGCCCAGCGAGAAGCTGCACGAGATTTTCACCAAGTACACCCGCACCCATAACCAGGCCGTGTTTGATGCCTACACCCCCGAGATGAAGAAGGCCCGCCACAGCCATATCGTCACCGGTCTGCCCGATACCTACGGCCGCGGCCGCATCGTCGGCGACTACCGCCGCGTGGCCCTGTACGGCATCGACTTCCTGATCCGTGAGAAGCAGAATGACTTCAACAACTGCGGCGATGGCACCATGACCGAGGAAGTAGTGCGCCAGCGCGAGGAAATCGCTATGCAGATTTCCGCCCTGAAGGGCATGAAGGAGATGGCCGCCGCCTACGGCTTTGACATCTCCCAGCCCGCCGCCAACGCCCGCGAGGCCGTGCAGTGGCTCTACTTCGGCTATCTGGCCGCCATCAAGACCCAGAACGGCGCTGCTATGTCCGTTGGCCGCGTGTCCACCTTCCTGGATATCTACATCCAGCGCGACCTTGACAACGGCACCCTGACCGAGAGCGAGGCTCAGGAGCTGATTGACCATATGGTCATGAAATTCCGCATGGTCAAGTTCGCCCGCATCCCCAGCTACAACCAGCTGTTCAGCGGCGACCCCGTCTGGGCTACGCTGGAGGTCGGCGGCATCGGCATGGATGGCCGTTCCATGGTCACCAAGAACGATTTCCGCTTCCTGCACACGCTGGAGAATATGGGTCCCGCCCCCGAGCCGAACATGACGGTTCTCTACTCCTCCGCCCTGCCCAAGACCTTCAAGGACTACGCCTCCAAGATTTCGATTGAGACGTCCAGCGTCCAGTACGAAAATGACGATGTCATGAAGCCTGTCTGGGGCGATGACTACTCCATCTGCTGCTGTGTTTCCGCCACCCAGACCGGCAAGGAGATGCAGTTCTTCGGCGCGCGCGCCAACCTGGCCAAGTGCCTGCTGTACGCCATCAACGGCGGCGTGGATGAGAAGCTGGGCGAGCAGGTCGGCCCCGCCTACGCCCCCATCACGGCCGAGTACCTCGACTACAACGAGGTCATGGCCAAGTATGACGTCATGATGGACTGGCTGGCAGGGCTCTATGTGAACATCCTGAACCTCATCCAGTATATGCACGACAAATACTACTATGAGGCTGCCGAGATGGCCCTGATCGACACCGATGTCCGCCGCACCTTTGCGACCGGCATTGCGGGCTTCAGCCATGTGGTCGACTCTCTGTCCGCCATCAAGTATGCCAAGGTCAAGTGCATCCGCAACGAGCAGGGCCTTGTCACCGATTACGAGATCGAGGGCAACTTCCCCAAGTACGGCAACGATGACGACCGCGCCGATGATATCGCCGTGGAGCTGCTGCGCAGCTTCCTCGAGAAGATCAAGCGCCGCCACACCTACCGCAACTCCGAGCCCACCACCTCCATCCTGACCATCACCTCCAACGTGGTGTACGGCAAGGCCACCGGCGCTATGCCCGACGGCCGCAAGGCATACACTCCGTTTGCTCCCGGCGGTAACCCGAGCTACGGTGCCGAGACCCACGGTCTGCTGGCGTCCCTCAACTCCGTTGCTAAGCTGCCCTACCACTGGGCGCTGGACGGCATCTCCAACACCCAGACCATCAACCCCGATGCGCTGGGCCACAGCGAGGGCGAGCGCGTGACCAATCTGGTGCAGGTCATGGACGGCTACTTCGATCAGGGTGCCCACCACCTGAACGTCAACGTTTTCGGCACCGAGAAGCTGATTGACGCGATGGAGCACCCCGAGAAGGAGGAGTACGCCAACTTCACCATCCGCGTTTCCGGCTATGCGGTCAAGTTCATCGACCTGACCAAGGAGCAACAGCTTGACGTTATCGCACGTACCTGCCATAAGGTTCTGTAAGCTCTGAACCCAATAGGGCCCGCAGCCGCGGCTGCGGGCTTTTTTGTGGTATACTATTATTGCAAGGGGGCGTCCCCGCTGCCCCGGCGGGCAGGGGACTGCCCGCCCTACATCCGGTACAGCCCCGTAGGGCGGCCAGTCCTCTGGCCGCCGAGCGGCCCGGACCCGAATCCATTTCCAAACGGAGGCACACTTTATGTCCGAAACCTTAGGCTATATCCATTCTGTTGAGACCTTCGGCCTTGTCGATGGCCCCGGCGTGCGGTATATTATCTTTTTGCAGGGATGCGCTATGCGCTGCCAGTATTGCCATAACCCCGAGACATGGGCCTTTACCAAAGAAAACGCCAAGACCCCGCAGGAGGCGTTCAACGCTGCCTACCGCTACCGCAACTACTGGCGCAACAACGGAGGCCTGACCATCAGCGGCGGCGAGCCGCTGCGCCAGCTGGATTTTGTCAGCGAGGTGTTCCGGCTGGCACGTGCCAAAAAGGTGCAGACCGCGCTGGACACCAGCGCACAGCCCTTTGCGCCTGAGGACGCCGCGTGGATGGCCCGCTTTGACAAGCTGCTGGAAAATACCGACCTTGTGATTCTGGACTTGAAAGAAATAGATGACGAGAAGCACAAAAAACTGACCGGCCACACCAACAAGAACATTCTGGCTATGGCGCAGTATGTGGCAGCCAAGGGCGTGAACCTCTGGATTCGGCACGTGCTGGTGCCCGGCCTGACCGATGACGCGGACGGCCTGTGGGCACTGGATGCGTTCATCAAAACGCTGCCCACGGTGCGTCGCGTTGAGGTGCTGCCCTACCACACGCTGGGGCTGTTCAAGTGGCAGAACCTGGGAATCCCTTACCCGCTGGACGGCGTGCGCGTGCCTACGGCCGAGGAGGTGGCCACGGCAGAGGAGCTGCTGCACGTGGCAGACTACCCCGATGCGCCAAAAAAATAAATTCCACAAAAATAGTAGGAATTATTTTGGGAAAACACTTGACATCAGCGCTTTGGTATGGTAAAGTATAACCGTGGTTAGCGGATACTAACCATAACCAATCTCGAGCCCGCCGGCTGTTTGCCTCTCCGGCGCGGTTCCTGCCAATAACAGACTGCGCCTCCGTTTTGGCGTTTTGCTCTGCGCCTTTTTAGCGGTCTGCTTATTGCGTTTTGCCCTCATCGTTCTCTGCTCCGAACGATGGGGGATTTTTTTTGTATCGGCGCCCCTGGAAAGCGCCGATACAAAAAACAACCGCGTACAGCGGTTGTTCCGATGACCTCCGTCCGCGAACGCGGACAATAAAAGAGGGCAGCGGCGAACCGGGAATGGGATACGGCCGGGCACCTGCGGCGGGGTGGGGTCACCCCGCCCTACGAACTACCCATAAACCGACATACCTACAAACCCAAAACCGACGCCCTATCGTCGGGCGGCGGTTTACTATACAGTATGCTTACAGGCTGATTTTGTCAATCGCGGTGCGCTCCTCGGCGGTGAAATGGGTGTTCTCGACGGCCTTGATGTTGTCCAGAATCTGCTCGGTGCGGGACGCGCCAATCAACACGGTGGTGATTTCCTTGTGGCTCAGCAGCCAGGCCAGCGCCATCTCGGCCAGCGTCTGGCCGCGGGCGGCGGCAAGCTCGTTCAGCGCCTGAATCTGGGCAATGCGCTCCGGCGTGATGTCCTTCTCCTTCAGGAAGCGGCCATCGGTGTGCACGCGGCTGTCGGCGGGGATGCCGTGCAGATACCGGTCGGTCAGCAGGCCCTGCGCCAGCGGGCTGAAGGTGATAATGCCCCTGTTCAGCCGCGCCGCTGTATCCTTCAGGCCGTTGCGCTCAATCGTGCGGTCAAAGATGGAGTAGCGGTTCTGGTTGATGACGAACGGCACCTTCAGCTCGTCCAGAATCGCGGTGGCCTTCTCCAGCGTAGGGCCGTCATAGTTGGACAGGCCCACATACAGCGCCTTGCCGCTGCGCACGGCCTGCGCCAGTGCGCCCATCGTCTCCTCCAGCGGGGTGTTGGGGTCCATACGGTGATGGTAGAAAATGTCCACATAGTCCAGCCCCATGCGGCGCAGGCTCTGATCCAGACTGGCCAGCAGATACTTGCGGCTGCCCCAGTTGCCGTAGGGGCCTGCCCACATTTCATAACCAGCCTTGGTCGAGATGATCAGCTCGTCGCGGTAGACGCCCAGATCGTCCCGCAGGATTTTGCCAAAGTTTTCCTCGGCGGCGCCGGGCTGCGGGCCGTAGTTGTTGGCCAGATCAAAGTGAGTGATGCCGTGGTCGAACGCGGTGCGGCAGAGCGCACGCATATTCTCGTAGGGGGCGGTATCGCCGAAATTGTGCCACAGCCCCAGAGAGACGGCGGGCAGCAACAGCCCGCTGGCCCCGCAGCGGCGGTAGGGCAGGCCCTCATAGCGGTTTTGCGCAGCTTGGTACATGATGAAAACCTCCTTCTTTCGGGGAAATAATCTGCCTCTATTATAGAAGCCCGGCAGCGGCTTTGCAAGATGGTGACGGACAAAAGCTGTGCAAAAACGCGCACAAAGCAGGACACTTGACATAAATCCGAAATCGGACTATAATCAGAATCTGATTTCGGATTTGAAAGCGGAGGAAAGATAATGGAAGAGGTAAGCCCGCAGGCACGCGGCCTGCTGGATAAGATAAACCGCCAGTTTACAGAGGGCAACGCTCTGTACCATGTGGTAGCCCAGCAGTGCGGGCTGTCGGACGCGGCGTTCTGGACGCTGTACGCACTGTACACAAACCCGAAGCCCCAGACCCAGAACCGTATTTCTGCGGAGTGGGGGCTGCCCAAGCAGACGCTCAATTCCGCCGTGGCGGCTATGACCAAAAAGGGCCTTGTGGCGCTTTGCCCGGGAAAGGGCGCCCACGGCGGCAAGCTGGTCACCCTGACCGAGGCGGGCCGCGCTCTGGCGGAGCGCACCGTCGGCGCGGTCATTGTCGCCGAGCAGCGGGCCATCACCGATATGAGCCTTGCAGACTGTGAGCTGTATTATACGCTGGGGCAAAAGCATATGGCCTGCCTGCGGCGTGAATTTGAACGAATGGAAGGCAAAAAACAGGAGCAACTATGAGCAAGCAAATTCAATTATCCGACCATTTTACCACGGGGCGGCTGCTGCGATTTACGGCATCGCCCATCGTGATGATGATTTTTACCTCCATCTACACCATCGTGGATGGCTTTTTTGTCTCGAACTACGCGGGCAAAACGGCGTTCACGGCGCTGAACCTCATCTACCCGTATCTTCAGATGCTGGGCTGCCTCGGCTTTATGATCGGCACGGGCGGCAGCGCCCTTGTTGCCATGACGCTGGGTACCGGCGATGAAAAGCGCGCCAATCAGCTGTTCAGTATGTTGGTGGTCGCAACCGCCGTGCTGGGTGTGCTGTTCAGCGTTTTCGGCCTTGCGCTGTTGGAGCCTGTGGCCCTGCGGCTGGGCGCAACGCCGGAGCTGCTGCCCAGCTGCCTGACCTACGGCCGTATTTTGCTGACATTTCAGACGGCGTTCATGCTGCAGTATCTGTTCCAGAGCTTTTTTATTGCAGCCGAAAAGCCGAAGCTGGGCCTCTGCTTCACGGTGGCAGCGGGTGCGACCAATATGGTGCTGGACTTCGTCCTTGTAGGTGTGGCGGGGCTGGGGCTGGTCGGCGCGGCATCGGCCACGGTCATCAGCCAGATGGTCGGCGGCGTGGCCCCGATCTTCTATTTTATCAAGCGCCGCCCCGGCTGCCGGCTCTGCTTCACCAAGCCGCTGTTCAGCCTGCGGGCGTTGTTCAAGGCCTGCACAAACGGTGCGAGCGAGCTGATGACGAACATCTCGATGTCGCTGGTCAGCGCGCTGTACAACATCCAGCTGCTCAAGCTGTTTGGCGCGGACGGCGTAGCGGCCTACGGCGTCCTTATGTATGTGGGCTTTGTGTTCGCGGCGGTGTTCATCGGCTATGCGCAGGGCTGTGCGCCCATCGTCAGCTACCACTTTGGCGCGGGCAATAAGGACGAGCTGAAAAACCTGCTGCGCCGCAGCCTGACCATTATCGCCGTGGCGGGCGTTGCCATGCTGGTCTCAAGCGAGCTGCTGGCCGGGCCGCTGGCAAGAATCTTTGTCGGCTACGATGCGGGCCTGCTGGCGCTGACGATACACGGCATGAAGCTGTACTCCATCAGCTTTATTCTGTCCGGGTTCAACATTTTCGGCTCAGCGTTCTTCACGGCGCTGAACAACGGCGCGGTGTCGGCGGCCATCAGCTTTTTGCGCACGCTGCTGTTCCAGATCGTGTCGATTTTGACCCTGCCGCTCCTTATCGGTGTGGATGGCATCTGGCTGGCGGTCGTTGCCGCCGAGGCCATGGCGCTGGTGTGTACGGCTGGGTTTATTGTGCGGGGGCGCCGGAAATATGGATATATGTAAAAAAGAGGACGCAAATGCGTCCTCTTTTTTACGCCCGCAAGCCTTCCCCGGGGAAAGGCTTGCGGTGCTATTCATCCTCTTCTGCCTCCAAAAGCTCCTGCGCGACCTCGCCGCGGCTGCGGCGGGTGTCCATGGCGTTCTTTTCAATCAGGCGGTGGGCATCGGTCTCGGTCATGCCCTTTTTCTCAATCAGATAACACTTGGCGCGGTCCACAAGGCGCAGCTGGGCCAGCTTATCCAGCAGCTTTGCGTTCTCGGCGCGCAGCACGGCCAGACGCCGGTAGCTGCTGGCGGCAATCTGCACCGCTTGGCGGAACTGTGCGCCGGTAAACGGCTTGCCCAGCACCAGCACGCCAAAATCCTGCAGCTTGTCGGCAATCTGCTCGGCGGTGCCGGTCTTGGCCAGCAGAATGACACCCGCATCGGTTTTCTCCACGGCGTCGGTGCCCAGCTCGTGCCCGAACTCATCGGGCAGGGGCGTGTTGATGATGACGACCTCAAAATCGTTGGTATCCATGCGGCGACGCGCCTCACCGCCGCTGGCGACAATGGTGGGGCGGGTATAGCCCAGCTCCGCAATGTGGCGCGCCAGATATTCGTTGGCATTGTTCCCGGCGGAAACAATCAAAGCCTTGGCCATGCGCAGCCCTCCCTTCCTGTTTGCTGTGGTATCCATGGAACGTAGGGGCACATCCTGTATGTGCCCGCGGTAGGGAATCCGCCCCTACGGATTTTCCTGGGATGGCATCAGATAATCAGGAAGCTGTGGGCGCGCTCCCAGGCTTCGGTGTCGGGGGCGGCTTCGGCGTCATGGCAGAGCTGGGTCTGGTACTCAAAATACTTGTTTTGCAGGGCCACCGGCAGCTCGCGGCTGATGAACTCGCTCTGCGCGGCCACTGTGATGGCCTCCCGCAGAGTGCGGGGCAGGCTTTCCAGCCCTGCTGCGGCGCTGGGGTGGAACAGATTGCGGTTCACGGCCTCGGGCAGGGGCAGGCTGCGCGCAATGCCGTCAAGCCCCGCGGCCAGAATCAGCCCGATGACCAGATACGGGTTGCCGGCGGGGTCGGGACCGCGCAGCTCCACACGGCACAAATCACCGTGGGCGCTGGGCAGACGCACCAGCTGGCTGCGGTTCTGGCGGCTCCAGCTCACGTAGAGCGGGGCCTCGTTGGCACCCAAGCGCGCATAGGAGTTGGGCACCGGGTTGCAGAAGGCAGTCAGCTCGCGGGCGTGGGCGAGAATCCCGGCCACAAAGTGCCCGGCCTCGCTGTCGGGTGTGAGGTCGCCCTCAAACAGGTTCTTGCCGTCCTGCAGCAGCGAGATGTTGACGTGCAGACCGCTGCCCGGCTGGTTCGCGATGGGCTTGGGCATAAAGCTGGCAAATAGGCCGTTGCGGGCCGCAATGGCTTTGACGGTGCTCTTGAAGGTGTTTAAATTATCGGCGGATTTCAGCGCCGTGGTGTAGCGGAAGCAGACCTCGTTCTGACCGTGGCCGCTTTCGTGGTGGCTGTGCTCGGGGTGCAGGCCCATCTCCTCGATGGCAAAGCAGATTTCCCGGCGGATGTTCTCGCCCTTGTCCAGCGGTGGAATGTCAAAATAGCCGCCCATATCCAGCGGGATGCGGGTGGGATTGCCGTTCTCGTCCGTCTCAAACAGGTAGAACTCGCACTCACAGCCCACGTTGCAAATCAGCCCCATGGCGCGGGCACGCTTGACAACGGACTGCAGATAGCCACGGCAGTTGCCCTCAAACGGTTTGCCGTTGGGCAGGGTGATGTCGCAGTACATCCGGATGACGCGTCCCTCGGTGGGGCGCCACGGCAGCACGGTGGCGGTGTCCGGGTCCGGCCAGAGCACAAGGTCGCTTTCCTCCACATTCATAAACCCGGCGATGGAGGAACCGTCAAAGCTGACGCCCTCGGCAAAGGCGCGGGGCAGCTCACTGGCGAAAAGGGAGACGTTTTTCTGGTTGCCGAAAATATCACAGAATGTCAGCTTGGCAAATTTGACATCGTTGTCCTCAACAAAATTGAGAATATCCTGCGCGGTGCGTTTCATAGGTTAGCCTCCGGAAGATAGAGTTGAAAGTAAAGAAGGAGGAAAAAAGGAAATGTAGGATGTGAGCAAATAATAAATAATAAATAAAAAATAAGAAATGAGGTGGAGTTTTCGCCCTGTTGGGCGAAAACGAGAAGCCTCCGGGAGGAGGGTGCGCTGGAGGGAGGAAAACTCTGTCACGAACAAAAATCGGATTGCCGTAAAATTCTGTCCCCTGTTGCTGCACAGCTTTCTTCGTACTTTGTTTTCGCCCCGGTGGGGCGAAAACTCCACCATATTTATTATTTATTATTTTTTAGTTATTATTTGTCTTGCACATACTCGAAAGGCCCACCTTGTTGCGGGCGGGCCTTTCGAGCTGGTGTAAGAAATAGGAAAAGGAGAATGACGATTGTAAAATGTACACCCTGCCGCTGTGGTCACTGTGCGGGGTGAGCACGGCGGCGTGAAGGAAAATGACAAATCGGGAAGGGGCTGCTGCTTGGTTGGGGGCGGCCCCGGCGGGGAATGATTACTCGGTGTAGAACAGCATACGGCTGTAGCAGGGCAGCGGCCAATAATCCTCATCGACCAGGCTCTCGGCCTCATCGGCGGCGGCGCGCAGGGCGTCCATCGCGGGGATGACCTCGTCATGGAAGGCGTGTGCCTTGGCGGCCTCGTCCTCCATCGTGCTGACCTTGTCGGTGACGGCCTTCAGCGTGTCGGCGGCGTCGGACATTTCATCGGTGTACTTGCTCAGGGCGGTCAGCACCTTGGTCTCGGCCTTGGTGGAAATGCCCTCCACAGCGGCGGTCTTGGCAGCAGCGGAGCTGGCAACCTCGCCCATATAGGCGGTGGCAGCGGGAATCAGCTGCTTGTTGGCAATTTTCAACATCGTGCGGGCCTCAATGTTGAGAATCTTGGAGTAGTGCTCCATCTCAACTTCGTAGCGGCTCAGCATCTCGGTCTTGGTCAGGACGCCGAACTCCTCCATCAGGGCGATGTTCTTCTCGTCCTTCAGGGCAATCATGGCGTCGGGGGTGCACTTGCGGTTGGGCAGGCCGCGGCGCTCGGCCTCCTGCTCCCATGCCTCGCTGTAGCCGTTGCCGTTGAAGATTACGCGGCGGTGCTCGTTCAGCGTTTTCTTGACCCACGCAGCGGCGGCGCACTCAAAGTCAGCGGCGTCAGCGGTGGCAGCCACGAACTCCTTCAGGCTCTTGGCCACGGCGGTGTTCAGGATGGTGTTGGCATCGGACAGGTTCTCGGCGGAGCCGGGCATACGGAACTCAAACTTGTTGCCGGTGAAGGCGAACGGAGAGGTACGGTTGCGGTCGGTGGTGTCCTTGCTGAACTTGGGCAGGACATCGACGCCCAGATCCATCTTCATCTTGACAGGACCGGCGTAGGGGGAGTCAGAGCAGACAGCGTCAATGACGGCCTCGAGCTCCTCGCCCACGAAGATGGAGATGATGGCCGGAGGTGCCTCGTTGGCACCGAGGCGGTGGTCATTGCCCGGGGTGGCCACGGAAGTGCGCAGCAGATCAGCGTAATCATCGACGGCCTCAATGACAGCGGACAGGAACACCATGAACTGCAGGTTCTCCATCGGGGTGTCACCGGGGTCGAGCAGGTTCTCGTGCTTGGTGCTGATGGACCAGTTGTTGTGCTTGCCGCTGCCGTTGACGCCCTCGAACGGCTTCTCGTGCTGCAGGCAGACAAGGCCGTGCTTGTCGGCAATCTTCTTCATCATTTCCATCGTCAGCAGATTGTGATCGATGGCAACGTTGGTGGTGTCGTAGATGGGGGCAAGCTCATGCTGGCAGGGGGCAACCTCGTTGTGCTTGGTCTTGGCGGGAATGCCCAGCTTCCACAGCTCCTCGTCCAGCTCCTTCATGAAGCCGGAAACGATGGGGCGAAGGGTGCCGAAGTAGTGCTCCTCGAGCTCCTGACCCTTGGACGGGGCAGAGCCGAACAGCGTGCGGCCGGTCAGAATCAGGTCAAGGCGCTTGGCATAGTCCTCCTTTTTAATCAGGAAGTACTCCTGCTCGGGGCCAACGGTGGTGGCAACGCGCTCCACGTCCTTGCCGAACAGATGCAGCACCTTGCAGGCCTGGTCGGAGATGGCCTGCATCGAGCGCAGCAGCGGGGTCTTTTTGTCCAGAGCCTCGCCGGTGTAGGAGCAGAACGCGGTGGGGATGCAGAGTGTGTCATCCTTCACGAAGGCGTAGCTGGTGGGATCCCATGCGGTGTAGCCGCGGGCCTCGGCGGTGGCGCGCAGGCCGCCGGAGGGGAAGGAGGAGGCGTCCGGCTCGCCCTTGATGAGCTCCTTGCCGGAGAACTCCATAATGGCAGTGCCGTCAGGCTGGGGGCTGACAAAGCCATCGTGCTTCTCACTGGTGATGCCGGTCAGGGGCTGGAACCAGTGGGTGTAATGGGTGGCACCCTGCTCAATAGCCCAACGCTTCATCACGCTGGCGACAACGTTGGCGACCTCCAGGTCGAGGGGCTGGCCCTTCTCAATCGTTGCCTTCAGGCTCTTGTAGGTCGAGCTGGGCAGACGCTCACGCATCTCATGCTCGTTGAAAACTTTGCTGCCGTAAAGTTCCATAACGGTTGCTGCCATACTTCTTACTCCTTTGTGTCCTCTATTTACAGAAAAAGGACGCTGCGAAAACACATTCGCAGCGCCCTTGCTGTTATGCTCTTATTATACGGTGGCCGGGGAAAAAATGCAACTGGCAATCTGCCGAAACGAAGCGTAAAATTACAGTGGAAATCCGGCAACATTGTGAACTGTGCGCGGGTGGAGGAAGGTGGTATAATAAATAATAGATAAGAAATAATAAATAGAGGCGGGGAAAGGCACCAAAAAATCAGAAAGGAACACCTACCTATGGAAATTGAACGCAAATGGATGGTCACCGGCTGGCCGGAGGGTCTGGAACAGACCTCCCTTTATAAAATGGATCAGGGCTATATCAGCGTGCGCCCCACGGTGCGTATCCGGCGCGAGGCCCTGCAGGGCGGGCGCACGGCGCTGGTGCTCTGCTTCAAGGGTGCGGGTGGGCTGAGCCGAGAGGAAATCGAAACCGAGATTGACGCGGAGTTGTTCGCCAAGCTCGAGCATTTGATCGGCAAACCTCTGATTCATAAAGAACGCCGCGGCTATCGGCTGCCCGGCGGGCTGACGCTGGAGGTCAACTGCGTGGATCCTGATATGCCCACCGCCTTCTGGTATGCCGAGGTCGAATACGAAACCGAGGCGCAGGCCCTTGCGTGGGACCCTGCTGCCTGCGGGCTGGGGGCGTATCTGCACGATGAGTGCACCGGCAAGCCCGGCAGCAGCATGGGGGACTACTGGCTGCAGACAAGAGGATAAAAGGATTTGTAAAATTCCCTGTGTAATCTTTACAAACCGTGACAAAAAGGCTACAATAATAAGTAACTACTATGCCGATACGGAAACTGGAAAAAGGAGCAATGGAATGAAACGTGTTCTGCTTGTAATTGCGGCGCTGCTCTCCCTGACGGTGCTGCTGACAGCCTGCAAAAAGGACGGAGATACCCTGTCCACCACCACCTCCACCGCGACCAGCGCCGCAGCGGAGCCCACCGCCACCCCCGAGCCGACGCTGCCCCCCTATGAGGCCAACGTCCTGACCGGTGAGCCCAAGGGCGCCGACTACCCCGAGGGGCAGCGCATCACGGCCGTTATGGTCAACAACATTGTGGCGGCCCGCCCCCAGCGCGGCCTGTCCAAGGCGGACATCCTGTTTGAAATCAAGGTCGAGGGCGGCATCACCCGCTTTATGCCGGTCTATACCGATTATAAGACCATCGGCGAGGTTGGCCCCATCCGTTCCGGCCGTGACCAGTTCTTCCGCCTGATTCTGCCGTGGCAGGCTCTGTATATCCATGAGGGCCAGTCCATTGTTATGCAGCAGTATGCCATTGACTATGACTACGGCAAGCTGAACAACAATGACGGTGCCAACGGCTACCGCGACTATGGCCGTGTGAACTGGGCCGGCCAGAGCTACAACGCCGGTACTCTGAGGCTGGAGCACACGATGTACACCAACTCGGACAACATCGAAAATTACATCACCAGCCAGAATGTGGATATGAGCCGCACCTACAACTCCACCTTCTTCAACTTTGTGGATTACCGTCTGGGCACCACCCGCGACCTGTCCAACAGCATCGACAGCGCCTACAGCGACAAGTACGGCCCGATTGTCTCTGACGGCCAGTACATCGAGGTTGAGCACAGCCCGTCCTACAAGACCCGCTTCATCTATGACGAGGCCACCAACCAGTACAAGATGCAGCAGAACTACTCGGACGGCCAGTGGCGCGACACCGTGGATGAGGCCGCCGACAACAAGGTGCTGACCTTCCCCAACGTCATCGTGCTCTACACCGATATCCACACCTACCCCGGCCATGAGAAAACGGACCTGCAGTATGTTGAGTACGCCTGGGGCGGCATCGGCTACTACTGCTACGGCGGCAAGTGCGAGAAGATCTACTGGCAGAAGGGCACCCCGCTGGAGGCCCTGCGCCTGTACTATCTGAACGAGGACGGCTCCTGCAGCGACACCCCTGTGGAAATCAACACCGGCAAGAGCTATGTGGCTGTGACGGATGTAGACTTTGCCGGTAACTTTGTGCACAGCACGCTGGAGAGCGTGAACCTGTCCAACGCTACCACCCAGACTTACGAGAAAAACTATGTCGAGGATGACGCCAAGGCCGGTGAGACTTTGGGCTCCTCTACCGATGACCTGACCGCAGCCGCCACCGGCAGCGGCAGCGCCGAAGGCTAAATAAAACTTACCCGACAACGTGGCTCGCCCGGCGGCGGGCCGCGTTGTTGCTTTTATAGAGAACTGGGAAAGAGGTACCTTATGAGAAAATTGCAGGCATTGGGCGGTGCAGCGGTACTGCTGGCGGCCCTGCTGCTGGGTGGCTGCAGCCAGGAGGCCACGGATGCCACGCCGGAGCAGGCCGCCCCGGCGGCTACGGCCGAGTCGACCGCCGCTCCGACCCCAACGCTGTCTGTCAACCCGCTGACCGGTCTGGACGATGGCAATTACGCCAACAAGCGCCCGGTGGCCGTGACGCTGCGTACGCTGTACGGTGCACAGCCCCAGTGGGGCGTGGCCGCCGCCGATGTGCTGGTGGAGGGCGTGACCGAGGGCGGCACCGCCAGCCTGATGGCGCTGTATGCCGATGTGGACAGCATCAGCAGGGTTGGGCCTGTCGGCCCGGGGCGTGACCTGCTCCTGCAGGCCGCCCTGCCGCTGAACGCCGTGCCGGTGCACATTGATAAGAACATCTATGCCGCCAACCTGTTGAACACGCTGGCCTATCAGGACCTTGACGGCTACCATGTGGGCAAGACGGCCTTTGCCTTTGACCAGAGCCGGCAGGACGCAGGCTACCGCGAGGAAAACTGCTGGTATACCACCGGCGAGCTGATTCGCAACGGCCTGCAGAGCTACGGTGCATCCGCAGAAGGCGAAAACACGCCGCTGTTCCGCTTTGGCATCCGGCCGGAGGTTGCCCCGGAAAACCGCAACGGCACCAATCTGACCGTGACCTTCTCCAAATCGGACAGTGAGCAGCTGAACTACAACGAGGGCACCGGCCTGTATGAGAAGCTGAACGCCGACGGCTCGCCCATGACGGACGCCGAAAGCGGCCAGCAGGTTGCGTTCACCAACGTGTTTGTGCTGTACGCGTCCAGCGGTATCAAGGATGACGGCTACACCCGCCAGTACGATATGACCGGCGGCACCGGCATCTACCTGAACGGCGGCGCATGGGAGCAGATTTCGTGGACGAAGGAGGATGCCACCGGCCCCTTCACCCTGACCGCCGCCGACGGTACGCCGCTGACCGTGGCCCCCGGCAAGAGCTTTATTGCCATCTGGGGTGGCTACTACGGCCAGTCCCTGACGCTGACGGCGCCGGACGGCACCGCGCAGACCCTGCCCGAAAAGCCCACCCTGCTGGAAAGCGGTATTTCTGACGAGGCAGCCGCCGCAGCGGAGGCCGAGCTGAGCGCCGCCCAGCAGTATGTGGACGCACAGGCCGCTGTGGACAATGCCACGGCAGATCTGGCCGAAGCTGAGTCCGCACTGGCCGATGCACAGGCCGCGCTGGATGCCGACAGCGAGAACGCCGACCTCATCGCCGCCCGCGATGCCGCGCAGGCCCGCATTGACGAGCTGAACCAGACGATTGCGGACAATCAGGCCATCCTTTCCTCCGCCCCGCAGCCGGAGGAAACGCCCGCACCCACGGAGGCCGCTGAGGCAGCTCCCGAGGAGGCCGCCCCCGCAGAATAAAAAAGCATATCCACATAAAAACACCTGTATGACAGCTTGAGCTTTCTGCCACACAGGTGTTTTTGGTTTAATTATTTAAAATTCTTTTGGTTCTTTTCTTATAAGAAAAGAACAGGAAATCATTCCATGCCGTCCAGATAGCCGTGCGGCACAACGTCATAGGCCTCGGCCAGATGGTCGCGCATCCACATCTCGGCGTCCAGACGCACACTGTAGCCGGCACCGGGGTCGGTCATCCACTCCTCTGGCTTGCGGAAGGGCAGAGCGTGCTGCGACAGCATATTCATAATGACGCCGCCGTGGGTCACGCAGGCGGCTTCCTCGGTGTGGGTGCGCAGCATATACTCAAACATCTTCATCAGCATCGAGGACGTGCGGTTGAAGAACATCTGCCGGTCCTCCGCACCCTCGGGCACGGTGCGGCTGGTGGGATCCATCCACTGGGCAAACTCGGGGTCCTTCACCAGCTCCTGCACGGCGCGGCCCTCAAATTTGCCAAAGGCCATCTCCCGCAGGTCATCCAGCTCAATCTGCCGCACGCCGGGAAACAGAATCTCCGCCGTCTCGGTGGCGCGCTTCAGCGGGCTGGTAAACACCAGCGGCACCTGCGGATAGTCAAAATCCTTTTTCAGTGTTTTCAGCTGGGCGCGGCCCTCGTCACACAGCGGCAAATCGCTGCCGCTGCCAATGTACAACCCCTTCAGGTTTCCCTCCGTCAGACCGTGGCGGAGTAAGTGCAGCTTATAATATTTCACAGCTTGTAATCTCACTTTCGTAATGTCTATCTATCAGCATACCCTAAAATACAGCTTCTTGCAACTGCAAAAGGTTACAATTTGGTTACAACCAGCCGCGCCGGTGCGCAGCTGCCGGATTTTGCCCACAATATTTATAGCTGTACCCGCTGTATAATGACTAAATATAGGCAAAGCTCCGCGGTTCGGCGTTTTGACGGCCATTTCTGCATAAATCTTGTCGACTTTTTGGGTTTACAAAACGTTTTTCACTCGCTATAATATACAGCGTGTAGAAAATACGGCAGGGGCACCACTGCGGCCCGGCGCAAGCCGGTATCTGCCCCGGAACAGGATATACAGATCATGGGGATCGAATTCAATCGCATCATCACGCTGCTGCGCAAGGAACGCGGCATCACCCAGAAGCAGGCGGCACAGGACCTGGGCATCAGCCAGGCACAGCTCTCCCATTATGAAAAGGGCATCCGCGAGTGCGGCCTCGCCTTCGTGGTGCAGGTGGCGGATTACTACGATGTCAGCTGTGACTACCTTCTGGGCCGCAGTGCAGAGCGCAACGGCCAGATTATCACGGTCGAGGACCTGCCGGAGGGCAACTCTGCCACCGGCGGCAGCGTCTACCGCGGCAGTGTGCTGCCCACCATGTACAAAAAGCTCATCGAGAACTCGCTCGACATTCTCTATGATAAATTGCAGGAGAGCAAGGACAAGCAGCTGGTGGTTGCAGTCAGCAACTATCTGATGCTGGCGGTCTACAAGATGTTCCGCCAGATGTATGAGGCCTCGCCCAAAAATATCAGCGGTATGTTCCGCATCGGCTCGGCCCGGTGGAACAGCAGCGCCAGCGCGGCCATGAATATGGCCGAGGGCGATTTGGCCGCCGCGCTGACCGGCGAGGACGGCACCCGCGACAGCCTGGAGCCCGCTACCCTGTCCCTTGGCACAGACCAGCTGGCCCGCGACTATCCGCGCCACGCCACCAGTCTGTTCAATCTGGTCAAAAACGCCGAGGAATCCATGCGCGGCCTGAAAAAGGCGGAATAAACAACAGATTTTGTTCGCTGCTTCGCTCTCCCCCATGCCTTCTCCCTCTGAGAGAAGGTGGCCCCGCAGGGCCGGATGAGGGCGGACTGTCCGGCAAGCACTCGTTTGCCGGGTATAGCGGGCGGGCAATGCCCGGTCCCAGCAGCTTCACAACAACAAAAGCGGTGTGCCACCGGGCACACCGCTTTTTACTTACTATTGCAGCCTTCCAAACCGCTTTACTTCCGCAGCGCCTTGCGGCAGGCCGGGCAAACATACTTTCCGTGCAGCAACACGGCATCAGGGGAAATATCCCCGCAGAACACGCAGCTGCCTTGGGCGCGGTACTTGCGCATAATGATGGAATCTCCATTGGTAAAAATCTCCAGCGGGGTGTCCGGCGTAATGCCGTAGGTGTTGCGCAATTCCTTGGGCAGAACCACGCGCCCCAGACTGTCGATGCTGCGGACGATGCCGGTAGAAATCATCTTTCTGACCTCCTGTTATACGTTCGGCACTCGGTACCGAAGCGGCGCCGCCCGCACCAGTCCTGCGGGCAGTCTCACACCCCCTATTATATATGCTATTGGAAATATTGTCAATATTTGACAAATATAAAAAGATGGATTTTTCGTCATTTTTTTCACTTCCTGTTGTAAAAAAACGAAAAACATCGCCTCCGGCTGAAGTTTGTCACAACTTTGACACAACCTTGTGCTACGGTTTAAACACTAAATCGAAACGGAGGCGGAGATATGACCCCTGTACAGGAAAAACAGGTCTACCGCAGCCGCAACAGGCGGCGGCACGGCCACGGCGGGCTTGCTGCGGCCATTGCGGTGGCGGTAATCTGCGCGGTCACGCTGGGCGTGCTGCAAACCAAAGCGGCGCCTGCCCGCAGGGCAGCCGGGGCAGTCTCCGCCACAGAGAGCACCGTGGAAACGAAGCTGGATGCCTTGGCCCCGGCCGCAAAGACAGAGACAAAAATTGTGGTGGCCATCGACCCGGGCCACGGCGGCGTCAACCCAAATATCGGGGCCGAGGATGCAGGCAGCGAGGGCAGCGGCCTGCGCGAAGCGGACATCACGCTGAAAACTGCACAACTCGTCTGCGAAAAGCTGGAGGCGGACGGCCGCTTTGCGCCAATCTTGACCGCGGATGGCACCGAGTACCGCAAACCGAGCCGCCGCGCGGAGCTGGCCAAAGCGGCCGGCGCGGAGCTGCTGCTGTCCATCCACCTGAATTATGACGCGGACAGCAGCGTGGCGGGCTTTGAGTGCTATCCCGCTACACCGCAGCTCGCAACAAACGCCGACAGCCTGCGGTTTGCGGGGCTCATCGCGGAAAAGTTTGCTGCACTGGGGCTGGACTTGCGCGGCGCGGACGGCATACGCTATATCTATTTTGATGCTAACGACAACCGTTACATACGGGAATCCACCGATGCAACGCCAATCGCCGACCCGACATTTACCATTGTGCAGGCGTGCGGCTGCCCCGCGGTGCTGGCGGAGGAGGGCTTCATCAGCAACACGCAGGACGTTGCACGCATTGCCTCCGACGCCGGATGTGAGGCTGCGGCGCAGGCGTACTATGACTGCATCCTGGCCTATTTTGATTTGCAATAAAAAAAGCGCGGTGCGCCCGGAGGGGTGCATCGCGCTGTGTACTTTATATAAGGATGCCGTTGCAGTGGTCAACCTCGTGCTGGATAATCTGTGCGGTCCAGCCGGTAAAATTTTTTACATGGGTGTTCATGGCGCGGTCCTGCCATTGCACCTTGATGGTGCGGTGACGTTTTGCCTTGCGCTGCCCCTGCAGCGAGAGACACCCCTCCTCTGCAAGGTAGAGCCCCTTGCGGTAGAGGATAACCGGGTTGAACATTTCACACGGCGTGCCCTCGTTGTCAAAAACGATGATGGCCTTGTTCACGCCAATCATATTGGCGGCCATACCGACACAGCCGTCCGCATGGGCTTTCAGCGTGTCGAGCAGATCATCGGCCACGGAAATATCACCCGCGTCAGAGGGCAGCGCCTTCTGCGCCAGAAAGACCGTATCGGTCATCAGGGGACGAACCATGATAAAACCTCCCACAGTGTACTATTATAATATAGTATACCGTGAGAGGCGGAGAATGTAAAGTTCAATAGGGCAGGGGGCCAAGATAGCCGCCCGCAGCGCGGCACTGATGCAGCACCGTGCGGCAGGACTCATCGGCCCGGCGCAGATACTCTTTCTTGCGGGCCAAGTCGCGGCGCTGCTGCTCCTGCATCGCCCGGAAATGCGGGCACGCCTTATGGCACCCCACGCAATAGGAATGGCAGTTCTTCTGGCAAGGAAGCATGGTGAAACGCTCCTTTCTGAAAATCAGGTACAGATTTTGGCAGACTGAACACAAGATATAGTGGGAAAGAACTGTTCTTATGCCTATAGTATACACCTTCTCGCCTGTCACATCAAGGGGAAATGTGTAAGTTACCTGTAAAGCTTTGCCAAGGCGGGCTGAGATAGGAGAGGGGCTAATCTTTCACTACTCAGCTAACTGTCCCGCAAGCAGCTTTTTCCGCATAGCCACCCCAGTAGGGGCCGGGCATGCCCGGCCCGGTTGTTTCCTAATATCTGCTGTTACTGGTAAACCACTGAACCCTCCGCACCCACATTTAGTAGTCATACTTCCCCATCTCC
>NZ_JANGCG010000026.1 GCF_024462815.1 Gemmiger formicilis
TTGTGGCTGTCGGGCCAAAAACAATCTGTAATTGTCTTTATAACCGATTACTTATCATTTCTTTTCTTGCAGACAAATACAACTGCAAGTCCGAGCAGAGATGCCACCAGAAGCACGACGTACAGCGTGGGATTGGAGGTATCGCCCGTTTGCGGCATTGCCGTTATGGTGGACGGCTTTGAAGTGCTTGCCGGGGTGGGGGCCGGCTGGTTGGGAACCGGCGCTGTGTTTGGCGCAGAGGGAGCCGGGGTGGGGGTGGGAGTGGGCGTGGGCACAGGCGAAACAACCGTGGACACAAATTCCGCTGTAATCGTCACATCTTCCGCCGGCATCACAAAGCTGGTACCGGAAATCGCCTTGCCGTTGACCAGCAGGCTGCCCTCCTTGAGCTTATAATTGGAATCGGGAGTGACGGTGAGAGTGACCGTAGTTCCTTCGATTGCTTTTTGCTGATCTGCTTCAATCCTGCCATTGGTCATCTTGGCAATGGTGATGGTATACTGCTTGAACGCAGACTCATCCAGCGCATACAGCTGCTGCAGCTTTTTAGTGAGGGTGGAGCGCTGGGCCGAAGTGAGGTTCTGGCCGCTGAGATAGTTCTGAATCCGGGCAACCACCTCTTTCAGCTCTATCTTCTGTTCTTCTGTGATATTGTCGGCTGTCACCCCTTCAAAGCTGGCCACCAACTGGGCAATATCCTCCCGAATCGCCATGATATAGTCCCGCAGCTTTTCCAGCTTGGCCTTTTGGCCTTCCAAATACTGGATTTCTTCCTGTTCCGATGCTGCTTCCAGCTTCTTTGCAATCGCTTCCAGGGCAGTGCCAATATCCGAAACATCATTCAGTGTGATGGTTTCCTCGCTGAGGTACTGGAGATACCCCTTTTCATAGGTTCCCTTGATGAACTGATAGGTGGCGTCGTAGATATAGCGCACTTTGGGGGTATTGCTGTTTGCGGCATAAAGCAAAGCGCAAGTATCCTGATAATAGGCTTTATATGCCTTGTCGCCATCAAAGCCATAGTCCACACCGGCTTCCAGATAGTCCATATACCGGTTGAAACGATCGGGAGAAATGACACCGGCTTCGTTGAGCCCCGCCAGTTCCAGCTCGATGCCCATACCGTATTCAATGGCAGCCTGCGCGGCATTCTGCAGGCGCTCGGTGGTGGAGTCCGACGAGAACATATAGTTGGGCTGATAGGCCACTGCGTCAAATCCCCACCGCTTCCACTGGCTGTATCCGGGAGCATTCATATAGGGAATCCAGAAGTATTTGAGATCATTGCCATGGGCAAAATCCGCAACCGACTGCAAAACCGGCGTCATTTTGCTGATGCCTTCTTCCACCAGATAGATGCCGGCCAGCTCCAGATATTCAAAGCTGCCTTCATCCCACATCCGCAGCAATTCCTGGTTGTACCAGTTGATAGCGGCGACCTGGTCGTCCATATAGCCGTCGGGGTTGATGTCGGGCGAGAAGCTCAGCGACTTGGTGGTTCCGGGCAGTGCGCCAAAATCCACCTGCTTTTCGCTGGTTCCGGGAATGTTCAAAACGACCTTCAGCTTGTAGTCGGGATCGCCCAATTTTTCTCCGGCCATCTTGGCAGCCTGGTTCAGCTGGGCAACATCTCCGTTTTTGCCCAGAGTTTTTTCCAGATACCAGATAAAATCGTCCACAGTCGCAGCTTCGGCTGCAGAAGAGGGGCCCTGGAAGGTGTGTTCGCCGCCTTCCGTGCGAAGGGCAAGCAGCAAAACGCCGTCAAACATTGTGTCGAGTTCTCCGGTTTTGAGATCTTCATGGACCAGATAGGGCATGCAGTTTTCCGCCGTCCAGTTGCCGGAGCCATCTTCATAATAGCCGTTATAGAGCAGCACCAGATTGCCGATGCCGGCGGTATGAGGGCCTTTCTGCATATAGGTTTTCACGATTTCGCCGTCGATGGGCAGGCTGACAGCATCGTCGGTCACGCCCTTTTCGCCCAGCACACGGATCTCGTCGATAAAGCACCAGTTCTGCATGGGAACGTGCAGTTTCACATACCGGGCCTCCACCTTTGCGGTGGCCTGTCCGTCCGCTTTGGGCACATAGGGGTCGTCCGCCGCCTTCCAGTTGTAAAGCACCTTGGCAACCTCGGTGGGACGCTCGGGAATCAGAAACGCATTTTTCAAAGTGGACCAGCTGGCATTATCCTTGGAAAAAGAAACATCAACCGACCCGGGCATCTTGGCCGCAATGCCGTCGTTGCTGAGATTGTTGAACTCCACTTCGGAAACGGAGCAGATTTCGCCCAAATCAATGACAAACTCGCGGTAGGCGCCTGCCGAATAGGCGGTCCAGGGGGCATCCAGATAATCCGCAGTGGCCTCCACGCCGTCGGTCAGCTTGGTCTTTTTGGGGTCAGGGTAGGAGCTGTCCCCCGCCGCGCTGGCATTGAGCACCTCATAAGACTTCCGATAGGCCAGGTTGTCGGGATAATGAGGATCGGTGTCGCCGGTTATCTCCTCGGCTTTGGGCTCATAGGCGCCCTCCATCCGGTCGCTGCTGCCCAGGATTTCAATTTCGTCCAACGCCACCTGCTGGCTGGGCGCATCGGGAGAAACCGAAGAAAAGACGACCTTCACATACCGGGCATATACCGCGGTGGCATCGGCATGATCCTTCACCTTGTCCGTAGCCGCATCCCAGGACAGTTCCACCACCCCGTTCACAGGCTCCTGCTGGTCGTAGCCGTTCTTTTTGGAAACCTCAAACCAGTCCAGCTTGTCGTTGGAAACATAGATCTGAAGGTTGGCACTCTGCTTGATTTGCTGGGTAACCAGCGAAGCGGTGGATACCCCGGTGATGGATTTCTGCGCGCCCAGGTCAAAAATGGCGCACAGGGGATCGTTGTTGTAGTTGGAAGCGTTGTCGGGATTCATCCAGGGAATGGGTTCAAAGACCGTCCAATTGGTCATATCCGCCCCGGTGGCATCTCCCCGAACGCCGTCGTTCATCTTTTTGCAGTCGGCATCCGACGAATATGCCGGGTCATTCTCCGCCGTCAACACATGTTTTTCGGTGGAAGGCGAGTAGGTGTAGGAGGCGGTCCGCGCCAGATTCTCAGCGGCGGGAGGTTCTTGTTCGCCGGCGGGCTCAAAGGCGCCCTGGGCCTTGCCATCCTGCCCCAGAATCTCCACTTCTTCCGCTGTGAGGAAGGAATAATTGCCCCACAGCGCATTTGTTTCAAACACAATCCGCACATACTGCGCGTAGATTCCGGTGGCATCGGGGTGCCCCGGCACCTTGTCCGCGGAAACCGCATACCGGGCCACATAGGCGCCAGTCTGCTCCGAAATGTCTTCTCCGCAGTTTTTCCCATCCAAAACGCAGGTCCACTGGTTTTTGTCTGCCGACACATAGACGCTGTATTTGCCGATATGGCCCAGCGAACCGGCGTAGCGGCCGGTGAGCCCGGCCGAGCTGTATGCATTTACTTCCACAATGGTTTTCGGCTGGCCAAGGTCAAAATCCACCGTGTTCTGATTGGAGAACTTTGCCCCATTTTCCGCATTGTTGAAAGCGGAATTGGAATAAAAATTGACTACGCTGTCAAAATCAATGGAACCGGCGCTGCTCTTGACGCCGTCGGTGAGCTTTTGGCAATCGAGGTCCAGAGAACTGACATCACTGCCCAAAAGGTCAAAATTGGACATATTATACAGAGCATCCTCGCCGTATTGGTAGGAGGACGCCGCGCCTGGCTGCCGGAGCAAGTTGACCGGCGACTGTTCCGCCAGAGGGTTTTCGCCTTCCTTCCGCGGCAAGGGAGGAACTTCGGCCGCAAATACGGCGGCGGCATTGGAAAACAGAATCGCCGCGCACATCGCCGTACTCAGCAGCGCCTGCATTCGCTTGTTGCTTTTCATGGTTGCATCTCCTTTTTCTTTTTGAAATTTTCCGATCGTCCAGCCGCATTCCTTTCCAGGAGCAGCGCAGACAGGACACATGCATTTGATTCCCATTATAGGAACCGGATTTCAACGTTGCAATAAACAAAATTTTCAAATGCGCAGCAATATTTTTGCCGGTAAAACGAGAAAAACAGGGCCTTTGCCCGCCCTGTTTTCCACACTTTTTTCACCGGCAGAGCCAGCAAAAATTTTTCTTGGCCGCTTTTTACAAAAAGCACCCCGCAGCAGAAAAGCCATTGGGCAGCTTTTCCCCTGCGGGGTGTTTCTTATATGGTTTTTATTCGTTTGTCTGTCCTTGTTCCAGCATCCGGCACAGCAGCGGCCGCAGTTTTTGAGCCAGCAGCCAAAAGCCCAGATCGGTCAAATGGACGCCGTCCACGGTGGTTTCCTTTGCAACCGTTTCCAACATATCCCGTGCCGATGCAAACCAGATAAAGCTATCTCCCCGGGATTTCCGGCGTTCCACCTCCTGCTGCTGAAAACACTCTTCCCGCGCAAACTGTTCCGCTTCGGTGCTGTTCCAGCCGCATTTTGTCTGCCAGCTTGCCGAAAGCACCAAAACCGGCAGCTGCGGCGCACAGCCGCGCACCGCATCCAGAAAGGCTGGCAGGTTGGTTTCCAGCAGCCCCTGGGGGCCCGCGTTGGGCTGGATGTCCACCACCAGCGCCCCCAGCCGGGGCAGGCTGCAAAAGCAGGAAGCCAGACCTGACATTCCCACGCCATTGCCCGAAAACCCCAAATTGTACACTTCCCGGTCCAGTTCCCGGGACAAAATGGCCGGATACGCCATACCCGGCCGGGAGGCACAACCTCCCTGGGTGATGGAAGTGCCATAAAAGGCGATGGTCCTGCGATGTTTGCGGGGCAATGCCGGCTGCATCTGCGCCCCTTTTTCCAGGCCGATTGCAATCGACCGAATGCCAATATACAGCGGCAGATACACCAGCACCTCGGTGTGCGGCGGAAGGTCCCGCGCCAGTTCGCAGCAAAAGGAGTCCTCCTGCGGCGAAAACTTTGTCAGCCCTGCAAACTGCCAGGCCATGTCGGGCAAAGCCCTCAAATAGCAGTCGCACCCGCACTGGGCCGCCGGAGTCATATGCGCCATATAGGGAGCCGCGTTTACCGCCGCCTTTACCCACACTGCCCGGCTGTCAGTCCGAAAGCGCAGGCAGGCACCCGCCATGTGAGAAGACAATTCGATCAGCGCCGGCCGCTGGGCCTGCAGCATACCGGAAAGAGATTGGGGGAGGCGGTTCCATCGCCTTTCCTCTGCAAAAAAGCCCAAACCTTCCACCAGAATGTTTTCGTTGGGAACTTCGTGCCATAGGATTTCTTCCCCCCGGGCATTCTGCGCCGCCATCTGCCGGTCAAAATCAGCTGCGTCCGCCATGCTTTACTCTCCTTTATGCCCTGTTGCAACCTCGAAAGTTTTTTCATAGAGCTCACGGCCGCGGGCGCCGCCCCTGTTCGCCGCGTTGTATATGGCCTTCACATCCTGGTAATATCCCTTGAACACCTGGGATCCACTGAACCCAAACCGCTGTGCGCCTTTCAGATAATCCAGATAACGCCGGTAAAAATTTTCGTCGTCAAAAGCGCGCTCGTCAAACTCCAATTCCAGCCCCATGTGGTTTTGGGCGGCGAGTTCCGCTGCATTTTGAATCTGCACCGGCTGCGTTCCATTAAAGTAGTGGTTTGGCTGCAGGATGGCCGCATCAAATCCCATTGCCTGCCAGCGGTCAAACCCCAAAGCCCGGTAGTAGGGAATCCACAAAAAGGCAAGTCCGCGCTCTCTGGCTTTTCGGCCTGCATAGTCAATCAGTTCTGTCTGGGAAGCATCCTCATGCAGCCAGTACAGGCCGCACAACCGCAGCGTGTCCAGCTGCTCAAAGGGGCGGTACAGCTCCGCCATGCGGTCCATATACCGGTCAATGGCCGCTTTCTGGCTTTCCGGTCCGCCAAAGGTCTGCCGGGAGGGAAAGGGAATGGTCAGCACCAGCCGCGCCTGCAGCTGGGGCCGCCGGCTGAGTTTTCTGGCCTGCAGCACCGCCTCGTGCAGCGCACACAGGTCCCCCTGCGGCCGCAGCGTTTTGTTCAGATACCACTCAAAATCCTCCCAGGTGGCCGCCTTGGCGGGGTCCACCGCCTCAAACAGCTGGTTGCCTGTGCAGGACAAAAGCCCCAAAAAGAGAAATCCATCGAAAAAGGGCTCGCCAAAACCGGCATTTCGTTTTTGATACAGCAGATAGGGCAGCAGCTCTTGTGCGCTCCAATCTCCCTGCTGCCGGTCGTAATACCCATTATAAATCAATACCAGATTCCGGATTCCGCCTGTATTCTGTCCGGATGTGCAATATTCACCTTGCATTTTTCCCTTCCTTTTCCAAAAAGTCGCGGGGCGTGATGCCGTAGGTGCGCTGGAAAGCACGCTTGAAGGAATACTCGTTGTCGTACCCTATTTCTGTGGCAATTTCCCGGGGACAGTATCCCTTCAGCACCAGCAGTTCCTTGGCTTTTGCCATCCGCTTTTCTGTGATATAGTTGTAGAAATTTTGTCCCACCGTATTTTTGAAGATGCGGGAAACGCTGGCATTGGACACGCCAAAATGGTCGCTCAGCAAATTCAGCGACAGATCGGGGTCGTGCAGATGCTCGTTTACATAGCTCACCAGCGAGCGGTTCACGTTGGTGGCCACCTGCTGCTTTTTCTGCATGATCTGCTCACAGAGCGTGTTGACGGTGTTTCTTGCGCGGTCAAACGCCTGCTCCAGCGTCATGCCATGCTGCGGTTCCTCCATTTTCAAAAACATCTGCACCGGCAGCTTTTCTTCCAAAATAATCCGCCGCATGGTTTCGTACAAAAGGGTGGCAACCCGGCAGATGAGCGTATAGCTCAGCCCAAGGCGCTGATTTTCCTCGTACAGCTGCTGCAGGATCGCCTGCGCTCTTTTTTCGCTGCCCTCCCGGATGGCACGCACCAGCTGCGTTTCCCAATCCAGCGGGTAGTAATACTCCATGTTGGGGCTGGCAAACTGGATGCCGCAAATTCCCTTCTTTTCCCGCATGCTCTCTTTGATTTCCTGGTACGCCGCGCTGATTCCCGTCAGGCCCCTGCGGGCGCGGGCCACAAACACGCTGCATTCTATATCCTCTTCGATCAGCGCATCGTACAGCGGCTGCGCCAGTTCCATTGCGATGTCCTCGTCCGGCAGAGAGGGAAATTCTGCAATCACAGCGGTGCACTCATCAATATTTTCCACCAGTTCGCAGTGGCTCTGGCCGCATTTGATGGTTTGCAGCGATTTTTTCAAGGTGAGCAAAAATTCCAGGTGAATCCGTGTGTCCTCGATTTCGTTGTCGGGATTGCCAGGCTGATGGCGGAACACCACCACAACATACCAGTAATTGCAGGAGGAAGGAACCGATTGCTGATCACTGTTGAAATAGCCGCGCAGCAGCTGCGCATTGGTTTGCTCCCGCAGGGCATACCGATAGGCCGCAATGGTGTTTTCCATATTGGTGTGGTCGTCGTACAGCCTGCCCACGCAGGTGGCCAGGGTGTCAATATCCTGCTGTTCGTTTTTGCCCTTGACCTTTTTGTTTATCTTTTGAATCAGGTTCCCCAAAGGCCGGTACTGAATGCTGGCCAGCACATAGGCGGCCAAAATGCCCAGCATGGCAAGCACTAATACCAGCACATAGTTCCAGGCGCTCTGTGCAAAGGGAATGGGGGCATCCTCGCAGGTGAGGTCATAGGTTACCAGCATGCTCTGGCTGCTGGTGCTGCATGTTTGGGTCGGTGCAGAGGTCTGCTGAAAATCCACCTGCCAGATGGGCTGGCCGTTCCAGTCCTTTACGAGCAGCTGGGTCACCTGTTCGCCGCATACCTGCTGAAGCAGCTTTTGCATGGCTGCCTTGTCAAAGCAGCTTATGGCAATTGCCCGGGGCGGAGTAAGAATATCCAGCTGCTGCACATAGACCAGATAGTCCGCATTGTGAAAAGCAAAATTGCTGGGTTTGAGCGGGCCCTCGCACCCCGGCACATTCAGCAGATGCTCGGTGACGAGATTGGCAGGCAGCTGCAATTTTCGCTGCAAATAGTTTTCGTACTCCGAAACGGAAAACCACCCGCTGGACGTCACCACCAGATCTTTTTGCGGATAGAGCACTGCGATATCCCGCAGAGCGCTGTTGAGGCTGCACAGAGCGGTGAGATTGACCGAAATATCCTGTTTTTCCATCGGGCCGAACTCATTTTCAAAAATCTTGCTCTCCGAAGTGAACTTCTGCACCCAAATGGAATTTTGCAGCACGTTGCTCACTTCGCTGCCCACTTCCCAAATATCGTCCAGGACGTCCCGCACCTTCTGGCTCTCGGCTAAAAAGGACTTTTCGTTGGCTTCCTTGCGTTCTTTCCGCATGGCGGCAGAAAAAATAGAAATCCCCACAAGAAAAACACATACAAACAAAGCGATGTATGTAAAAAAATAGCGCTGAAAGTCCTTTGAGTGCCAGTATAAACGATGCATCCTGTTTTTCTCCCTCTGTGCCGCAATATTTTACCAACAAGCGTGCTTGCTACTAGATTACATCACAAATAGGCAAATTGCAATCCATTCCGCAGCAAACACCTGCCCAGCTTCAAGTGCAATAGCCGTGCCGCGTTTTGCGGCACGGCTTTGACTATTTACATTGATCTATCGTGCTCTATCATCAGGAAGGCATATTGGCCAGGTAGCGCTCATAGCGAGCCTGGTAGATATCGACCAGTTCGCTCAGGCCCAGCTCTTCCAGCTTTTCCACTTCCTTGTCCAGGTCGTCCACAGAGATCTGGCCCAGGGTGAGTTTGGTGGCCAGCTCCTTGGAAGCGGTTTGCAGATTGGGCAGCAGGGCATTGATCTTGTCGGATTCTTCCTTGGTGGGCAGAGCCAGGAAATTGTTCACCTGATCCGGATATTTCAGATCGTAGTCGATGAGGTCCAAAGTGACCTGCCGCTTGTAGTCATCGCAATTGGCAACCTGCTGGCGCATATCCACTTCCTGCACGCGGGGCAGAACGCCGTTCCACAGCATGGCGCCTTCGGAGATGCGCTGCTCGTGGGCCATATCCGCAGTCAGACCGGGAATGGGAGTCATAACGCCGTCTTCGTATGTGAAGTTGACGCCTTCCTGGCCAAAGGCGGTGAGCACAGCGTACTCATCGGAATACACAATATCCAGCAGGCGGGCAACGGCCTCCAGGTCTTCGCAATCCTTGGTGACCACATAGCGCTCCCAAACCATGGAACTGGGCTCAGACATCGAGCCGGGCTCCACGCCGTCCAGGGCGGGCAGCGGCATCAGCGGCGCATACAGCGCATCGGGGGCAATCTCCGCCACGGTGGGCTCGTTCCACATGGCATTGGTGTAGTCCCACAGGCATCCCAGCTTGTTTTCGGCGCGTTTCTGGGCCATCAGCTCCCAGTTGCCGGCGACAGAGGGGTCCAGAATGCCTTCCTGCACCAGGCTGTTGAGGTATTCAAAATAAGGCTTGACATTGGGGCTGTTCCAGGGGCTCACCATCTTGTTTTCCACCGGATCCAGGGCGATCATATCGGTGGGCAGATCAAACCACTGGGCGATGCTGGTGCGGAAAGAGGAGGGATCGATGAACATGATCTCATCCTGCTGGCCGTTGCCATTGGCGTCCTTTTCCCGGAAGTCCCGCAGCATCTGGGTAAACTCTTCCAGATTGGTGGGTTCGGCAATCCCCAGCTTGTCGGCCCAGTCGCGGCGGTAGAGCATGGAGAAGCTGCCGTTGGGGTCGGTATTGTCGCCGTAGTACTTACTCGACACATTGCAGAACCAATAAATGTTGCCGTCCTCGGCAGTGGTGAGCGGACGCATGGTGGGGAACTTTTTGTCAAAAGCCTCCTTGGCAGGGCCCTGGGAATATTTGTCGATGATCTCGTTGATGGGGATGATCAGGCCCTGCTCCGCCAGAGCCATCAGGGCGGCGTCGTCCATGGTATGGGCCTTGGCGATGTCGGGCAGATCCTTGCCGGAGGCAAACCGGGTCTGCAGGATCACCGAGTACTGCTCAGGGGCAACCACTTCCCAGTCGATGTCCAGCTTTGCATCGTCCAGCTTGCTTTTCAGGATTTGATAGGCGCTGTATTCCTCTACCTCGTTCCAGTCGTTGCAGGGAGCCCAGCCCTCGGTGCCCAGGATCTTAAGTTTGCTGAAATCACTGGAAGCCTGGTCGCTGCCGCTCTGGGAATCGCCAGAATTGGATTTTCCGCCGCAGCCGGCCAGAGTACCGGCAGCCAAGCAGCCCACCAAAAACAGGGAGAGCATTTTTCTTTTTTTCATTGTTTTCCTCCTATTTGTGCATGATTTTATTTTTTTGCTCTTCTCTCATTTAGCCTTTCAGAGAACCGAGCATAACACCTTTGATGAAATATTTCTGGAAGAAGGGATAGGTAAAGATGATTGGCAGGGTGGTGAAAATGATCATCGCATACTGCATCTGCGTTGCGGAGAGCATTTGATTCATGGCATTTTCGATATCCGCCGAGTTGAGCTTGGTGAGATCTACAGTCTGGGCCACCAGCACCCTCTTGAGGTACAGCTGCAGCGGATGCAGGTTTTTATCCGGCAGATAGACCTGCGCCGCAAACCAGTTGTTCCACATGGTCACGATGGAGTAGATGGACACCACCGCCAAAATGGGCTTTGCCAGGGGCAGATAGATGCGGCGCAGAACTGTAAAATTGCTGGCGCCGTCTATGAACGCCGATTCCCGTATATCCCGGGGCAGCCCCGTGAAATAGGTGCGGGTGAGAATGATGTACCAGATATTGAAAGACGCCGGCACAATGATGGCGAAAATATTGTTGTAGAGATTGAGCTTGCTCATGAGCAGAAAGGTGGGGATCAATCCGCCGCCAAAGTACATGGGCAGCAGCACAAAGGCAACCACATATTTTCTGCCCCGCAGTTCCGGAACCGACAGCGGATAGGCACCCATCACGCTCGTGATGATCACCAGCACCGTGGTGGACACTGTATACAGGATGGAATTTCCGTAGGCACGCCACATATCGGAATCGGTAAAGATTTTTTTATAGGCCTGCAGTTCAAATCCCGTGGGCCAAAAGGATACGTTCATCGCCAGCACATCCTGGGGCTTGCTGATGGACATGATGAAAACATAGTACATGGGATACAGGGTGAACAGGCAGATGACTGCCACCGCGATCACGATCAGCACATCCACCAGCCGCGATCCATTTGGAATGCCGTGTTTCTTGCGCGCCAATATCTGAGTCATAATTTCTTCTCCTTTCCATCCGCAGCGGATCACCACAGCGAATAATCGGCAACCTTGCGGGAGACCATGTTGGCCAGATAAACCATGCCGAAGTTGATCAGCGAGATCATAAATCCAACCGCTGTGCCGTAGCTGAAGTTGCCGCCCATCAGGCCATAGCGGTACAGATAGGTGCCGATGACGTCGGCGTATTCGTAGGTTGCGGGATTGTACAGCAGCAGGATCATATCCGAATCCGCGCCCAGCATACCGCCCACGCCCATGATCAGCATGACCACAATGGTGGGTTTGATGGCTGGCAGGGTAACATGCCAGATTTTATGCCACCGGTTGGCGCCGTCCAGACTGGCCGCCTCGTAGAGAGTGGGGTCGATGGAAGCCATGGAAGACAGGTAGAGGATGCTGCCCCAGCCGAAGTTCCGCCAAATGTTGATCACTGTGTACACGATGGGGAAATACTGCGGCTTCATATTCAAAAGGAAGGGTTCGCCGCCCATCATCATGATGAATTTGTTGATGATGCCGTCGCTGCTCAAAAAGGAAAGCGCCATGCCGGCCACCACCACGCTGGAAATGAAGTAAGGCATGTAGCTTGCCGTCTGGGCAAACTTTTTGAACTTGACCAGCCGCACTTCATTGATCAGCAGCGAAAAAATGATCGGGATCCAAAACGCGATGCCCAGGTTCATGGCGCTGAGCACCAGGGTGTTTTTGATGAGCCGCCAGAAATACGGGTCATGTACAAATGTTGAAAAATGTTTCAGCCCCACCCACTTGGTCTGCCCGGTGAAATCCATAAAGGGCATGCCGGGTGTCCAGTCCTGGAAGGAGATCAGCAGGCCATACATGGGTACATAGCAGAAGATGAAAATCAAAATCAGCACCGGCGACATAATGGCGTACAGCTGTATCTGACTTTTTAATTTATAATTGATTCTCTTGGGTGCCGTCTTTGCGTTTGGAGTTCGCACGGTCTTGCCACCAGCCTTTCCTGCTTCATGTGCTTGATTGAACAATCTCAGTGTACGCCGGCCCTTTCGGAAATGCAATAAACAATACTTTTAGCGTGGGCGCAACTTTTGCAGCAGCCTTTTCCGCACTCCTTTTCGCAATATTTTTGCGTACATTTTTTTCATTTTGCACATTTTTTGATTTTTATTGACTTGCAAAATAGTGCTTTTATAATATAACTAACACTAAACGGTCCCCGGACCAGAAAGAGGGAACTTATGTCTGTTTCCGTTGCCGTCATCACCTGCGGCCCCAGCGACCTGCTCGCTCTGCTGCAGAAATCTCCGGCTCTTACCGTCGAAGTCCTGCACCCGAACGCTCTCGCCCCCCACTGCCTCGATGGTTTCCAGTGCGCCTGCGTGCTGGGGGGCACCCGGGAGGAACCGCTGGTTTTCCCGGCGGAATGCCGCAGTGTGGTGGAGGATTTTTCGCACAGCGGCAGACGGGTGCTGTATGAATACACCCTGAGTTTCTGCCAGAACTACTGTGCATCTCCCGATTCCACCCGCTTTCTCCGGCTGGTGTGCACCGACGCGGAATTCGCCGGCCTGGAAGATGGACTTTTGTTGGATGATCAATGCAATATGCGCTGCACCCCCTACTATCGCAACAATCTGGCCAGACCTATTTTAATGTATAAAAAGGGGCTGTCGGAACACGCCCGCCAGCCGCTCAGCCAACAGGAGCGCACCGACTGCCAGCAATATGGCATCTGGCTGGAAACCCCCGCCGTCGCCGTCTGCTCCTTCCGGCTGTGCAACTTTCTGCGGGCGCGATTCTCTCCGGTGCCGGCCTGGAGCCGACTGGTGCGCTCGCTGATCGGCTGGCTGTGCGGCGCGCCGGTTCTGGAGGAGGTGGAGTTTCCGCCTCAGTACCAAACCGGCTTTGCCCGTTCCGCCGCCGACTGTGCCGCCAGCGGCATCGACTGGTTCAGCCGTTCCGGCATTCTGGTGGATGAGGGCAAACGAGGCGTGCTGGAAGGGCTGGGCACCGAAATTTACCCCGACGGCCACCAGAAAACCGCCTCCTCCATCCGCACTGACTGCTGCGGCGAAGCGGCGCTGGCCTATCTGATGCACTTTCTGGCATTCGGCGACGCCCGCAGCCTGGAGCGGGCCCAAAACCTGGAAGCTTTTGTCTACGACAAAATGCAGATCCGCTCGGGCCGCTTTCAGGGCATGCTCCGCTGGACCGACATCGCCTGGGAGGTGTGCTACCAGGACGATATGGCCCGGGCCATGCTGGTGACCCTGTTCAAAGCCCTGTACGGGCTGGGGCGGGAATATCTGCCCCAGTGCCGGATGGCGCTGGAATTTTTGATGAACACCACCGGGCCGGATGGCCTGCGGCCGGCCCGCACCGACAATCTGAACATGTCCGAGGAAGATTTTGCCGCGCTGAGCCGACAGAACGGAGCTTTCCCCTGCGCACATTATAATGCCTTTTATCTGGCCTGCCTACTGCTGTACGGCAAGCTGGAAAAGGACGCCCGCTGCCTGGCCGTGGGCGAAACCGGCATGCAGGCGCTGCTGCAGGCCTATCCCAAAACCATCCGGGAACAGAGCCAAACCGAGGAGCTCTGCCGGCTTCTTCTCCCCTTTGCCTGGCTCTACTATGCCACCGGCAAACAGGAATACCGGCAGATGCTCTACACCGTGACCCGGGATTTGGAAAAGATGCGACACCCCTCCGGCGCCTACCTTGAATGGGACGACGACTACTCCGCCGCATGCAGCAAGCAGGAAAACGGCGAATGTTCCCTGCTGGCCCGCAACGGCGACCCGGTGTGTGACCTTTTATACAGCAACAACTGGGTTCCCCTGGGGCTGATGCAGGCCTATTTTGTCACGGAAGATGCCTATTTTTACGATTTGTTCTGCCGGCACGCCGCATTTTTGTCCACAGCCCAGATCCACAGCCAGGACCCCCGGATCGACGGCGCCTGGGCACGGGGCTTTGACGCGGAGCAAATGGAGGTCTGCGGTCTGCCCAACGATGTGGGCTGGGGGCCCTGGGCCGTTGAAAGCGGCTGGACCGTGGCCGAAATTTGTGCCGGCCTGCTGCAGGGAGTTCTCAAAGACAAATTAAAGGAGTTTTACAAATGAAACTGGTTGTTCTTTCCCCCTCCAGCCTGCCGGAGGAACTCTTGGCGGGCCTGGGGCATCTGTGTGAATCCGAAGGTTTTGCCGTGGGCGAAGGCGGCATTGCGGTCACCGCGCGCCGGGCCGGCCGCTTTGCCTTCCGGCTGGAAGAAAACTCGCTGGAGGTGGAATACCGGGTGCCCGCCGAGTTTTTCCGCGCTTTGTCCTATCTGAAACAGCCGTCCCGCCAGTCCCTCGCCTGGAAGCAGCAGCCGGCCTTTGCCGAGGTGGGTGCAATGCTGGACTGTTCCCGCAATGCCGTGCTGACCCCCGACACGGTGAAGCTGATGCTGCGCAAAATGGCCCTGATGGGCATGTCGGTAGCCATGCTGTACACCGAGGACACCTACGAAATCCCTCAGCAGCCCTATTTTGGCTATCTGCGGGGCCGCTACACCCAGCAGCAGCTGCGGGAACTGGACGGGTATGCGGCGGACCTGGGCATCGAGCTCATCCCCTGCATCCAGACCCTGGCGCATCTGGAGCGGGCGCTGCACTGGCCGCAGAATGACCCCGACCTGCGGGACACCGAAGACTGCCTGATGGTGGGGGAGGAAAAGGTATATGCCTACATCGAGCAGATGTTCCAGGCTGTGCGGGCCTGTTTCCACACCCAGCGCATCCACATCGGCATGGACGAGGCCTGGTCTTTGGGGCTGGGAAATTTCCGCTTCAAAAACGGGATCGTCCCCGCCTGGGAATTGATGAACCGGCACCTCTCCCGGGTGGCGGCTCTTGCCCAAAAATACAATTTCGCGCCGATGATCTGGAGCGACATGTACCTGCGCGCCGCTTCGCCCACCGGCGGCTACTACGACGTTCCCGACCAGCTGCCCCAGCCCGTTCTGGACGCCGCTCTGCCGGATGTTCCTCTGGTTTACTGGGACTACTACCACATGGACCGGGCAAGCTATCGCAAGCTGTTTGACGTTCACGAGCAGTTCGGCGCACCGGTTCTGTTTGCCGGCGGCCTGTGGAGCTGGGTGGGGCCCGTGCCCGCGGTGGAAAAAATGCGCAGCGCCAGCCTTCCCGGCCTGGAAGAAGCGCGTGACCACCACATTTCCACCGTGCTGGCCACCGCCTGGGGCGACAACGGCGCCGAATGCCCGCTGCCCGCCATTCTGTACGGTTTGCAGCTGTACGCCGAATTCACCTATACCGGCGACACCAGTCCCTCTGCCCTGGCCAGCCGCTTTGAAAGCTGCGTGGGGGAGCCCTGCGAGGCTTTTTCCCGTCTGGGCGAGTTCGATCTGCCTGCCCTGTTTGCCCCTGTGTCCGACGACCCCGTAAACTTCTCCAAATTTCTGCTTTACCAGGACCCGCTGCTGCCGCTGTTTCAGGCCGACTGCGAGGGCCTTGCCCTTTCGGGCCGGTATGAATCGCTGCAGCGCCTGTACCACGGCTTTACCAGCCAGGAGCCGCGGTTTGAGGCCATGTACCGCTTTTACGAGCAGCTGGCCGGCTTGCTGGCGCTGAAGGTCCAGTGGTTTCTTCAGGCTCCCGCCGCCCGCTGCCAAAGCCCCCAGGCCGCCCAAATGGCCGCCCTGGCCCACGCCTGTGCCCGGCAATGCGAGAGCTGCCGAGCCGCCTGGGGCAGGCTGTGGGAAGCGGTGAACAAACCTTTCGGTTATGAGGTGATCGATCTGCGCATGGCGGGCCTGACCGGGCGATTTCGCACCGCCGAAGTCCAAATGCAGCGCCTGCACCAGGGAGAGATCGACGAGATCGAAACCCTTGCCTGCCCCAAGCTGCGCTGCCTGACCAACGCCGACGGCAAATTCCGGGGCTGCTATTCCTGGGGCGAATGCATCTCCGCCTGCCGCATATAACGCATATAAAAAAGAAAGAGGTATTATAATGGATCTTCCCATCAAAATCGTCATCGGCGGTCTGGGTGTGCGGGGATATGAGGTATACGCCTCCTATGCCAAGCGCAACCCCGACAAAATGCAGGTGACCGCCATCGCCGAACCCAACCCCATCCGCCGCCGGGATGTGCAGCGGGACCTGGGCCTTTCGGACAGCCAGTGCTACGAAACCATGGAATCCCTCCTGCAGCAGCCCCGTCTGGGGGATGTGGCTGTCATCGCCACCCAGGACCGCGACCATGTGCGGCTGGCACTTCCCGCCCTGGAAAAAGGGTATCACCTGCTGCTCGAAAAGCCCATCTCTCCCCTTTTGCAGGAATGTCTGGCACTGCAGCAAGCGGCGCACCGCTGCGGCCGGATCGTCACCGTGGCCCATGTGCTGCGCTACACTCAGATTTTCTCCACTGTGAAACGGCTGCTGGAATCCGGAGAGATCGGCCGGCTCATCCACATGGATCTGATCGAAAATGTGGCCTACTGGCATTTTGCCCACAGCTATGTGCGGGGCAACTGGCGCCGCGAGGAGGATTCCAGCCCCATGATTCTGGCAAAAAGCTGCCACGACCTGGACCTGCTGCGCTGGTTTGCCGGCAGCGCCTGTATATCCCTCTCCTCCAACGGCGGCCTGTCTGTTTTTCGCGCTGAAAGCGCCCCCGAAGGCGCGGACGACCGCTGCACCCGCTGTGCCCTATCCACCCGCTGCCCGTACAGCGCTGTGCGCATCTACATGGAAAATGAAAAGACCGGCATTCTCGGCGGCAATGCCGGCTGGCCCTGCTCGGTGCTGAGCGAAACGCCCACGCCGGACAGCATCCGCGCCGCTCTGGAAAAGGGGCCCTACGGGCGCTGTGTCTACGCCTGTGACAACGATGTGGCCGACCACCAGTGTGTGAACATGCAGTTTGCCAACGGCGTCTGCGCCACCTTCACCGTGACCGCCTTCACCCAGGAATGCTGCCGCACCATGCGCGCCATGGGCTCGCTGGGAGAGCTGGAGATCGACATGCTCCGCAACCGCGTGATGCTGCGCCGCTTTGGGCAGCCCGAGCAGATCATCGAGCTGGACAAGCTCACCGACCGCTTTGCCGGGCACGGCGGCGGCGATGACCGGATGATGGACGCCCTGGCCGCACTTTTCCAGCGGGAAGACCCCGCCTCGCTCACCTCGGTGGACGTTTCCATCGACAGCCATATCATGGCGCTTGCTGCCGAGCGTTCACGGCTGGAGGGCGGCGCCTGCATCGACCTGCTTCAGTTTGCCCGCCGCACCTGATTTTTCCCCGGAGGTATTCCCCATGCCATGTGTTCGTCACCTGCCCCGCTGCACCGATTGCTCCCCCCGCCCCTACGAAGAAGTGCACCGCGCCCTTGCCCGCCGGGCTGCGGAGGAAGGCATCATCCTTTTGAAAAACGAAAACCACACGCTTCCTCTGCCCTCCGGCTGCCGCATTGCCCTCTACGGCACAGGCGCCCTGCACACCCTGAAGGGCGGGACCGGATTGGGAGATGTAAACGCCCGGGAAACCGTTTCCATCCGCGACGGCCTGTACGCCGCCGGCTTTCAGATCGCCAACGAAGCCTGGCTGCAGCACTGTGACACCATCTATCGCCAGGCCCGCAGCAAATGGCGGGACCGCGTCTGGGAACAGCTGGAAACCGGCCAGCAGCCCCACTTTTTTGCCGCGTATGTCAACACGCCCTTTCAGGCTCCCGCCTGTGCGCCTGCCAAAGCGGCCTGCGATGCTGCACTGTATGTATTGAGCCGGTCCTCGGGAGAAGGGGCAGACCGCAAAAACGAGCCCGGCGACTATCTGCTCTCGAAATGGGAAATGCAGGACCTGCGCAGTCTGTGCAGCTTTTATCCCTCTGTCATTCTGGTGCTGAACACCGGCGGCATCGTGGACCTTTCGGTTTTGGACGAGCTGCCCCGGATCCATGCCGTGCTGCTGCTCTCACAGCCCGGCATGGAAGGCGGAAACGCCCTGGCCGACGTGCTGCGCGGCGCCGTGTCCCCCAGCGGGCGGCTCACCGACTGCTGGCCGCTGCGGCTGCAGGACTGCCCCTGTATGCAGCAGCCTTCCCCTGACCCACGCACCGTTCGGTACCATGAGGGGATTTTTGTGGGATACCGCTACTTTGACACCTTTGACGTACCGGTTCGATTTGGATTTGGAGATGGCCTTTCCTACACGCAGTTTTCCATCCAGGCCGGCTGCCTGCGCCTGGAACGGGGAAACCGGCCCCGGTTTGTGCTGGACTGCACCGTGCAAAACACCGGGGACCGCTGGAGCGCAAAAGAGGTGATGCAGCTCTACGCCACCTGTCCCTGCGCCCTGCAGCCAAAAGAATACCGCCGGCTGGTCGCCTTTGCCAAAACCGGCCTGCTGGCGCCCGGGCAGAAACAGACACTTGCACTGGAATTTTCTCCCGATGCTCTCGCCTCTTTTGATCCGCAGGCGGGCGGCTGGGTACTGGACGCCAAAACCTATGGCCTTTGGCTGGGAAACTCGCTGCAGAGCTGCCGCCTGATTGGCGGCATACAGCTGGAACAGCGGGAGGTACTGGAACAGGTTTCGCTCTGCTGGCCGGACGCACCGCAGGACTGGTTTTCTCCCGGAATGAAGCACTGCCTGGAAAAGCGCCGCTCTCTGGAAAAAGAACTCCTGCAGCAGGGGCTGCCCATCCTGCCGGTCCGCCCGGGCTTGCTGCTCGGCTCCGCCCGCTCTCGTCCGCACCCCGACCCCAACGCCGAAAAAGCCCTTGCAATCGCCTCGCAGCTGGATGATGATTCGCTGGTGCGGCTCTGTGTGGGCCAATGGCACAAAGACGACGAAAGCCAACTGGGGTCCGCCGGGGTGAGCGTGCCCGGGTCTGCCGGCGAAACCCAGGAAATCGGCGGGGACATCCGGGTTCCCTCTCTGGTCCTGGCGGATGGGCCCGCCGGCCTGCGGCTGGCCAGCTGCTATTTCACCCAAAAAGGGCAGCCGCTGATCCCGCCTTTGGAACAGTGCTTTGAAAACGGCTTTCTGGCCCGCGGCGAGTACAACCCGGGCGGCACCCGGCACTACCAGTACTGCACTGCATTTCCCATTGGAACCATGCTGGCCCAATCCTGGAACACCTGCCTTTTGCAGGAAGTGGGGGCCGCCATGGGCTACGAAATGGCTCTGTTTGGGGTCAGCCTCTGGCTGGCGCCCGGCATGAACATCCACCGCAGCCCACTCTGCGGCCGCAATTTTGAATATTTTTCCGAAGACCCGCTTTTGTCCGGCCAGATGGCGGCCGCCATCACCCGGGGAGTCCAGTCCTGCCCGGGCTGCGGCGTCACCCTCAAGCACTTTGCCTGCAACAACCAGGAGACCGAACGGCTGGAATCCAACAGCCTGGTTTCGGAACGGGCTCTGCGCGAAATTTATCTGCGGGGTTTTCAAATCGCCGTACAGTCGGCCCAGCCCAGTGCCATTATGACCAGCTACAATCTGGTAAACGGCGTCCATGCGGCAAACAGTGCCGCCCTCTGCACAGCCATCGCCCGCTGCGAATGGGGCTTTGCCGGCATCTTTATGACCGACTGGGACACCACGTCCAGCCGCCGCTGCACCGCCGAGGGCTGCATCCAGGCCGGCAACGACCTGTTGATGCCCGGCAGCCGGCGGGAGTACAGCGCGCTGCTGTGCGCTCTCCGCGATGGCAGGCTGGACCGCCGGCTGCTGCGCAGCTGTGCCGGGCGGATCATCAAAACGGCGCTGGGGCTCTCCGCCCCCACAGCGCCCTGACCAGACAACCAGGGCGGCAATCACATACAAGGAGGTTTTTACAACAATGGATACCGAAAAACTGCGCAGCTGGCAAAGCTGGATTCGCACCGAACTTGAATCCTCTGTGAACTTTTGGCTCAAAAACGGCATGGATCCCGAGCACGGCGGCATCTACACCTGCCTGACCCGGGAAGGCAAGGTGTTTTCCACCGATAAAAGCGTTTGGATGCAGGGACGGTGCGGCTGGATTTTTGCCCACATGTGCCGCCTGTACGGCACCAGGCCGGAATGGTTGGAAGCGTCCCGGTCCTGTCTGGATTTTATGGAAGACCACTGCATCAACCGCAGTGCCGGAAACCGGATGTACTTCACCGTGACGGCAGACGGAAAGCCCCTGCGCCAGCGCCGGTACTGCTTTTCCGAGGAATTTTATGCCATCGCCAATGCGGAATACTACGGCATTACCGGCGACAGAAAATGCCTGGAACGGGCCCGCCGGGCCTATCAGCTGGTATACGATCTGAACCACGGCGCTCCCGACCCCACCGGCCTTGGCCCCAAAACCATCCCCGAAACCCGAAAGGGGCGCGCTCTGGCCGACCCCATGATCTTTTTGAACATGACCAGCGTTCTGCGCCGTGTAGACCCGGAACAGGCCGCTCTCTACGACCAGTATTCCGCCCAGTGCGTCCACGACATCTTCGCCTACCACCACAAACCCGATCTGCACTGCACCCTGGAATCGGTGGGGATGAACGGAGAATTTCAAAGCGACATTTCCGCGGGGCGCGTCGTCAACCCGGGCCACGATATCGAGTGCAGCTGGTTTTTGATGGAGGAAGCCAACCGCATCGGCAGCCGGGACCTGCACCGGAAGGCCGAGGATGTGTTCCGTTTTGCCATCAACGCCGGCTGGGACCAGGAATACGGCGGTCTGCTCTATTTCATTGACTGCATGGGGCTGCCCCCCGAAGCCTATGAACACGACATGAAGCTGTGGTGGCCCCACAACGAAATCCTCATCGCCAGCCTCATGGCCTACCGCGACACCCGGGACGAAACCTATCTGGACTGGTTCTACAAAACCATCGCCTATTGCCGCGACCACTTCGCCGACCCTGCATACGGGGAGTGGTATGGATACCTGCGCCGGGACGGCAAACCCACGCTGCCTGCCTGCAAGGGAAGCACCTTCAAGGGCCCGTTCCACGTGCCCCGCAGCCTTTCCATGGCGGACAAGCTCATCGACGAGATTCTCGCTCCATAAAAAGGAGGACTGGCTATGCCCCGTATCCTGCTGCTGCCATTGGATGAGCGCCCCTGCAACTTTCTCTATCCCGCGTTAATGGTCGAAAAATGCACCGATGTCCAGCTGCTGCTCCCTCCCAAAGAGCTGATGGGCAGCAAAAAGCGGCCTGCCCCGTTTTTGCTGCTGGCGCAATGGCTGGAAAAAAACTTTTCCTGCTGTGACTATGCGGTGATCTCGATTGATATGCTCGTATATGGCGGCATCGTCCCTTCCCGGCTGCACCATCAAACCACCCGGGAATGTTTGGATCGCCTGCATCTTCTGGCCGATCTGCGCGCGCGATATCCCCAGGTCAAGCTCTTTGCCTTCAGCCTTATCATGCGGGCGCCCTGCTACAATTCTGCCGACGAGGAGCCGGACTACTATGCCGAGCACGGGAGCTCCCTCTTCCGTGTGGGAGTGCTGCGGGACAAAATCCAGCGCAATTTGGCCACAGCCGAAGAAAAATCCGAGCTTTCCGGCCTGGAACAGAGCATTCCGCGCTCCGTCCTCTCCGATTTCTGCAGCCGGCGCAGCACCAACCACGCGGTGAATCTGCAAACTATTTTTCTGGCGGAACAGGGGGCATTGGATTTTCTCACCATTCCCCTGGACGACTGTGCTCTCCTGGGATGGGCCGCCGCAGAGCGGCAGCAGCTCGCCGCCGCTATCCGCAGCCACGCGCTGGGCAGCCGCATATACAGCTACTCCGGCGCCGATGAGGCCGGCTGCATCCTGCTGGCACGGGCGGTCAACCACAGCCGCGGCATAACCCCGTCGGTGCACATCTGTTACAGCAGCGCCGGCGCACCTATGGTTATTCCCCGCTTTGAAGACCGGCCGCTGGGCGAAAACCTCAAATGGCTGGTCGCCGCGGCCGGCGGCAGAACCTGCTTTTCCCTGCAAGAAGCCGACTACATCCTTGTTGTCAACGCCCCCACCGAAGGGCAAAGCGCCATGGGCGACGCCAAATCTCCCGCCCCTCACTCTGCTTTTGGCGAACGATGCCTGCCCGATCTCGCCGCCAATCTGCGGGCGCTGGCCGCCAAAAAGCCTGTGATTCTGGCCGACCTGGCTGTCACAAACGGAGCCGACCGGGAATGGATGGACCTTTTGCAGCAGCAAAATCTGTTGAAAACGCTCTATGCCTATGCAGGCTGGAACACAGCGGCCAATGCTGCCGGCTGCTGCATCGCCCAGGGAATGCTCTGCGGCAAAGATAGCACACAAAGTGCCCTGTTCACCTGCCACCGGATTCTGGAGGATTGGCTTTATATGAGCCTGGTGCGCCAGGACGTTGCTGCATACGCGCAGCGAAAAGGGCTCTCTTTTGACGGCTCCTGGCAGGAACAGCTGCTTGCAAAATATGTGACACGGCAGATGTGCCGGCTGGCCAAAGGCCTTTCTCTCCCTGCACAGGTGGAAATCAGCCAAATTTCCTTTCCCTGGCATCGCCCGTTTGAAATCGAGCTTTCCATCCAGCTCTCCGCACCTTCCAAAGCGGGCATGTAAAAGAAAATCAGCCCCCAAGCGGACGGCAT
>NZ_JANGCG010000027.1 GCF_024462815.1 Gemmiger formicilis
CAGCCTATTCTTTTGCAAGCTATGCCGATTGCTGCCACAATCATCACCTGCCAAGGCCGAAGGCGATTTTTCCTATGTACGGACTGGATTGTTTTGAATCATATCTGCCATATAGGAGTTCTTCTTTCATTCTTGCCCACATCGCTTCACAGCGTGCATTATCGTGGCACCTTCCACCAGCACTATTCATACTCTGAATGATCCCGTAGTGCTGGAGTTCTGCACGGTAAGGGCCGCTCGTATATTGGCTCCCGCGGTCAGAATTATACCGAATTCGGTATAATCAGAATGAATGATCGCTCCACGGATACCGGGATAAGTAATACAGGCATTCTTTATTGTGGATACACACAGTTCTGCCTTCATGTTGTCCGACATTGCTAATCCAATCACTCCCAGGTCATAGCAGTCAAAAATGGCAGAAACATAGAGTTTTCCATCTTTAGCAGGTATTTCCGTTATATCTGTTACGCATTTTTCCAACGGCTTTTCTGCTGTGAAGTTCCGTTTGAAAAGATCTTCAGATTTCCGTGCCTCCCGGTCTGCCTTTGTGATCCCGTTGGGTTTCCGTTTTGACCTGTGTACCAACCCGATCTCTCCCATGATTCGGTAAACCGTCCTTTCACTGGGGATATCATCCTCCGGATACCTTAGCTTTAGCGCCTGGTACATCCGGCAGCGACCATAGGTATCGTTACATTCATCCTCAGCCACAATCTCACGCATTTTTTTTAGCAATCCCCTCATATTTCCATGGCATATCCTTATGTTTCAGATACCAGTAAAATCCTTGTCTTGTCACACCGAGGGCATCACAATAAAAAGCGATCTTTCCCTTGACCATGCCGCCTTCTGTCTTGATGTCGATAACTTTCATCCTTAGTGTTTTGCTGACTTCCGACGGCTCGCTGCGAAAAAAGCGCTTGCCTCTGCAAGAAACTCATTTTCCTCTTTTAAGCGGGCGATCTCTTTTGCCTGCTCTCTGTTTTGCTGTCTGAGTTTCTGCACCTCTTCTGTAAGGCTCATGGCTGTATCTGGTGTCTGTGTCCCTGGCCCCAGATCCAATCTGGCGTCTTTGGCGCGTTTATTCCATCCGTAGAGCGTGTCGATGTTGACTCCTAACTCTTTTGCAGCCTTGCTGAAACCAATCTCTCTACCCAGCTTTACTGCCTGAATCTTGAACTCATTGTCATAAACTTTTTTTGTGCCATTTTTGACCTCCATTTTCACTTCTTTTTTTATAAATCCGTGAAGTAGAAGTGTCAAGTATTATGATACAACATCATTCTGCTCAGAAACAGGAACGGGAAATGGAAAAATGCAAAATAAAATAAAATCCGCAGTTTTTAAGAGAACCGACCAGGCTATCGTCAATGCTATCCCCGGGACATCTGTATCTGACCGTTCTTCTCTGACAGCATCCCGTTTCTGTCCTCACATCATGCATTCAAATTCATATGTCCCGCTGCCCGCTTCCCGGGAAGTTCCATCCGGCAGGCGTACAAGGGCTGTCGTATTGCAGGGGATCTCCGCCTTCATATGGAAGTGTCCGTCCTCCGTCCTCCACTCCACTCCGATCCGCCCGTATTCACTCATATAGGTTCTCTTCGCGTTGGCAAAGGCATCCGTCACCTCCGGAGCGATCACTATCTTTTTAAATCCCGGCGCGGCCATGTCAATCCCACAGATCTTGCGGAACATCCAATCGTCCACACAGCCGAAAGCGTAATGGTTAAAACTTGTCGCCAGAGGCTCTCCGTCCGGTTTGTAAGAAATATAACTCTCCCAGATAGTGGTTGCCCCCTGCTTTACCTCATAAAGCCAGGAAGGGCATTTCTCCTGCAGCAAAAGGGTAACTGCTTTGTCTGTCCGCCCGATTTTGCAGAGGGCGTCCAGAAGATAGGGCGTGGCAAGGAAACCCGTATCCAGACAGTCTCCATTTTCCTCTATCTTTGTCAGCAGACGTTCCGCCATCTTTTCTCTCTGGCTGTCTGAAGCCAGATCAAAAGCGATGGCAAGCACATATCCTCCCATAAAATCCACCGGCAGAGATCCGTCCTCCCGGATCACGCCTTTCTGAATCGCCGCTTTCATCTTATCCGCAATGTCGCGGTAATACTCCTCGTCTTCCCCACGTCCCAGCAGAGCCGCGGTTTCCGCCATAATCCTGCAGGAATTCCATCCGAAAAACGGCGTACAGTAGACGGAAGAATTCAACGGTTTTGAGAAACTGGCGTCCCCGCCATTCCCTGACTGGCTGGGAATCAGCCATTCGCCGTACTGAAAACCTGTATTCCACAGATATCTGTCGATCTCCCGCGGCAATTTGTTCTTCCCCTTTCGGGTCTCCGCAGTGGTGATAATATAGTCGCACCAGGCCTTCATGGAATCATACTGCTCCCGCAGAATTCTCCTGTTCCCGGTAATTTCATACATGCTCCAGGGCACCATGCAGGCTGCGTCTCCCCATCCTGCCGCTCCCACCGGTCCGCGGTTGCCGCAGGTAATCTGGTTGATTTTCGCCAGCAGCCGATACAGACCAACAAAGGGAACAACCACCGGAACCGCTCCGTTTTTATGCTGGTCGCAGGCGAGATTCTGCAGCCATCGCGTCAGAAACGGCGTGGTATTTTCGTTGAGCAGGGAGGTTCGGGCGTAAATCTGAATATCTCCTGTCCATCCCGCCTTTTCCCTCTGGGGACAGTCCGTAGGAATCGAGACCATGTTGGATCGCTGCGACCATCTGGTATTCTCATAAAGCCGGTTAATCATTTCATTGGACGTCTCGAAGGTTCCCAGGTCCTCATTGTCCGTAGACCATACCACCGCCGTGAAATCTTCCGCCCTGACCGGGACATCGCAGGTCACTCTCACGTACCGGAATCCGTGGTAAGTAAAATGAGGCGTATACCGCTGAGGTTTCCCCGCGGAAAGAAAGACATCCTTCTGATGGTGTCCCGAGGCGTCGCTCCCTAAAATGGTATTGACATAATTTCCGTCCCGGTCCGTCTCCTCAAAATGGTCCAGGGTCAGTCTGGTCCCGGCGGAAAAATCCGTCCTGACTCTCAGCACTCCTGCCAGAGTCTGACCGAAATCCAGAATGGTTTCTCCCTTCGGGCTTTTGTACAGATTGACCGGCGGCAGTTCCCGCACCGGCCGCACCGGTTCTCCATACTGGGCCTTTAAATGCCCAAAAGATTCCGATTCCATCAGAACGCCGCGTTTCCATTCGCTGTCGTTAAATCCAGCGCAGTCCCAGCCGTCCTGTTCCATTCCGGCATCGTAAAACTCGCCGGCAAACAGATCCGAAGATCGAACCGGACTCTCTCCCACCCTGATCTTATCGTCTGAAACAATATCCTCAGAGGTTCCGTCCTCATACTCCAGGCGAATCTGAAACAGTACCGCGCGATGGGGACGAAATTTTCTGCCGGGAGGTTTAAAATAACCGCAGTTATACCAGCCGTCCCCCACCAGCATACCGATCGCATTTGTTCCGGCGCGCAGCAGAGACGAAATATCGTAGGTCTGGTAACACAGGTATTTCTCATAAACCGTAAATTCCGGCGCCAGTTCCCTGTCGTCCGGCCGTATTCCGTTCACGCTCAGCTGGTAAGCGCCGTGACAGGTGGCGTAAACCCTGGCTCTCTTTAACTCCTTCTGCACAGAAAACTCTCTGCGGAAATATTCCGCCGGATTCTGTCCGCCGTTACCTTTTTTTGCTTTTTTCATCGGACGGGGAGAGCGGACCCACTGAGCCCGCCACTCCCCGTTCATAAATCCGGTTTCAAAAACGGAATCTGCCGAAGCAGAATGTCCGGCATTGTCCGTCACCTCCACCGACCACATGTAATCCGTCAGACTGTCCAGCGCCTTTCCCTCATAATCCACAAACGCGCTCTGGTCGCTTTTTACCACACCCGAATCCCAGGCTTCTCCACGGTCGCTCCAGACTCTGATGCGATAGGTTTCCTGCATCACGTTCTGGCCTTCGCTGACAATGACCCAGGAGAAATACGGCGGCTGGTCTACACACGGCCTGTTCTGACTGTTTGCCCTTAATCTGACCAGTTCCATTTCTTCGCCCTTTTTCCTATCTGTGAGCCTCCCAGAAATCCACCGCTTCCTGCAGCCAGTTCTTCGCGACGGTCTCTGTTCCAAGGCCGAAACCGTGACCGAGATGATCATACACCCGGATTGACACATTTTCCTCTCCCAGCGTTTCTGTCAGCGCCGGTATCTTTTCCTCTATCATCCCGAAACCATAGGGATCCTCACGTCCCACGACGGAAAACACCGCCAGTCCCCGGTCCATCGGCAGCGGCTCCACATTCCAGTCCAGACCGTAAATAGGAAAGATCGCCGTCGGTCTCGGAAGTTCATGCTTATGGCAGCTGTCGGCATAGTGGGCGAAAGCGTATGAGGTGGTCATCATTCCGCCCGCTGAAAATCCGAAAATCGCGAAATCCTCCATATTGATGTTCAACTGTTCCTGATGATCGTTCAGGTAACGTACCGCCTGCACCAGTTCCCGGCAGGCCTGCTCTGCCTGCTTGACCTGTTCTGTCTGCCCCAGCTGTTTTCCGATGGGATAACTGAGCACCAGCACCGAATATCCCCGTCTGTGGAGTTCCATTGCCACCGGATACCCTTCGCAGTCCGTCACATTGCTGATAAAACCGCCGCCGGGAACTACGATCGCCAGAGGCTTCCCTTCCTCTCCCTGATAAAACATGCCGGTAAGATGGCTCTTATAGGGATCCTTTTCCACATCCTCTTCCGGATAAAGATCCGAAAGCAGCCAGGCCCTGCCCTGCTGCACCTGAGCGGTCAGATAATTGAAAGACTCCAAAGAACTTTCCAACTGTTCCTCTCTGCCCTGCGCCTTCATAAAAGCGCTATAACTTGCCGGGGCGATGGATTTGAGCACGTTATCCTCCGCGTTAAAAAACATATGCTTATAGCCGCCGAACACCGGATGCTGCATAAGAAATGCCATACTGTCATCTGCCGTCGCCTGGCGGAACGTTCCGTCCCCGTTGTAATATGACTCTTTTTTCACTTGCGGAAATCTCCCCAGCCCGAGCAGGGCCGGCAGAAACATCGCCTTGCTGCGGTACACGTAAAAAGTCAATCCCGCAGCCGCAAGGATCAGAACCAAAAGGATCACAGCCAATATTTTCAATATTTTAAATCTTCCTTCCTCCAGATATTTTCCCCAAGAATGTCTCTTATCTAAAACTTCGCCAGCGCCGCGTCCAGCATCTGAAACTGCTCCTCATCGCCTCCGCCGCCGAACACCTCTGCGACGGTGCGCAGAGACATGGGATAGGCCGTGTCCGGAATCATATCCACCTCGATCAGAGTCGACAGAAACGCCCGGACAGCGGGATGATTCAGAAGTTCCTCCATGCTTGACTCTGTGCTGTAGGTCTTCTTCAGCTGCTCCGAAGCAGGATACTCCGCCCGGTAAGAACCGGCCTTCACATGGCAGACGCCGTCTCGCACGGAAGCGAACAACGGATTGGACTCATCCAGATACACACTGGTATCGGCATAGGGCAGCTGCACCTCCGCCTCCGCGCCGAAGGGCACTTCCAGCGAAACCCGAATCCGGTTATCGTCCAGAATCTCCCAGCCGCACCGGTACGTTCCGCTGGCGGAATCATAAACTGCCTCCGCGCTCTTTACGTCCGCGTGAACCTTCGGGGCGATACGCACCGTTTTCGCTCCCGGCGCATTTTCCCTCACGTCAATGCCGCCCACATGGCGGAACATCCACTCCAGAATCGCCCCGTAGGCGTAATGGTTAAAACTGTTCATCCCCGTGCTGGAAACTTTTCCGTCCTCCCCAAGGGAATTCCAGCGCTCCCAGATCGTGGTGGCTCCCAGTTTCACCTCCCGGAGCCAGCCCGGATATTCCTCGTTTAAAAGCAGACGGTAAGCCGCGTCCGTCATTCCATTATCGGTCAGGACATTGCACAGAAGAGGCGTTCCCACAAATCCGGTATTCAGTTTATTCCCGCTGTCCCTCAGCAGTTTCTTCAGCATCTGCCGGGTTTTTTCCTCATCCGAAGAGATATGATATTTCAGAGCCAGCAGGAGTCCTGTCTGGGTTTTTACGGCGCAGCGGCCGGTGGACGTAAAGTATTCGCGTCTTACCTCCTGCCACTGCCGGTCCGCAAGCGCCCGGTATTCTCCGGCCTCTTCCTTCCTGCCCAGAATATCCGCCGCCTTTGCCACAATGTCCGCGCTGGCCGCATAGTAAACGTCCGCCACATACCCCTCGTCGGTGGCGCCGTAGGCATTGCCCTCGGAGGCTCCCGCCCGGTCCAGCGCAAGCCAGTCGCCGTAATGGAACATTTGGCGCCAGCCGTGATGTTCGCCGTCCACCGTCCGTATGTAGTCCACCCAATCCTTCATGCTGTCAAACTGATCCTCCAGGATCGACACATCTCCGCTGAACACATATACGTTCCAGGGGATAATGCAGGCCGCGTCGCCCCAGGCGCAGGAACATTTCGTCTGCCCATAGACAGGCACGGTCTCCGGTACCATTCCGTTCAGATCCTTCTGCTCCTGATACAGGTCAAACAGATACTTTTTATAGAACGCGTAAGTATCCGCGAGATAGCAGGCTGTGGCGGAAAACACCTGGGTATCTCCGGTCCACCCCATCCGCTCATCCCTCTGGGGGCAGTCGGTGGGCACGTCCAGGAAATTCCCTCTCATTCCCCACTCCACGTTGGAGATCAATCTGTTCACCAGTTCGTGTCCCGTCCGCAGGGACCCTGCCGTTTCGTAATCGCTGCAGAGCACCAGCGCAGTAAAGTCGTCAACGCTCAGTTCCTCCACGCCGCTGACCTTCACGTAGCGATATCCGTAATACGTAAAATGAGGCTGGATTTCCTTTTCCGTTCCATCTGATATGTAAATATATTCGGATTTTGCAGTCCTTAAATTTTCATTGTAAAAACAGCCGTCCTGCAGCACCTCCCCGGTCTGGATCCGAACCTGCGCCCCTCTTTTTGCCCGAACCCGGAGCCGGAAGGATCCGGTGATCTCCTGGCCCAGATCAAAGACCAGTTCTCCCTTGGGCGTGCGGATCAGTTCCACAGGCGTTCTCTCCTGCTGCACCTTCACCGGAAGGGACAGGCGCTCCATCAGTTTTCCCCCGGGCGGATCCGCCGCAACAGCCTGCTCCGGCTCCCTGTCTTCCTGGGTATCGTCCCTGTGTTCCCCATCGTAAAGATTGGAAAAAGTGAGACGGCTTCTCGTCACCGTCCAGGTTTCATCCGTCCCGATGATCTCCTGCGTTCCATCGGCGTAATCCAGGCGGATCTCCGCGATCAGTTTCCACTCGTCCCCGTACCAGCCGCCTTTTCCTTCGCTGTTTAAGCCAAAACGGCCCTTATACCAGCCGTTTCCCAGGAGGACGGACAAAGTGCCGCCCTCCGAGATCTGCCGCGTGATATCATAGGTCTGATACTGAATCCACCGCTTGTAATCATTGCAGTAGGGAGTCAGGTACTCTTCCCCGATCCTCTGAGGACTGCCGTCCTCCTTTGGAGTGATATACGCTTCATACAGCCCCAGACCGGAAATGTAAAGACGCGCTCCTGTCACCTGCTTTTCCGGTATGATCTCTCTGGAAAAAACCGGATGTCTCGGTTCCGCGCTGTCACAGGTAATCCATTTCCCCTTCCAGGGTTCCTCCATTTTTGCCGTTTCAAAAAACTGAGTCTCCGACGTGATGATCTCGTCTGCATCCGTAGCCACGGTTACCTTCCAGTAATATCTGCTGCAAGGCTTCATTTTCAGGCTGAGCCTTGCAGCCCGGCTGTCCAGATCCGCCTCTCCAGTATCGCAGACCGTTTTCTCAAAGGATGCATCCTCCGCCACAACAATCCTGGCCCACTTCTGCTCTTTTCCCCGACAGTCCTTTACCTTCCATGAGAAGACCGTCCGTTCCATGAGAAATCCCATCGGATTGGTCATGTGATTGATTTTTGCCGCGTAAATTTTCCCCATGCTGCTTTATTCCTGCTTTCCTTCTGCAAGGCTGGCGTGCATCTCCTCTACCGCCTTCTTATCCAGCGTATACTGCGTTCCGAAAAGAATCGCTCCCAATCCGGTCAGAATCATCGGCAGAATCAATACGCATAAGATAATTCCCGTATTGATGCTCTCCGGCTGCTGAACCGATCCCTCCACAAATCCGAAGGCAGCCAGCACATAGCCGGGGATCGCCCCGCCCAGTCCCTGGGCAACCTTTGTGATAAAGGACGTCAGAGAGGCAATGGCGGCCTCTGCGCGCTTTCCGGTTTTATACTGCACATAAGTGGTATTGTCCGCCTGGATACTGGTATTCAGAGGCTGCAGGCATCCTCCCGCTATACCGCCGCACAGGGAACTGATATAAATCAGCGTCATGGACCTCACATCAATCAGACGGAGCGCGGTAAAGATAATGGAAATGACAATACACAGCAGGTAAACGTTTTTCTTTCCCATCCGGTTCGCCAGGATCGGTCCCAGAAAAATGCCGATCAGCGCCGCCACCAGCGAGATAGCCGTCACACCCGACGCCAGCGTCAGGTCACCCATGACATAAGTGTAGAAGAACGTGCCCGCGCCGCCGGCAATGGTGCTTCCGGTTCCTGCCACCAACGCCAGGATAAAGAACGACCACACAGGTTTATACCGCAGGAAGGAAACCAGTTCTTTCAGGCTGTATTTTTCTTCCTTCTTTCCTTCGAACCCTACCCTCTCCTTGACAAACGTTACTCCGACAAGGGAGAGAACCAGAACCATTGCCATGGAGCCGAAGATCAGGATGTAGTAATTTTCCAGGGTGGCTTCCGCTACGATCAGAGGAGACACAACGCCCAGCACAGCGGCTCCCGCCATGGTTCCCAGAGCGGCAAACAGGGACAGGCTGTTTCTCTCCTTGCTGTCTGCACTCATAACCGGAACCAGGCTGTTCTTGGAAATGTCCATGATATCGAACGTCCAGCCCAGGAGCAGATAGGTGACATAGACGATGGCGTATTTTCCCACCGGACTCCAGGCCGCGCCGAACCACAGCAATATGTAGTTAATAACGCAGATGATCGTCCCGAGAACCAGCATAGGACGGAACTTGCCTCTCTTCGTCACGGGGAATCTGTCCATGATAAATCCCATAACCGGGTCGCTGACTCCATCCACCACCTTTGAAATCAGGAACAGAGTGGACAGGCCCATAGGATCCAGCCCCACCACCGTCGTGTAATAAATCAGGAAATACGCTGACAGCAATGTCATCAGGGGAATATTGCCGGCGTACACCATGAATAATCCCAGTTTCTCTGACAGTCGTACTTTTTGATTGTTTTTCGTGTTCATTTGTCAACCTCCTTAATATCACTATTTTTCCTACCGATGTTTTTCCCAGAATGCAACCGCCTCCGGCAGCCAGCCTTCCGCGGCCGTGCCGTCTCCCAGTCCAAAACCGTGGCCCAGTTTATCATACATGATGATATCCACATTCTCTTCTCCCAGTTCTTCTTTCAGATAGGGGATCTTATCCTCCACTGCCGCAAATCCGGTAGGATCGTCGCGCCCCACTCTGGAAAATACCGCCAGTCCCTTATCCTCGTCGTGAACCCGAATCTCCCAGTGCAGGCCGTAAATGGGAAAGATCGCCGCCGGTCTGGGAAGGCGATATCTGTGACAGCAATCGTTGTAATCAGAAAAAGCGTAAGCTGTCGTCATCAATCCCCCTGCCGAAAAACCAAACATGGAGAACCCATCCATCGTATAGCCGTATTCTTTCTGATGGTCTATCAGCCATCGTACCGCCGGAATCACATCCCTTGCTGCCTCCTCTCCCTTCGCCTGATGTTCGGTCTGATGCAGTTCTTTGTTTACGCGATAGACGAGAACAAAAGCGCTGTACCCTCTTCTGTGCAGTTCCATCGCGATCGGAATTGCTTCCACGTAAGAAGCCACGCCGGCAAAACCTCCTCCGGCAATGACTACAGCCAGGGGCTTTCCGGCTTTCCCCTGGTATAACAGACCTCGCGTCTTTTCTTTCTCCGGATCCTTTTTTCTTTCGCTCTCCGGATAGAGCCCGCTGATAAAGTGAACGTTTCCCCTGGCTCTCTGCTCTACAAGATAATTAAATCCCTCCGTAACGTTCATCGCCTGCTGTCCCATGCCCGCCAGACGCAGCATATTTTCTATCGTCATGCCGGAAATCGCGTAGAGTTCCTTTGGAGAACCGTTCTTCATAAAGTACTCCGGATGCCCTTCCCAGACAGGATGCTGGATGAAAAATGCCAGTTTGTCGTCCAGCGCCGCTCTTCGATAGCCGCCGGCGTCATCATAATACGCCGAATCCCTGATCTTTGGCATATGTTTCATTCCAATGAGAGCAGGCCAAAAAAAACCTTTATATTTCCCCGTTGCGTCTCTCCTCCCTTCGCTTTTATGACCTGATTATAAATGATGTTTCCTTCGGTTTCATCAACCATACTTTACACATTTACCGACGAAACTTCATCTTTTTCTTGACGGGGCAGGGGAAACATTTTATAGTGAAAGCAGAAAGTTTTTACGGGCAGGCCCGTGAAAGAAAAGGCGTTTCTGCAGCGACCGCAGGAAAATCGAGGAGGCAGCGATATGAACAAACACGGCCTGGATCAGTATCTTCGCAGACTGACGCCGGAGGAGGAAGAACACCTCTCCGGAATCCATATGGACTATTCCGCCATGCCTGTGGCAGGCTATGACCGCGGACAGCCCTGCTACCGTTTTGTATATGATCCGCAGACATATATCAGCACCGCCGCGAAAAAAAACATTCTGGTGGAATACTATAATTTCTCCGTGATCAAACAGGACCGCTTCGAGGAGGTTCCTCTCCATGTGCACGATTGGCTGGAACTGAATTATGTTTACTCCGGCTCCTGCTCCTTATATGTGAACAGGACGGATATCACCCTGTCGCAGGGACAGATGGTCCTGATCAACACGGACGCTCCCCATGCGGTATCCCGCTGCGAAGAGAACGATATTCTGATCAATTTCCTGATTTCCAGAGAATACCTGAATGCAGCCTTTTTCGAGCGCATCGGAAAGGACAATTATCTCTCCGCCTTTTTTATCGAAGCGCTGAACAACCAGGCCGCCCACAATAATTATCTGGTATTCCGCCCGCAGAAAAATAACCGGCTGGCAGATTTTGCCACCCAGTTTCTCTGTGAATATTATGCGCCCTCCATCGCCGCGAGCCACATGCTGGACAGCCTGATGACGCTGATTGTCTGTGAACTGATCAACGTTTTCGAGCATTCCCTGGTCTCAACGGAGACCGGAAACAATACGATTTTCCCCATTGTCCGCTATATTGAAAACAACTATCAGCGCTGCACGCTGGAATCCACCGCAGAATTTTTCCACATGAACCCCAACTATCTGTCCACCTATATCCGGAAGCACACCGGCTCCTCCTTCAAGGAAATGATTCAGACTCAGCGGCTGCAGCAGGCCGCCCGGCTTCTGCGCAACACCGGTATGGCTGTCAACGACATCTGCTACCATGTGGGATATTCCAACACCAGTTTCTTTTTCCAGAAATTCAGGGAAAAATACGGCTGCACCCCAAAAGAGTATCGGCAGAAGCACGGGCTGTACGCGAAGGAGTAGTTCCTCTCCTCCTTATTCCTGTTTCATGATCTTTCCGTTTTCCAGACGGATCACGCAATCCGCCGCCTTCATCAATTCCTCATTGTGGGCCGCCATGATCGTCGTGCGTCCTTCCATCAGTTTTTTCAGCGAGAAAATGGTATCGTGGGCGGACTCCGCATCCAGATTGACGGTTGATTGGACAGACCCGGAGGTCCGGAAGAAAGCAAATCCCTCTCTCGGTATTACGGTAGGCATCGACAAGGTGCAGGCCGCTTGCGAATCGGCGCAGCAAAATCCCGCCGAGGAGAACGCTTTCAGGCAGCTGCGTCTTAACCAATGGGTCAAGCAGACGTCTACTTATGTAGGTGTATATACCGAAGAACTATATAATCTGCTTCTTCGAAATGCCAGAGAAGCTCGTGAAATCAGAAAATCCCTTCGCAGCATTGAAAAACAACTTGCCGCAGTTGGATATTCAGAAGACGAGCTTTCTGTTGATGTCGTAAACAACATCGCATTTGCACGTGCCAATATGAAAATGAATATCTATGATCAGGCTGTTTTAGAGGGTGTTGCTACATCGTTCCCACAGACAGAAGAAATCATAGAAAACGGCAAAGTTTCCGGTATGACTGCAACTGATGTACAGAAGATTTTGAATCTGAAACATGCATGGGAGTTTATTCTGGACCGAGATGTCGTTGCCAGCCGTTCCACAATTTCTCCCATTCCACTGATCAGAACAAACAGAACGCCTACATGCCAGAACCGCCTCTTCCACTCCTCCTTCAGCGCGAAAAACACCACGCACAGCATCACGCCGTAAGAGGTAATCGAAGACGGGATGTCGGATACGCAGGCAAGCAGTACGCACACCCCGGCTCCGACCATCTGCAGCCAGGGCATCCGCGTTTTCAGATCAAAGCAGGCGTAAGCTCCCAGATGATACAGAATCAGTTCCTCCAAATATCCCCACAATACTACTGCCATACTCCCATCCTCCCCCTGTATTTCAGTTTGAAATCAATGTACGCCCGCCGGACTTCCTCACGCCTGCGCCGGGCGATCCTGAATTTCTGACCCTCCAGAACAAAAGCATCCCCTTCTTCCTTCTCGACATAGGCCATGTTGACGACTGTGCCCCGATCAATCCGCACAAACAGTCTCTCATCCAGAAGCTCCAGCATTTTCTCCAGGCTGGTTTCCCGCCGGTACATTCTATCTGCGGTATAAATCCGCACGTACCCGTCATAGGAGAGAATATAGCGGATCTCCTTCTGCCTCAGAGCCAATTTTCGGTTCTCAAAATAAGCTTCAATGACTCCCTCTCCCAGCCACATGTTGGACGCCTCCGCCAACGCCTCGGCGATCTCCTCCTCATCAAAGGGTTTCGTCACAAAGCGCACTGCCCGGATCACATAGCCTTCCTTGAATCTTTCCCACTCTCCGCTGGCGATAATGATCCGGCAGCCCGGATTTTGTCGCAGAATTTCCTTTCCCACGTCGATCCCGTCCATCTGCGGCATCCTAAGATCCAGGAACACGATATCATAATTCTCGATCTCCCGAAGCAGCGACGCGCCGGAGGTAAAGATCCGTACCTGAGAACCTTCCGCTGCTTCGCCGCCAGAATTTCATCATCACAAATGGCTATCCTCATCCTTCGCTCCCCCAAAAAACGATGTTTTTCTGTCATTATACCCCATCCGTATTTTCAGAACAACCGGAAACAAAGCCCCCGGCGGAAGGACAAAACACAGCCCCGTTTTTTACATACCTATGTCTCTCTTTTTTTTATGGATTCTCCCCCGCCACTGTGATAAGATAAGCGGGATGCGGAAAATGCTTTCCCCGCCGGCGCGGCTGCCGCTCCGGGCGCGGAAAACCACAGAACCGTTGGCTCACAGGCTGCCAGCGCTACGCATAATCAAAACCAAACGGAGGATTTACCATGCAAAGAAATATCATCATCGGCCAGTCCGGCGGCCCCACCGCCGTCATCAATTCCAGCCTTGCCGGCGTTTTCAAGACGGCAAAGGACCGGGGCGCCGGGAAAATATACGGAATGCGCTACGGCATCCACGGCCTTCTGGAACATAAATATGTAGATCTCTCGGAACACATCCGCTCGGATCTGGACATCGACCTTTTGAAGCGAACCCCTTCGTCCTTCCTCGGGAGCTGCCGCTACAAACTCCCCGAAATCAAGGAAGATCACAAAATTTACGAGCAGATCTTCTCCCTCCTTCAGAAGCTCGAGATCGAAGCTTTCTTTTACATCGGCGGAAATGATTCCATGGACACCATTCAGAAGCTCTCGGATTACGGCCACCTGATCGGCAGCGACATCCGCTTCATGGGTGTGCCAAAAACCATCGACAACGATCTGTCCTGTACCGACCACACGCCGGGCTACGGCAGCGCCGCCAAATTCATTGCCGCTACTGCCAAGGAAATCATACGGGACGGTCTGGTCTACGACATTCCTTCCGTTACCATTATGGAAATCATGGGACGAAACGGCCGGATGGCTGACAGGAGCGGCGGCTCTCGCCAAGGGCGAGGACTGCGAAGGTGTGGATCTGATCTGTCTTCCGGAGGTACCCTTTGATCCCGATGCCTTCCTCTCCCGGGTAAAGGATCTGCTGCAGGAAAAGAAATCTGTCGTCATCGCCGTCTCGGAAGGCATTACCACGGCGGACGGCAAATATGTCTTTGAACTGGCGGAATCCGATTCGGAAACAAGCGCAGGCGCTGTCGATGCTTTCGGGCACAAGCAGCTGTCCGGCGTCGGAAAATTCCTGGCGGACCTGATCGCGGAAAAACTCGCGGTAAAAACCCGGGCCATCGAACTGAACACCCTGCAGCGCTGCGCCGCGTACATGACTTCCCGGGTGGATGTGACAGAGGCTTTCCAGGTCGGCGGAGCCGCTGTCAAAGCGGCCTTCGAGGGAGAATCCGGCAAAGTTGCCGTTTTAGAGCGGATTTCCGAGGATCCCTATCTCTGCATTACCGGATGCGAGGACGTTCACAAGATTGCCAATAAGGAAAAGAAAGTTCCACGAAACTGGATCTCGGAAGACGGCATGAACGTAACCGAAGAACTGATTCACTATATCCGCCCGCTGATCCAGGCGGAGCTTTCCCCCATGATGGTGGACGGCCTCCCCCGGCATCTGATTCTGCGGTAATCCTGCGCCGATCCTGAATCGGCTGCGCGCTGGTTCTGGGCTGGATCTGTATCGGTTGCGCGTCGATCCTGTGCTGATTCTGCATCGGTTGCGCGCCGTCCCTGCGTTCTCAACAGAATCTCCGGTTTCCTCACGAATTCCGGAGATTTCTTTGTTTCAGGCTGACTTTTTCCGGTTCTTCTACTTCTTCTAAAAAAGGACCCTGCCAACCACAAATCGTCCGGCAGGATCCTTGTACGCTTTACTTCTTACGCCCTCTTTTCTACTTATAGGAGAACAGCTTGATCTTCAGCAGTGTAGGCTCGCCGAAATTCATAGAGGCGGACTCGTCTCCGTTAAGCCTTCTGGTCATAACCCACTTGCCGTCCTCGAAGTACCCTTCCTCCAGAGCCAGCAGATCCACATTGGGTTTCTCCGGATCAGCGGAAAACGGCGCCAGCATACAGGCGTTGGCGATCAGATAGAAGGTATCCTCGCTCACCTGCAGCGCCAGACACACGCCGTCCTTTCTTTGAATGATCGGCAGATCGAACAGCACCATAAATCCATAGGAGCCGAACATCATCCTATTCTTGTCCGGCACTTCGGTAATAACGGCCTGCAGCCGGTCTGTGCCGTAGGCGTCCGCCAGCATGGACATCATGGCTGCGAGAGTCTGATTGTACCAGCGGTACTCCTCCACATTCTGCGGTGTCTGGAGCAGCGGATCCGAGGTGTCCACGCCAAAGAGGTAGCTTTGGGTTCCGGAAAATTCCTGTCCCATATCCTCAAAGCCGAAAGGCGCAAAGCAGATCGCGTGATGGTGGCCCACCGTGTAAACCAGGCGCGGCCCCACATGGCTGTGGGTCGCAGTCTCCGGAATGAACAGCGGATTTCCCATCTTGGTGTAGGCATCACAGATCTCACAGAAATTCTGCACATAGATATCCGGCGCGATGACGTCGATGGCCGGCGCCGCAAACTTCCACACCTCCATCATTCTCGCCACCGGGCCTCCGGAGGGATATTTTCCGGGCTTCTCGCCCTTGTCCAGCCAGCAGTTTGCCGTCATGGGCAGATCGTAGACCGCTTTTCCGGCCTCCGCTACTCTGTTCACATAGGAGGCCACATGATAGGCGGAAAAGAATAGTAATGCCGCAGTTCCTGCCGCTGGCAGACAGAGAGATCGCTTTTTTTCACCGTCTCCTCCCACACCGTTTCCCGGTCTCCCGTCAGATACGGGCCGATATGGAGGAAACACGCGGTCTCATCCCCCGCGTCCTGACCCGGAAGACGCAGGCAGATGTAATGTACCCCAAAGACATCTCTGATAAAATACAGAGTGTCTTCCTCCAGCAGATCTGCCATCATCTTCAGATCCGCGCCGGAATCCCGCCGGATCCCCAGCGCTCTGCGCAGCCCCAGATCAAACTCTGTCTCTTCCGGATCCCCGGTGCGAAGCCGTATGACCTGGATGCCGAAAATCTTCATCTGTTCCTCCAGCTGACGGATCACATCCATTTCCATGACACATCCCTCCTTTCCTTCAGCCTACCGCATTTGCCCGGAAAATACCAGTTTTTTAACGCGCCCCCTTCATCCGCTCAACAATCTCCTCCAGTCTCCTCCCGGAATCGGGCGCCATGGCCGCCAGTTCGCTGAGGGTTTTGCCTTGCAGATAGGCAGACATCGGCCCTTCCAATATCTCCGGCATACAGCATCTGATCGCGTCCGTTCCTCCCGGCTGTTCCAGGATTTCCGCTACGGTGGAATTCATCGAAACGGGGGAACGGTCCAGCCTGGTGACCGTTCCGTATTCAAAATGATATCGTCCGGACCCCACGCGGATCTCCTCCTCCCGTTCCGGCAATTCCAGGATCGCCGTAGTGTTGGCCGGAATTTCCACATCCACCGTGATTTTCTCGTCCCGGCAGGAAATTCTGCTTGCCACCGTCCCGTACATGGATTCATAGCGGGCCTCCACCTCCGTCAGGCCGCGGGTCAGCGTCGGGCTGATCAGAATCTCCTTATATCCCGGTCTGATCAGATTGATGCCTGCCACTTTCCGGTACAGCCAGTCGCCGATGGTCCCGTAGGCATAGTGATTCAGAGAATTCATGCCGGAAGCGTCAAAACTGCCGTCCGGCAAGATGGAATCCCATCTCTCCCAGATCGTTGTCGCCCCCCCAGAGGATGTTTCGCATACTCCACCGTGATCTCCGTTATCTCCAGTTTGCTTCTGTCCATCTGTCTCAATCCCTCCTCCATATTCCGTATTTTCATTTTATCGGACCATGCGTTTTCTCTTTAGGATGGCTTTTTCCCATAACAGGACAATTTTTTGCTGTCCTCTGTCAGATGGCGCCGAAACATTCTCAGAATTCAACGGGCGGCCTTTGTCAGGCCGCCCGCGCAATTTATCTTTCTCCCTTATAAAACAGTACCGACACTTTGCCGGTCATCCCGTAATCCCTCCACAGCGCCGGACGCGTCATCAGGGCCACGATCGCGGAAAGATCCGGTCCCGGCGCGGCGTCTTCCGACGCATTTTCGCCGGCCGACATTCCGGCCGCCATAGCCTCTTCCATTGCTCCATTGCCATTGTTGGCTCCCATCATCCGGGCCACGGTATTCGGGAAGGTGGTGTCATAGTATCCGCCGGCTTTCAGACAGTTGTTCAGCGAACTGGATACCTCCACCACGAGTTCATTCCTGCCGGCGCGCAGCAGATTGCCGATTTCCACCGTCCGTCTGTTGATATTGTACGCCGGCGCTTTTCTCCCGTTGACGTAGACCGCCGCCGTCTCACCGTTCGTGGAACCGATACACAGCCTCGCTCCATCTCCTTCTCTCCATTCTTCCGGAAGTTCGATCACCGTTCTGTAATACCCGATTCCCGATACCTCCTTACCTACGGCCGGAATGTCCTTCCATGGGATCAATTCCGTCTCCCCGGCATCGATCATCGTCTTCTTCGTCTCATAGTACACTTCCCTGGTCACGATGCCCGCCCGGCGTTCTTCCGAGATTTCCCTTTTCTCTCCCGCCGTCCAGCTTTCCACCTGCAGATTCCAGCGCGGCAGTTCTCTCTCCGCGTATATGGTCTCCTCCGGAAGCGTCTCCGGTTTCTCCGTCCTGTCAAAGATCAGCATCGTCGCCTCTCCGGGATTCAGCGCGAGGGATACCGCTGTGCCGCCCTCGTATTCCGTCCCGGAAATTTCCCTGATCTCACCTGTCCAGCAGTCCGCTTCGTAGGGTCTTCCGCCTCCCTCTACGCAGAGCGATACCTTCGAAACGGTCTGTCGTGTATACTGCATGTCATAGACCAAGACATAACGTCGATCTCCGTCCTCTCTCATGCAGGTCAGGATCTGCGGATTCGGCTCCAAAAAGGCCGCGCGCGGCTTCACTCCCATTTTTTCCAGGCAGGCGACGACGCCTGTCTGGCCATCCATCTCCATCACGCCCGGAAATTCCTTGATCTCGGAGACAATCTCCCTCAGTTTTTCATCCGATTCCATAACGTACGGCGTCCGGGAAGCCGCTTTTTTATGAAACGTGCATCCTCCCAGCGGCAGATTCTCCTCTGTCACGCCGTTGACAAAGAGGATCTTCTGCCCTTCCCCGGCCAGACGGAGGAGTTTTTTCGCGGAGGAGAGAGGCATTTCCTCCTGATACACGATCAGCGCCTGATATCCGGGGCCCTCCGGACACAATGAGGCGCCGTCCGTGACAACGAAGTCCTCTTCCAGGATCTGCGGAGCAAAATAATCCCAGGTATATCCCGCTGCCTGCAGACCGATGTCCTTCCAGTAGAGGCCCTCACAGCCTCTCATCCCCTTTTCACTGTAAAACGCCTCCTCGCCATCCGGTGCAAAGACCGCGTTATTGTAATGGTAATCCAGCCGGAGAATCCCCAGGTCCATTCGGGGAATTCCCGCCCTCAGCAGTTTCTGAAATCTGCCCAGCATGCAGGTCCAGTCCCTGTAGTGCCGATATGCGGGCTGACGGCACCCGAACCTCTCGGAAATCAGGGGATACATGCCCTCGTGTCCCGGCCAGTACGTCGCCTCTTCCGATCCGCAGATGCTGGCGTATCCGTGAAAAACGGTTTTGGACACCCCTGCCGCAAACTGGGAGAAACAGATCTGATTATAGAAATCCAACGGCATCATATAATTCAGAAGCGTCGCCCCCGTCTCACTGGAAAAGATCCTGCCGTACAGATGGGCGGTCCCCGCCAGTCCCCTGTGGCTTTCCACCTGGGAGCCAAACTCCAGGGACTCGGTTTCCACTCCATCCACATATCTGCCGGGAAGCGAGATCTCAAAGGGCATCCCATAGGAAATTTCCGCCCGCAGTTCCATTCCCAGCCCGTGCAGCCATTCCCGGACAGGGCACAGCATATTTTCCATATACAGTTCCGTCATGGTCTGATACAGGTCGTTGTGAAATTTGTTCAGAAATACCGTATCCTCCAGGGTACAGCGATATTCATCCCGCCCGGGCATACCCCCTTTTCTGCGGATGACGAAGGGAAGATAGCGCTCAATACCGTACCCCCTCCTCCTGCGAAACTCTTCATTCAGATGATATCCCCATAACTGTCTGCACGCCCCGAACGCGGTCAGTTCCAGGGAGTCCATATACATCATTCCCCTGCCGCTCTCCCTGAGGGTCTTCCTCAGATCTTCCGTCATCACCTCATGATCCCAATAGTCGATCAGCGCCTCCGCCCCATAGCGGTCCAGATAATTGACGGTATAGGAAATCCCGCAGGAAGGCCTGGCCGTCTGCCCGGTTCCATGCAGCCAGAACACAAAAAGTTCATACGTTCCGTCCGCCGGAGCGGTCCAGTCCAGCTGTCCCTCCGCGACGAGATCCGTCAGCACCGTTGTCTCCGGATCCAGGCAGACACAACCGTCCTTTTCCCACATCCGTCTGGCCGCTACCACTGCCACCAGTTCCTGCGCCTCCACATGCTCTGTCTGAATTTCGCATTTCGGCAATGCGCCGCAGAATCGTTCCCCCGCTTCCAACGGTATGATCACACAGTCCAGTTCCTTGGAAGCGGCGCGGTCATCCGGCGTGATGGACGTCAGATTCGCGTTCGACCAGTTGGTACCGCTGGTCATGCTGATCCCCAGTCCCCGCTTCGCCGCCTCTCCGATCAAAAGCCGGGAATCATGCACCCACTCTTCCGATCCCCATCCGTAAAGTTTTGGATCCGCTCCCGGTTCCTCCATCGCCAGAAACTCCACCGCGCCCATGCCCATCTCATCCAGCATTTCCATCTCGCGGCGCAGCGTTCCGTCCGTATGCATTCCCTCCGCGAGCCACCATCGTATCTCCGGCCGATACTTCTTTTCCGGTTCTTCCATAAAATATCTGATCATCTGTTTTTCCTCCTTTGTCCCTCTATTTTATCCTCTCCGAAAACGCTCTTCATCAACCAAACTTCACTGAATTGCGGACGAAACTTCAGGTCGTTTCCGGCCGCCGGACCGCCCCTGATCTCTTCCCGGTCTTCGGAGCATACCGGCCTTTCTTGCCAGCCGTTTTCTCTGTGGCGCCGTGCACCGGATTCCGCCCCAGGCGGAGAATCCTGCGCCGCCGGATGCTTTCTTGTTCATCCTGGGATAATTTCCATGTTTTCTATTGTTAAATTTGCATAAATTTCAGAAATTACTATTTTTTGATCAAATGGTATAATAAAAAAGGGCACTGAAAAACTTCCATTTCTTCTTAAGTGGAAGTTTTTCTTTTATATTATTTTCAATTCTTTGTTTAGAAAAATTACAAAAAAGCTATGGTTTACTCCATAGCCAGCTCCTCTAATCTTACCCAAGCAGCTACGCTGGACACCGCCCTGCTCGAAGTCAAGCAGCAAATCGAAAAAGCCCTGCGCCAGTACAAGAACCCACCCATTCCCACCAAACAGGAACAGATCGTAGTGCCAACCAACAGCGTGCTGGTACTCGTCAAAGCAGGTTGACCGCCCCTATTTTTACCTGCCAACTCCGCAAAATTTATCCACAAAAAGCGCCCGGACGGTTGAAAAGTTCAACCGTCCGGG
>NZ_JANGCG010000028.1 GCF_024462815.1 Gemmiger formicilis
AGATGGACGCACGGGTCACCAAAAAGCTCAGCCTTGAAAGAGGCTGGGCTTTTTCCTTTTACGATTTGTTTTCCCTTTCCCATCCGCACGTTCCTCTGCGGCGGCAATGGATACCACGGTTACATCCACTGCACCGGCCTGCATGAGCGCCATTGCGCAGGCGGATACGGTTGCGCCGGTTGTGATGATGTCATCCACAAGTAGTACACGCTTGCCGCTGAGGTCTGCTCCGGATTGGCAGGCAAATGCGCCCTTCGCGTTCCTCAGACGCTCCTCACGGGTCAACTCCTTCTGCGGGCGGCCCGGGTTCTTCAGATAAAGCGGCGTTTCTACCGGCACACCCAGCACCTTGCCCAGACGGCGCGCCAGCAGCAAGGGTAAACCGGGCACGCCGGGGCGCGGCTGGCGGGGAGGAACCGGCACAATACAGCTGTACAGCGGCATGGTAACCGAACCGAGATACTCCGGCTGTTCGCCCACTGCATGGGCGGGCAGTGCCCCAAACACCAGCACAGCTACGCGATCAGCCAGCTCGCGGGCAAACCAGGGACAGCCTCCGCGCTTGCAACGCAAAATAGCACTGCGCACAATGCCTTCATAGTAGTAAGCTGCGGCGGCTTCTTTTACCGCGTAAAAATCATGCTCTCCCTCGGGAAGGCGCGGCGGAATATGCCGCAGCTGCGCTTCTTCTTCGGCACAGTTCGGGCAGACGGTGCCGTGCAGCGCATCAGCACCCAGCAGACCACCGCAAAAAGGACACCGCCGCGGAAACAACCACAGCTCGATGTGTTTTAACGCAGCTGTGGGAAATTTCGGTCTCATCAATAAAAGCCGCAGCCATGCTTGCCGTTCTGCTTCACATGGTACAGCGCTTTGTCGGCGTCCTTGAAGATACTCTCGCCGGGGTTTGCACGCTCCGTAAAGGCTACGCCTACGCTCAGTGAAACGGCAGGCAAATCATCGGTCGGGCAGGAGAGCTGATTGTTGATAGTTGTGATTTTGTCACGCACCGTGTAGTCCAGCTCCTGACTTACGTCCACCATAATGACCGCGAATTCGTCACCGCCGATACGGCAGACGTAGTCAATACTCCGGAAGGTGGTTTGCAGCAGGGAGGCAACCTTTTTCAGAATCTGGTCGCCAACGGCGTGGCCGTAGGTATCGTTGACGTGTTTGAAAATGTCCACATCGCAGATAATCATGGCAAACGATGTCTCGCCATTTTCATAGATATTCAGAATTTTTTCAAACGAACCGCGGTTCAGTGCGTCGGTCAGCACATCATGCTCGGCCTCGTGGCGGATGAGCTTCTGCGTCTCCTGATTTTCGCGGTAGACCTCGTTGTAAGTCAGCGCCAAATCCTGCAGCTCGGCCGCGCCTACAACCGGGAAAATCTCGTCTTTTTGGATACTTTCGCCGTACTGCATCAGCGGCTTTACCACCAAACGGCGTGTCATGGCGCAAATTTCTATCATAAGTATGACCAAAATGGCCGCACTGAGCTCCTGTTTGCGGTAAATGTCGATAAAGACCGTCTCCGCGTTGCCCTGCCGGCTGCGGGTCAATTCCATCAGGCTGTCCAGACTCTCGGAATTTTTTTCTGTGAAATTGTCACGCGTGTTTTGGTACTGGCTGTTGCTGACGAGCTGCTGTGCCTTGCGCAGTTTGTCGGCATCCGACATCGCCATATCGCTATCGTGCAGCGATACGCTTTGGATTTCCTGTGGCCATGCAGAAAAGTCAACAAGTGTTGCCTGCGCCACAAGCCGCATGGCATACCGGTGTGTGCAGCTCAGGTTCTGCGAGGTCATCATGGCGGATTTCAGCAGGGGGAAAGCCTCGGTGTCGCCGTAATTTTCCCCAAAATATTCTAAAGCGGTCTCGCGGCGGCGGGTGACATTGAGATTCTCAAAATAATTGTCCATGTACTCTCGCTGGCCGGTGGCGGTGTACATCCGCATCTGCCCTACCAGATAGTCCGAACCGCTTTGCAGCTGGCGTGCCAGCGTCTGGCATTGGATATAGTCCTCTGTTGCGGTCTGCATTTTGGACAGCTCACCTGTCCCGCGCACCGACAGCAACCCCAGAATAACGGCCAACGGCAGTGTTACCGTTACATCAAAGGCGCTTACGCGTTGTATTCTAATTTTTTTCACAACAGGCTCGACCTTTCAGCCATAATTTCTTGAAGAATTACAGGTTATTTTGTATAGAATGTTCATAATTAGTATACAAAATCTTGTCTTTCTTTGCAAGGAATTCGCTTGGGCATATCCCACAAAAAAAGACAAGAAAATTCTACATATTGCAAAGAGGCCGGGTGTTTATGCAGTGCGGCCAATAGGTGCGTTCACGTATTCAACAAAGATATCAGCGTATCTTCGTCGGTTTCACTATTGACACTGGCAGTAAATCCAGCATATACTGAATTTATACGAATACATACGTTTGGGGGCTGGATATGAAATCCTGTCGAAAAAGCACCGGTTACACTTTGGTCGAGTTGATTGTTACTTTGGTAATTCTGGCCGTATTGGCTGCGGTGCTTATGCCTGCGCTGACCGGTTACATTGACAAGGCGCAGGAGGCCGCGGTCATTGCCGAAGCGCGGGCGGTCCTGACCGCCTCCCAAGCCACCGTCACCGAAGCCTACGCACAAGGTAAGCTGACGCCGAACAGGATTGGAAGCGGATTTGAGGCACCCGAGAAGGATGGCGCTGCTGCCTATAGAATGGCAAAACAGATTTTTGAGCTGTCTGAAATGAATTGCGATGAATGCGATTGGCGGTTTTCTCTGCCAAGCAACACAAATACAGACCTATCACCGGCGAAAATTTCGCTGTTTACCTATTGCAACAAGCGCTACTGCGTCACCTATCGCGTCGTTGCCACGGATAGTGAGCCTGCAGGATGGGGCACGGTTGTACGGGCGAGCAAGATACCCTTGCCGGATTTAACTGATGGGACGGTTTTTCTGTCATCAGAGTCCTATAAACCGGAAAAGTCAGAGCCACCGGACACAGGTGAAACAGGAGGAACAGGAAGCTTGACGCCGGGCGGGGGCAGTAATCCGGACGTGTGGGGTGGCTCGGAATCAGGCCAACCCGGGGAGGGAACGAACCCGGATGGGCCTGATTTACCAGGTGGTGGTATCCCTGATTTACCGGAATGATTCCGCGGATTTTGGATATGTTGTTTTTATCTGCGCCACACCTTGCGGGCGATGACGTTCGGCAAAGGTCTGAAGAGCGCCGAAGATACCGTTTCTATCCACGCCACCCTCGCGGGTGGCGACAGTCGCTCTCGCAGCCGAGGCCGGACTCGAAGAAGTTTCTATCCACGCCACCCGCGAGGGTGGCGACGCGGCTTAGCTTGGCATAGCAGGGCAACGCATTGGGTTTCTATCCACGCCACCCTTGCGGGTGGCGACTTTTCTTGGCCATAGCGTCAAAATCCTTGTACCAGTTTCTATCCACGCCACCCTCGCGGGTGGCGACCCTATGACCTGGGCGACGCCGTGCTGCTGGTGTCTGTTTCTATCCACGCCACCCTCGCGGGTGGCGACGGTATACCCGATTAAATTTATAGTCCATTTGAGGGTTTCTATCCACGCCACCCTCGCGGGTGGCGACCAATGCGACAACGGCTGCGGAGATCGCCGAGAGCGTGTTTCTATCCACGCCACCCTCGCGGGTGGCGACGCTGTATCTGCAAGCAACCAGACGGCGACAGCGATGTTTCTATCCACGCCACCCTCGCGGGTGGCGACGAACAGAACTTTCAAGGGCTGATGGATGATTTTGTGTTTCTATCCACGCCACCCTCGCGGGTGGCGACCCTGCACGATCTCGCCGCCAACCATCGGGTGGATGTTTCTATCCACGCCACCCTCGCGGGTGGCGACGTCCTGCGCGGTAATGGAGTAGTGCGCCGTGTACTCGTTTCTATCCACGCCACCCTCGCGGGTGGCGACCAGCGGCGGTGCTTCTCCGGCTGCTTCTTTTTCGATGTTTCTATCCACGCCACCCTCGCGGGTGGCGACTTTTTCCGCCCCGCCCGAACGGAAATGCCAAAAAGTTTCTATCCACGCCACCCTCGCGGGTGGCGACCGGCAACATCGGGCTGTTCTGCGATGAGGCAAACCGTTTCTATCCACGCCACCCTCGCGGGTGGCGACTGTAAACCGTTATAACCAGATGCGAACACGCTATATGTTTCTATCCACGCCACCCTCGCGGGTGGCGACCGGTGCGGAAAATAATGAAGTTTCCGGCTATTATAGTTTCTATCCACGCCACCCTCGCGGGTGGCGACTTTACAATTATCGCCCGATTGACGGTTACATGTATGTTTCTATCCACGCCACCCTCGCGGGTGGCGACGCGTTTCCTACACCATTACCGACCTGTAAACAGAAAGTTTCTATCCACGCCACCCTCGCGGGTGGCGACGCCCATTCTTTCGGGCTTGTGGGGGCTTTTGGTTACGTTTCTATCCACGCCACCCTCGCGGGTGGCGACTCGTGGAAGGCCGGTGGTTTGTTTTCTATTCAAGTTTCTATCCACGCCACCCTCGCGGGTGGCGACGCAGCAAGCAACGGCTGGGAACACCTGGGCAGCACGTTTCTATCCACGCCACCCTCGCGGGTGGCGACTTTAGGCGGGTCTGGTTGAGTGGGGACTGCTCCTGTTTCTATCCACGCCACCCTCGCGGGTGGCGACTACGCACAAAATTTTGGTCACAGGCAGTCGAATGTTTCTATCCACGCCACCCTCGCGGGTGGCGACCCCTCGATAGTCTTTCCGTCGTCGTCCTTTGCATCGTTTCTATCCACGCCACCCTCGCGGGTGGCGACCAGACCGTGAAGGACGACAAGGGCCGCGTTTCTAGTTTCTATCCACGCCACCCTCGCGGGTGGCGACGAAGAACGCGGAAAGATCGTCGAGGACTTCCAGACGTTTCTATCCACGCCACCCTCGCGGGTGGCGACCTGCTGGTAAAGTCCGATTCGGTAACCTCAAAAGTTTCTATCCACGCCACCCTCGCGGGTGGCGACCGCCGGAACGCGGTACAAAAAGGCAATCACATTCCTGTTTCTATCCACGCCACCCTCGCGGGTGGCGACAGCTGTTCGACGCTCGGTGTTTCCTGCCACTCTTGCGTTTCTATCCACGCCACCCTCGCGGGTGGCGACTGAAGCGCCGCGTTGACGAGGTCGAGACTGGCTTGTTTCTATCCACGCCACCCTCGCGGGTGGCGACGCCAGCGCCATACCGCCCTTGGGCTGCAAGCCGCGTTTCTATCCACGCCACCCTCGCGGGTGGCGACGTTACCGTTGCCGACCTGACCGGGGGCTTCGAAAACGTTTCTATCCACGCCACCCTCGCGGGTGGCGACGGCAAAAGTGTACAAAAATGTACAGTGTCTTTTGCGCAAAAGGGAAAAAATTATCTGTAAAATCAAAAATAATCTAAAACATCCGCCTCACATTCCCATTGCAACAAGCAAAAAATGCACAGCTTACCCCAAAACGTCCGATGGCATCGGTGCGAAGCTCCTGGGAAAAGTATGCTTGCTTTCGCCTCGCACCGGGGCCGCTACACAAGCAGCACATCATCCTGAGCAAATTCGGGGTGGCGGCCAAGGTGCTCCACGCGGGTTTTGTAGTGGTTGCCAAGCTGGTAAAAGCGCAGGCTGTCGGTTTCGGGGTCAATCAGCGCGGCCAGCGAGGCTTTGAATGCGGTGTACTGGGCAGCGTCCAGCAGGCATTCAAACACGGAATTCTGCACCCGCTGGCCGTGGTTTACGCAGGCTTTGGCAACCTTGCGCAGACGTTTGCGCCCGGCGGAGGTTTCGGTGTTGACGTCGTAGGTGACAAGTACAAGCATACGCGCACCTCACTTCCAGAAAAAGGGCGGATATACGTCCATATCGCCGCGCAGGGTGCGGGCCAGCAGCAGGGCTTGCGCATAGGGCACAAGTCCCCACGGCAGCTTTTCCCGCAGGAAGGGATGGGTAATCTGCTCCTGTTTTTTGCTCTGCCATGCATTGAAAAACGCTCGGCGGCCCTCGTCGGTCAGCCAAACCGCACCGCTTTCCTGCCGTTGCAGATCCTTTGCGGTCAGAATTTTCTGGTTCACGCAGGACAGCACAAATCGGTCAGCATAAACAGTACGCAGTTCCTCCATCAGGTCAAGGGCAAGGCTTTGACGGCCCGGGCGCGGGCGATGAAGGAAGCCCACATAGGGGTCCAGCCCCACAGCGGTCAGCGCGGCAGCGCAGTCGCGGGCCAGCATGGTGTAGGCAAAGGAAAGCAACGCATTGATGTTATCCAGTGGCGGACGGCGGCTGCGCACAGTAAAGGTGAAGTCCTCACGTTGCTGCAAAATCAGCGCATCGAAGCAGTCAAAGTAGCGTTGGGCGGCTTCGCCCTCCAACCCCAGCAGCTGCCCGGGATCCTCGCAGGCTTCAATCAGTGGCAAGGCTACGGCCAGCTGCGCGGAGGTACGCTTTAAATCCTCCACCGGCACACGCTGCGGATGGTCGCGGGTGGCGCGCTCCAGCGCCCAGCGGGCGTTGTAGACCTTGCCCAGAATAAAGCCGCGTGCATAGCGGCAGCTTTGCGTGGGGTCATCGGCCACACGGTACTGAATCTGACGCAACAGTACATTGCCGCGCTCCTCGCCCACGGTGCGGGCCAGAAAGCGTCCCTGCGGGGAGAAAAACACAAGGTCGATACCCCGGCGGGCGCAGGCGCCCATCAGGGCGGGGCTGGCCCCGGCGTAGGTGAAGCAGACGATGCCTTCCAGCGTGTGCAGGGCAAACCGTGCACGCTCCTGCTTGTCGCAGCAGATGACAACATTTTCGCCATCCAGCGTCAAATAATTGTCTGCGCTGAGCACGAACAGCGTGTTGAGCAGTTGTCTCACGGCGTCACCTCCTCGTCGATGTGCGCCCGCAGATACGCGGCCGGGTCGGCGCGCTGATAGAGCACCGGCAGGCAGAGCTCTTTCAGAGAACACGCATTGCAGTGCTTGCCGGGCTTGCTTTTGGGAGTGTAGCCGCGGGCAAAATAGCGGTTCATCTCGTCGGCAGCCGCCTGCGTTTTGGCGCGCAGCTCTGGTGTCAGCGGCACAACCTCGCGGCGGCGGGTCTCGGCATAGTAGAGTGCACCCGCGGGCACCTCGCAGACGAGCATCTCCTCCAAGGCCATTGCCTGTGCACAGAGCTGCAGCCGGTCGGCGTCCGATTCCTTCGGTGCACCGTGCTTGTACTCGATGGGCGTGGGCAGCCAGCGGCCCTCGCGCCCCTGCAGCGGCACGCCGTCCGGGCTGGCGTGAAACTCCACCACGTCACAGTTCCCGGTCAGCTTCAGCCGGCGGCTGATGACCCGCATCCCGCGCACGATGAGCGTATCACCGCGCTTTTCGGTCAGACCGTCATCGTGGCAGCGGTTGTGGTCCAGCCGCCCCTCGGCGGTGCGCTGGTTTTCCTGCCATTGCTGTTCCAGATGTATGAGTGCCCACTGGCGGCGGCAAAAGCAGAAATGTTGTATGCCGGACATGAGTAGGTACTCATCGGGAGCATTCATCATCCCAGCCGTTCACAGGTTACCCCGGCAGGCAGGTTTTCATCAATTTTGACCGTGTAGTCGCTGTATTTGCGGGGAACGGTCACGCCGTCCACACGGTTTACATGTACGGCATCGAACAGCTTATAGGACGGCGCATTGCCCAGCTCGGAATCGTGCTTAAAGACAATCAGCTCACGCACGGCCATTTTGCCGCGGGCGGCGCTGTGATCATTCTCAAACATATTGATAATTGCCTGCCATAGCAGCTGCAAATCATCCTCCGAGAAGCCAGTGGTTTTGCGGGCAAGGTTGGCGGAGACAAAGCCCTCGGCACGGTAGAGCGCGTAGGGGACAATGTACTTGCGGCCCATTTCGTTATCTTTCTTTTCCGCATCAGCCTCTGTTGTAATTGCAACACGGGTAATGGAAATCTCCCGTGGCACAACACGGTCAATCGAACGAGCAAACCCAAGCTGCACAGGTCCGCGCACCTGACCGCAGTTCAGTGCACCCTTGACGAAGGTTGTCATGACAGCGCCGAAGGTGCGGATGTCATAGAAGTTACTGCACATCCAATCCCGCAACAGTTCGTCGACGTGGGGATTATCGGCCTTTAATTTTGCCCCTAAAGCCTTTGCTTCTTTTTTCCCAAGTTTCTGCAATTTTTTCAAATCTTCTTCAATTCCAAGCGCTTGTCCGGCTTCTACGTCACTGCGATTCAGAGGAACACGCTCCTTAATGTAGATGCGATATCCAGCCTCGCCCTCTTTTGCTGTTTCCACATAATTGCGAATTTTGCGCTTTAGGCATACATCGGTCACAAGACCCAGACCTGTCTCGGGGTCAACGCGGGGCATATTGCCAGCATCCGGGTCGCCATTGGGGTTTCCGTTTTCAACGTCAAACAGGATAACAAAATCATAGCGATTTTTGATAGGTTCGGACATAGGTCAAGCCTCCTCTTTCTTTGTGTAGCGTTCCTGTAATTGATGATAGTAGCCGATTTCAAAAGTTCCCTGCTCGCTTAACGTTAAGAATGCCGGGTACTTTATCGGAAAATGCGCCATAATTTCCGATAATTTCTTGTTATAATAAATTCTTTGATTTTTTTCCAATTTGTTCAGATGCTTTTGCCCCAGCATAACCAATGTGGGAAATACAGTGGCTGGTGTGGATACGGCAGCACTGAAATAACTGCTATTGATTGTAGTTGATGTTTCACCGTTCGCCTTTTCTTGCAATTCTTCCAGCACTGCAAATAGGCAGCCCAGTGCATACGGGACACATTCATAATTTTTCTTGTCTAATGCCACGGTAAATACCTCCTTTGGACATTGCTTTTTAGCGGTTCTTAAATAATATGCTTTTATTATTGCTGCTTTGTTAGGGGACACAATATGTTCAACCCGGATTCGCTCCATTACCTTATATAGAATTTCTGCTGGGTACTCAGCCCCATTCAAAATGGCGTATAGTAAATCACCTGTCAGTTTGTCATCCAGCTTGGGCTTTTCCTTCTTTTGTTCATCATCGCTTTTTCTAACGGTTTCCAGCATTAGCCAATACGGGGAAACTCGCTCCACCGTTTCATAGCTAGGGCGAACAATTTCTAAGTCTTTATAGTGCTTTTTAAGGTTCTTTGCAAACTCACCGAACGTATCCTGCCAGAAGAACCGTACCGATAGACGCGCCGCGTTGGGAGCCAGCCCCAGCACATAAAAATGTGTGCCCGGGGTCAACATGATGCCGTCCCAGTCTGCGGCTTTGCCGTTTGCCAGCTTTTCCAGCATATCGTACATGGCGTTTGTGTCAAAGCCGTCCGCGCCGAAAAGCATTGCCATAGTGGCGTCTTGATAGACGCTTTCTGCATTCTCTGCCCAGCAGACAACAGTTGTATCCCCAATAAACTGAACATGTTCATAGTCTGCCAACAAATAGTTGAGTGCTTGCGTATAGGCAAATGTTGCATAAGTTCCGACAGGTGCGTTCGCTCCCTGTTCGTGCCCGTAGGAGCAAAATGACGTTTCATTAAAAGATACGATAGCTGCGCCAAATGACTTTGTTCCGGCAACTCCCTTTATATTTGGGTGTAGGCGAGCCAAGGGCGCCATTTGCCCCGTTACCATACAGCGAACTAGCATTTCCGAGCTATTATGCCCATGGTAACGCTGCCACGCCACTTGAATATCTGCATCGTCTTGTGCTCTTGGGCCGCTTTCAACTTGGAAAACGATATTGCCCCCCTTTAGGATTTCTGCAAGCTGCGGGGCAAGAATTGGATTTTCAGAGGCTTGTTCGGGCTGCCAATTTATAAAGAAGTTTCGCACCGCTTCGGCAGCCTTGCCGGGAGTGTCTTTCAGCACCGCAAGGTGCAATTCTTTACAGGCATCAAAGCATTGCAGTGTGCGCGCCGGTTTGCCCTTGGTGTCAATGCCTAGAAAATAGCTGCTATTTCCACACAAAAAAGTTGGTATAATATTAACACTCTTTTTTGCTTGTTCTGGCACCCGCATAATCTGCGGCACCTGCGATTTCTTTTTTCCGCGCGTTACGTCTGTTTGTACATTGTATACAGAGAGAAGTTGGCCATCCTGTGCGATTTCCAGTGCCCAGCTAACCTTTTCATCTGACCAGCCGGGTGCGGCCAATTTTCCGTGCGCGAGCAGTTCCTCATAATAGTGAACCAACGCTTGTAGAATCATCGGAACACCTCACAGTCTGCAACGTTTATCACACCGTTTTCCATTTTGGCATGGAAATACAGAGGAGTGATGTTTTTGGGGTCAGAGTAGTCAAAATCATACAGTATAAAGCCAAGGTCACGGCTTTCTTGAATTGTCGGAATCGGCCCGCCTGGCCATGCCCGAAAGTGGGCAGGAAATTCCCTGCAGCCAAAACATGGAGCTCTGAAACACTGCCCCTTCTCAATACGCCGGGTTACAATATCTTGGAATTTGCCGGGATTGTCGCTTGGCGCTGCGCGGTCCGTCATGGAAAACTCTGCCTCAATGACATAATGTACATCCCGTAAAACCATGGATGCACGCTGGGCAATCTGCTGTGATGTTACGATATATGTTTTTCCCTCTTTGCCCAACATTGCCGCTTTCACTGACAAGTGCGAAATTTTGCTTGTGACCTCATTGCGACGTATATTGGTGAATTTGATGGGGCTTAGCACGTATATGCGCCGAATTTTCCAAAGCATACCTGGATGCCAGTACACGCTTTCTATGATGCCCCGCGCAGCGGAGGGCGTGGGAACGTCATAGCTGACTCTTTCTACATGTAGCTCAGGTCTCGAAAAAAGTGCAAACGGCCCCCAGACTTCCAGCTTAATCATCTGCATCACTCCTTTTCTGATTCAGTTGAATGTAACTTTTATTATGCTTATAATAATCCCGTTTTTATTCGTTGTCAAGTATTTTATTGCATTTTCTTATTTGTTTGATTATAATACTTTTGTCAGCCGATTTGGGCTGTGGATAGAAATAGTTGTATGTATCTTTTAGCGTAAAAGTGGCAGGGCAGACCCCCTGCCACTTTTGCTTTCTTATCAAACAAACCATGCCTGCCCGGTTTCAACATCCAGAGCAAGGCCGGTTTTATCATGGTAGCAGTGCAAATCTTCCAGCACCCAAAGGTCGGTGTCCAGCTGCTGCACGGCCCCGGCCTGTTCCAGCCGGTGCAGATGATCCGGGTAAACCGGCACGCCGTACTGCCCCAACTTCCGGAACAGGCTACGGCTGCGCCAGCCGGTGCGCAGCTGGTCGGTCAGTTCCTTGCCCTCGCCTTGCGGGATGTACACTGTAACGGTGCTTTCCTCTATAATACGGAATTTATCCGCAACTGTGGCGAAAGGCATCAGTTTATTCTGAAAATCCGACAGAATGTTTTTGGCGTCTAGCTGGATGTCACCTTTTAAGGAACGATAAAAGGTGAAATACTCCTCAATGGCTGCCAGATTTGTGGGGTCATCATAGTGCTGCAGGACGCGCTCGGTTGTCTGGACGTTCAACTGTATCATCTTTGGCACGGACTGACCATCCAGTGTAAAAACTGTCACAAGGCTTGTTTCCGCTGCGTTTTTACCCTCACGGTTGCAGCGGCCGGCCGCTTGCAGGATGGAATCCAGCCCGGCCATTTCACGGTATACAGCCGGAAAATCTACGTCTACGCCCGCTTCAATCAGTGAGGTGGACACCACCCGACAGGGAAGGCCCACGTCCAGCCTGCGGCGTATCTCCTGCAGAGCCGCTTTACGGTGCGCCGGATATAAAAGCGTTGTCAGGCAGAAGCTGCCCTCCTGCGGTAGCGCTGCAAACAATTCCTGTGCGGTTTTGCGGCGGTTCACCACACAAAGCACTTGCGGCAGCGCCGCCAACTGTTCGCCAAGCTCCTGCTGGGTGAGACTGCCTGCATTTTTTAGGGTGACGCGGCGAAGCTGCTCATACAGCCGCGTGGGCTCCGGGCATATTTCACGCAGCGGAAACTCGGGAGCAAACTCAGCAAACAGCGGCCCAAGTGCGGGTTGCGTTGCGGTGCAGAGGACGGCAGCCGCACGGAAATGACGCACCAGCTCTGCAATCGCCGCCACACAGGGCCGCAGATAGGGCACAGGCAGATTCTGTGCTTCATCAAAAATAATAACGCTGTTGGCGATGTTGTGCAGCTTACGGCATTGAGAAGGGCGGTTCCCATAGAGCGATTCAAAGAACTGCGCTGAGGTTGTGACCACGATGGGCACATCCCAGTTTTCGGCGGCCAGCGCCTTGCGGTAGGAGGCGGGGGTGCTGTTTTCATCGGCAGACCACGCCGCACCGGAATGGTGTGCCAGAACGTTTTCTTTGCCCAGAATCTCCGCGAACACGGCGGCAGTCTGGTCAATGATAGAGGTATAAGGGATGACGTAGATGACCCGGTCCATGCCTTGCGCTGCGGCCAAGGTCAGCGCAAACGCCAGAGAGGCAATGGTCTTGCCGCCGCCGGTGGGCACGGTCAGTGTGTACAGCCCTCGGCTGCCCTGTGCACCTGTGTCTAAGCAGGCACGCAGAATCTCGCAACGCCGGGCGTTCAGCTCGGTTTTGGGCTGCCACCACGGAGCAATGTGTTCGTTCAGCAGCTTTAACAGGGCAGAAATGGTTGCGTGACCGCCACGCGGCGGCGCTGCGCCGTCCATGAACTGCTCCGTGTCCAGATAATCTGCATCCACCAGACAGGAGAAAAGCATCCGCGTGTAGAAGGCCATCTCGTACCCGGTCTTTGCAGGCGGTAGCGGCGGGGTCGGAGGTGGGCAGATTTCCTCTTTCCAAGCGTCATAGGGCGGCAGGTTATTTCGCTTTATGCGTCCCATAAGAGTGCTATCCTGACCGGTATCCGCTTGCGAGCCGCCATCGGGTAAGCCACCGTGGTGCCCGGCCACGGCAAATGCTGCGGGAAACTGCTTCTGCCGGAAGGCCACCTGCGCACCGGCCGTTGAATGGTCAACGCGTTCGCCGCCGTGCAATCTGCGCTGAAAAGCAGCGCTGTACTTGCCAATGTCATGCAGGGTACCGGTGTAGTACCCATCCTGCTCCGCACCGAAAGCCGCAGCAAATGAAGCACTGCGCCGCGCCGTGCCGTCCAGATGCTCGGCAACAGTCTGTGTGCGCTGGCCGTCCTCGCTGATATGCGCCAATGCCTGCTTTGGTTCCATTTTCTGGCCCCCTTGTCTTTTCTGGTTTTGCAATAAAGAATTGTTCTGCTTCCATTGTAGCACAATATAATCCCCATAAATCGGACTTTCACTGAGGTGCGGAAAAAATTGGCGGAGCAAACAAAAAGTGGGCAGTTATTTTGTGGAAAAAGGAGAGAGGGGCGTTTGCAGGGAAGTTGCGGGCCGGGTGTGTGCCCGGTCCCTACGGGCAGTGGCGGGGAAAGAACGAAATGTAATAGAGTGCAGTGGGATCGCACACAAAAAAGCACCCGGCGGGTGGCCGGGTGCGGGAAAACGAAAAAGCAAATACTGGATTTTACGCGTGTTTAGGCACATTTTTGGTGGCGATTACGTCCACGCCGGTGTCGGCGGCGTTGGGTAGAAGCACTTGGCCGATGGCAACCGGGGCGGGGACAGTTACGCCTTTCAGGGCGCGGACAATGTCAAAAATCTTGTCCTTGGGGATGTCGGTGCGGGTCTTGCAGCTCACGGCGGCAAGCGTGCCGCCCGTCACGCGGACGGTGGTGGTCACAATGCGGGTCGGGGCGGTTACCTCCTTGCGTGCGTAGGCGTCACCGCGGGGGCAGGTGTTGCCGTGCACAGCCGTCACCGCGCCGTTTTCCAGCTCCACCGTCAGGGCACAGCCCATCGGGCAGCCGATGCAGGTCAATTCACGTTTTTCCATCGTCAGCCCTCCTCCAAGGTCACGGTCACAGCGTCGCCGCTACGCAGCAGGTCGGCCTTCAGCCGCACGGTTTCCATCTCGCCGGGGGCCAGCACAGGCCGCTTGCGGCTGTAGATGCAGCTTTCTCCGCAGTAGACCGCGATTTTTTTGTTCTTGTACACGCCGCCCACACGGAAGCGCAGTGTGACGGTGTCGCCTGCGCAGTCGGGGCGGATGGTGGTGGGCACGGTGTAGCGCACGCCGTTGGTGCAGTGCACCGGCAGGATGCGCCCGGCGGGCGGCTCACTGCCCAGAATAAATGCGGCGGCGTGGGTGCCGGCGGCCGCGGCTTCCTCGGAGACATAGTCCACCAAATCATGCACGTGCAGCACGTTGCCCGCGGCAAAAACGCCGGGCAGGTTCGTTTCCAGACTCTCGTTCACGGCGGGACCGCCGGTCACCGGGCTTAGCTCCACGCCCGCGGCGCGGCTCAGCTCGTTTTCGGGCAGCAGCCCGCAGGAGAGCAACAGCGTGTCGCAGTCATAGTGCTCCTCGGTGCCGGGGATGGGGCGTCCGTTTTCGACCTGTGCCAGCGTGATGCCGGTCACACGCTCCTTGCCCTGAATGTCCACCACGGTGTGGCTCAGCTTCAGCGGAATGCCAAAATCATCGAGGCACTGCACAATATTGCGCTTCAGACCGCCGGAATAGGGCATAAGCTCGGCAACGCAGAGCACCTTGGCACCCTCCAGCGTCATACGGCGCGCCATAATCAGGCCGATGTCGCCGCTGCCCAGAATCACAACCCGCCGCCCGGGCAGGTAGCCTTCCATATTGACAAGGCGCTGCGCCGTGCCCGCAGTGAAGATACCGGCGGGGCGGTAGCCGGGGATGTTCAGCGCGCCGCGGGGGCGCTCGCGGCAGCCCATTGCCAGAATGACCGCCTTGGGGTGCAGCTGGAACAGGCCGTCCGTCTTGTTCATCGCGGTCACGGTTTTGTCCGCCGCCAAATCCAGCACCATTGTGTTCAGCTTGTAGGCAATGTCCAGCTCGCGCACCTGGTCGATGAACCGCGCCGCGTACTCGGGCCCGGTAAGTTCTTCTTTAAAGGTATGCAGGCCAAAGCCGTTGTGGATGCACTGGTTCAGGATGCCGCCCAGCTCGTTGTCGCGCTCCAGAATCAGGATGTCCTGCACGCCGCTTTTGCGTGCGGCCACGGCTGCCGCCAGCCCCGCAGGGCCGCCGCCGATGATGACCAAATCTGCATTATTCATAGCGAAGCCCCCTTTCACAGCGTGTCCTTGTTCGTTCCGACGATGATTTTGGAGCCGCCGCCGGATTTTGTGATTTCACTCTGGTCCACGCCCAGCTCCCGCGACAAAATCTCCATAACGCGGGGGCTGCAGAAGCCTGCCTGACAGCGGCCCATACCGGCGCGGGTGCGGCGCTTGACGCCGTCCAGACTGCGGGCACCGGGCGTGCGGCGAATGGCGTCTATAATTTCGCCCTCGGTCACGCTCTCGCATCGGCAGATAATCTGGCCGTAGGCGGGGTTCTGCCGGATCAGCTCGGCCCGCGCTGCAAAATCCAGCGTTTTCGGGTCAAGGATGCCCTTGCGCGTCGGGTCAAAGTCCGCTTTTTCCTTCAAATGCAGGCTGTCCCGCACGATGCCCGCCACCATCGCGCCGATGGCCGGGGCGCTGGACAGGCCGGGGGATTCAATCGCCGCGCAGTCCACAAAGCCGGGCGCAATCTCGCCGATGAAGAAATCGTGCCGCGCCTCATGGGCGCGCAGCCCGGCAAAGCTGGTGATGGTCTGCCGCAGCGGAATGTCCTTGACGGCCAGCCCGGATTTTGTGCGCACCTCATCAAGGCCCGCTGCGGTGGTGGCGGTGGCCTCCTTGTCATCCACGTCGATGGCGGTCGGGCCGACCAGCAGGTTGCCGTGGACGGTCGGTGTGACCAGCACGCCCTTGCCGTACTTGCCCGGCAGCTGGAACACGGTGTGCCGCACGTGCTGCCCGGCGGTGTGGTCGAGCAGGAAGTAATCCCCGCGCCGCGCCGTGATTTTCATTGGATGCGCAGCGTCCGCCAGATTGTGCAGCGTGTCGGCGTAGACGCCCGCCGCGTTGACGATGCAGCGCGCTTCCAGCGTGCCGCCGTCGGTCTCAACGGCCCAGCCGCCCTTGATGGGGTGCAGGCCGGTGACTTTTGTATCAAACCGGAAGGCCACGCCGTTTTTGGCGGCATTTTCCGCCAGTGCAAAGGTCAGGCCGAAGGGGCAGACGATGCCGCCGGTGGGGGCCCACAGGGCAGCCACGGCGCTGTCGGCAATGTTCGGCTCCATCAGGACAAGCTCGTCGCGCTCAATGATGCGCAGCCCCTCCACACCGTTGGCCACGCCGTTTTCGTAGAGCTTTTCCAGTGCGGGGCGGTCCTCCTCACTCAGGCAGACGACCAGACTGCCGCACTGCTCGTAGGCAAAATCCAGCTCCTTGGCCAGTGCCGGCATACGGCGGCTGCCCTCCACGTTCAGGCGAGCCATCAGGCTGCCATGGGCGGCGTCATACCCGGCGTGCACAATGGCGCTGTTGGCCTTGGAGGTGCCGCAGCAGACGTCCTCCTCCTTTTCCACAACCAGAATATTGGCGCTGTAGCGTGAAAGCTCCCGCGCACAGGCGCAGCCGGACACGCCCGCACCGATGATGATACTATCGTACATCCTGTCAATCCTCCTTTGCCCAGCCATAGGAACACCGGACGGCCTTGTCCCAGCCGCGCAGGCGCTTTGTGCGCTCCGCCTCGGTGATGGATGGGGTAAACTCACGGTCCACCGACCAGTTTTGCAGCACATCCTCGGTGCTGGACCAGTAGCCCACGGCCAGTCCGGCCAGATAGGCCGCACCCAGCGCGGTTGTCTCCACACAGCAGGGGCGCTTGACCGGCAGCTTGCTGATGTCCGCCATCGTCTGCATTAAGTAATTGTTGGCGCAGGCGCCGCCGTCTACCTTGAGCGCCGTCATCGCAATGCCGCTGTCGGCCTCCATCGCGGTCAGTACATCGTTAATCTGGTAGCACAGGCTGTCCAGCGTGGCGCGGATGATGTGGTTCTTGTTCACGCCGCGGGTCAGGCCCACAATCGCGCCGCGGGCGTACTGGTCCCAGTGGGGTGCGCCAAGGCCGGTGAAGGCGGGTACCACGTAGCAGCCGTTGGTGTCCCTGACCTTCTGTGCCATATACTCGGAGTCGCGGGCGTCCTCCAGCAGATGCAGCTCGTCCCGCAGCCACTGGATGGCCGCACCGGCTACGAAAATAGAGCCCTCCAGCGCGTAATTTACCTTACCGTCCAGCCCCCATGCAATCGTAGTCACCAGCCCATTGCGGGAGAAGAACGGCTTCTCGCCGGTGTTCATCAGCATAAAGCTGCCGGTGCCGAAGGTGCTCTTGGCCTCGCCGGAGCGGAAGCAGGTCTGGCCGAACAGCGCAGCCTGCTGGTCGCCCGCCGCGCCCGCGATCTTGATTTCGCCGCCGAAGTGCATCGGGTCGGCGTACTCATAAAACTGGCTGTTGGGCACTGGCGTGGGCAGCATACAGCGCGGTATATCGAGGATTTCCAGAATCTCATCGTCCCAGTCCAGCGTGTGGATGTTGAACATCATCGTCCGGCTGGCGTTGGAGTAGTCGGTTACGTGGATTTTGCCGCAGGTCAGCTTCCAGATAAGCCAGGTTTCCACCGTGCCGAACAGCAAATCGCCGCGCTCGGCCCGCGCCCGCACGCCGGGCACATTATCCAGTATCCATTTTAATTTGGTAGCCGAGAAGTAGGCGTCGATCACAAGGCCGGTCTTTTCACGGATTTTCTCGGTCAGGCCGCGGGCCTTCAGCTCATCGCAGTATTCGCTGGTGCGGCGGCACTGCCAGACAATGGCGTGGTAGACCGGCTCGCCGGTATCGCGGTCCCAAACGATGGTGGTCTCGCGCTGGTTGGTGATGCCGATGGCGGCGATATCCTCGGCCAGAGCGCCAATCTGGTTCATGGCGGAGAGCGCCACGCCCAGCTGTGTGGTCCAGATTTCGTTGGCGTCATGCTCCACCCAGCCCGGCTTGGGGAAATACTGGGTGAACTCCTTCTGCGCCACGCTGCACATCTCGCCCTTGGCATTGAAAAGGATGCAGCGGTTGGAGGTGGTGCCGGCATCCAGCGCCATAATGTATTTCTGCTTTGTCATCGAAATTCTCCTTTGTTACGGAAAAACGATTGCCTGCCTTTATTATACAAGATGTTCAGATTTTATTCGCGTGGCAAATACACCAAAAATGAGGGGGATTTTTTGGCAGAACAGCCGGACATCAGCCTAGTAAAATGGTATGTTAAGAAAATGACTTTCTCGATTTTGTTAAATTTTTTAAGAAATTTGGGCAAAAATCAATGGTGTGTTTGGAAAATGCACAAAGAAACGGTCGCTTTTTCGGCTTTTCGACAATTCTGCGAAAATCGCTTTCTTTTTTATGAAAAATATGTTAATATGTGGTTAACAAAGTGCTGGGCTGCGGAACCAGACAGCCCCGGCACCGAGTTGGGAAAAACCCACTCAAAAATTTGGAGGAATGCTTTTATGATGAAGTATCTGCAGAAGCTCGGCAAAGCTCTTATGCTTCCCGTTGCTGCACTGCCCGTCTGTGGTATCCTGATGGGCATTGGTTACGCTCTGGCTCCCGCCGTTATGGGTGCCGAGGGCCCGACCTCCGGTGCTGCTTACACCGTAGGTTTCCTGCTGATCAAGGCCGGCGGCGCCCTGATCGACAACATGGCATGGCTGTTCGCCATCGGCGCTGCCGTCGGTCTGTCTGACGACCATGACGGTACCGCAGGTCTGGCCGGTCTGGTCAGCTTCCTGATGATGCAGCAGCTGCTCAGCCCCGCTGTTGTGGGCGCCATCCGCGCTGCTGTTGGTTCCGCCCTGGAGGAAGGCACCGTCGATTACATTGCTTTCAGCAAGATCGCCGGCAACTCCTTCATCGGCATCCTGGCCGCCATCATCGGTGCTGCCTGCTACAACAAGTTCAAGAATACCCAGCTGCCTGACTGGCTGGCATTCTTCAGCGGCAAGCGCAGCGTTGCTATCGTGACCGCCGTTGTTTCCATCGTGGTTTCCGTTGTCCTGCTGTTCGTCTGGCCCATCATCTTCGGCGTTCTGGTTGCCCTCGGCAACGGCATTGCCAAGATGGGCGGCATCGGCGCCGGCATCTACGCTTTCCTGAACCGTCTGCTGATCCCCACCGGCCTGCATCACGCTCTGAACAACGTGTTCTGGTTCGACACCATCGGTCTGGGCGACCTGAGCCACTACTGGGCTGGCGACGTCACCGGCCAGAACGGTGTCACCTGGAGCCTCGGCATGTACATGTCCGGCTTCTTCCCCTGCATGATGTTCGGCATTGCCGGTGCTGCTCTGGCCATGGTCCAGACTGCTAAGAACAAGAAGGCTGCTATCGGTCTGGTTGTTTCCGCTGCTATCTGCGCCTTCGTCTGCGGCGTTACCGAGCCGTTCGAGTTCGGCTTCATGTTCCTCTGCTTCCCCCTGTATGTTGTCTATGCTGCTCTGTACGGCATCTTCACCATCATCACCTACTACACCGGCTTCCGTGCAGGCTTCTGCTTCTCCGCCGGTGCTACCGACCTGATCTTCTCCGCCAGCCTGCCCGCACATGCTAACACTTGGATGATTATCCCTCTGGGCATCGCCGCCTTCGTTGTCTTCTATCTGGTCTTCAAGTTCGCTATCGTCAAGTTCGACCTGAAGACTCCCGGCCGTGAGGACGAGGATGCCGAGGCTGCTGAGGCCAACATCACCCTCGCCAACAACGACTTCACCGCCATCGCCTCCGGCGTTCTGGCTGCTGTCGGCGGCAAGGACAATGTTGCCAACGTTGACTACTGCGCCACCCGTCTGCGCTTTGAGGTCAAGGACAGCACTGCTGTCAACGAGAAGGCCGTCAAGGCTGCCGGTGCTGCAGGCGTTATCCGCCCCAGCAAGACCGCTTGCCAGGTCGTTATCGGCCCCAAGGTTCAGTTTGTGTATGACGAGCTGAAGAAGATGCTGTAATTTCCGACATCTTTCGGTAAAGGTCTGGTTCCCTTTATCAAATCCGCCGTGGGCGGGCGTAGGCCCGCCCACG
>NZ_JANGCG010000029.1 GCF_024462815.1 Gemmiger formicilis
TGGTAGTCTTTGTGTCACGAAAGGAGACGATGCACCGTGAAAGACACATCTAAAAAAGCCCTGCGCCGCGGGCATAACGAGGGCAACATCCGTCAGCGCACAGACGGGCGGTGGGAGGTTCGGCTATCCGCCGGAATCGACTACAAGACTGGTAAGCCCAGACGCACATCCACCTGCTGTAACACAAGACAAGAAGCCATTGCCATTTTACAGCAGCAAGCCCACGAAGTCCGCACACAGGGCTGGCGCGATCCAATGTCCGTGACACTGGGAGAGTGGTATGAATACTGGCTGGACACCTATATGAAGGACACCATCAAACAGTCCACCTATGCCAGCTACCGCAGCTACCTGACCAAGCACTTTTGCGTGCTGGGCAATGTTCTGCTGAAAAAGCTGGAGCCGCACACCCTGCAGGAATTCTACAACTACAAATTCCGTGAGGAAGGCTTATCGCCCAAGACCCTGCGCAACTACCACATGGCTCTGCACAAATGCTTACAGCAGGCCGTAAAGGAGCGTCTGCTCGTCTATAACCCCTGCGAGGCCGTCACCCTGCCCAGCGGAGAAAAGCCGGAAATCAGCGTCTTTACCAATGACCAACAGCGCGCCTTGGTTCAGGCCAGCTATCGGCACCGCTATGGTGTATTTATCCGCTTGGATTTATGCACTGGCTTACGCATGGGTGAACTGCTGGCTCTGAAATGGGAGGACATCGACTTTTCTACCGCCCACCTTCATGTTAGGCGTACAATCAACCGCCTTGCCAAGTACGAATCCCACAACGGAGAGAACAAAACCGAAATCGTATTCGGTACACCCAAAACGAAAAACTCCCGCCGCACGATTCCGCTGACCCGCACAATGGCAGACGAGCTTGCCCGCTGGAAACAGCAGCAGGCGCAGGACAAGATTCGGGCAGGGGATAAGTACACCAACGATGGCTTCATCGTCACCAACGAGTTTGGACACTACTTTGAGCAGAAAACTTTCAAGGATTACTACGACCGCTTGTTGAAAGATGCTGACATCGGGCACTTTACCTTCCACGCCCTGCGCCACACGTTCGCCACCCGCGCACTGGAACGCGGCATGGATTACAAAACGCTGTCGTCCATCCTCGGTCACTACTCGGTAGCGTTCACAATGGATACTTATGTCCACAGCATGGACGAACACAAGCGGCGCGAAATGGACAAAATGGACGATATGTTCGGGATGCAGTACAGTATCTCCGTAGAGAACCGGCCCTACCCTGTACTCTGCACCTTATCTCCGGACGGCTGCACAATCCATGTTCCCGACTTTCCAAAAATTGAAGTGCAGACCCCTACATTGGATGCCGCCCTGCTGGAAGTCAAGCAGCAGATTCAAAAAGGCTTGCACCAGTACAAATACCCGCCGATTCCCACCAGACAGGAGCAGATCGTCGTACCAAACAACAGCGTGCTGGTACTCGTCAAGGCGAGCTGACTACACTGACCGATCCTATATTTACCTGCTAACTCCGCAAAATTTATCCACAAAAGCGCCCGGGCTGTTGAAAATTTCAACAGCCCGGGCGCAGTTATTTTTGCGTTTTGGGGTCATTTTGGGGTCAAAGTTACCAGCTTATTACCACTTTTGCCATAATGTAGAAAAAAGCTCGTTGAAACTTGTCGTTTCAACGAGCTTTTGTTGGTTGCGGAGACAGGACTTGAACCTGCGACCTCCGGGTTATGAGAAATCTAAAAATCGTTCGTTACAGTGTTGTTTTGTCGGGTTTGGTGGTGTTGCGTACCAAGGCTCGGAATAGATTTTGTCCCATGTGTATAAAAGGGTACTATACGGTGCTAACCCGTCCCAACCCCTTTTGGGGGCAGTTTTGGGGGCAAATCTGCAAGACAGATTCTGACTCGCAACGCTCAAATAAATGCGCAGCTTTGGTCTCATTGAGAAACATGAATACGAGCATCACTGGGTTCTTGCCAGTGAAAAGCCCTACGAATCCGTATATAAGTTTTACCCTCCAGCAAGAAGTTGTACGCAAACCAACTCTACACCATCCTCGCACACCGCCCCTGTCACCGCGAGAAACGCCCTTGTTTGGGCGCATTCAAACCGCATCGACGCGGTGCCTGTCCAGCCAAATACCGCCCCAAATTCCCCGCCTTTGGGGCTTTCTTACCCAAGAACGGCTTTTCCTGTGCAGGCTTTGCCCAGACGGGTTTCACCTGTACAGGAAAAGCCTGCACAAATAAATACTAAATAAATTAAATACTAAAAAAGCAAATACGAATCCTATCTTATCCGCAAAACATAAAATTCGGATTTTTATGCTGTAATCCTACAGTGATGCGTACAACTTAACCCCGGAGAGTACAACTTGCGATTGCAGTTTTCGTGTTGGGCGTAGTATAATTTATACAGACTCACCGCTTATCAGCTTGGTTCATGGCGGTCAGCACCTGCTCAAACAGCGGGCGCATGGATTCTCCGTATGCAAGCAGGGCTGTAATAGGCCCGTCTTTCACATACTCCAACATCGGATTTTCCAGAAATTCCGGCGCGTACTGCCGGAAAATCGCCTGCGCCACCGGGTGTTCCATGATGACGCGCAGCGGGGTTTCCAACGAATAGCGGTCTATTTTCAAGCTGGTTTCGGTGGCGTACTCGTAGTGGTAGCTGCCGCTGCCCAAGGTCAGCGTTTCGGTCTGTTCGGGCAGAGTCAGCTCGGCAGTGGTGTTGGCAGGTATCGTGGCATCCACCGTGATCTTGCCGCCTTCGCACCGCCACGCAATGGCAATTTTGCCGTAGACACTCTCGTAGGTCAGCTCGGCGTGGGTGATGCCCTTGATAAACTGCGGGCGCAGGGCAAACTTCTTGTAACCGGGCTCCAGAATTTCCAGCCCGCACAGCTTGGTGTACAGCCAGTTTCCGATGGAGCCATAGGCGTAGTGGTTCAGGCTGTTCATGTTGGCGGGGTTGAAGCTGCCGTCCGGGCGGATGGAATTCCAGCGCTCCCAGATGGTGGTGGCACCCATCTTGACCTCATACAGCCAGCTGGGGTCGTCCTCCTGCAAAAGCAGCCTGCCGGCAAGGTCGTGCCTGCCGTTTTCGGACAGGGTCAGGCAGGCAAAGGGCGTGCCGATAAACCCGGTCAGCAGATGCGCTTTATGCGCACCGATGTTCTTTTCCAGCGCGTCCAAAAGGCGCGGGCGGAACTCGTCCGGCACCATGTCAAAGTGCAGCGCCAGGATCAGGGCGGTTTGCGTTTCGCTGACAAGACGCCCGGTGGGGGTCACATACTCGGCGTGGAACGCCCGCACAAGCTCCTCACGGCGGCGGCTCCAGCGGCGCGCGTCCTCGGTGTACTGCAAAACGGCGGCGGTATCCGCAAGGATCTGCAAGCTCCACGCAAAGCAGACATTGGCAGCAAAGTAGTCATCCGTCGCGCCCTTGCGCTCATCACCCAAGGCATTCGCCTCGGCGTCCAGCCCCAGCCAGTCGCCGTACTGGAAGCCCGTCTGCCACAGCCCGTTTTCGCCGCACTGGTTCTCGATAAACTCGACCCAGTGCTTCATGCTGTCGTAGCTGTGCTGCAGAATGCGCTTGTCGCCGTAGGCGCGGTAGAGTGTCCACGGCAGCACGGTCACCACATCGCCCCAGAACGCCGCGCCGTCCTGCTGGTTGCCCATAATGTTCGGCACGACCTGCGGCATACTGACATCGGGACCCAGTTCACTGGCCAAGTCACGAAGCCACTTGGTCATAAACGGCATAATGTTCTCATTGAACGCCGCCGTGGGGCAGAACGCCGTCACATCACCTGTCCAGCCCAGACGTTCGCTGCGCTGCGGACAGTCAGTGGGGATATCCAAAAAGTTATCCCGCTGGCTCCACTGGATGTTCTGCTGCAAACGGTTCACCCGCTTGTCAGAGCAGGTAAAATGACCGGTCTGTGCCAAATCCGTCGAGAGATGGCACGCCGTAAACTGCACGTTCTGCCCGTATTGCAGCCCCTCCACGCAAATATAGCGGAAGCCGTGCCATGTAAAATGAGGGTGCAGCGTCTGCTTGCCGCCGCTCAAAATATAGGTGTCGGTCGCCTTCGCCCAGCTGAGGTTTTCGGTGTAGAAGTTGCCATTTTCGTCCAGCGCTTCGGCGTGGCGCAGGGTAAGCTTCTGCCCCTTGTCACCGTAAATTTTCACCTCGACCCAGCCGGTCAGGTTCTGCCCAAAGTCAAAGAGGTGGTCACCGTTGGGAGCAGTAAATTCCTTGACAACAGGCAGCCTTTGCAGGCAGCGGACCGGTTCGTTCTCCTGCCCGATGAGGGTGTCAAAGCCGTAGTCAAACAGTCTGGCGGGCTGTGGTGCGGCGGGGTCTGCCGTAAAGTCCTGCGTTTCGCCATCGTAAATTTCCGCAGCCTGCACCGCACCGGTCGTGCAAAGCCAGCTTTCATCGGTACCGAGCCATTCCTCATGCCCGTCCTCATAGGTGATGCAAAGCGCTGTCAGTGCGGCGGTGGTGTCGCCGTAGTGGTTGGGCTGCGGCATAAAGCCGAGCTTGCCCTTGTACCAGCCGTTCGCCAGCGTCAGCGCCAGATGGTTTTTGCCGCTGTGCAGCGTTACGGCGTAGGTCTGGTATTGCAGGCGCTTGCGGTAGTTTGTCCAGCCGGGGTGGAAATAAGTGTCATCCACAGGCTCGCTGTTGATCTCCGCCTCATACATACCCAAGGCGGTTGCGTAGAGACGCGCTTTTTTGACATTGCCCTGCACGACAAAGTCCTTATACAGCACCGGGCTGACGGGGCTGGCTTTGTCCAGCGCGTGGGTGATCCACTGCGCCTTGCCCTCAAACGCGCTGCCGTTCAGCAAGCCTGTTTCAAACCGGCTTGTGCCCTCGGCGGTTTCGCCGTGGTTGTCCCATACCGTAACCGTCCAGTCGTACTCGGTGCGTGGCGCAAGATTGGGACCGAGGTACTCGTTCAGAATACTCTGCGCACTCGCCACCGTGCCGGAATCCCACACAACATCCACGCCTTGCACGATTTGCAGTCGGTAGGATGCCTGCACGGTGTCCTGTTGGTCGCTGTCCAGCTTCCAGCCAAAGCGGGGCTGCGCCTCGTCCAAGCCCAGCGGTTCGCGTTTGTATTCTGTTGTTAAATCGTACAATTTTAGCATTAAAGCCCGCCTTTTTTACTTCACCGTCAAATCCACATATTGCGGCTCGTACCCTTCTGCCGTGACCGTGACGCGCACCTTGCCCGGCTCGGTTCCGGCACGAATGACAGCCAAAGCGCGTCCGAGCCATGTGGTGTGGCTGCTGCCGAGGTAGGTTTCATCCGTCTGTGTTGTAGCACTGCCGAGGGCCTGTAAGGCAGCCGGACCTTCGATTTCCAGATGAACCTTTGCGTTGGCGCACGGTTTCCAGATGCCTGCCGCATCGGTCAGCGTGATGGGGATAAAACAGAGTGACTGACCGTCTGCGCGCAAGGTCGTTTTCTCCGGGGCGAGGTGCAGCCGGGTTTTCTGTCCCGCTGTTTGCAGTGTGGTTTCTCCAAGGGCGTTTCCGCTTTTATCCAGTGCCACGGCTTTCAGTGTGCCGGGTCGGTAGGGCAGCTTGAAAATCGCGCGGAATTTCTTTGTGCGCTTTTTGCCAACCGGCTTATCATTGCAGTACAGCGCCACAAATTCTGCATCGCTGTACACTTCCACCGTGGCCTTCTGCCCCTCACATCCGGGCCACGTCCAGCTTTCCACGGCGTTCGTCATACGCCACGCGCTGCCCGTCATTTTTCTGCCGTTCCAGTTGACCGGGCGCACACCCAAGTAAGGCGCTTTGCGCAGACTCCACACCGCCTGCTGGAAATAACTTTCCGCTGTAATGTTTCCCGTTAAATCAATCGCACCGCTGCCCGCCGCAATCGGCAGACCCGGCGTATCCTGCGGGATCATCTGACCGATGCCCGCTTCGCCCAGATAATCAATGGCCGCCCATGCAAAATCGCCAATCAGCGCTGTATGCTTTTGCACCTGCGCCCAGTTGTACGGCAGCTCGCCAATAATCGTCTCGCTGCCCACCATCAAGCGATTCGGATAGTTTTTGCAGTCGTCCTCATAGCGGGAAGCCGCATAATTCAAGCCGAGGACATCCAGCTTTTCCGCCACATCGCGGCAGGCGGCGTCGCCTTTTTTGCCCTTGCTCATGTAAAACATCAGCGGACCGAGATTCTGCGTGACCATATTAAAGAACGCAGAACCCGACTCTTTCTTTTTCTCCTCCGGCTGCTTGGGCGGCAGCGGCTCCGGCTTGTAGGAACCGCTTTCTTTATACACGCCAATGCCTTTCTGTGCGTAGACGTTCAGCAGCACATTGATGCCCGCTGTCACGGGGCGGGTATCATCCAGCGCGTGTACGAATCGGGTCAGCTTGTCAGCCGTTTCCACGCCCCGCTGGAAAGCCGTTTCCGACACCTCGTTGCCGATAGAATACAGAATCACGCTGGGATGGCTGTAATCCTTGGCAATCATAGTGGTCAAATCATCCTGCCAGTTTTCGGCAAAAATGCGGGAATAGTCATGGTAGGTCTTGGGTGTGTACCAGCCGTCAAAGGCTTCGTCCATCACATACATACCAAGGCGGTCACAGGCATCCAGCAGGGCGCGGCTTGCCGGGTTATGGGCGCAGCGCACGGCGTTGTAACCCGCCTTTTTCATAATGCGGATGCGGCGTTCCTCGGCATCGGCAAAGCCGCAGGCGCCCAAAATGCCATTATCGTGGTGGATGCACCCGCCGCGCAGTTTGACCGCCTTGCCGTTGACGCACAGACCGGTTTTTGCGCTCCATGTCAGTGTGCGGATACCGAACGGGACGGATTCCTCATCGTTTTCGGTCTTGACCACGCAGGTGTACAGGTTCGGGTGTTCGGCGTCCCACAGCTTAGCCTGCGGGATCTCGATGACCCCCGGCGCCCCCTTTGCCACGCATTGCGCACCATCCCAAATTTCCACCGCCGCGTGTTCGGTTTCGGTCTGCACCTCAACTACGGCGGGAGCAATCGACACCGTGCGGATCTTTACCGGGCGCACGCCGTCTTTCGGCTTTACCATCAGATGCACAGGGCGGTAGATGCCGCTGCCCGTGTACCAGCGGCAGTTGGGTTCCAGACTGTTATCCACCGTGACGCGCAGGGTGTTTTCCCCGGTACGCACTTTTCCGGTGGCATCGGCGGTAAATTCCGTATAACCGTAACGGTGCTCGGCAATTTTTTCGCCGTTCAGATAAACGACCGCATTCTGATACACGCCCTCAAACAAAAATGTCAGTGCCTCATTCAGGTGCTCCCCCGGCAGAGAGAATGTCTTTTCATAGGCATATTTCCCGCCCGGAAAATAGCCGCAGTCCTTGCCGTTTTGGCAGTTTTCCTGCCGGGGTTCCTCCAGCATGGCATCATGGGGCAGATGCACGGTGCGGCAGCTTCCATCTGCCTTGTAAAAGCGCCAATCGGCGTTAAAATCCAATATCATAATAACTCCCTCTTACGCAAAACGGGGTGCATCGATCGGATGCACCCCGCAGTTTTATTCTAGGCAACACCGCATAATTCCCGCCTAATGGCTTAAGCACCACTCCGGCGGCTGCGGCACAGCATCTGCGTTGCCAAAATGCTCGATAAGACATCCAGTATTATCTGCGCTTTTGGCTTAGCAGCTGCCGCACCTCGCTCGCCGTATTGGCACTTAGAATTTATGCGGTATTGCCTTTACGATGCGGATAAAAGCCAAGTCGTTGGTGACAAGCTCTGTCTTTACGGTGAGTTTGCCATCCGCATATTCATACGGAGCCGGGGCGTAGTCCACTGCACTTTCATCAATGACCTGCTGTACCTGCGCCGGGGTCATGTCCTCCGGCTCACCCATTGCCTGCCAGCACTTCAGCGGGTTGCCGTGTTCCTCGTCGATGCGGCAAAGCTGCACGCTCTGCGGCTTTGCGTCCAGTTCGACCTCGATCTCCACCGGGGTGGCCGGGATGCTTTGCCCTGCAAAGTGGTGCAGGTTCTGTTTGGTAGCCACCACGGTAAGCTGTGTGTCGGCAGCATCGCGGAACGCTGCCACACTCACCTCGCCGTCCAGTGCGCCGGGCAGCTCCAGCCGTTTATCCCCAGCCTGCCCCAGCAGGCGCAGTGCGTGGAAAAGCGGCTTTGCGATACCGTGCTGGGTCACAAGACCATACCCGCCGTGAAATTCCTCCGGGAAGGGGTGAAGTTCCTCAAAAATATCGCTGAAGCACCAGATGCTGGATCCGTCGATGAAATCCTCCGCACTGAGAGCCGCGCGCACATCGTAGGCGGCTACCTTACGGGTATCGTTACCGCGCGCGCCAAAGGTTGCGCAGCCGTTCCATTCGGTATAGTATACCGGCAAACCGTCAGCCTGCTTCTGTACCTGCTCGGCGGCATCGCGCAGCAGATCGCGATTCAGGTCATCCGTCTCGGTGTTGTCGGGCATCGTGCGACGGAACATTGGCAGCAAGCCATCCTCCGGCTTTAAACCGGCAAACAGCTGGGTAAAATCGACCTTGTATTCCGCTTGAATCTCCGCAGTGTCCTTCATGTGATCCGCGTCTTTCTGGTCACACACCTCGCTGATGGGATCTCCTGCATACTGATGGGTCGTGATGAAGTCCACCGGCGCATCATGGGCCTTGCAGTAGTCCACGAACGCCGCGACCCACTTGCTGTTGCTGGTGGCGGGACCGCCGACCTTCAGTTTATCATCCACTGCTTTGACAGCCTTGGCGGTGATTTCATACAGACGGAAATAGTCTTCCTGCGTGCCGTCAAAGAACGGCGTCTTGAGGTCCGGCTCGTTCCAGACCTCAAAGAACCATGTTTCCACTTCCTCTTTGCCGTAGCGGTTCAGCAGAAAACGGACAAATTTCTGAATATACGCCTGCCACTGTGCCTCATCCTTCGGCGGGGCAATACATGGTTTCCAGTAAAAGGTGCCGCGTGTCGGGCGCTTGGCCATCGGGCTGGGCATGAAGCTCAACTCCACAAAGGGCTTCATGCCGGCTTTCAGCACATTGTCATAGACCAGTCCCGGCAGGCGGAAGCTATTCTCATAGAACGGCACCTGCTCGGAGCCGGGCATCGGCATGACCGTGGACATGGTGTCATAGGTATGCATATCATCGCTGAAAATTCCGTGAAAGCGTACACGCTCAATGCCTAAATCATCGTGAATCTGTTTTAGCTGCTCACAGTAATCCGTGCGCATGGCCAACGCGGCATGACCGCTGCCGACGCAGAACTGCCAGTGCTTATGGAACGGCTTTGCCGGTGCATTTGCGGGAATCGTGAATTTCATGGTCTTATTCCTCCGGTTTTTGTGTATGCCGCTTGGCAACTTCCGCACGCATGGCGGGAAGTTTTTCTTCCAGATCGAAGCCGCGGAAAATCAAGAACATACCCACATTCAGTACGATGGGCAGATAGTTGGAAAATGCGTAGATCGCATAGCGCATCGAGGTGGTGGCAGTGCTCAAAGTGGAATCGTAGGAGCCAATCATCAGGAACAGTGCCAGAACCAACGCACCCAGACCGCCGCCGACCTTGTTGCCGAAGCCGATCGCACCGGAAGAGACGGCCACCAACTTTTTATCGTATTTGTACTCATTGTAATCGACCGCCATTGCCAACAGAACGCCGTACAGGCACATCAAAGGGATCTGTAAAAAGCTTCCTACCAGACTGGAGCCGATGTACGCTGCCAGATTGGTCGGTACAAAGCAGCGCACTGCGCAGGAAGCTGCATACCCCAGCAGACCCAGATTGATGGTTCCCTTTACGCCCAGCTTTTTGATGATGGGGTTGGACAGTGCAAAGCCTAAAAACGTGGAGAGCAGACCGGCCGAACCGGCAATGGCTACCAGATTATCATTGCCGAAAATCCACTTGCAGTAGTATGCGCCGGACGACGAAGCGACGGCCGAGGAAACCGCTGTAATCAAGTTGAACAACAGCACGATGACCCAGTATTTGTTGCCGAACAGGCACTTGACTGCCGTAAGGAATTCAACGGGTTCTTCCTCCGGCTCTGCTGCTGCGGTGTCACCCTTGACCGCTTTACGCATAGCCTTGCTGCCGTTGGCGTAGCAGATGAGCAAGCTCAGCAGAACGATCAGTGCAATGACCGCGCCGTACTTGATCCACGCCGCCTGCGTGCCGCCCAGCATATTCGTGACGGGAATCGTTGCGATGGCAATGACCATGCCGGAGGCATAGTTGCCGACCGCACGCAGAATGCCCATGTTGCCGCGCTCCTGCTGACTCCTGGTGCGCACGATCATGGTTGCCGCAAAGGGTGTGGCAATCATTGTGTAGATGACCGCTGTAATCAGCAGGTTTGTCACCAGTGCGTAAGCGACAGCCGGAATCTGACCGGCTTGGATGGGAACCGTGAACATCATTACCGTGATAACCGCGGCCGGGACCGCCATACGAAGCATCCACTTGTAATACTTCATATTGCCGCCCTTGGAGTGGTCAATGATATTGCCGAACCAGATGTCCGTCAGCGCATCCACGACCTTGGCGATGGCCATGACCACACCCACGGAGCCGACTGCAATCCCGACTTTATCGGTGTAGAAGTATTGCAGCTGACCTACAAGGTTTGCCATAAGACCCAGACCCAACTGGCCGGAGAAGTCCGCAAGATAGTCGCGCTTGCGCATTACGAGCGCTGCGCCGTCCTTATCCACAGTGGGACGCACTTTTTTACCAAATGCCATATTGTCTTCCTCCTGTTTTTTCGGGAACTCTTCCCGTGTTTCTGAATTTAGTATAGCATCTGCCGCTCCGTGCATATTGCATTATTTGACTTGATATTGTAAAATCAAATTATCAATCTGTGGGAGGTCTGCCCCGTGGATACCGCACGCTATATCCGCATCACCAATCTCTGTATGTTGTTTTTCCGGGCCGAGGGGATCGCATTTTCCCTATACGACAAACAAGATACCTGTCACCTGCAGTACCCGGTGGAGCCGCAGCGCAACACAGCTGCACTGTTTGCTGCCCGTGACCCTGCACGGATGCTGGACATCTGCACCACCCCCAGCCATGCAGGCTATGCTTCCATCCGGATCAAGGGCGGCTGGCGGATCGTTATCGGTCCTGTCTATAACGCAAGGCTCAATTCAAGCCTTGTGGATGCCTTTATGGCAGAAAATCAAATCCCGGCTGCGCAGCGCCACGCAGCCGATACCATTCTGGAGGCCACACCCAATCTGAGTCTGCTGGAATTTTTCGACAAGGCCGCGTATCTCTACTACTGCATGGACGGCGAGATTCTGGACCCTGCTGTTTACTTTGATTTGACGAACGACCGCGACAGCTTTACTGTTGGCCGCGATACCGTCGAGAACCTGCTGGAGCGCAAGGAAAATGAGAAATTCCACAACAGCTACCAGTGGGAATTGATGTTTTACGATTTGATTCGGCAGGGCGACCCGGAGCGGTTAATGGCTTTTCTGATGCAGGATAGTTCAGCCCGGGTGGGCCACGGCACAATGGCTGATACCCCGCTGCGGCAGGCAAAAAACATTTTCATCGGTTGCATCACGAAAATCGGTATGATGTCCGCCATCCCTGCCGGAATGGACGTCGAACTAACCTACCAGCTGATAGACAGCTATGTGCTGGACTGTGAGCGCGCCGCGACAGTGCCGGAAATTGATCGTTTACAATTAAGCGCTGCAATGGATTTCTGCCGCCGCCTCGGAGAACTGCGCCTGCCTGCGGGTATCAGCCGCGAGGTATACACCTGTATGTCCTACATCCGCAATCATGTGAACACCCCTTTGAGCCTTAACGATGTGGCTGCCTCTATCGGGCGCAGTGTGTCCTACACCGGGAATCTCTTTAAGAAAGAAACCGGTCAGACATTGGGCAATTATATTGCGGAATGTCGGCTGGAAGAAGCCAAAAGCCTTTTGTATTATACCGATATGACGTTGGCCGAAATCAGCAGCTACCTCTGCTTTTCGAGCCAGAGCTATTTTCAGAACGTATTCAAAAAAGAATATGGTGTTACCCCGATGCAATATCGCAGGCAACACCATACCGAATCATGATATTCTGTTGTTTTTGATTACATCCGCATACCAGTAGAACGAATCCTTCGGGATGCGCTGTTGGGTCTGATAGTCCACATACACAAGACCAAAGCGCTTATCGTAGCCCTCCGCCCACTCAAAGTTGTCCATGATGGACCAGTAGAGATACCCGATCACCGGGATGTTCTCGTCCACGGCACGCTGTAAACCTGCCAAATAGCGCTTGACAAAGTCGATGCGCTGGGGGTCATGCACTGCGCCATCGCTCATGACGAAGTCTATGTTTGCCATACCGTTTTCCGTGACGATAATGGGCAGATGGTAGCGCTCCGTCAGGAAACGTGCCGCCCAGTACAGAGCATCCGGCGTAATGGGCCAGTCCATTGCCGTGCGGGGCATACCCGGCGTAACGGCGGGGTTGGGACCCATGTACTCATCATAGTTGGAGGCATTGTAGCAGTTAAAGCCGAAGAAGTCCAGCGGCTGACAGATGACCTTCAGTTCCTCCGCCGTGAAGAATGGCTGCAGACCCGCCGGGACACAGCCGAGAACGGCCGGGTCTGCCCACCAGTTGAAATGCGAGAAGAATGCCTGCTCCGGGAACATCTGGGTGCGGGCTTTTTCTATGTCATCCGGCGATTCGTTCTCCGGCAGGTAGACACTGCCGTTCAGCGCCATACCGATTTTCGGGGCCAGCTTGGCGCGGCTGCGCAGCACGCGAACCGCCTTGCCGTGCGCCAGCAGCACATTTTTTGTCAGCGCCGCCAGCTTGTTCATCATCACGGCGGGTTGCTCCTGCATCAGGCTTTCAAACGGCGCGTGCGCCCCCGTAAAGTAGCCGTTGCCGATGAAGGTCGTCGGCTCATTGACGGTGAACCAGAACCGCACCCGGTCGGACAAAGCATCCGCCACTACACGGGCGTAGTTGGCGAAATCATCACTGATTTCCGCATTGTACCAGCCGCCTTTTTCGTGCGCCCACATGGGCAGATTCCAGTGGAAAATCGTCACCATCGGCTCAATGCCCGCTGCTTTCAGTTCGTCCACCAAGTCGCTGTAAAAGGCAAGACCCTTGGGGTTGACCGTGTCGGGACCGGACATCACGCGCGGCCAGCTGACGGAAAAGCGATACGCCTTGACGCCCAGCTTTTTCAGCAGGGCAACATCCTCCTTGTAATGGTGGTAGTGGTCACAGGCAATGTTGCCGTTCTCGCCGTGCTTTACGTGTCCGGCGCTCAAAGCATCCCAGATACCGGGAACCTTGCCGTCCTCATTGTAGGCACCCTCGATCTGGTAAGCAGCACTGGCCGCACCCCAGAGAAAATTCTTCGGAAAGCTCATCTTGTTTCCTCCTTTATAGTTCTGCAAGCCGGTCATACAGCCCCTGCAGAATTGCACTCAGTTTTACTGTGTCGGGGATGACTTGAATCATGCCCACCGACAGAATATCATTCAGCTTGCGGTACACCATGAAGTCCAGTGTTTCTTTCGGCATCATATCGAACATACCGTTCGTGAATTGATTTACGATTTCTTTTGCGCGCGGATTTTCAAGAATTTCCCCAATTGTGCTTTCACCGTTCAAGGGATAGGGGTTCTTACCCTCTATCATCAGCGGGGCTTGTGCCAAAATGTTCTCCGCCGACAATGCCAGATACAGCTTGTGCGCCCCGATAGGCTGCACCCACTTATCCAGTAGTGCGTCATAGCAGCGCAATGCCTTTTTGCTGACCGATACATTCACAATTGTTTCCTCACCGGGGGCAAGGCGCACCTTGGCATACCCCACCAGTGTGCGGTCGGGGCGCAGCATATGGGGCTTTTCCTCGCGGGTATAAATCTGCACGACCTCGCTGCCGGGGCGGCTGCCGACATTTTTTACCCGCACAGGCACATTCAACGTCTCCTGTGTGCGCATATCCCAGCGGAAGTCATTTTCACACAGTTCCACGGCAAAATCCGTGTAGCTCAAGCCGTATCCGAACGGATACTGCACAGCCAGCTTGCGCTTTGCGTAGCTGCGGTAGCCCACAAACACGCCCTCACCGTAGTAGGCATCGTTGCCCTCACCGGGGAAGTTTGGGTAGGCGGGCGTGTCCTCGTAACGAATCGGGAATGTCACCGGCAGGCGGCCTCCCGGCTCGGCCTGCCCCGTCAGCAGACGTGCCGCTGCCACGCCGCCCATGCAGCCGGGAATGAAGATGCAAAGCACTGCATCCGCGTAAGGCAGCCAGTCCGCCATCTCTACCGGTCCGGAAATATTCAACAGCACGACGGTTTTCATGCCTTTCTGCTTTGCCTGCTTCAGCACCTCGGTCATGCGGGTGCGGTCTTGTTCCTCTACCGCCATGCTTTCGCGGTCCACATTTTCCCCGGCCGGGGCAGCCGCCGTGTACACCAGCGTGTCGGCATCGGTCCATTCCTCAAAGGCCGCCGCGCCGCGCAGTTTGCGGTATTCGTCCAGCACATTGCTGTGCAGGGCCGTCTCCACCGCCGTGGAGCCGCTGCCACACTCCAGTGTGTCGCGGCTGCGCGCCCCCCAGAACACAACACGCTGGGTCTCGGCCAGCGGTAGGACGCCATTCTCGTTTTTCAATAGCACCGCGCCGTCTTCAATGGTTTTACAGGCGGTTTGCAGCAGTGCATCGGCGTCATACTGCGCGGGGATGCGGCGTTGATTTTGTTTGATCTCCACGATAAGCTGCAGGATATGGGTCACGCGATCGTTCAGAACTTCCTCGGAAAGCCGCCCTTCCTGCACCGCCTGTTTGCAGGCGGTCATATCGTTTGGACCGGGCTGAATCAAATCCATACCCGCCGCCAGCGTACCTTCCTTGTTCTGCCCGGCTGCGCCCCAGTCGCTGACAATGGCGCCGTCGAAGTGCAGTTCCCCGCGCAGCAAATCTGTCAGCAGCTTTTTGCTATACGAGGTGAACTCTCCGTTCACGGCGTTGTAGGCACTCATGATACACAGGACGTGACCATCCTCGATGGCTGCCTCAAACCCACGGGCATACAGTTCCATCATAACCCGTTTTGAAAGGTTGGAGCTTGTTGTGTTGCGGTTCGTTTCCTGATTGTTTGCGAGAAAATGCTTGGCACAGGCCGCAATGCCGGCGCTCTGCATACCGCGTACAAAGGCTGCCGCGGTCTGAGCCACCAACTCCGGGTCCTCGCCGTACATTTCATAGTTACGGCCGCCCAGCGGGTCGCGGGCAATATCCACGTTGGGCCCAAAGCAGACATCCACCCCCGCGTCACGCAATTCCTGTCCGACCGCGCGGCCGATGGTCTCGGCTGTGATCGGGTCAAACGACGCGCCGATGTTGATGCCCGACGGGAAGCTGATATGCTGCCGACCGCCCGGACGGTATTTTGCCGCCTGCTCCACAAGGTCGGTCATCAGTGCATCGCCCTTGTACTTTGCCGCGGCCTCGTTGAGATCAACGCGGTTCAGTGCCACCATTTCCGGCGTGGCATACGCTGTACGCGGGTCATCGGCACGGCAGGGGTCTGTTAAGTAGTCCAGCACCACATGGGTGCCATTCAGCCCGGTCGCGCCGTCCATCAGATAGATGGCGGGCACATCCATATCCGGGATAGGCCGTGTGTGGCAGGCGCGGTAGCACCCCACCATATCCAATTTTTCATCCAGCGTCATCTCCGCAACCACCTGCGGGATGCTTTGTAAGTTGCTCAATTTTGCACGCATACAGTTTTCCTCCCTTTCGCAAATGAATTCTGTATCCAGTATAGCGTGCCGTGGAATCTGCGTATTGTAATTTTCGTGATGCAATTGTAATTTTTGGCTGGCTACCGCAGGGAATGAATCAGAACCGATTCACTTTTTCGAGTCAAGATTTTTGGATGAATCACAACTGATTCACTCTGAGGTTTTGGGTTTGATTTGAGGATTTTTTCGCTTTTATGGACAGCGTGAATCAAGCGTCGATTCACTTTGGGGAATATACGGATTTGTATGGGTATCGGGTTTATTTGACATCGTCTTGGGAGTAGATGTGTTTTGCTAGCATAGCATGTGGTCATCCACATGCACATTTCTGGGGTGTACCCCAGACCCCCGGCACAGTTCCTGCGTGACGATAGTGACGCTGATGACGCTTGTGACGCTGTTTTGAGGATAGCCCTATACCATATCCCAGATTCAGCGTCATTAGCGTCATCTGCGTCATTCTGTTTTTGTGTTTCTCGTAGTATCATTGTTTTTGTTTCGAGCAGTAGTAAACCGCAAGCGTCATTTCACTATAAGCGTGACGGTGGTGACGATGGTGACGGTCTTTCTTGCATACCCCTACCCATATCCCATAAACATCGTCACTACCGTCACCATCGTCACTTAAAACAGGCAAGCCGTTTTAATCTGCGGCTTGCCTATTTTAATTTTGATGAAAATTTTTGTTGGATACAGGTCAAATCTTGCGCCTTCCCACTGGCTACATAGTGTCGACATTTTATTACAAATTATTACATCTCAAAAGCCTGCGATACTTTTTGCCCTTTCCCAGTGGCCATATAGTGAAAGCGTTTTTTCACTACTTACATAGGAGGAACCCATGAACACGGAATTTCAAAATTTACCCAATGTTGTCAGCCCCAAGGAAGTACAAACTTACTTCGGCATCTCACGCTCGACCACCTACCGCATATTCCATGACGCGAGTTTCCCGGCATTCCACATTGGAAACCGACTGCTGGTGCGGCGGGATGAGTTACTGGACTGGCTGGAACGGCAAAAGGTCAATAAAGCCCAAAACGAGAACCCGAAGATTGTCGGGTCTGATGAATAGCTTTGTGGTCGTACCTGTGGTAGTCTTTGTGTCACGAAAGGAGACGATGCAGCGTGAAAGATATATCCAAAAAAGCCCTGCGCCGTGGGCATAACGAGGGCAACATCCGTCAGCGAACAGACGGACGGTGGGAGGTGCGGCTGTCTGTCGGAATCGACTACAAAACAGGCAAGCCCCGGCGTACATCCACCTGCTGCAACACCCGGCAAGAGGCAATCGCCATTTTGCAGCAGCAAGCCCATGAAGTCCGCACACAGGGCTGGCGCGATCCGATGTCCGTGACACTGGGAGAGTGGTATGAATACTGGCTGGACACCTACATGAAAGATACCGTTAAACAGTCCACCTATGCCAGCTACCGCAGTTATCTCAACAAGCACTTTTGTGTACTGGGAAAGATTTTATTAAAGAAGTTAGAGCCGCACACCTTGCAGGAGTTTTACAACTACAAATTCCGCGAGGAAGGCTTATCCCCCAAGACCTTGCGCAACTACCACATGGCATTGCATAAGTGCTTACAGCAAGCCATGAAAGAGCGTCTGCTGATTTACAACCCCTGCGATGCCGTGACCCTGCCCGGCGGAGAAAAGCCCGAAATCAGTGTATTTACCAACGACCAGCAGCGGGCGCTGGTGCAAGCCAGCTACCGCCACCGCTATGGCGTGTTCATCCGGCTGGACTTGTGTACAGGGCTACGGATGGGAGAATTACTGGCGCTGAAATGGGAAGATATTGATTTCAGCACTGCACAGCTTCATGTCCGCCGTACCATCAACCGTCTTGCCAAGTACGAAGCCCACGACGGCGAGAACAAAACCGAGATCGTATTCGGCACACCCAAAACGAAAAACTCCCGCCGCACGATTCCGCTGACCCGCACAATGGTAGATGAGCTTACCCGCTGGAAACAGCAGCAGGCGCAGGATAAGATTCGGGCAGGGGATAAGTACGCCGGCGATGGCTTCATCGTCACCAACGAGTTTGGTCACTACTTTGAGCAGAAAACCTTCAAGGATTACTACGACCGATTGTTGAAAGATGCTGACATCGGGCACTTTACCTTCCACGCCCTGCGCCACACCTTCGCCACCCGTGCGCTGGAGCGCGGCATGGACTACAAGACCCTGTCAGCCATCCTCGGTCACTACTCTGTGGCGTTCACAATGGACACCTATGTCCACAGCATGGACGAACACAAGCGGCGCGAAATGGACAAGATGAACGACATGTTCGGGATGCAGTACAGCATCTCTGTGGAGAACCAGCCCTACCCTGTACTCTGCACCTTATCCCCGGACGGCTGCACCGCCCATGTTCCGGACTTCCCCAAAGTTACCGCACAAGCGCCAACACTAGACGCCGCCCTGCGCGAAGTCAAGCAGCAAATCCAAAAAGCCCTACGCCAATATAAGAACCCACCCATTCCCACCAAACAGGAACAGATCGTCGTGCCAACCAACAGCGTGCTGGTACTCGTCAAAGCAGGTTGACCGCTCCTATATTTACCTGCCAACTCCGCAAGATTTATCCACAAAAAGCGCCCGGGCGGTTGAAAAGTTCAACCGTCCGGGCGCAGTCGTTTTCCCGTTTTGGGGTCATTTTGGGGTCAAAGTTACCAGATTGTTACCACTTTTGCCATAATGTAGAAAAAAGCTCGTTGAAACTTGTCGTTTCAACGAGCTTTTGTTGGGATGTTGTTCCAAAAAAGATATTTTAGGAAATTCTCTACCAACCGAGCAAAACTAACGCACATTCCTCATGTAGAGCGTCTGTTACTTCTGCGTTTTCTGTAAAAGGTCGTTGGTTGTGATTGCAGAATGCTGATAGGCTACATCAAATAACGATAAATAGTCTGCAATCTCTTGTTCCGTTAGTTCTGGCAAATCAAGCAAGCGGAACAGCAGTTCAGGAAGGTTTTCTGGAGCAACACACTCCCGATATATTTTTCATTCTGGAGCAGTTTCTTGATGGTCTCTCGGCTCCAACGCTCTTTTCCTCGTGGGGAGGGAACGCCCTGTTGATACAACCAATCTGATATTGCACCAAGGCTAGCACCGGCGGCCCGCATCTCAAACATCCGGCGAACGATGGAGGCGTTCGGTTCATCGGGACAAAGCGCACCGTCCCGGTCCCTTTTATATCCAAAGCAGACAAACTCCGCATAGCCAGAGGTTCCGTCCATAAAGCTGTGCTCGATGCCCCAGCGGATATTCCGGCTTGCGTTCTCGCTCTGCGTTTGCGCGAAGGCGCAGTAAATCGTGAGATACAGGATTAGTTGTTTCCGTATGGTGGCAGCACGTGGAGCGTGCTATAATAATGGCGAGAACCAACCCAACAGCGT
>NZ_JANGCG010000003.1 GCF_024462815.1 Gemmiger formicilis
GGCAAACCAGGGGGGGCGGGCAAGGCCCGCCCCTACAGCGCTGCATACAACAAACCGTCCCTCCCGGAAGCATATCACTTCCGGGAGGGACGGTTTTTATTTGTGTATCAATCAGTTCATTTTCAGGTATTTGCGCACCGGCAGGGAAACGGCACCGGCCACCACGCAGCAGATGAGCCACTCAAAGATGGCCTGCACGCCGACCAGCAGCACAATGAACATAAACGCGTTCTGTGCGCCGAGGGTGTCTGCAAGGTTCTGCACATACTCACAGTTATAGAAAATCAGTACCAGAAAGCCCATAAAGAAAACGGTGTTCAGCACCGGCGCGGCCAAGCCGCCGAGGAAGCAGGCCAGCTTTTCATTTTTGGGCAGGGCCTTGCGCAGGGCGGCAAAAATCAGGCCCGCACACAGACCCATCAGCACGCGGGCCACAAAGCAGACCACAAAGCTGCCCGCGGGGCTGACCTGGAACAGCGCTGCGCCCATGGCGGACTTGCCTTCCAGCGCCTGAATAAAGCTGGTGGCGCCAAAGACGCCGCCCAGAATAGCACCCGCTGCGGGGCCCATCGTCATAGCGCCGATGGCAACCGGTACGGTGAGCAACGACGCCGACAGCGGGCCAATCTGCAGATAGCCCAGCGGCGTGTAGTTCAACACGAGCAGAATGGCCACCAGCAGCGCAAGCTGGGTGAGCCAACGGATGTTGGTACGTTTTTTCATATTCAATTTTCCTCCTGCTGCCGTCTCCTATACATCGGGAGTACAGCGCAAATGTACGGCCCCGGCGGGCCGCCAAAGACAAGTATAGCGCATTGACGGCTAAAAGGCAAGAGGAAAAATGCGGGGTAGAGTTACAGCCTGCCCTCAATCAGCAGATCGCGCACCTCGAGCAAATCGCTGCATTTGCGGTCATACAGCTTTGTGATTTCCTCGGTCGGCTGCATTAAATCCGGCACCATCACGGTCACGCAGCCCGCCGCACGGCCTGCCCGCACGCCGTTGAAGCTGTCCTCCAGCACAAGGCAGACATACGGGTCAAGGTGCAGCTTTTCCGCCGCCAGCAAAAACGTGTCCGGCGCGGGCTTGCTGTGGGCAACCTCGGTGCCGGAGACAACATCGTGGAAATACCGCACTGTGCCGGTGGTCTGCAGATTCATCTCAATCATATTCCGCGGGCTGGAGCTTGCCACAATGCGCGGCAGGCCCATATCTTCGAGCGTAGCCAGCAGCTCCTTCAGGCCCTTTTTGCAGGGCACGCCCTCGGCAAAGCGCTTGTCGGCCAGCTGCCAGACCTTGGCCAGCACCTTCTGCGGGTCACCGGGGATATACTCCGCCACGTGGCGGCAGAGATTCTCGCCCGCCAGACCGCGGCCGCCCGCGGTGAATTTTTCCATATCGGGGGGCAGGGGCAGGCCCAGTTCCTTACAGGCGGGCTCCCACAGGGTATCCCACAGACGCTCGGTGTCGAACATCAGCCCATCCATATCAAAAATAACGCCTTTAACCATCGGGTGTCATCCTTTCGCGAACCATATTACAGGTATTGTACCGCAGTCCGCGGCGGGATGCAACCCCGCCGCCTCAGGCTTTTTCCAGATACGCCTGCAGCGTGTCCAGCGCCTCGCGGCTCTCGCGGTGGCCGCGGTTGTAGAGGTCCAGCAGCTTGCCGGTGTCGCCCTCAAACCGGCCGATGTCGATGGGGTCATGCGGGCGCAGGCAGCAGATGCGGCCTGCCTCCTCCAGCTCATCCAGCTGGTCCATCAGGGCGTTGTAGCGCAGCTCCTGCGTCAGCAAATCGGCAAGGAACAGCGGCTGATCGCCGTAAAAATCATCGTAGAGGTCAACCATCCGCTGGCCGGGCTGCGTCTTGCGGAAGCCCTTCTGCCGCGTGGCCACCACCACAATCTTCTCAAAGCCCTGCTGCAGCGCCCAGTTCAGCGCGATGGGGCAGGAGCAGCCGCCGTCCAGATAGGGCTGGCCGTCCAGCATGACCGGCACGGAGGCAAGGGGCAGGCTGGCCGAGGCGCGGGCGGCCTCGTTAAAGTCAAAATCGGTCTTGCCCTTTTCAAAGTAGGCGGGTTTGCCGGTTTTGACGTTGGTGGCCACGGCAATCAGGCGCATACCGCCGTTGGCAAAGGCTTCCTCATCAAAGGGAACCTCCTTTTTTACGTCATGCAGCATAAAATTCAGCCCGAACAGGCTGCCGCCGCGCAGTGCGGCCTTGGGGCCGAAGTACCGGCCATCGTGGCGGTAGCGCAGATTGATGCTGGCGGCGCGGCCCGGCTGGTGCGCCACATAGTTCATGGCGTTCAGCGTGCCCGCCGAGACACCCGCCACAGCGGGAAAGTAGATGTCGTTCTCCATAAAGGTATCCAGCACGCCCGCCGTGTACAGCCCGCGCAGAGAGCCGCCCTCCAGCAGCAGAATGGCGTTGCCGGGCATTGTGATGTTACGCATAAAATTCACCTCATTCAGTTATTTTACCGTATTCCCACCCTCCCGCGCAAGCAAAAAAGCGGGGCTGTTTTACACTTTGGGCAAATTGTGCTAAAATAGAAGGCACTAGAGCTCGAGAGGATGATTTGTATGGTGTCACTTCGCGGTCTGCCCCTGGAGGCTGCCTGCCCGCGCATCATTGTGCCGCTGTTTGCCAGAAGTCTGGACGCGCTGCGCCCGCTGGCGCTGGCTGCCGCCGCAGACCCCGCCGCCGAGGTAGTGGAGCTGCGCCTTGACCCGCTGCCCGAGGCAGATTTTGCTGCCGCGCTGGCGCTGGTGCGCGGCCTGACGGAAAAACCGCTGCTTGTGACCATCCGCACAAAGGCCGAGGGCGGCGAGCTGGCGCTGACGCCCGACGTGTACGCGGCCCACTGCCGCGCCCTGCTGGCGCAGGGCGGCGTGGATGTGCTGGATATTGAGTGGCTTGCCTGCGGTGAGCACCGCACCGCCCTGCGGGATGCCGCCCGCGCCGCCGGAGCTGTGGCGCTTTACAGTGAGCACCATTTTGACGGCACGCCCGCCACCGATGCGATGGCGCAGACGCTTACCGGCATGGCGGATGCAGGGGCGGACATTGCCAAGCTGGCGGTGATGCCGCACTGCGCGGCGGACGCCGCCCGGCTGCTGGAGGCCACGGCCCGCGCCGCCGCCGCCCGCCCGGACACCCCCTTGATCACGATGAGCATGGGCCCGTTGGGCGCGGTCAGCCGCTTCTGCGGCGGGGCATTCGGCAGCTGCGCTACCTTTGGTGTGACCAGCGGCACCACCGCCAGCGCCCCGGGCCAGCCCCCGGCCGATGTGCTGCGGAAAAAGCTGCTGAACAGGGCGGATTTGGGGTGACGAAACAACTCGCTGTAGGGGCCGGGTATGCCCGGCCCGGTTGTTTCCCGCAAACTGCGTTTCTTGGGGGACTTCTGCGGGCGGAGCAGAGCCCCGCCCCTACTGCGAGATGTGGGCGGGCTGGTCTGTAGGGGCGGCATATATGCCGCCCGCGAGGTTGCCGCGATATGCTGTTTATGGGATGATTTGTAGGGAGGGGGTCTTGACCCTTCCGCGATACCCGAAAACAAACCGAACAAACACAAAAAAAGCGCGGCCCCCTTTGCCTGGGGGCCGCGCAGAATGTGCTAATGTAGCTTACTCAGCCTGGATAGCACCGGTGGGGCAAACGCCCTCGCAAGCGCCGCAGTCAACGCAGGAAGCTGCGTCGACAACAGCCTTGTCCTCCATAGTGATTGCGCCAACGGGGCAGGTATCAACACATGCACCGCAAGCAACGCACTCGCTGGAAACGGTATGAGCCATCGTGAACTCCTTATCTCCGTGCTGAATCTATATTTTGTACCGTCCCGGCCCTGCACGGCTGCTCCCCGGATCGGCACACAGCGGGTTTGCTCTGCCTACTGCGTTGTATTTAGTGTACCACATTGTGACGGTTTTGGCAAGTGCCATATCTTGAAATTTTTCGACGGTAAGCCGCAACTAACCTGTGCTATAGTCCCTTAATTGTCCTCTTTGTCGGCGGGCTGCGGGGCGCGCTTGCCGCCGCGGATGTAGACACATTCCTCCCGCTTATAGATGCGCGGGGCCAGGATCTCTACGTTGGAACGCACTTTCAACGTGCCGGCCACCACATTGACCTCAATGACGGTGCCCTCGCCGTCCGGCGTGCGGACAATGCTGCCCACCTGCGGCGTGATGGAGTTCAGATATTCATAACTCTTCTGTTCATAAGCCAGACAGCACATCAGGCGGCCGCATGACCCACTGATTTTGGCGGGATTCAGGCTCAGGCCCTGCTCCTTAGCCATCTTGATGGATACCGGCTGGAAGTTCTTCAGAAAGCGGCTGCAGCAGAACGGCTGGCCGCACAGGCCCAGACCGCCCAGCATCTTGCTCTCATCGCGCACGCCGATCTGGCGCAGCTCAATGCGAGTGTGGAACTGCGAGGCGAGGTCCTTGACCAGCTCGCGGAAATCCACGCGGTTGTCGGCGGTGAAGTAGAAAACCAGCTTGCTGCGGTCGAGGGTGTACTCGGCGTCCACCAGCTTCATCTTCAGATTATGGGCGGCAATGCGCTGCTCACAGATGGTGTAGGCCTGCTGCACGTCGGCGCGGTTCTGGCGCATACGGCGCACGTCCACGGCGTCCGCCACGCGCAGCACCGGCTTGACCTCGCGGGAGAAGCCAGGCACCTCATGCGCGGCACGGATAACCTCGCCGCACTCGGTGCCGCGGGCCGTGGTGACGACCACGAAGTCGCCCTCCTTGATTTTGAAATCACCGGGGTCAAAATAGTACGCCCGGCCGTTGTCTTTGAATTTTACGGAAACTACTTTCATTGAATGTGTCCTTTTATGAAATGGGGTTGTTTGTACAGCCTGCGGGTCTCAGGCCAGCTCGCCCGCCAGCACGGCCACGGTCAGACGCAGGTTTCCGTTGCCGGTCAGGCTTTTGCGGGCCTGCGCCGCCGCGTTCAGCGTCCGGGCAGCCCCCTCGGGGGTCAACCCGCCGCACTGCTCCTGCCCGTAGGCGGGGCGGCGCAGCACGGCGCTGCACAGCTGGTCCAGCGTCCACAGCAGGGCGGAAAAGCCCTCGCGGTCGCGCTCGTATTTGGTCAGCACCGTCAAGGCGCGGTAGGTGTCGCCCTGTGCCGCGTAGCCGCACAGCGTCTTGGCCATGCTCAGCGCGGCCTTGGCCGTGGGGTCATTCCAGCTTTTCAGCGCGGTGCCGATGTGCCCCTCGAACAGGAAGGCCAGCTCGTCCGCCGCCTTGGCGGGCAGGCGCTCGGCACGCAGCCGGGCGGCGCAGTCCGCCGTGGGCACCGGGGCAATCGTGTACGCCGCACAGCGGCTGCGGATGGTGGGCAGCACGGTGGCGGCGCTGGTGGCCGTCAGCAGGAAGAGCACGCCCTCGGGCGGCTCCTCGATGATTTTCAGCATGGCATTGGCGGAGGAACCGTTCAGATTCTGCGCGCCGTAGATGAAGAGCGCGCGGCCCGCGGCATCGGTCGAAAGCGCCGAGCGTTGGATGGCCTCCCGCGCCTCGCGCACCTTCTTGACCGGTATCTGGCCGCTGGCACCCTCGCCCTGCAGCACCAGACACTCGGCGTCCTCCTTTTTCAGCACGGCCTCGGCGTGGGGGCCGCCCTGCGGGTAGAGGTAATCGGCGGCAAGGCAGCGCGCCGCAAAGCCCGCGCCGCAGCCCGGCTCCCCCACCAGCAGAATGGCGTGGGGCAGCCGCCCGCCGCGCAAAGCCGTGCCCAGCTCACGCTTCAGCGCGTCATTGCCGGCCAGACGCTCCAGCATCACAGCTTTTCAAAGCGCTCAACGTTGGTGACCATGACGGTTGCACCGCCCACGGTGACCTCCATCGGCATGGCGCTCTCAATGCCAAGGCCCAGCGTGGCGGTGCCGGGCACAATCTCGGTGCGCTGCTTGCAGCATTTGGAGATAATGCCGATGCAGTCCTCAACGCGCTCTTCATCGGTGCAGATGAGCAGCGTCATATTGCCCGCCATCAGGAAACCGCCGGTGGTGGCCAGACGGGTGACGTAGAACTTGCTTTTCAGCAGCTCGTTGCAGACGTTTTTGGAATCTTCCTTATTGATAATGGCAGTGATGAGTTTCATGGTACTCGACCTTTCTTATATAGTATAGTGCAGATTCAGCGGTTGCGGTTTTCCCAGTCACGGCGGCGCTTCCAGCTGGTGATGGCATCACGGCACCAGTCAAAGACCTCGCGGCCATAGAACGCCAGAAAGCCTGCCAGACCGAAAACAAGGCTGAGCTTGGTGGCAAAGTCGCCCATCAGGAAGCTGATGGTCCACAACGCCAGCTCGTACCAGCCCAGATACTTCATCTTGAAGGGGATGATGCCGAACAGCAGAACCATCTGGTCCGGCCACAGCCATGTGTAGGCGAACAGCATACTCTGGAAGATGGCGCTGGGCCCGGCAGAGCCGGTCAGCAGGCAGCTGACCCACGCGCCCACCACGCCCAGCGCGATGAAGAGCGTCATGCGGAAATCGCCCCAGACGCGGGTCAGGGCGTTGCCAATCCAGAAGTAGAACACCAGATTCAGGATGCCCAGTACACTGCCCAGCCAGATGGGCTGGAACAAAAACGTGATAAGACGCCAGATCTGGCCGTGCAGCACATAGGTGCGGCTCAGCGCGATGAGGGCGGAAAACTGCCAGTTAATCAGCAGCACGATCAGCCCCGCCACCAGCTGGCCGGCCAAAAGGCCGTTGACGAGGTGCGGGATGCCGAAGCGGCCGTAGCGGCGCTCCAATTTGTCAATCCAGTTCATGGGGATAGCTCCTCCATAGTATAAATTTACAGAATATATTATAGCAATTCCGTGCCCAAAGTGCAACAAATTCCCTGTCGAAACCTGTGCCGCCGTGCAAAAAAAGCGGCGGGCGCGCATTTTTGCGCTTGTGGAAGCTGATTCGACGAAAAAAATCAGCGGGTGCCAAAATAAAACAGCGTTCGGTCCTATAATACGGCAGGATTCGACAAAAGGATGTGGTAGGATAAAGCTGCAAGGTGACACGGGAAGCAAATGCAAAAATATATATAAATGGAAATGGAGAATGACTTATGAACAACTATCGCAACATGATGAAACAGGGCTATCAGGAAGATTTGCAGGATTGTGTGGCACGCGCAGCCAAGGGGCAGTGCCCGCCATGGCAGCAGGACTACTGCTTTGGCGAGATTGCGCAGGCAAAGGGCACGGACGCCTACCCGGAGGAGGGGGACACCCTGCTGGCAGAGCTGCGGCGGCTGGTGGACACAGTGCCCCAGCGCACCAACCGGGAGGCCGACGCCGCCGAGATGGCCGCGCTGGGCGGCAAGCAGCTGTTCTACCTGAGCCGCGGCAACACGCTGGTGGAGCTGGTGCAGCTGCCGGACGGCAGCTTTGACGGCTGGGCGTATCCGGAGGCCGGGGACGCCCTGTACGCCCGCACCGCCCTGCAGGCATGGGCGCAGGAAAATCCCGACACCGCCCGCCGGGCCGGGGACGTGCTGGAACAGCTGTACCGGGAAATGGCATAAGAATATAACGTAAAAATCCCACCCGTTCTGCGGGTGGGATTGGTGACTGTAGGGGCGGAGATATTACCGCTTGCGGCGCTTTCCTCCGCAAAATTGCGCTTTGCGCTGGCAATCAGCTGCTGAACCAGCTGCTCATCGGTGGTGTTCAGCATGACCACAAACTCGTCACCGGCGTATCTTTCTGGTTGTCGGCCTGCTTCTGCAGAAATTCCAGATAGACGCGGTTGTACAACCCGGTAAGGCCGTCCAGGGAAATCGGCCGCTTACAGCGCATACAGCTCGGTGTATTTGCGCTTGAGGTAGTCGGTGAAGTGGTGGGGGTCGAAGGGGCCGCCACAGAGGCTTTCCACCAGCCACTGGGGCTCCTTCATGCTGCCCCACTGCCAGACACGCTCTTTGAGGGCGGCCTTCAGCGGCTCCATGTCGCCGCGGGCCCACTCGGCGTCAAAATCATGGGTCTTGCGCAGGTCATCAATGGCCTGTGCGCCGTAGGCACTGCCCAGCGCATAGCTGGGGAAGTAGCCGATGTCGCCCATCGCCCAGTGGATGTCCTGCAGGCAGCCGTGCGCGTTATCCGGCACGTCCACACCCAGATATTCTTTATACTTGGCGTTCCAGGCGGCGGGCAGGTCGGCCACGGCCAGCGTGCCCTGTATCAGGGCCTTTTCCAGCTCATAGCGCACCATAATGTGCAGTGCGTAGGTCAGCTCGTCGGCTTCGGTGCGAATCAGGCTCGGTTCGGCACGGTTGGCGGCGCGCCAGATTTCCTCGGCGCTGACGTCGGCCAGCTGGGCGGGGAAAATCTCCTTCAGGGTCGGGTACAGGTAGTCCACAAAGGCGCGGGAACGGCCCACGATGTTCTCAAACAGGCGGGACTGGCTCTCGTGGATGCCCATGGTGGCGCCGCCGGTCACGGCGGTGTAATCGTAGTCGGGGTTGATGTTCAGCTCATACAGCGCGTGGCCGCCCTCGTGCGCCACACTGTACAGGTTGGAGAACATATCGCGCTCCATATAGTGGGTGGTGATGCGAACATCGCCGCGCCAGAACTCGGTGGTGAAGGGGTGCTCACTCTCGGAAAGATGGCAGTGCGCCGGGTCAAGACCCCACAGCTCCATAATCTTCTGGCTGACCTTGCGCTGGCCCTCCAGCGGCCAGTCCTGGTCGAGAAAATCGGTGCGCACGGCCTTGCCGCGGGCCTCAATGTCGGCCAGCAGCGGGACGATGGTCTCGCGCAGGGTGGCAAAGAAGGCGTCACACTGGGCGATGGTCAGGCCCTTCTCGTAGCTGTCCAGCAAGACCTCGTAGGGGTCGCGGTCGGGGGCAAAATAGTGGGCCTGCGCACGGCGGGCGGCAACAATCTTTTCCAGATACGGCGCAAAGAGGCTGAAATCGTTGGTGCGCTTGGCTTTGACCCACGCGGGCACGCTCTGGCTGCACAGCTTTGTGAAGGCGGCGTACTCGTCAGCAGGAATCTTGGCGATTTCATCATACTGGCGCTGCAGGTTGCGAACCTCGGACTTTTCCTGCTCGGTTTCGGCGTCGGCGGCGGCCTCTTTCAGCAGGGCGGCGGTGTCGGCGTTGACCAGCAAATCAAAGCTGGCGCGGCTCAGCACCTCGGTGGCCTCGGCGCGGCCGTCGGCACCGCCCTCGGGGGCGACGGTCTCGGCGTCAAAATCGACAACGTTCAGCGCATAGCGGTAGGCGTAGAGCTGCTTTTCCAGCGCACGCAGGCGGAGAATGGATGCTTTCATAAACAAAACCTCGTTTCCTGATTTTGAAATGGCGTTTGCTCTATCATACCATATTGCGTGCGCTTTTTCCATTGCCAACCGGGCAAAAGTGTGGTATTGTGGATATATTAGTAAATAAAGGAGGCCGCCCGCCATGACGAAACAGCCGCTTGTAAGTATTATTGTGCCGATTTACAACGCACAGGACCATATCGCCCGCTGCGTGGAGAGTATCCGCCGCCAGACCTACCAGAACCTGGAAATTCTGCTGCTGAATGACGGCAGCAAGGATGTGAGCCTGGAGGTGTGCAAGATGTACGCCAATGTTGATGCGCGCATTGTGCTGATTGACAAGGCCAACAGCGGCGTGGCCGCCACCCGCAATATGGGCCTGCGCGAGGCGAAGGGCAAGTATCTGCAGTTTGTGGACGCGGACGATACCATCCAGCCCTACGCCACCGAGATGCTGGTGCAGCGTGCGGAGGAGAGCGGGGCGGATTTGGTCATTGCCCACTATAACCGCATCACGCCGCCCAAGCCCCGGGCCGAGGATGACCCCCGCCCCGAGCACCCTGTGAAGGTGCAGACCTTCGGCTTCCTGATGGAGGGGCCGATGACGAAGGAGGAGTTTGCGGCGGGCCTGATGCAGGAGCCGGCCAGCTTCTACTACGGCGTTATGTGGAACAAGCTCTACCGCGCTGATATTGTGCGTGCCCACGATGATGTTATCTGCGCCGAGGATATGGACTGGTCGGAGGATCTATACTTCAACCTGAGCTATATCCGCTATGCGGAGCGCTTTTACGCGCTGTCCACGCCGATTTACAACTATTTCAACACGCCGGGCAGTGCGGTGCACACCGCACTGAACCCGATGAACGTTGTGACCACCCGCGCTACGCTGTTTGCCTATTACAAGGAGCTGTACGAGCATCTGGGCCTGTACGAGGAGTACAAGCCGCAGATTTACAAGTATCTGGTGGCCACGGCAGAGGCGTGAGGTCCCTTTCTTTGCAAAGAAAGGAACCGAAAGAAATTCCAATGGCTTGGCCCGGGAAATGCAGGGGGCGTCGGGGACGCCGCCCCCTACAGACTAGCCATTCACCCGCAAGCCCCATCGGGCGAGCATTGCTCGCCCGATGGGTTCCGGTGGGCTTTTTGAAAACCCATAAACAACAAAAAGAGGGGCACAAACCCCTCTTTATTTATTATTTCAGAGTACCTTCTTTGTAAAGAAGGTACAACCGTCCCCCCTCACACCCAGCGGCCGAAGCGGTATTTGGGCAGCTGCGGCTCCGGTGGGTCTATCTCGTCGCCGAGGTAGACGCGGATGGCGTTCTTCTTCATCTGGGCGGCAACCTTGGGCGGCAGATGGTCAAAGCCGTCCTTTAAGTTGGGCGGGCGCTTGGCGGGGTGGTGGCAGTCGCTGGAAAGCAGATGCACGAGATTCCACTCGATGAGCTTGTGCAGCCAGCGCGCCGTGTGGCCGTCACGAATCAGGCCGGTGGCGTTTATCTGGGCAAGGCAGCCATCGCTGACCCAGTTGTAGAGCAGGGTCGGGTCCTCGGTCACAAAGGGGTAGCGCTCCACGTGCGCCAGAATCGGTGTGTAGCCCTGCGCACGGATGGCGTACAGCGTTTCATCAATGCCCGGCGGCTGCATCGTTGTCGGAAACTCAATCAGAATATAATTGGTACCGGCAAAGGCGAGCTTGCGCAAATCAAGGCTGGGCAGAGCCGTGGAGTAGAACACCTCGGCCCCCAGCTTGGCGGCCAGCGGCAGTCCCTCCGCCCTGACGGCGGCGGATACCTGCCGGAAGGCGGCCTTGCGCTGCTCTACAAATTTTTCGACGGTGATGCGCTCATAATGAAAGTGCGGCGTGAACACGATACCCGCCGCACCGTCCTGCAGCTCCTTGCGGATGAGTGCCATCGACATATCCAGATCCCGGGCACCGTCATCAATCCCGGGCAGGATGTGACAGTGCAGATCAACGAGGGCGGTACTCATTCATCAGAACCCTGCTGCTTGTTGTCATAGTAGCTGTAGGAATAGGCGTAGGAATAGCCGTCCTTGCGGCCGGACTTTTTGGCGTTGTAGCCGTTCATCACTACGCCGAGAATGTGGGCGTTGACGGCCTCCAGATTCTTTTTGCTCAGCTGTGCGCCCTGAATGGTGGTGACGCCGGGGCGCACAACCAGCAGCACGCCGTCCGCCACGCGGCAGAGGACGGCGGCATCGGTGACGACCGAGACGGGCGGGGTGTCCACAATGACGTAGTCAAAGGCATTCTGCAACGCACCGAAAATCTTCTCGGTGATGGGGGTGGCCAGCAGCTCGGCGGGGTTCGGCGGAATCGTGCCGACAGGCAGAATCGTGATGCCGGTCTCCTTTATGCGGACAAGCGCCGTGGACAGGGTGCTGACATCGCGGGAGGTGATGACGTTCGTCAGGCCCGCATGGCCGCGGGGAATCCGCATATAGCGGGAAACGGTGGATTTGCGCATATCGCAGTCCACCAGCACAACCCGCTTGCCGGAGCCGGCCAGCGTGATGGCCAGATTGATGGCCACGTTGGTCTTGCCCTCCTCCGGGACAGAGGAGGTAATCAGGATGGTCTTGCAGTTGCCGGAGGCAGAGAGGAATTCAAGGTTGGTGCGCAGGGACTTATAGGCCTCCGTAAACGGGAACGGCGCGTTGGGGCCGACGGTAAAGAGCTTGCGGTGGCTGGAAGTTTTCTTTGCGTTGCTCATTTCCTTTTACCTCCCTCGTACTCGGGAATGACGCCCACAACGGTCAGATCCAGATACTTGGAGACGTCCTCCTCGTTGTTAATCTTGTTGTCCAGCAGAACCATCAGGAAAACGATGCCGACGCTGATGACCAGACCGGCCACAGCGCCCAGCGCCGTGTTGCGGGAAACGTTGGGGGAGACAGGCTCCGGGCTGATGGATGCGTTGGAGATAACCTTGACGGAGCCGGCTTCAACCGCCTCCAGAATGACATCGGGGGAAATCTGGGTAATCTGCTCGCAGACCTGACGCGCCCATTCGGGGTTGTCACTGGTGACAGTAACCTTCATAACCTGTGTGTCATCCACGGCGCTGACCGTGACACGCTCCGCCAGATGCTGGTAGTCAAGGCTCAGGCCCAGATTCTGGATGACCTGATTCAGCACGGTATCGCTCTTGAGGATGATGCTGTAGGTGGAGACCAGCTTGGTGGCGGAGTTGATCTGGTCGCTGGTGACGGTGGCGGAGGTGTCCTGCCGGGTGTTGACAATCATCAGGGCGGAGGCCTCATACTTGGGCGTCATCAGGAACTTGGAGACGCCGAAGCCCGCGGCGGCCAGCACCAGCGTGGTCAGGATGATGGCCAGAATGTGCTGGCGGACGGCGTTCAGGACCTCCAGGAGGTCAATGGTCTCGTATGCTTCGTTTTCCATGCAGTGGATCCTCCTATCAAATGTTCTGGCGGCGTTTTTTGCGGCTTCCGGCGGTAAGGACAAGGGCCAGAAGAATCACGGCAACCGCACCGTAGATGAGCGCAAACAGGCCGAAGCGGCCAAAAAGGTTTTGGAAATAGGTGAGAACCAGCTGCTTGACGGAAGCGGGAGAGAGGCTGAGGTTCTCCAGATGCAGCGCGGGATAGATGGCCGTGGCGGCCAGTGCGCACAGGGCGGTGGCCGCGGTGAAGGCATAGGTCAGGCAGCGCACGCCGAAGCGGGGCGTACCCGCCAGACGCAGCATCAGGAAGATGCTGACGGCGCAGAACACTGCGGTAATGCAGACGGCGGCAGGGACAACGCAGTTGAATTTTTCAATAATGGTGTACAGCTGGCTGGCCAGCGGAATGGCAACATAGTTGGAGTAATCCTGGCGGCAGGCGTCGGCCACGATATCGACGGCGGACGCGATATCCTGGGTGACCTCTATGCCGCGGGAATCCAGATCGGCAATCAGATTCTCATAGGTGGAGGTCTGGATGGCGTCACGCGCATCCAGCGCTGTGTCCCCTTTGTAGAGGCGCGTCACCGCGCTTTCCATATCGGCGGTAATCTGGTCGCGGGAAATGGCGGCGGTCATTACATCGGCGGAGAAGCCGGAGGCCGCGCCGTAGCTGGTGTAGTTATCGTACAGATAGGTGTAGGCGGCCTCGCTGAAATCGCTGCGGGCAACCTGCTGTTTCATGAAGGAGGGGCTGCAAACGGTGGTCAGCAGCACCAGAAAGAGCGCCAGCAGCGTCAAAAGCAGGCTGGAAAGCCAGGACAGCAGCAGCGCCCAGGGGGTGCTGCCCTTGGACTGCGGGCGTGCAGAAGCGTTTTTACTCATAGTGCGACCCCCTTAGCTGTTTTTGTCCAGCACAGGGCCGGAGACATATTTGGCGTAGACGAAATAGCGATTCGGCGTGAAACCCAGTGCATCGAAGGGATAGCAGGTGTACAGAATCAGATTTTCGTCCGTGCGGGTGAAATCGTAGGCGGTTTCATCCTGATAGTCCTTGACCGCCATATCGGTGACCTCATAGGTGTAGACACCGTAGTGGGTGGTGATGGTGACAGTCGCACCGATTTCGGTGTGCTGCAGGTCATTGAAAAAGGTGTTGTTGTGGCCCGCCAGCAGGATGGTTTTGCCCTCACCGGGGATGCCCGCGCGGGAGTCATCCACGTAGGTGCCGACGCCCTGATTCAGAATCTTGTTGGTGTCACCGTAGTAGACAGGGGCGTTCACGTTAGTGCCGGACAGGGTGATGGTGGCGTAGCGGTCGCCGCTGACCGGGTAGGTGATGGAGCTGAGAGGGATGCTCTCCGGCTGGGAGGCTTCCTCGGCTGCAGTGCCGCCGTTGATGACGGTGGCGGCGTTGGCCAGCAAATCCTGCGGCTGGGAATCCTCCGTCGTGGTGAAGAACCAGCTTGCCAGAGACAGATAAGGCCCTAAAACCGCACGGCCGACAGCAAAAATCAGCGCAGCGGACACCAGCGCAAAAAGCAGCGGTGCAACAAGATAGGCCAGAGGACTGCGGCGGAAGAAGGATGGTTTTCTGCTTGCCTGCATAATGGTGGATTTCCCTTCTGAAAAATGAAATGATTTATGAAAAAGGCAGTCTACGGAAAGTTGACAGAACCTGTAATAACAACGAAAACGGGCAGAGCCGAAGTTCTGCCCGCCGCCGGTGAAGAATCACCGGGACTTGTGCAACTGATTACAGTGCGCGCTCCTTGCGGACAGCCATGCCGAGAACGCCAGCAACAGCCAGAGCTGCAGCGACGAAGACAACGGCAGCGTTGTCACCGGTAGCCTTGATGACGGCGTTGGAAGAAGCGACAACAGGGTTGGCAGCAGCCTTCTTGTTGGTCTCCTTGCTGGGGTCAACCGCCTTAGTGACGGTTGCGGCGCCACTCACGCCGTTGGCGTAAGCAGTAGTCTTAGCGACAACAGTGTTGCCCTGAACGCTAGCATCAATATAAGCATCGATGCCGGCCTTCTTCAGGATGGTCTTAACATTGTCAAGGGCAGAGTGAAGGTTGGTAACCTGGTCAGCAGCGGAGTGGTTCTCGCTCAGATAGGTCTTAACCTGATCAGCCTGAGCAATCAGGGTATCCTTGTTGGCAACCAGAGTAGCAACACCATCAGCGTCCAGGCTGTTCACGACATCCTCATAGCCAGTCAGGCCATAAGCATTCAGCTTGGCAATGATAGCGGCCTTGTCGGAAGCAGTGTCAGCGAAAGCGGAGGTTGCAAAGACACAAGCCATCACAACACCCAGCAGAACGGCAACGAACTTCTTGAAGTTGTTCATTGGTTTTTTCCTCCTTTCCTCGAAAGATGTATAAAGAATTACGTCTCTATACGCCATACGTATGGTAAGCGAAGCCTATCAAATATGGTGAAAAAATTATAGCATACAAGTCGAAAAAAATCCAGCACTATCCAGAAAAAAAGTCAAAAAGAAAATGATATTCGGAAAAACTGCCAAAATAAGGCCGGATACACCGTGCGGTTTTTGCAGCGGGGTGTTGCGGCACCCTGCACAGGCAGGCCCTGGACGGCTGCGCAAGCGATATTTTGTAACGAAACTGCAAAAGCAACAGGCATCCCGCCTTTTTATGGGCGTGGATGCTCTTTTTTGTTTGTTTATATGTTGTTTTCGGGTTTCTGCGCTCTGCGGCAAAATGCGGCGGGGGCGGGTGGTATAGTCATAGCTGTCCGGACATACACTGTAAGTTTGCGGAGGGATACCTATGGCTGTACTGAGTGGGGAAAGACTGCACGAAAATATGGAGCGTCTGCTGCCGGGGGCGCGCACGGCGGCGCTGCTGTGGCAGGGGGCTGCGCTGGCGGGCGGTGTACTGCTGGGCGCGGGGCGGGTCTACGGCGGGGCGGCACCGTTCGGGCTGGCGCTGGTTATCGGCTGCCCGCCCGCCTACTGTCTGGCGGCGGCGGTCGGCACGCTGGCGGCGGGGGTGGTGCTCCAGCCCGCGCTGCTGGGCATTAAGGTCGGTGTGGCGGCGGTGGCGGCGGCTACGGTGCGGCGGCTGATCGACGGCCGACCCCGCGCCGGGGCACTGGCGGGTTGCCTGACACTGGCAGCGGCACAGCTGGTGCAGATTCTTCTGCTGGGGGGCTTTGTAAATTTTTCCCAGACGGCCGCGGTGGGGTGCACGGCCCTGCTGGCGGCCGGGCTGGGGTGGGCGTTTGCGTCCTTCCCGGTGCGGGAGCCGCGGGGCGTCTGCCTCTGGCTGGCCGTGGGGGCGGCGTGTCTGCAGCGCTGTGCCGTCGGGCCCTTGGCTCCGGGCCTGGCGCTGGCGTCCGCGGCGGGGCTCTGCGCGGCCATCGGCGGCACGCTGGAGCAGACCGCCGTGCTGAGCATTGCGCTGGCGGCGGCGCTTACGGCGGCCGGGCCGGAGCGGGCCTTTGCGGCGCTGGCGGTTGCGATGGGCAGCCTGGCGGCGTCCTGCCTCTGCCCGGGGGAGCGCGGCCGCTGCGCCGGGGTGTTTGCGGTGGGCTGTACGCTGGGGGCGCTGGCCGCGCCCGATGCAGTGAGCGTGGTGCCGCTGGCCGTCAGCGCCGGGGTGGGAGTGACGGCGGCACTGGCACTGCCCGGCAGCGTGATGCGCAGGATCTTTCCGCCGCCCGCGCCGCCGGTACAGGCACAGGGGCTTTCCGGTGCGGCGCGGAAGCTCTCCGCCGTGGCGGACACCCTGAGCGATATTGCCGACACCGTCAACGCAGTCTGCCAGCGGCAGATGCCGCCCAAGGGCGAGAGTTTTGATTTCGTGGTGGAGCAGGTGGCCCGCACCACCTGCCAGAGTTGCACCCGCCGCAGCCGGTGCTGGGTGCGCGGCTACGCCACGGCGATGGACGGCCTGCAGCACCTCAAGCCGGTGCTGGAAAGCAAGGGCCGCGTGGAGGTGCAGGACCTGCCGGGGCAGCTGAGTGTCTGCATCCACCCGGCGGACCTCTGCACGGCGGCCAACCACGGCTACCGGCTGTGGCGCAGCCGCCGCCAGACCCGGGCGCGGGCGTCGATGCTGCGCACGGCCCTGACCGAGCAGTACAGCGCGCTGGCCGGGGCGCTGGCACAGCTGGCGGCAAAGCTGGGGCAGGCAGGCCTGCCCGACCCGCGGCGGGAGGCGAAGCTGGCGCAGCTGTTTGCGGAGCTGGGGCTGGACGCGCTGGAGTGCAGCGTTACCGCCGATTTGGCCGGGCGGCTGACCGCCAGTGTGACCATCTGCCGCACCCACTTTACGCAGGAGGAAATCAGCGGGTTGGTGGAAGAGGTGAGCCGCCTTTGTCGCCGGGATATGGACCTGCCGGAAATCACCCACTGCCGCACCGTCACGATGCTGACTTTTGGTGAAAAGCCACTGTTTACGGCGGAGTTCGGCGCGGCGGGCCACGCGGCGGCGGGGCAAAGCGTCAGCGGGGACGCGCTGGACCAGTTCTGCGACACCAGCGGCCGCGCCCAGATGCTGCTGTGCGATGGCATGGGCACGGGGCGCGCCGCTGCGGTGGACGGCCAGATGGCGGCCAAGCTGACGGCCCAGCTGCTGCGGGCAGGCTTTGCGGCGGAGAGTGCCGCCCGCCTTGTGAATGTGGCGCTGGGCCTGAAGGGTGCGGAGCAGGAGGCCGGGGCCACGCTGGATTTGCTGACGGTGGATTTGTACACCGGGCGGGCCGGGCTGTTCAAGGCGGGGGCTGCGCCGAGCTTTCTGGTGCGGGGCGGTGTGCCCCGGATGCTGGACGGTGCCAGCCTGCCGATGGGGACGCTGGACAGCCTTGTGGGGCGCTCGACCACCTTTGCACTGGATGCCGGGGATTGGGTGGTGCTGGTCAGTGACGGCGCACTGGCGGACGGCGCAGACTGGCTGATGCAGCAACTGCAGCTCTGCGCCAGGCTGGGGCACACCCCCAAGCAGGCCGCCGAGACCGTGGCCGATGCCGCCGCCCGCCGCGCCGGGGACAAGCGGGATGACATCACCGTGGCCGTGCTGGCGGTGGGCAAGGTGGGATAGAGATACAAAAAGGCGTGGCCCGGAATGGGTCACGCCTGTGATGGTTTGTGAAATTTTGTAGGGGCGGGCATTGGCCGCCCGGAATGTACGGCGGTGGATAAAACTGCGTCAGAACAGCTTCTGCTTCTGGGCGGGCTGGGGGTCGAAGGGGGTGTCCTCATGGTGGCGGCGTATGAAAACCTGGCGGGTCTTTTTGGCCATGCTGCGGCCGTTGTGCTTGGGGAAAGAATAGAAAGTACACGATATATTGTAGTAGCCAAGCAGATGCTGAACCAGATGTTGTGCCACGGCGGGCAGGCAGTCTGTGTCATCAATGTTCTCGTAGTTGTAGTCGCCGTAGAGGAACTTGACCTCATCGCTGCCCGCATAGAGGAAAATGCCGGTTTCGTCCAGCAGAATCTCCTGGATGACGCTCTGCTGCAGGCCGGCGGTGCCACACTCGGCGGCGCGCTTGGAGGCCAGCGGCCGCTGGTCCACCGGCACGCTCTGGGGGTCGAGCTTCTCGGTACCGCGCTGGCCGATTTCCAGCAGGATGTCCCGCATCATACGGCTTTCCAGCAGCGGGCGGATGCGCTCCTTGGCGCGGGCTTGTTCGGTTTTGTTTTGGATGGTGGAAATCAGGCCCATGAGGGGCGCCTCCTTGCAAATTCTGACATAATATGTTACGGATAGTATAGCACAACCGGGGCGGCTGTGACAACCGCCCCGGCGGAGAAAAGGCATAAATTTTCAGCCGACAACCGGCGAAGGTGCTTCCCCGGGAAAATCCTTCCTGAGGCTGAAGGCCCAGAGGGTGAAGCGCGGGCCGAAGGTGGCCATAAGGCGCTGGAAAAGCCGCCAGTCCCGGCGGGTGCGCACCTCGGTGCCGTGGGGGTAAAGGGGGCGCAGCTGCGCGAGATACGGCAGGCAGGCCCGGCGCACAGACGCATCCCGCACGGCGGCGGTGCGCGCCTGCGGCCAGAAAACGTCCGCGGCGGCGTCCAGCATAGCCGCATAGGCGGCAACATCCGCCGTGCCGGTGGCGGAAAGCGTGGCAAGGCGGCGCTGTGCCGCAGCCAGACTGCGGAAGCGCCTGGGCAGGCTTTGGGCATCGGTCAAAGGGCTGCCCTGCCGCCCGGAGCGGCAATGGACGAAAACGGTATCCAGAAAATAGAGACGCTCACAGCGGAGCAGCAGCTCCAAATCAAAGGGCCAGTCCCCGCCCCAGACGCAGTCCGGCAGGAAGCGGACGCCGGATTGCACAAGAAAGGACCGCCGGATGCAGTATTTTTGCACCGACCAGCGCCCGGCGGTGTACAGCGCCTTCAGCCGGGCGGCGTAGTCGGTGCTGTCAAACGGGCCGGGCACAAGGCGCAAGTCCTCCGGTTCGGTCAGGGTGCCGTCCGCCTGCCATACGCGGTGGCGGCCGATGAACCAGTCACACTCCGGGTGGGCGGGCAGGGCGGCGCGCAGAGTCTCCAGCAGGCCGGGGGCCATCGCATTGTCACCGTCAAGAAAGAGCACCCAGTCGCCGGTGGCGGCCTGCAGCCCGGTGTTGCGGGCCGCGGCCGGACCGGTGTGCGCCTGATGCAGCACCTGCAGGCCGGGAATTTCCGCCGCCAGTGCGTCACAAATCGAGCCGGTGAGGTCGGTGGAGCCGTCATCAATCAGCAGGCACTCCCAGTCCCGCGGGCCGGGCTGCTCCGCCACACTTTTGAGACAGGTGGCCAGATGGTTCTGCACGTTATAGACAGGGATGATAATGGAAAATTGGGGCATGGGCGGACTCCTTACAGGTCATCGGCAGAGCTGCATCAATGCCATGCCGACGTCTTTTTGCAGCAGAAGGCTATCGTTATTTATGCTAGGTTTTCTTTTGGTTCAGCAGGGTCAGCGCCAGCTCGGCGCTGTTCTGCCACAGAAAATGCTCGTTGACGCGGCTCTGCGCGGCGTGGCCCATCGTGCGGGTGGTCTTGTCCAGCGCGGCGGCCATGGCGGGCACAGAATCGCAGAGAAGCCCGCTGACGCCGTCCTCAATGATGAGGTCGGGCCCGGGGGCGTGGCGGGCTACCGGCGGGCAGCCCGCGTACATGGCCTCCAGTAGGCTCATGCCGAAAGTCTCGTTCTCGTTTAAGTTTGCAAAAGCATCGCAGGCATGATAATAAATATGTATCTGCTCATTGGGCAGGCGGTCAATCAGGCGGCAACGGCTGATAAGCCCGGCTTCGGTCAGCCGGGTTTTCAGAGTCTCGCCCTGTGTGCCCTGCCCGATGATAACTGCGCACCAGCCGGGCGCGGCCTGCAGAAGCGGCACAAGGTCCAGCGGTTGTTTGCAGGCATCCAGCCGCCCGACAAAGACAAAAACCTTCGCATTTTCGTCGATTTTCAGCGCACGACGGATGGCGGTGCGGCTGCCGGGGATGGAGGGGATGATGGCGGTGTCCAGCCCCACGGGCATCAATCCTGCACAGGGCACGCCGAGGGCTTCCAGCTCGGCGGCAGCGGCGGGGGTCTTGGCAAAGGTGGGCGTTTTGCGGTAGACCGCCAGATTGCGGCACAGCAGCAAATCCATCACCCAGCGCACGGCGGCGTGGCCGGAGGTGCTTTTCAGCGCACCGAGCTGGCTGTAAAACAGGATGCTGTGTTTCTGGCAGAAGCGGTAGAGCCCCGGCACGCCCAGAGAGTTGTCCCCCATGACGTGGACGGCATCGGCGTGTTCATCCAGCAGAATCTGCCAGCTTTTGTAGAACGTCTGCGCACCGATGGCGGCGGCAGGCATATGGCAGATTTTTACGTTGGGCTCCGGCGATTCGGTCTGCATGGTTTTGGTGCCGGGCTCCGGGTAGAGCACCACGGCGCGGCAGCCCAGCGCGGCAAAGGCGCGGGCCAGACCGACCTCCTGCCGGTTGTACAGCCCGCGCTGGCCGGAAGGCGCGCGGTGAAACTGCGGTATGACGATTGTTTTCATAAGGTGACTTACCCCTGCTCTGCGGCGGGGGCCTTCGGCAGGCGGGTCAGATAGCGGGCGTCAAGAACCTCCAGCACCTCATCCCGGCAGTAGGTGTGCACGCCGATGATGTCCGCGGGGTCCAGGCCGGTAATCTCCAGACCGCGGGGCAGGGCGGCGCAGAGGGGAATTTCCGAGCTGCCGCGCCGGGCCAGAAACTGCAGATAGACGCCGTAATCCGCGCCGGTGCTGACCTGCGTGGGGTGGATAATCTGCTCCCCCAGCATAAACAGCGGCCCGGCGTTGCGACTGACCAGATCAAAGTCGCGGTGCTGCAGGTTATAGGCTTCATCGGGCACGAGCTCAAAGGGGCCCTGCGGCGCGGGCGGCACAGCGTCCCCCTCGGCAAGGGGCATAGCGGCCTCCTGCACAGCGTGGCGCAGGGTGTAGCGGCGGTAGCGCACATACAGCTGGTTGTCGGGCTTGGTCTCGCTGCAAAGAATCGTCAGCGCCTCGGCCCGGCGGTCGACCAGAATGGCATCGCAGAGCGCCTCATCGGTGGCAAAGCGCTGCACAAGCTCCCACTTGGCGGGAAACTGGGTGCAGCGATAGAGCCGCAGGCTGTGGTCATTGCCGGTTTCGGGCAGCATCCAGATGCTGCCGTTCCAGTCAAAGACCATCGGGAAGGCGAGGGAGCAATCCTCCTCCAGCGCGGTGCGCCAGCCGTCAATCGTGCCGTCATCGCGCAGCTCACAGACCTCAATACGGCTCTTGCCGGTGGCTACATCCATCGCCTCGGCGTAGAGCCAGCGTTTGCCGCCACGGCGATAGAGCAGCGGGTCAGCAAACCACCAGCCCTCCCGCCCGGGCAGCAGGGTGTAGGGGCCGCCGTCCAGCGCGGGCAGCGGCTCGGTGCCCTCCGCGGTGGGGCGGGGGCGCACGGCGATGGTGTAGACTTCTTTTTCGCCCATAACTTTGCGCAGCAGCCGCTTGGGCGGCATATGCAGGGCGCGGTAAAACTGGTTCATTGGTTTATTCCTCAACGGCAGTTATCGGGACTGGTCCTCGTTCAGCTGGGCGTCGCGCATGGCTTTGATGGTTTCCTCAAGGTTGAAGCTCTTTTCCAGTGCGGGGTAAATGCCCATCAGGCTCAGCAGGCAGGGCACCCACAGGCTGGTCAGAATCATTACAAAGCTGGTCAGCGGCCAGAACAGGGCGATAACGCCCCAGTATACCAGCTGCCACAGAACCCCCAGCGCGCTGCGGGGCAGATACCCCAGAAAGAGCATGAGGGAGTTTTTCAGCAGCCCGCCGAAGGGAATATCAATCAAGGCAACCTGTGCATAGATATACTGGGAAAGCCCCGCCAGCAGGATGATGGCCACGAAGGACGCCACCACAAGGGGCATATTCTCGCTGATATCCAGATGGAACAGCGTGAAGATCTCCAGTGCCAGCAGCAGCCCGCAGACCGCACCCGGCAGCAGGCTGGCCTTGGCGTTGCGCTTCCATGCGCGCTTGTAGGTTTCCCACCAGTAGCCGGGCTCATCGCGCAGGGCACGCAGGATGGTGTCATTCAAGCCGACAATCTGGGGCGCGGCCAGCATACCGCCCAGAATCCCGGCGGCCAGCAGCGGTATCAGCGAGTGGGTCTCCACGGCGAACCATAGCGCCAGCGCAAAGGGCAGGCTGCTGACAAGCGCCAGTATACCGGCCAGCCAGATGGTGGAAAAATCGCGGCCGAGGATTTCAAAAAAGCGGGCAGCGCCCTTCTTGCGGGGGGCGTCCGGGGCTACACCCGGGCCGGGCTTGTCAAAATTAGAATGAAAAAGTCCCATGATGTTAGTTCTCTCCTTCGCATAGCTGCGATTTATTTTTGCGGGCCGTACAAGGCGGCACCGGCGGAAATCAGAATATCGGGTTCCACGCGCAGGCCGGGCTTGCGGCCCTTCTGGGCTTCCACCAGAAAGAGCCACGGGGCGCGGTCGGGCGCATTCTTGACAAAGGCAAGGCGCTTGGGCTCCAGCCGGGCGGCGCACAGGGCGGAAAGCACCCCGGCCATGGCCTCGGGCCGCTGGCAGAGCACAAAGCGGCCGCCATCCCGCAGGGTGCGGCGGGCGCAGTCGATGGCGTCCCCGGTGGTGCAGCTGCCGGTGTGGCGGGCTGTGGCCCGGCGCGGGTCGGGGCTGCAGGGGCCGGCGGTGAAATACGGCGGGTTGCAGGCGGCAAAATCATACCGCCCCTGTTCGGGCCCGGCGGTGCAGAAGCCGCGCAGATCGGCGCAGACAGCCTCAATGTGGGCGGCCTGATTCTCCGCAGCGGCCCCGGCGCAGAGGGCGGACGCCTCTGCGTCAAGCTCCAGCGCGGTGCAGGGGCCGCGGTACCCGGTGTCATGCCAGACCAGCGATACAATGCCGCAGCCGCTGCACATATCCAGCGCACGCTCGCGCTGGCGCGGCTGGGCAAAGCGGGCCAGCAGCAGGGCATCCGTGCCGAAGGCCGCGCCGGGGGCGGTCAGCACCCGGGTGCCGTTGTCCAGAATTTCAACGCCCATTCAGGCTTTACCGCGCAACTGCGCGTATTTCAGCAGCGCAACCTGCGTTTTGCTGTCCTTGATGGTGCCGTCCATCACAAGGCCAAGCGCCTGCGCAAACGGCATTTTGACCACGTCCAGAAACTCGCCCGCGTCAAGGTGCTGGCCAACGGTGTGCAGCCCCTCGGCGGCCCAAAGGTAGATTCTCTCGCTGTCATAGCCCACGGTGGGGTAGACCACGCCCAGCTCGGTGTAGGTGTCGGCGGTCAGGCCGCACTCCTCGCTCAGCTCGCGCTTGGCGGCCTCAAACGGGTCCTCGCCCGCCTCGAGCTTGCCGGCGGGCAGCTCCCAGAGCTCCTCGCCGAGGGCATAGCGGAACTGGCGCACCATCGTTACATTGCCGTCGGCGTCCACCGGCAGGACGCAAGCGCCGCCGTGGTGGTGGACAACCTCGCGGGTGGAGGTAGTGCCGTCCTCCAGCTGTACCTTATCGAGCGTGACGCGGATGACCCGGCCGTTGAAAATTTCTTTGCTTTCCAGCATGGCTTCAGTATGTGGCATGGCTTTGCTCCTTAATAAAGGTTATTGAAACTATTTTACAGCAGCCGCAGGCAATAATCAATAAAGTCAAGGGTATATTTTTGGCTGCGGATATGCTCGGTGCCGCGCAGGTCATTCAGATAGTGCATCAGCGTATCAGTCAGGAGGGAATCCTCCATCAGATACTCGCGGCAGCACAGCTTGTCGGGCGTGGGGTCCGCCTGGCAGAAAACGACCCCGCGCCCCGCAAAGACGTTCACGCTCATGGACGGCGTCAGGGGCAGCTGGCTGGTGTTGACGATGCGCACCGTGCGGCGGTCATCCGCGGCAGCGCGGCGCAGGCGCAGCAGCAGCTCCCGCCGCGTGGCGTTGTCGGGCGCGGTGATAAGCTCCGGCGGCAGGTCATACATCGCGCCGGAGCGCACGAACTGCAGCAGGCCCTCCTCACAGAAATAAAGGTCGGGCTTCTGGCGGTTCCATGTGTTCAGGTAGTCCAGCATGGCGGGCACCAGCGCCTCCTGCCCCGGGGCGGGGCGCAGCACCCGGGCGGCCATATCGACGTCCGCAAACAGGCTGAACGGCGGCTGGTAGCGCACCATAAAGCTGTGGGGCTGGCCGGTGAACAGCGTGCTGTACAGCGCGATGGATTCGCGGAAATCGTGGGCGGTGCTGGCCAGCTTCAACACCGAGGCGGCGTCGACGAAGGTGCGGCTGAAGGAGAGCCGCAGGCTGTGCACAACGTCCGTGTCGGAGAGGATCATGGCCTTCTGCCCGGCGGCGTCCATAAAAATGGCCTTTTCCGGGAAAAGAAGGTAGACCGGCATCAGGATGCCCGGCGGCGTGGCGCTCATATCGCTGCGCACCACGTGGGCCTCGTAGCTCATCTTGGGCAGAAACAGAAACGGCAGTGTGCGGGTCAGGTTGGCAATATCGCCGATGCGCTCCCGCGGAATCCCGGAATCGGGGGTGAAAAGCAGCAGCTGGCAGACCGGCACCGGCTGGCCCTGCGCACAGGAAAAGCGGTCGATGAGCACCCGGTCGAGCAGCTCATTGGAAAAGGGTGAGAGCAGCAGCGGGCGGGTGTTGCCGGAGAGCAGATGGCTGGCCAGCAGCGAAGTCAGCGCACTGCTGACGGCGCGGGTGCCCTCCACATAGGTGGGACAGGGCAGCGCCTGCGCCTGCTCGTTCGAGAGGGAGCTGGTGCCCTGCGTGTATTCCTCCACAAGGAAGGCGGCTGCCAGCAGGCGGTGCAGCTCAGCGCGGAGGTGGGGGTCGGTGCTGCGGCTGCGCTGCTTGTATTGCAGCAGCAGGGTGGTGCGCTGCTCACCGGTCAGCTCAAGGGCGTCGGCCAGACGCTCGAGCTGATCCAGACTGGGCACACGCTGGCCGTTGCAGAATTTGTACAAGGAGGAACGGTCCACCGCAGCCTGCCGCGCCAGCTCGGCCATAGTGCCGGGATACCGTGTCACGAGTACCTTCAGGGCCTGGGTCAGCTCATTCATACTTGCCTCCGGGAGTGTAATGTATCTGTCTGTTATATCGCAAAAATTTTTGCTGTGATGTTTTTGGCTGTTCTGCCGGGGTGGCGTTTTCCCCCGGACATACCAAAAAGGCCTGCCCCAAAAGGCAGGCCCTTCGTTTGTTTTAGTCCTCGGCGTTTTCTTCCTTGTCACGTACAAAACGCCACAGCTCGCCGATGGTGAAATCCTCGCTCAGCTCGCTCTCGTCGATTTCCTGGCCGATTGCCTCGCCCAGTGCCCAGGCCAGCTCAATCATATCCTCGTGGTCGGCATCCAGGTCAGCCAGTACCGTGCTCTTGGCCAGGTCTGCGGTGTCGCAGCTGAACTGCTCCGCCAGCAAATCCTGCAATTCTTCAAAGGTCACTTTTCTGTTCCCCCTCTCACCGAGTTGGTTTGTGTACTTATCATACAAGGCCAAGGCGGCGGCGTCAAGGGGCAAACGGACAACAACCGCACAAATTTATTGCTCGTTGTTTGTGGAAACTGCCGAAGTCCCTGCCGTTAATTGCGGCTGTGCGTTCAAAATGCGCATAAATTCCTCGCCGCTGATGGTCTCTTTTTCGTACAGATACTGGGCAATTTCATCCAGCTTATGCTTGTTGTCGGCCAGCAGCTTGTAGGCCTTGCGGTGCTCGGCCTGCACAATCTCCACAACCTTGGCATCCACCTTGGCCGCGGTCTGCTCACTGCAGGCAAGGCTGGCATCGCCGCCCAGATACGCATTGTTGACGGTTTCCAGCGCTACCATGTCAAAATCTTCGGTCATACCGTAGCGGGTCACCAGGGCGCGGGCCAGCTTGGTGGCCTGTTCAATATCGTTGCTGGCGCCGGTGGTGATGGAGTGGAAAATCAATTCCTCGGCCGCACGGCCGCCGGTCAGCGTGGCGATCTTGTTCAGGATCTCCTCTTTGGTCATCAGGGTGTGGTCGCCGTCCTCCACCTGCATGGTGAAGCCCAGCGCGCCGGACGTGCGCGGCACGATCGTGATTTTCTGCACCGGGGCGCTGTTGGTCTGCAGCGCCGCCACCAGCGCATGGCCCACCTCATGGTAGGAGACAATGCACTTTTCCTTGTTGTTCAGGATCTTGTTCTTCTTCTGCGCACCGGCCAGGATCGTGTCCACGGCCTCCTGCAGGTCAAACTGGGTCACGGCCTTGCGGCGGTGGCGCACCGCGCAGAGCGCTGCCTCGTTCACGATGTTGGCCAGCTCTGCGCCGGACGCACCGGGCGTCATGCGGGCCACTACGGCAAAGTCGCAGTCGGGGCCGAGCTTGACTTTTTTGGCGTGCAGACGCAGGATACTCTCGCGGCCCTTCAAATCGGGCAGCTCCACGGGCACACGGCGGTCAAAGCGGCCGGGGCGGGTCAGCGCCGGGTCAAGCGATTCCGGCCGGTTCGTGGCCGCCAGAATCACAACGCCCTTGGCGGCGTCAAAGCCGTCCATCTCGGTCAGCAGCTGGTTCAGGGTCTGCTCACGCTCATCGTTGCCGCCTAAGTTGCTGCCGCCGTCGCGCTTCTTGCCGATGGTATCGATCTCATCAATAAAGACGATGCAGGGCGCTTTTTCGCCCGCCTGCTTGAACAGGTCGCGCACCTTGGACGCGCCCATGCCCACGAACATCTCGACAAATTCACTGCCTGCGATGGAGAAGAACGGCACGCCGGCCTCACCGGCCACGGCGCGGGCCAGCAGCGTTTTGCCGGTACCCGGAGGGCCCACCAGCAGCACGCCCTTGGGCATCTTGGCACCGATGTCCTCATACTTCTTGGGGTTGTGCAGGAAGTCCACGATTTCCTGCAGGCTCTCCTTGGCTTCGTCCTCACCGGCCACATCGTTGAACTTGATGCCGGTTTCATCGTCCACCACATACTGCTTTGCGCCGGACTTGCCGCCGCCGAACAGCATGGCGTTGCCGCCTGCACCGCCCATCTCCTGCATTTTCTTGGTGGCCCAGCGGTTCAGGAACCAGAAAATCAGAATCATCGGCAGGAAGGAAATCAGCAGATTCAGCAGCGAATCCCAGATGGTCGGGCTCTGGTAGACGGTGCCGAACTCCACGCCCGCATCCTCCAGACGCGCCACAAGGTTATTGTCCTGCGCAATCGCGTTGGTCTTGTAGGAGTTGTCGTTCTTGTCCACAAAGTAAATCTGCTGGTCCTCGATCTGGACGGTGGACAGCTCTTTGCTTTCCAGCATCTGCAGGAAGGTGCTGTAGTTTACGCTCTTTACGCTGGCCTGCATCAGCGCCGGGTACAGGAAAATATTGCTTAAAATGACAAGCGCCAGAATGACCGCATAGCCAATCCATAGCTTTTTCTTCGGGTCCTTCGGCGGCTGTACTGTCTCTTGCATCAGGGTAGCCTCCTTCTTTTTCTTATGACCCTTATAGGATGCGCCCTAAAAATGAACAGCGTGTGAAGCAACTTTGAACGAACCGCAAAAAATGCGGCCGCGGCGGGCTTTGTGGGACTTTTACCGCATTTTGCACAGGTTTTCGACCGGTTTCCACTGTTGAAATGTGGAAAACCATGTTGAAACTGTGGAAAACCCGGTGCAAACCCACAAAATACTGCGCTATACAGCGTATGTTGAATTGTGGAAAAAGCAGCTCTGTAGGGGCTGGGCATACCCGGCCCGGCCGTTACCCGCAAAATCGCACTTACCGGGGAACATGGGCGGATATAGAATCCGCCCCTACGGCGTTGCACCCAATTTATTTATTATTTATTATTTATTTGCGGCGCTCTCTCCGGCGTCGTCGTACCCTGTGTGTTGCACCCAATTTATTTATTATTTATTATTTATTATCTATTATTTGTATAGCGGTGCAGCCCTTCTTCTGCGTTTGAACAAATTTTAAATTTCTGCTCAAATTTTGGCGATTTTTGTAACATTTCGGAAATATTTCTCGTTATAATAGATAGTATCGTGTTAATGTCACACATTCTTGCGGAAGGAGGACTCATTCATGAATCCGTACAAGCAGAATATTTTTTATAAAGACCTTACCATCAATCTGACAGCCTGCCGGGTCAGCCGCGCCGGGCAGGATCTGTGCCTGACCCCGCGGGAGTTTGCACTGCTGGCCGTGCTGCTGTCGCACTGCGGCATTGCGCTGAGCCGCAGCCAGCTGCTGGAAGCCGCGTGGGGCTACGCCTTTATCGGCGAAAGCCGCACGGTGGATGTACATATCAACCGCCTGCGCCGTAAGCTGGGGCTGGAAAATGACATCCAGACCGTGTACAAGGTGGGCTACCGGCTCAACCGCGCCTGTTGACTTTCCCGGCGGATTTGGTACAATAAGGGTAAGCTGTACAGGGCGGCACCGGGCCGCCCGCACCCCTATAAGCTGGGAGGTTTCCGCCATGAAACGTATCATTACCATCGGCCGTGAATTTGGTGCCGGCGGCGGCGAGCTGGGCCGCCGTCTGGCCCGGGAGCTGAACATTGCCTACTATGACCGCGACATCATCTTAAAGACCGCCAAGGCCAGCGCCCACCTGACGCCCGAGCAGGTGCGCCACTGGGATGAGCGCATCCCCCATGAGTTCGGCTTTACCCAGAGCCTGTTCAACTTCTACAACCGCCCCCTGAGTGAGGAGCTGTGGGACGCGCAGGTGCGGGCCATCCGTGAGCTTGCCGACAAGGAGAGCTGTGTCATCGTCGGCCGCAACGCCGACTACATCCTGCGGGAGTTTGACCACTGCCTGCGCGTTTTTGTGCACGCCGACCGCAACTGGCGCCTGCTGCGTATGCGCAAGCTGATGCCGGACATCCCCTTTGAGCAGCTGGAGGCCGATTTGGACAGTGCCGACCGTGCCCGCCGCAACTACTGCAAGCAGCACACCGGCCAGCTCTACGGCGACAGCCGCAACTATGACCTGACCCTTTGCACCAGCAAGCTGGGTCTGGACAAGGCGCTGGAAATTTTACTTTCCGCCGCCAAGGATATGTAAAGCTATCAATGCCAAAGACCCTGCATCACCCGATGCAGGGTCTTTGTTGTAAAAGGGGCGCTTTCCCGGTAGATGGTGCTCCCGGGCAACAGCCGGGCCGGGCATACCCGGCCCCTACCGCGCAATAGTTTTGGGGTATCCGTAGGGCGGGGTGACCCCACCCCGCCGCAACCGTCCGGCAATATCCTATTCCCGGTGTTGGCGGCAACAAACCCTTCTATTCTATAATGATTTTTTGCCACCAACGATTTGCACAAAAAATCGCCTATAATTTTAGTAAAAGTAATGGTGGCAAAAAATTATAATTGTAATAGGGAATTGTTTGCCACCAATAAACCTAAAAGAGCACATAGTCCCCGCCCAAGGTAGAGACAGTTCCGTCGGGGCCGGTTGTGATGCCGTTCAGCGTGTCCAGACCGCCGTAGACCTCCGGCTCAAGCATGGTGGTCAGCGCAAAGGCGTTGCCGTCCGGGGCAAACCGCATAACCCGCAGCACACCCGAAGTGTGCCGATATTCGAGCCTGGTATCGGCGGCAGCCTGCGTCCAGCTGCCTGCCAGCGTGGTGCCAAGCTGGTCAAGAAATGCCTGCGTCTGCTCCGCGGGTGTGGCATCCCCGGCAGGCAGCTGCGCATCGTTGACAGCTACCGCTAAAAATGCCCCGTTGTCCGGCAGATACATCAGCTCAAGGCTGGTCATATCCGTGGGTGTGAAGGTGCTGCCGTCCTTCTGCGGCGTGTAGTCCTGCACCGTCATCCGGCGGAACCGCACGGCCTGGATCCCGCCGGTGTAGGACGCAACATAGCAGTAGACCATCATGCTGCCGTTCTCCATCACGGTGTCGCCGTCATGGGCCTCGCCCTCCTCGATGCGCGCCAGCAGATAATCCAGCTGGTCGCGGTTCAGCAGTCCGCGGGCGGCGGCCTGCTTCAGCTTGCCGCGCAGGGTGGTGTAGGCGTTCTCCGTCCAAGTGCTGTCCGCCCGGTTGATGCCGCCCTGCACGCCGTAGCGGTAGAGCGCCCCGGCCACCGGGTCAAGGCGTATTTCATCGCTCATCACGCCGGGCAGTGCGGGCCGTGTCTGCGGGGCCGCATACTGCGCCGCCTGCACCTGTACGGCTAGCGGCGGCACGGCCAGCAGCGCCATACAAAGCCCCGCAGCCGCCAGAAGTCTTACATCAATGCGCTTTTTCATCGTCTGCCGCCTCCTTCTGCAGGCAAATTGCCACGGTTGTACCCTCGCCGGGTGTGCTCTCAAATTCCAGTTTGGTGCCGAACGCCGCCGCGATCTCGGCGCAGAGCGCCAGCCCCACGCCGCTGCCGCCGTTGGCCCGGGCGCGAGCCTTGTCCACGCGGTAGAACGGCTCTGTCAGGTGGGGGAGAGCCCCTGCCGGGATGCCGCAGCCGTTGTCCCGCACCGTCAGTCGCCACTGCCCGCCCGCCTCGGCACAGGTCAGGTGCACGGTGCCGTCCTTCGGCTCGGCGTGCAGGGCGTTCAGCACCAGGTTGCGCAGCAAATCCGCCAGCAGCACACGGTCTGCCCGCACCGCTGCCCCGGCGGGCGCGTCGCAGTCCAGCGCGGCATCCGGCAGGCTGCGGGCTACATCGGCAAACACCGCCGCCACCGGCACGCTGCCCAGCGTCACGCCATCCGTCTGCAGGCCCTGCAAAGCCAGCAGCTGCTGGCTCAGGCTTTCCAGCCGGGTCGATTCATGGTAGATGGCATCCGCGGCGGCGCGGCGGCGGCTTTCGTCCAGCGGCGCACTGCGCAGCAGATCCGCGTAGCCGATCATACTCGTCAGGGGTGTTTTCAGCTCATGGGTCAAGTCCGCCACAAAGCGGCTCTGGCGGTCGTTTAGGGCCTGTAATTTCTCATAGTGCCACGCCGCTGCCAGTGCGGCCGCCGTCACAGCCGCCTGCACAGCCAGCCAGCCGTACAGCAGGGTGTTGCGCGCCGTAAAGGCATCGGCGGCATCCACCGCTGTGACCAGCACCGCCGGGCTGCCGGTTCCGATTGCCAGCTCGCTGCCCAGCAGCAGGTACCGCCCCCGCAGCAGCATACCTTGGGTGTCCGCCGCCGCGGCCAGCATATCCGCCGCGGCCACGTCCTGCGGCAAGGTGGTGTAGGCTGCTGCGCCGTCCTGCACCAGCGCAAAGGCAGCGGTGCTGGTGCCCAAAATCAGCTGCTGGCTGCGGGTGTAGTTCAGCCCGGCCCGCGGCAGTACCATTCCCAAGCCATCCTTCTGCACTTCTGCAACGGCGTCCTCCACCCCGCAGATGCTGCGCTGGTGCTGCAAAACTGCTTGCTCTTCCAACGCGGCCAGCCTGTCCCGGAAGGTCCGGCAGGCCAGCCCGCCGCCCGCCAGCGCCATAGCCAGCGCCAGCGCGGCTACACAAAGAATTTTCCGCATTGCGTTTCGCCTCCTGTCCGTGTTATGTTTCGTTTTTGAGAAGCCGATAGCCAATCTTCGGCACGGTCACGATTTTATCCTCCCACCCCAGCTTGCGCCGCAGGCGGTGGATGTGCAGATCCAGCGCGCGGGGGTTCGGTTCGGCGTCGAGGCCCCAGACGCGCTCATACAGTGCCTCGCGGTAGAGCGTCTGCCCCTGCGCACGCACCAGCACCAGCAGCAGTTCAAGCTCCCGCGGGGTCAGCTCCACGGCGCGGCCCGCCCGGGTCACGGTGCGGCTGTCCGGGTCAATGTCGGCGTCCCAGACGTGCAGCACGGCGTCCCGCCGCCCGGTGTGGCGCAGGATCCCCTCCACCCGGGCCAGCAGCTCCGCCGGGGCAAACGGCTTGACAATGTAGTCATACGCGCCCAGCTTCAGCCCGCGCACCCGGTCTGCCACGGCGTTTTTGGCCGTCAGGAACACCACCGGCGTGCCGGTGGGCGCAAGGTACTGCATCAGCGCAAAGCCGTCCACGCCGGGCAGCATGATGTCCAACAGCACAAGGTCAAATTTCTGCGTTTCCACAAGGTCGGCCGCGTGCTCGCCGTCATGGGCCACCACCAGCGGCTGGCCCAGCGGTTCCAGTGCCATCTCGATCAGCGTGGCAATATTCGGCTCGTCCTCGACGATCAATATCGGCAGCATGGCATTTACCTCCTTTACTGCTCACAGGATAACACGCCTGCTTTTCTGAAAGTTTTCCCCGCAAAACAAAACACCGCCGTGCATCCGGGCGCACAGCGGTGTAGTATCTTTACCTGTTTATCAGAAAATCACAACCAGCAGCATCTTGAACTGCTCCTTGCCGTAGACGGCATGGGGGTGGTGCGCGGGCATAACAATGCTCTGGCCCTCGTGCAGCTCATACTTCACGCCGTCAATCGTCAGCTCGCCCACGCCGTCCAGGCAGGTAACAAAGGCGTCGCCGTCGGACTCATGGGTGCTGATTTCCTCGCCCTTGTCAAACGCAAACAGCGTGACGCTGTGGGCGCTGTTCTGGGCCAGCGTCTTGCTGACGACCTGCCCGGCCTGATAGGCGACCTCGTCCTTCAGCGTGAGAACGGTGGATTTTTCGATATTCTTGATGGATGCCATACAAAATCTCTCCTTTTGCTTTTTGCATCCAGTTTACCACGCTGTGCGCGCAAATGCTGTTGTAATTGCAACGTTGCAGCCTTACTCCTCCAGAAATTCCCGGATTTCCTTTTCCACCGCGCGGACCTCCTCCTCAAAGGCGCGGGCGCTCACGCGCAGAGCGCCGTGGCCCATCACGATGATCTGCTCCGCGCCGTCACTGCTGACCACGCGGGTGCGGTGCTCCTTCGCCAGCTCGTGGGTGGCGCGCTCAATGTACATATCGGCGGTTTCGGCCTCGCGGGTGTAGACCACATACAGGTTGTGGTATTTTTCCACCTCCCGCGTGCCGCCGCGCACCTTGTAGGCATCAAATACCAGAATCGGCACACAGCGGCGGTAGCCCGCGTAGTTGCACAGCACATCCATCAGCCTGCGGCGCGCCGCGTCCAGACTGCCGTCAGCCAGCCTGCGCAGCTCATCCCACGCAAAAATCACGTTGTAGCCGTCCACCAGCAGATAATCCGGCCCGGCGGGCAGCGGCTTTGCGGGCACGGATGCCGCCGCGGGCGCGGTGTGCAGGGCGGCGCGGGCGGCCTTTTTGGCATCGCCCGTTTCGCCACGGCGCTTTATCTTGCCGTAGGTGCGCTCAAAAATAGCAAGCAGCTCTTTATCCTGCTCCAACGTGCCGCGGTAGGCGGCAGCGCGGCGGCGGCGCGTATCGGTGTCCTCAACGTCAGCATCCTCCTGCGGGGCGGCGCCGTTCAGCCGCCGTTCCAGCCCGCTGGACACATGGGCTCTGGCCGGGACCTCGTCCCATTTCACGAGATACCCGGCTCCGTGTGCGCAGAATACCGAGTCCGCCGGGTTTTCCACATCGCTGTCGGCGTCATAGCCTGCGGCGGCGAGCACTTCCTCGGTGTTGTGGCAGGCGTCATACCCGGCGGGCAGCACGGCCCAGCGGCCCAGACCATGGGTGTAGGCCGCAACCTCGCGGGCATAGCCGCGGGCCGTAGCCACCGGCAGGCGGCCGGTCAGCCGCACGGTATCGCCCAGCGTCTCCGGCGCGTCAAAGCTGCCGCACATCCGCTGCACATCGGCCATGGCGCGGCCCAGCGCGTCGGTGGGTAGCTCCAGCGTAAAGGCATACCACGGCTCTAACAGCTGCACACCGCCCTTGGCCTGTGCCGTCCGCAAGCCTTGCCGCACAGCGCGGTAGGTGGCTTGGCGGAAGTCGCCGCCCTCGGTATGCTTGAGGTGGGCACGCCCCGCCGCCAGCGTGATTTTTACATCGGTCAGCGGTGCGCCAATCAGAACACCCGGGTGGGTGCGCTCAGCCAGATGGGTCAGAACCAGCCGCTGCCAGTTTTCGGCCAGCGTGTCGGGCGGGCAATCCGCCGCCAGCTGCACACCGCTGCCCCGCGCACCGGGCTCCAGCAGGAGGTGTACCTCGGCATAGTGGCGCAGCGGTTCATAATGGCCGATGCCCTCCACCGCCGCGGTCAGCGTCTCCTTATAAAGGATGCCGCCCTCGCTGAAGGTCACCGCCAGCCCGAAGCGCTCCTGCAGGATATTTTGCAAAATTTCCAGCTGCACCTCGCCCATCAGTTGGACGTGTACCTCGCCCAGATCATCGCGCCACGCCACATGGAGCTGCGGGTCCTCGTCCTCCAGCGTCTGCAGCGCCTTCAATAAAGTATGCGGGTCCGCGCCGCTGTCCACACGGTAGTTCAGCACCGGCTCCAGCAGCGGTGTCTCGGCGTCCGCCTCCGTGCCCAGCCCTTGCCCGGGGCGGGTGGCGGCAGGGCCGGCCACGGCCACCACCATACCGGCCAGTGCCTCGCTCACCAGGCGGAACTTGCCGCCGTTGTACAGCCGCAAAGCGTCCGCTTTCTCGCCGCCGGGCAGCACATCCTTCACGTGCAGCACGCCGCCGGTCACCTTCAGCCAGGTCAGGCGCGTACCGGCGTCTTCACTGATTTTATACACTCTTGCGCCAAATTCTGGCCACTGGGGCGGCGTGCGGGTCAGCGTCTGCAAGCCGTGCAGCAGGGTGTCCAGACCGTCCAGCCGCAGCGCCGCGCCGAAGAACACCGGGAACACCTGCCGCCGGGCGATCGCGGTCACCACGGTTTCGGGGGATGCCGCGCCGGTCTCGAGCACCTCATTCATCAGCGGCTCACTGCACAGGGCCAGCGCCTCGGGGTCGGGCGCGGCGGAGAAATCCACACAGCCGTCCCCGAACCGCCCGCGCAGTTCCCGCAGACGCACGGCGGCATCCGCGCCCGGCAGGTCCATCTTGTTCACAAATACAAACGTAGGTACGCGGTATCGTGTCAGCAGCTTCCAGAGGGTTTCGGTGTGGGCCTGCACGCCGTCCGTGCCGGAGACGACCAGCACCGCGTAGTCCAGCACCTGCAGGGCGCGCTCGGCCTCGGCAGAAAAGTCCACGTGGCCGGGCGTATCAAGCAGCGTGAGCGCGGTTTCCTCGGCACCGTCCGCAGCGGGCAGGGTCAGCACGGCCTGTTTGGCAAAAATCGTGATGCCCCGCGCGCGCTCCTGACTATCCGTGTCCAGAAAGGCGTCCTTATGGTCGACCCGCCCCAGCTTGCGCAGTGCGCCCGCGCGGTATAAAAGTCCCTCGGCCAGTGTGGTTTTGCCGCTGTCCACGTGTGCCAGCAGCCCGATGACCAGACGTTTCATCACAGTACCCCTTACCTTTATTTACGGTAAATTGCGGCAATACCGCAAGGTTCGCCCTCATCCGGCCCTGCGGGGCCGGATGAGGGGCAACCTACCGTATGCACCCTTTTTCTTTATTGTACAATCTTTCTTGCATTTTGGCAAACACTATGCTATACTGAGGCAAATTTACCGAGGAAGGAGAGCACCCCTTATGCGTTGGCAGTTCGGTGTTGTGTTCCAGTTTAAAGGAAACATTTAACCCAGCTACGCTATAAGTGTGCCCTTTTTTCCTCGGCAAGACGGTATGTGTGTGCATTTGTGCGCCCTGTCGGCTTTGCCGCGGGGCGCCTTTTTGCTGCCAAAAAGGGGCACGTTTTCGTATTCTGTCACGAAAGGGTGTTTCCTGTGAATCTAAAAAAACAGCTTTCCAACGTTTATCTTTATACATTTTTCTCCACCTTTACAATCACCGATGCCGTCTGGGTGGCGCTGCTGGCAGCACGCGGCTTTACGCTGGCGCAAATCGGTCTGGCGGAGGGAATTTTCCATGCCGTCAGCCTGCTGTGTGAGGTCCCCAGCGGCATGGCGGCAGACCTTCTGGGGCGGCGGCGCACGCTGGCAGCCGGGGGTGTGCTGTGGACGCTCAGCGCCCTGCTGATGGCCTTTGCGCCGGGCCTTATGCCGGTCTGCGCGGCTATGGGGCTGAAGGCACTGGGCTACAATATGATTTCCGGCACGCAGGAGGCCCTGACCTATGACAGCCTGAAAACCGCCGGGCGGGAGGGTGAATACATCAGAATCGACGCCAATGTGTCGGTTTTGCAGAAGCTCTCCACCGCGTTCAGCGCCTTGGGCAGCCTGCTTTCCCGCGTGCTGAGCTACACCGGCTACTATCTGGCGGATGCCGGGGCGGCAGTTCTCACGGTGCTGGCAGCCGCCCGCCTGACCGAGCCGGTTGTCACCGCGGAACAGGCGGCGCGTGGACAGCACCGCCTGTGGGAGCTGCCCGCCCGGCTGCGTGTGCACATTTTGGACAGCCTTGACTGCCTGCGCACCAGTGCTGCCGTGCGCCGCCTGATTGCCGCCGATGCGGTGATTTCCCTGCCCAGCTATCTGACCGCCATGCTGGTGCAGCAGCGCCTTACCGCGCAGGGCTGGGGTATGCAGTGGCTGTTTCTGCCCGGGCTGCTGGCCGGGGCGGCGGGTATGGCCGGGGCCGCACTGGGGCGGCGGCTGCACCCGCACAGCCTGCGCGGCCTGTACACGGCCTGTGCGCTGCTTTGCGGCGTGGGCGCACTGCTGGCCGGGGCGGCCCCCGCATGGGGATGTCTGGCAGGGCCGATGCTGGTGCAGGGGGCGATTGCCGTCTGGTTCCTGCACAGTATACAGCGGCTGAACGACTTGATTTCCAGCGACCGCCGCGCCACCCTCATCAGCGTGGACAGCATGGCCTACAGCCTGCTGATGATTCCGGCCAGCCCCGTTCTGGGCTGGCTGGGGGACGTGACCGGGCAGGCGGGCGCGGGGTTGTGTGTGCTGGGTGGTGCTGTCCTGCTCAGCGGCCTTGCGGTCGCGGGCAAAACGCGGTATAATGGCGGCAGAGCAGGATGATATTCGCCACAGGAGGTATTTATATGACATATCAAGAGGTTCTCCAAGCTGCGAAGGGCCAGATGGGCCCCTGCCGTGCCTGCCCGGTCTGCAACGGTCGTGCCTGCGGCGGCACGATTCCCGGCCCCGGCGCCAAGGGCAGCGGCACAGTGGCCATCCGCAACTTTGACGCATGGAACGCCGTGCGGCTGAATATGGACACCATCCATGAAAATTTTGAGCCGGACACCACGCTGCGCCTTTTTGGCCGTACCTTCCAATATCCCTTCTTTGCCGGGCCGGTGGGCGCTATGACGCTGCACTACGGCGACAAATACAATGACCTGGACTACAACAACATTCTGGTCCCCGCCTGCGCGGCAGCGGGCATTGCCGCCTTCACCGGTGATGGCACCAACCCCAAGGTGATGGAGGGCGCTACCGCCGCCATCGCCGCCAGCGGCGGGGCGGGCATCCCCACCGTCAAGCCGTGGGACAACGCCACCGTGGCCCACAAGATGGAGCTGGCACGCTCCTCCGGCTGCTTTGCCATGGCAATGGACATTGACGCGGCGGGCCTGCCGTTCTTGCAACATCTCGACCCGCCTGCGGGCAGCAAAACCGTGGAGCAGCTGCAGGAGATTGCAAAAGCCGCCGGTGTGCCGTTTATTTTAAAGGGCATTATGACCGCCCGCGGTGCCGAAAAGGCCGTGGAGGCCGGGGCTGCCGGTATTGTGGTTTCCAACCACGGCGGCCGCGTGCTGGATGACTGCCCCGCCACCGCCGAGGTGCTGGCCGACATCGTCACCGCGGTGGATGGCCGCGCCAAGATTCTGGTGGACGGCGGCATCCGCACCGGCAATGACGTCTTTAAGGCGCTGGCCCTCGGCGCGGACGGCGTGCTGATTGCCCGCCCCTTCGTCACCGCAGTCTACGGTGCCGGGGCGGACGGTGTTGCCGCCTATGTAGAAAAACTGGGCAGCGAGCTGGCCGATACAATGCGGCTGTGCGGTGCGCCCACCCTTGATGCCATCACCCGCGATATGGTGCGGGTCATCCGATGAGGTAGCCTTATGAAAAAGCATCCGCTGCTCAGACTTGCCGCTGCATCCGCCACCGCCGTGCTGGGGGCGGCCTACGGCATCTACCGCGTGGCCTTCTATCAGAAGCCGACCGTCCACGTGCCCTCTCCCGCCGATATGCCCACCCGCGAGTGCTACCGCAAGGCGATGGGTCCCGACGCCGACGCGCTGGCGCGGGACAGCTTCACCCCGGTGCACATCACCGCGCAGGACGGCACCCCGCTGGCGGCGCGGTACTACCACCACGCCGACGGCGCACCGCTGGCCATCATCTTCCACGGTTACCGCGGCTATGCTACGCGGGACGGTCTGGGCGGCTACACGCTCTGCACCAAGCTGGGCTACAACGTCCTGCTGCCGGATCAGCGCGCCCACGGCTACAGCGGCGGGCATACCATCACGATGGGCGTGAAGGAGCGCTATGACGCCCGCGACTGGGCCGTCTGGGCCAAGAGCCACTTCGGCCCGGAGGTGCCCATCTTCCTGATGGGTGTCTCGATGGGCGCGGCCACCGTGCTGCTGGCGGCGGGGCTGGATTTACCCGCCAACGTCTGCGGCATTGTGGCCGACTGCGGCTACACCAGCCCCCGCGCCATCACCCGCAAGTGCCTGCCGGAGTATCTGCCCGGCTTCCCGGTCGGGCCCACCTACGCCATCGGGCGGCTGGGCGCGATTCTGTTTGGCCACTTTGACCCCGAAGCCGCCGACTGCGAGGCCGCCGCGGCCCAGAGCAAGGTTCCGATTTTCTTTGTCCACGGTGACAAGGACGATTTTGTCCCCTATGAGATGGGGCGGCAGAACTACGCCGCCTGCCACGTGAAGGGCTCCAGATTCCTGACCGTGCACGGCGCGGCGCACGCCGTGAGCTACTACCACGATAACCCCGCCTACACCGCGCAGGCCACCGCCTTCCTGCAGGACTGCCTCAAACGGCGCGGCTTCGTCTGGCCGAAGCCCACCGAGGACGCATAAATTTCACGATACATAGAGGAGGTTCCCACCATGAAACACATTTCCACCACCAACGCACCCGCCGCTCTCGGCCCCTATTCGCAGGCGGTCGATGCAGGCTCCACCGTCTATTGCAGCGGCCAACTCGGCCTTGACCCCGCCACCGGCGCGCTGGCCGAGGGCGTGCAGGCCCAGACCCATCAGGCACTGAAGAATCTGCAGGCTGTCCTGCAGGAGGCAGGCCTCACGCTGGACAATGTCGTCAAGACGACCGTTTTTGTGCAGGATCTGGCCGATTTCGGTGCCGTGAACGAGATTTACGGCACCTACTTCCACGGCGGCTTCCCCGCCCGCAGCTGCGTACAGATTGCCGCCCTGCCCAAGAACGCCCTTGTTGAAATCGAGTGCATCGCGGTCAGAGGGTAACACCCGAAAATACCGGGGCTTTTCCGTAAGCAACCTTTTGCAGTAAACACCCCGGGCGGAGCAGAGCCCCGTCCCTACGGGCTGCCGGAAATTTTCCGGGGTGCCGGGGGGACACAGTTCAACAAAACAAACGCGCCCCTGAGGGATGATTTCCTCAGGGGCGCGGGCTTTTATGGGAGATTATTTATTGTCCGGGCGGACGATGTCGCGGATGGCGGTGACGATGTTCTCGGCAGAGAGGCCGTAGTCACGCAGAACCTCGTTGGCCGGGCCGGAATGGCCGAACTGATCCTGCACGCCGATGCGGTGCACCAGGCAGGGCAGCTTCTCGCTGACAACGGAGCAGACGGCCTCGCCCAGACCGCCGATGATGCTGTGCTCCTCAACGGTGATGATGCGGCCGCACTCACGCGCAGCGGTCAGGATGATTTCCTCATCAATGGGCTTGATGGTGGGCATATTGATGACGCGGACGTTGATGCCCTGACGTTTGGCCAGCACGGCGGCGCGCAGAGCCTCGTTGGTCATCAGGCCGGTGGAGATAACCGCAATGTCATAGCCGTCGGTCAGCTTCTCGCCCTTGCCGATCTCAAACTCATAGGTGGCGGGGTCATGGAACACCGGGGTGGCCAGACGGGAGAAGCGCAGATAGACGGGGCCGTTGTAATTGTAGGCGGCGATGACGGCGGCGCGTGCCTCGACATCGTCAGACGGGCTCAGCACCACCATACCGGGGATGGAACGCATCAGGGCAATATCCTCACAGCACTGGTGGGAGGCACCATCCTCACCGACAGACAGACCCGCGTGGGTGGCGGCAATCTTGACGTTCAGGTGGGGGTAGCCGATGGAGTTGCGGATTTGCTCAAAGCCGCGGCCCGCCACAAACATGGCAAAGCTGGAAACGAAGGGAACATAGCCCATCGTGCTCATACCGGCGGCAACGCCAACCATATTCTGCTCGGCAATGCCGCAGTCAAAGTGGCGGTCCGGGTACTCCTTGCGGAAAATCTCGGTTTTGGTGGCGGCGGCCAGGTCGGCGTCAAAGACCACCAGGTTGTCAGCGCCCTGCTGGGCAAGCTCTACCAGCGTGTTGCCGTAGCTGACACGGGTAGCCACTTTCTTAATATCAGCCATTGTTGAACTCAATCTCCTTTTCCAGCGTAGCGTGAGCGTTGCGCAGCTCGGTCATGGCCTGCGCGTATTCCTCGTCGTTGGGGGCCTTGCCGTGCCAATCGACCGCGTTCTCCATGTAGCTGACGCCCAGACCCTTGGTGGTGCGCAGCAGGAAGCAGGTGGGCTTGCCGCTGCCGTGGGACAGGTCGAACATCTTGAAAGCCTGCTCCAGATCGGAGAAGGAGTTGCCGTTGCAGACGATGGTGTTGAAGCCGAAGGCGTCCATCTTGCTGTCCAGCGGCTCGGAGTTCATAACATCGCGGGTGGCGCCGTCAATCTGCAGGCCGTTGACATCAATCATAATGCAGAGGTTGTCCAGCTTGTAGTGGTTGGCAAACATAAAGGCCTCCCAGCACTCGCCCTCCTCAATCTCGCCGTCACCCAGCAGGGTGTAGACGTTGATGTCGCTGCCCTGTTTCTTGGCGGCCAGCGCCATGCCGCAGGCGGCGGAAACGCCCTGACCCAGGCTGCCGGTGCTCATATCGACGCCGGGCACGGTGTTCATATTGGGGTGGCCCTGCAGATAGCTGTTGGAGTGGCGCAAGGTGGGCAGATCGGCAACTGGGAAGAAGCCGCGCTCCGCAAGGGCGGCATACAGGCCGGGGGCGCAGTGGCCCTTGCTCAGCACAAAGCGGTCGCGGTTAGGATCCTGCGGCTGCTCGGGGTCAATGCGCATCTCACGGAAATACAGGTAGGTAAGGACGTCTGCCGCGGACAGGCTGCCGCCTGGATGGCCGCACCCGGCACCGTGGGTGGCTTCAATCACACCCATACGCACGCGGGTTGCAGTCAGTTTCAACTGCAGCGTTTCCAGTTTTGTCATAGCTAAGCTCCTCCGGTCACTTATGGTAAAATCGTGCGGTACATACAATTATATACCGCTGCACAATATACTACCTTATATTATACACGATTCGAGAAATCCCGCAACATTTTTTTGCAAATTTCGTAAAAATTCCGCGCTGTGCGTCAAATGTGCAGCCTGCGGCGGTGCGCAAAGGGCCTTGTTATGCGCCCTTTGTGCGTTGTGCCAAAAAATGGGGCGAATCGTACATAAACTACAGCAAAAAGCACCTTGCATCCGGGACGTTTTTGTGGCATAATTTAAGTACAGCCGCGGTGCGGAAAGAACCATATATCCTGCAGCCGCCCGGCCCACACTACTATATCTGGGAGGGAAACAAAAGTGCCCAACGGGATTTATATCCAGACTGAGTACCACGGCAAGCTCATCCGTAAAATCGTCTGCAATGGGGACGAGCGCTGGTTCATCGGCTCTAACTGCGCCGTGACCTTTATGTCGATGACCGACTGCATGGCCGCCATCGACCGCCTGTAATGAACGAGAAGCATGGCCGCACACCGCCCCTTGCCGGGGATGGGTGCGGCCTTTTTTGATTTTGACGGAAAGTGAAACGAGGGTATGAAAAAAAGCAACTGGCGGCGGGTGCTGCGGCGGGTGCTGAATCTGGTGTTCAGCCGCCTGGTCATCACGGTGGTGCTTGTGCTGCTGCAGGCATTCTGGCTGTTTGCGGTGTTTAACTGGCTCAGCGAATATGCTCAATGGATCAGCAGGACAGGGCTGGCACTCAGCGTGATTATGTGTCTGGCGCTGATACGGCAGGACTCCACCGTGCCGGAGTTCAAAATCAGCTGGATGATTCTGTTTATGCTTATGCCGGTGCAGAGCGGGCTTTTGTACCTTTTGTGGGGCAACAAGCGGCCGGTCTTCGGGCTGCGCCGCAGGCTGGAGCGCGCCGGGCAGGCGATGGATCCGACCCGCCGCCCCGACCCGGCTGCCGAGGAACAGCTGGAAAAGGCGGACCCCCGCGCCGCCATGACGGCAAAATATCTGCATGACTACGCGCCCGCACCGGTCTGCAGCGGTACGGCGGTGAAGTATTACCCCGACGGCCAGAGTATGTTTGCCGATATGCTGCCCGCTCTGCGCAGCGCCGAGCACAGCATCTATGTCGAGAGCTTTATCATCGGCATGGGCGAGATGTGGGGGCAGATTCACGAGATTCTGCGCCAGAAGGCCGCGGCGGGGCTGGATGTGCGGGTAATTTACGATGATGCGGGCTGCCTGAGCCTTTTGCCGCATAACTACGCCGAAATCTTGCAGGCGGACGGCATCCGGGCGTTCAGCTTCAACCGCTGCGTGCCGGTGCTGAACCTTGTTATGAACAACCGCGACCACCGGAAAATTATGGTGATAGACGGCAAAATCGGCTTTACCGGCGGCGTGAATCTGGCCGACGAGTACATAAACAAGCTCAAACGCTTCGGCTACTGGAAGGACAGCGGCGTGCGGCTGGAGGGTCCTGGTGCAACCAGCCTTGCGGGCATTTTCCTGACCTTCTGGAAGGCAAAGTACCCTGATGAGGAGATTGACCCGGCCCGCGACCTGCCCGAGGTGAAGCCGCAGGAAACAGACTGCCTGGTGCAGCCCTTTGCCGACAGTCCGGTGGACCGCGAGGCTGTGGCGAAGAACACCTATCTGGAGCTGATCAATCAGGCGCAGAAGCGGTTATATATCTGCACGCCGTACCTGATTCTGGACAATGACCTGCTTTCCTGCCTGCGGCTGGCGGCCAAGCGCGGCGTGGATGTGCGCATCTACACGCCCGGTGTGCCCGACAAGCCGACCATCTACCAGCTGACGCGGAGCTATTTTCCGCATCTTTTGCGCGCAGGGGTGAAGATTTACAGCTACACGCCGGGATTCCTGCACGCCAAGACTTGGCTGATGGATGACCGCATTGCGGCGGTGGGCACGGTGAATCTGGACTACCGCAGCTTGTATCTGCATTTTGAGAACAGCGTGCTGATTTACGGCGGCGCGGTGCTGGACGATGTGCGCCGCGACCTTGCGGAGATTGAAAGGGAGAGCGCTGCGGTGACGTTGGCCGACTGCCGCACAGGATTCTTTGGCACAATGTACAGCGCCGTGTTGCGGCTGGTAGCGCCGCTGTGCTGAGGAGAGATTGCTGTTTTGGGACTGCCCGGGGAACCGGGCGGTCTTTTTTTTGTTGTGGGGGACTGTATCGGGTTGGTTTGTAGGGAGAGATCTTGACCCCTCCGTGTGCGACTGTCCGTCAATGGGCAACCGCTGCTGTAGGGGCCGGGCGCGCCCGGCCCGGGGGCTACCGGCAAACGGCATTTACCGGGCAACCACCTCGGGGCATCGGGGACGCCGCCCTCTACAAATATACCGGAGACGGCAGCTGGCCGCGGGCTTTCGGCGGGGTGAGGTCACCCCGCCCTACATAGGCATTTTTACAGTCCGTTTTTTGGTACAATCACCGCCAAAGCACAAAACGACTATTGACAACCGATAGTTGTTGCTATACTATGGAGATAACCAACAAGGCCTGACAGGGGAAGCAACACAAGGAGGATGGCAATGACATATCAGGAAAAGCTGCAGTGGCTGGGGCGGTACCAGGAGGCACTCAGCTATCAGCATATGCTGGAGGACGAGATTCAGGCGCTGCGCAGTGACGCCGTGCGCGTGACCACCTGTATGACCGGGATGCCCGGGCGCGGCGCGCCGAACGTGGACAGGCTGCCGCAGGCGGTGGAGCGCATCGAAAAGGCACAGAAAAGATTGGCGCAGCAGCTGGACGCCTGCATGGAAATGCGGATGAGGGTTACGGACAGCATTATGGCGCTGGGGGATGCCGCCCAGCAGGAGGTGCTGCGCCGCCGCTACGTGATGGGGCAGAGTTACCACGAAATTGCCCAGAGCATGGGCGTGGTGCAACGCCGGGTCTACCAGCTGCATAAGGCCGGCGTGGAGCGATTGGAGCCGGAAATCTGAAAAGATTTCAGTAAATTTCGCAAAGATTTCGCAAAATTTCATTGTATTTCACAACTAAACGTGGTAACATACTAGCATAGAAACTCGTGAGAGGCCAAAAGCCTTCCGCGAGTTTTTTTATACCCAAAAGGAGGGATGCCGTTGTGCGAAATCAGTGAGGAGCACGTATTGGACGAGCTGGCCGAGATTGCCTTTGCTGTGCCCGGTGAGGAGGGCGGCCTGCCTGTGAAGGTGGCCGACAAGCTCCGCGCCCTGGAAATGCTCTACAAGCATCTGGGGCTTGGCGAGGGTGCGAAGGCGGAGGGGGTGATTATCGTGGACGAATGAGAGAGGGAGGTGCAGTATGAAGGTCAGGCTGAAAGAAAAGATACCCGCCGTGTTCTGGCCGGTACACACGGCGATACGCGGCGGCACAGTGACCGAGGTTGTGGCCAAGGGCGGGCGCGGGTCCGGCAAGTCGAGCTATCTGTCGATGGAGCTGGTCTGGCAGCTGCTGCGCCACCCGGACTGCCATGCCGTGGTGCTGCGCAAGGTGGGCGGCACGCTGCGCAACAGCGTCTACAACCAGATTGTATGGGCCATCGGGGAGCTGGGCTGTGCGGGGTATTTCCGTTGCACGGTCTGCCCGATGGAGTGCACCTATCTGCCCACCGGGCAGAAGATTCTGTTTTTCGGGCTGGATGACCCGGGCAAGCTCAAAAGTCTGAAGCTGCCGTTTGGCACTGTGGGGCTTTGTTGGTTTGAGGAGCTTGACCAGTTTGACGGCCCGGAGGAGGTGCGCAACGTTGAGCAGACTGTGCTGCGCGGCGGCAGCTGGACGCTGACGCTGAAGAGCTTCAACCCGCCTGCGATGGCCCGCAACTGGGCCAACCGTTATGCGCGGGAGCAGCGCCCCGGCAAGCTGGTGCACCACTCCACCTACCGGGATCTGCCGCGGGAGCTGCTGGGTGAGCGCTTCTGGGCAGATGCTGAACATCTGGAAAAAACGAATCCGGTGGCCTTCCGCCATGAGTACGGCGGCGAGGTGGTGGGCAGCGGCGCGGCAGTGTTTGAGAACTTGCAGCTGCGTCCGCTGACCGATGAGGAGCTGGAACGCTATGACCGCGTTTACCACGGTGTGGACTGGGGCTGGTACCCCGACCCGTGGGCCTACAACGCGGTCTGCTACGATGCAGCCCGGCGGGTGCTGGTCATCTGGGACGAGCTGACGCGCCAGCGCACGCCCAACCGCGAAACCGCACAGCTACTGGTGGCGCGCGGGCTGGCCGACCCCGACAGCGGGCCGCTGACCGCCGATGCCGCCGAGCCGAAATCCTGCGCCGACTACCGCGCTGCGGGCCTGCCCTGCCGTGCCGCCCAGAAGGGCCCCGGCAGTGTGCGGCAGAGTATGAAGTGGCTGCAAGGGCTGACGGCGATTGTGATTGACCCGGCGCGCTGCCCGGCCACGGCGGCAGAATTTGCCGAGTACGAGTATGAACGCGACCCCCGCACCGGCGAGGTGCTGCCCGGCTACCCCGATGTGAACAACCACCACATTGACGCGGTGCGCTACGCAGTGGAGGGTGTGTGGAGGCGCAGAGGAACGTAAGGAGAGGAAAAGTGCAAGGATATCTGGAGCAGGCGTTCGGAAAAAGCGATGTAACGTCTGTAAAAATGCGGGTGGCCCTGCGGGAATGGCTGGATTTGTACTACGGGGCCCCGCGCCCCGGCGAGGATGCCGCCCCGCGGCTGGCGGCGCTGATTGTGGGCAAGCTCTGCCGCACGGTCTTTGCCGAGTATGAGACCCGCCTGCCGCCCGATGCCGCCGGGGCGGCCCGCCGCAGTATGGCGGCGCTGAACGGCGCGGCGAAAACCGCCATGCAGTATGCGCTGGTGGGCGGCGAGTGCCTGCTGAAGCCGGTGCCGCGAGACGGCGCGTTTGACTTTGCGGCCATCCGGCGCGACTGCTATCTGCCGCTGGCCCGGGACGCCCATGGGCAGCTGCTGGCGGTGGGCACGATGGAGCGCCACAGCGCGGACGGGCGGCAGTATGCGCTGCTGGAGCGCCGCACGGCCGGGGCCGATGGCCTGACCATTGAGACCCGGCTGTTTGAGCTGAACGGTCAGGCGCTGGGGCGCTGCGTGCCGCTTGACACCCTGCCGGAATGTGCGGCGCTGGTGCCGCAGCTCTTTCTGCCCGGCGTGCCGGGGGTGGGGCTGGCCGTGCTGCGTATGCCGATGATGAACTGTGTGGACGGCAGCACCGACGCGGTGAGCGTGTACGCACCGGCGGTGGGGCTGCTGCACGCGCTGGCCCGGTGCGAGGAGCAGCTGAACACCGAGTTTGCCAACGGTGCGTCCCGCGTGTTTGCGTCGGAGGATTTGCTGCGGCCCGATGCCCAGGGGCGGCGCGCCCTGCGCGATGATTTGTTCATCGGCCTGCCGGATGACCCCGCCAACGTGGGGGTGACGGTCTACAGCCCGCCCCTGCGCGAGCAGAGCTATCTGGCCCGCAAGCAGGATTTGCTGCGCGGGTGTGAGAGCCTGCTGGGTCTGCGCCGCGGGATTCTGAGCGAGGCGGACGCGGTGAATGACCCGCGCACCGCCACCGAGATTGCCGCCACGGCGGTGGACTACGATCTGACCATCCGCGATTTGCAGGCCGCGTGGACAGAGGCCGCCCGCAGTGCCATGGCGCTGTGCGGCACGCTGGGTGTGCTGTACGGTCTGGATCTGCAGGGCGCGGAGCCGGCCATCGACTGGGGCGACGGCGTTCTGTATGACCGTGCCCGCATCTGGGCCGAGCAGCGGGAGATGGTGGAGGCCGGGCTCTTGCGCCCCGAGCTGGCGCTGGCCTGGTATTTTGATTTGCCGCATGAGACCGAGGCGGATTTGCAGGCCGTGCGGGAACGGTTTATACCGAGAAAGGCAACGGATGGGCAGTGCCCTGGAAGAATCCCTCCGGCCTCGCAGAGCTCGGTCACCGCCCTTTGACAAGGGAGGCTTGCGGGCGGAGCAGAGCCCCGCCCTACAGGTCGACCGGAAATATACAGAAAACAGCAGTAAGGAGGTGACATAAATGGAGGAGCAGAGCAAGGAAAAGCAGACCCCGGCACCGTATGCCGCGGGGACCGGCAGCGTGCCGGTGGCACCGGACCGCGAGGCGTTTGCGCGGATGGGCTACCGGGAGCGTCTGGCGCTGAAGCGCGAGAACCCGGAGCTGTACGCGGAGATGCGGAAGTAAGCGGAGAGAAGCGGGCGGGCAATGCCCGCCCCTGCACAGTGGGGAATGAACGCCCCAAAAATGCAGTACAAAACAAAAAACAACGAACAAAGGAGAAAAACTATGTCTGATTTTATTACGAAGCTGTCCGATATGATTGACCCCGAGGTTATGGGTGATATGGTTTCTGCCCGCATCCCGAAGAAGCTGCGCGTGGCGCCGTTTGCCAAGATCGACGATACGCTGGCGGGCGTGCCCGGCGATACCATCACCGTGCCCGCCTACACCTACATCGGCGATGCCGCAGACGTGGCCGAGGGCGGCGAGGTGGCCATCGAGAAGATGACGACCTCCACCCGCAAGGCTACCATCAAGAAGGCGATGAAGGGCATCGGCCTGACCGATGAGGCTGTTCTCTCCGGCTATGGCAACCCGGTGGGCGAGGCCAACACCCAGCTGGCGCTGGCCATTGCCGCCAAGATTGACAGCGACTGCATGGACGCACTGCAGACGGCCAGCCTTGTCTATGACGGCAGCGCTGCCGCCATCAGCTACAACGCGATTGTGGACGCGGTCGACCTGTTTGAGGAGGAGATGGGCTGCTCGGACAAGGTGCTGTTCATCCACCCGAAGCAGGTCACCCAGCTGCGCAAGAACCCGGACTTCCTCAGCGCCGACAAGTACACGCCGGGGGTAAGCCTGACCGGTGAAATCGGTATGATTGCGGGCTGCCGTCTGGTGCCCAGCAAGAAGGTGCCGCTTTCCGGCGGCGTCTACGCCTGCCCCATCGTCAAGCTGGAGGCTGACCCCGAGGTGGACGATGAAATCCCGGCGCTGACCATCTACCGCAAGCGTGAGGTCAACATTGAGACCGAGCGCAAGCCCAAGACCCGCACCACCGAAATCACGGCAGACGAATTTTACGTGGCCGTGCTCTCCAACGAGGCCAAGGTGGTACTGGCAAAGTTCAAGGCGTAAGGGGGCGGGCACGTGCCGGATTATACCTTTTATCTGAACGAATATCTGGGCGAGGACATCCCCGAGAAGGATTTCCCGCGGTTCATCAAGCGCGCCGGGGACGAGCTGCGCCGTATGCGGGAGGTCTACGCCGTGGCCCCGCGCAAGGGGCTGGACCCCGACACCGCCGCGGCAATGGCCCTGTGCGCGATTGCCGATGCCATGTACGAGTTTGCGCAGGAGGACGAGGCCCGCGGCCTTGTCAAGGTGAGCGTGGGCAGCGTGAGCGAGACCTACACCGCCCCGCCCGAGCTCTGCGCCCGCACGCTGGATGACCGGGCTGCGCATTTCCGCCGCGAGGCCGGGTACTATCTGCAGATTGGGCGGTGGCTGCCGCAATGAATAAACTCTGCTGCGATACCGTGACGCTTTATCACCCGGACAAAGCCACGCAGACCGTGCGGCGTACCGTGCTGCACAGGGTGGTGTGGCAGCAGGGCGGGCGTGCCGTGCCCGATGTGGGCGGCACCCGGTTGGGCGTGGCCATGCTGCTGGTGGTGCTGGAGAAGGCGGCCCGCTTTGGCATCGACTACACGCTGGCGCCGGGGGACAGGCTCTGCCTGGGCGTGGGCCCGGCAGTGAGCTGGGCCGACTGGCCGGGCTTTGTGCCTGCCGCCCGCAGTGACACAGTGGTGGTGCAGTATGTGCTGCCGATGCGGCGGCACGGCAGACCCCACCACGTGGAGGCCGGTGCATGGTGGAGCGCAGGCGGCACCGGCGTGCGCAGCCTGACGCGATAAAAAAGGAGGAAAACAGTATGCTTGACAAGATGTGCGCCTTTCTGGCGCGGGCCCCTGCCCTGCAGGGGCTTTCAATGGCTGTTGGGGATGTGGGCCCGCAGCCCGGCACGGCGGGGCTGTGGACGAAGGGCATCACGGTGTTGGAACGCCGCGAAAACCTTTTGGGTGGCGTGCGGCAGCGCTGCCGGGCCGAGTTTACCCTGCGGCTCTGCCTGCCGCTGACGCAGGCGGAAAATGCCGCCCGGCTGCTGGCGTTACAGAGCTGGGCGGCGGCTGAGAGCGCCGCGCACCGTGCGCCGGTTTTTGGCAATACGGACACAGAGAGGGAGGTTCTGCGTGCCGAGCAGGGCCGCATAGAGCGCGCCGACGCGGGCGGCACGGTGGTGTATACCGTACGCCTGCAGGCGGACTACACACAGAGCTTTACGGAGGAATTACAATGAAAATTGAACGCAGATATATGGCCCACTACCTGAACGCCGCCTTTGGCAAGGGCGAGGCCAGCTACACCCGGCTGGGCAGCGATCTGGAGGAGTATTCCCCCGAGCTGACCGCCAATGTGGAGAAAAAGTCCAACATTCTGGGGCAGACCTCGGTGGTGATTGACAGCTACCAGAAGCAGGGCGAGGTCACGCCCTACTACGCCGAGGCGGGCGACCCGCTGTTTGAAAAACTGCAGGCCATCATTGACGGAGATCTTGTGTTGGATGAGCTGAAAACCGATATGGTGGAGGTCAAGCTCTGGGGTGAGAGTGCATCCGGCGGCTACCCTGCCGTGCGCGAGGAGTGCTACATCGAGGTGGTGAGCTACGGCGGCGATACCACCGGCTACCAGATTCCCTTCAACGTACACTATACCGGCGTCAAGACCAAGGGCAGCTTTGACCCGGCCACCAAGAAATTTACGGAGGCGTGAGCAATGCAGGAACTGAAAATTGACACCGGCGTGGAGGAATTCCGCGTCAACGGGCGGGGTGTGCTGCGGTTCAACCCGGCGGACCCGAACCTCTACCACCGCTTTTTTGCGGCGGGCAAAACGCTGCAGCAGTACGATGCCGAGCTGACGGCGGCAACGGAAAAGAGCGCCGACGCGCAGGCGGGGCTTGCCCTGCTGCGCGAGTATGACGGCAAAATCAAGGCGCTGCTGCAGGAGATTTTCGGCGCGGAGAATGACTTTGACGCGATTCTGGACGGCGTGAGCCTTGCGGGCGTTGGGGCGAACGGCAAGCGGGTGGTGCAAAACCTGTTGGAGGCGCTTACGCCGATTCTGCGCGCAGGGGCTGAGCAGCGTCTGCAGACTGTGGCATCGGCAGCCGAGGCTGAACTGGACGCGGCCCGCGCCGCCCGGGGCGCAGAATGATGCGCGCCTGGGGCCTGCCGCGGCAGGCGGAGCTGGACGGCGTGCGGTATGAAATCCGCACGGATTACCGCGATATTCTGGAGATCCTGCGCTGGCTGGGCGGCCGGGCTGACCCGGAGCTGGACGCGGGCGGGCGCTGGTATGTGGCCATGCGGCTGTTCTACCCGGAATTTGCCGCCATGCCGCAGGAAGTCTGGCCCCGGGCCACCGAATTTCTGACGGAATTTCTGGCAGCGGGGCACAGGGCGGCGGCAAGGCCCGGCCCGCCGCTGATGGACTGGCAGCAGGATGCACCGCTGATTGCCGCGGGCATCAGCCGGGCAGCGGGGCAGGATGTGCGTACGCTGCCCTATCTGCACTGGTGGAGCTTTCTGGCGCTGTTTGACGCCATCGGCGAGGGGAGCTTTGCCACGGTGGTGGCCATCCGGGACAAGCTGCGCCGCGGCAAGCGGCTGGAAAACTGGGAGCTGGACTATTACCGCACCCACCGCGAGGCCGTGGAGCTGCGCGCACCGGCTTCGGCGGCGGAAAACGCAGAAAAGCAGCGGCTGCTGGCGCTGCTGCAGTGAGAGGAGGAGAGCGACACGAAAGAGATAACCTTTGATGAAGTTTCCCGTCTGGCCGTCCCGGCGGGGCGGCTGGAAACGGCGCTGGACGATGTGGCGGCGGCGCTGGGCCGGGTGGGGGTTGCCGGGTGCGAGGCACAGCGCGTGGTGGCCGGACTGCGCACAGCGTTGCAGGCCGCCGCGGCGCAGAGCGTAAAAACGGTGCGCAGCCTTGCCAAATTTGATGAAATCAACCGGCTGGCCGCCCCCGCCGCGCAGACCCAGAAAAACGAGACGGCAGCCAAGGCTGCAAAGCGGTCCGCCGCCAGAGCCTCCGGAAGGGGCAGCGCGCAGAGCATGGCCGCCGTCTGGAAGGAGGTGCTGGCCGAGCTGCGCAGCGTGTGGGCGGATTTCTGGGCGTATCTGCAGGGCTTTTTTGCGCCATTTGCGAACACGTGGAGCACGCTGTGCGGCGCGGTGCTGGCGGTCTGGCAGCCGCTTTGGGCGCAGGTTCTGGCCGTGGTGCAGACGGTGCTGGCACAGCTGCAGGCGTGGCTGGGCGCGCTCTGGGCGGAGCATCTGCAGCCGCTCTGGAGTGAGCTGACAGCCTGCCTTGGCGCGGTGGGCACCCTGCTGCTGACGGTCTGGAACACCGTGCTTGCGCCGTTTCTGCAGTGGCTTGCCGCAACGCTTGGGCCGGTGGCGGCGGGCGTTTTTACCGCGCTGGGCACGGCGGTGACCGGGGCCGTGGGGATAATCGCGGACGGCATCACGATTGCGCTGGCGGTGCTGCATGGCTTGGCGGACTTTCTGACCGCCGTGCTGCGCGGCGAGTGGGATGCCGCCTGGCAGGCGATGGCGGGTACTGTGGCCACCGTGTGGGGGCGCATTGTCTCGATTGTGCAGACGGCGGTTTCCACCGTGCTGGGTGTGGTGCACAGCATGGTCAGCGCACTGGGCGCAGCCCTGCGGGGGCTGCTGGACGGCCTTGGCCGGGTCGGCTCGCTGGCGGCGGGGGCGCTGCAGGGCGCGGGCAGGCTGCTGACCCAGAGCGCCCTGCCCGGGCTGGAATACGCGGCCGGTGTGCAGGTGCCCGCGCTGGCGCAGGGCGCTGTGCTGCCGCCGAACCGGCAGTTCCTGGCCGTGCTGGGTGACCAGACCAGCGGCACGAACGTTGAAGCACCGCTGGCGACCATCAAGCAGGCCATGGCGGAGGTTTTGTCCGGCTGGAATGGCGCAGGCGACGGCCAGCCCATCAACGTCTATATCGGCGAGGAGCTGCTGGACAGCGTGATTGCCAACAGCCAGAGCCGCCGTGCCCTGCGCAGCGGGAGGTGAAGCGGATGGAAATTCTGACGATTGACGGCGCGGCAATGCCGACGCCGGACAGCTATAAGGTGCAGCTTTCTGATTTGGACAGCAGCGGCACGGGCCGCACCGAGGACGGTGTGCTGGTGCGGGAGCGTGTGCGCGGCGGCGTGGCAAAAATCAGTTTGCAGTGGTCGGCACTCTCGACCCCGGAGTGTGCCCGGGTGCTGAACGCAACCGCGCCGGACAGCTTTCAGGTCGGATATTTCTTCGGGCAGATGCGCACCGCAAAAATGTATGCCGGTGACCGCACCGCGGAGCTGAAGGCGGCCCGGGAGGGCCAGGGCGTCTGGGCTGTTGAGATGAACCTGATTGAATTCTGACAAGGAGGTGAAGGAAATGTACCCTGTTTCGCAGGCGTATAAGACGGCCATCCGTGCCCGGACGCGGACGGACAGCGTGACCGGCGTGCTGACGCTGAAGGATGGCACCGTGCTGCCGCTGCAGCCGCAGGATTTGATAAGCGGCTCGCTGACGCTGGACAACCAGTGTGTGACCGGCGAGGAGCTGGCCTTTGGCTGTGCGTATATGGGGCAGGCAGCGCTGAGCCTGCGCACCGAGCTTGACCGCTACAGCTTTTACGGCGCAAGCCTTGTGCTGACCTACGCCCTGCAGCTGGCAGACGGCAGCTGGGAGCGCGTGCCCCTTGGCTGCTACACGGTGGCCGAGGCCGAGCGCCGGGCGCTGTATGTCAGCATCAAGGCGTATGACAACATTCTGGCATTGCAAACACGCTTTGACGGTGAGGCTTTGCAGGGGGACGCCTACACGCTGCTTGCGGCGTTGGCCGACCGCGCCGGGCTTACGCTGGGCCAGACCGCGCAGGAGATTGCGGATCTGAGCCCCTGCGCGGGGCTGGTGCACCGGCTGAGTGGGGAGGAGTTTTCCACCCTGCGGGACGCTGTGAGCGCGATTGCTCAGCTGCTGGGCGGCTTTGCCGCGGCAGACCGGGCCGGGCGGCTGGTTATCCGGCAGTTTGCCGTAAGCCCCTGCGCCGCACTGGACGCGGCTGGGCGCAGTGAGGTGGCCGTCTCGGACTTCCGCTGCCATTACACGGCAGTGCGTCTGGAAACCGGTGATAAAACCTTTACCGCCGCGGTGCCGGGCGAGGGGCTGCTGATGACTATATCTGATATGCCGCTGGCCGAGAAGGGGCTGGAAGAGACACGCCAGCAGATGGCCGACAGCCTGCTGGCCACCCTGCAGGGGCTCGACTACACCCCGGCCACCGTGACCATGCCCGGCGACCCGGCCTTTGAGCCGGGCGACCGCATCACGCTGCCGCAGGCGGACGGCGCTGCGCCGGAAATGCTTGTGACCCATTTTGTCTGGCGCTACCGCGGCAGGCAGACACTGAAAAGCGTGGGCCGCAATCCGTATCTCGGCGGCAGCACGGACGGCAACACCCAAAAGCTGCTGCGCAAGGTGCAGGCAAGCGCTGAGACAAAGCGGCTGACTTACTACAGCTTTACGAACACCGCGGATTTGACCGTGCAGGGCAGCGAGGTGCGGGCGATTGAAATTGCCTTTGCCGCCACCGAAGCGACAAGCGCGATATTTCTGGCCCAGCTGCTGCTGGACGCTGCGCCCGACGGCGATGCACCGCTGACGCTGACCGTGCGGTATTACCTCAACGATGCTCTGGTAGAAAACTTTATGCCGCAACAGCGGCTTTTGGCGGGGCCGCACACAATGGCGCTGTTCTACCCCTTCCCGAGTGTGGAGGCGGACGCGGTCAAGCGGCTTTCGGTGCGGCTGTGCTGCGCGGGCGGCACGGTGACGATTGCCAAGTATGGCATCAAGGCCACCGTGACCGGGCAGGGCATGGTAAGCGAGCTGCCGTGGGACGGCCTGATTACCTGCGAGGAGGAGCTGCCGGGCGTGCCGCTGGCGGCGCACATTTATACCATCGGGGCCATCACGGACGGCGGCCCCACACTACAGGAGGGAACACAATGAGCCTGCACGGTCATACACGGATTGAGCTGACCAACGTGCACACCGGCGCGGTGGAGGTGGTGGAAAAGGACAACACCATCACCAGCGCGGTGACGGATATTTTCAACGGCTACGGCGGCTACCTGAATAAGGCCGCCATGATGTGGCGCGGCGGCGTGGATGACGCCTACGTGCCAAAGGACCTTGTCTCGCTGTTTTACGGCGGGCTGCTTTTGTATGACAGGCCGCTGGGCGGGGGCGGTCTGTTTGCGCCCGCGGCAGCGGGGATTACCGGCACGGCGCTGGTCAAACAGGTCAACGCCACCAAAAACACGGTGCGCGGCAGCGCCAACCTGACCGAGACGGTCATCGACCCGGCCAACGGCATCGACACCTATGTCTATGAATTTGCAACCAATCAGGCCAACGGCGTCATTCAGTCGGTCTGCCTGACCCACCCGCTGGGCGCGCTTTTCTCCGAGATGGTGAACGCGCCAGATTCCGCTGTCTGTAAAGCGGACCGGGTCAGCTTCAACAGCCAGCTGGGCGGTGACCAGCTGCTGACGAACGTGCTGGCAACCGACTACTACCCCACCACCGCCAAGGGGGTGCTGCTCTGGGCGGACCCGGAGGAGGACGAGGCTGTGGCCGGCTGTGTGGATGCCGCCAACGGCGTGCTGGAGCTGCGCCGCCACTGCCTGAGCCTGAAAACCTTTGACCTGTTCTGCCGCGATTCCGTCGGCTACTGGGTAAGCCTGCGCCGCACCGACAAGCTGGACATTGCGGGCTTCCTGCAGTGCACCGGCAGCAGCGCCGGGCGGTACTGCCGCCTGTGCTGTGACGCCGAGGCGGGCAAATTCTATCTGGTGTCGATGCCGGAGGCCTCTACGCTGGCGGCGGGCCGGGTGGTGAAGGTGCGCGAGTATGACATTAGAACGCTGGCCTGCACCGACTACACCGTGCCCAACAACACCGGCACCGCCCTGCGCGGCACCGTCAGCGAGGCGATGGGCACGCCGCTGAACGGCACGGTCTACGGCGGAAGCCTCTACCTGACTGCGCCGGGCAGCTACCAGATTTATCGCTTCCCGCTGGCCGACCCGACCAACGTCAAGGCCATTACGATGCACGGCGATAACCTCCAGTATCTGGGCGATGCCTACGCCGGGCGGCTGTACTGCTACTACCAGACCCGCTGCGTGGTGCTGAACACCGAGAAAAACGAGCTGTTCTCCTGCGAGGCGGCGTGCTCCAACAGCTCCTCGGCAGGGTTTAGTACCACGGCGCCGGTGCTGGGCGAGCCGCTGACCCCGCTGCGCCGCTACTACAGCAACCAGCGTGTGCGCACCGAGCGCGTGCTGCGGGTCAACTATCTGGGTACCATCAATGACCTGCCGCGGGCGCTGGAAAAGACCGCCGACAAGACGATGAAAATTATCTATACATTGCGCAAGGGGGTGTAAAAAATGAAGCAGACAGGCATTTTCTGCGGCCGGGTGCAGCTTGCCTATGACTATGGGCGCTTCGGCTGGACGCGGGGCGGCGGCAAGGTGTGGCACGGCGGTGTGGATTTGATTGGCGTGGATGACCGCACCATACGGATGCCGTACTACAACGGCAAAAAAATCACCGGCACAGTGACGCGGGCGCGCATTGTGACCGACAAGAGCAATAAGACGTGGGAGTGGGGCTGGTATGTCTGCGTCAGGCTGGACGCCAACCAGACGCCGGATGCCGTCAACTACCTGTATTTCTGCCACTGCGCCAGCCTGCTCGTCAGAGTCGGGCAGCGGGTGGCCAGCGGGGACGCGCTGGCGGTGATGGGCCAGACCGGCAACGCGGCGGGCGGCTATGACCACTGCCATTTTGAGGTGCGCGCCACGGCGAACGGCAAGGGGCTTGCCCCTACGGCCTACGCGGGCTGCCCCAACGCGGTGGGCGTGTACGGCGCGGCAGATACGCCCCGCCAGACGTTGACGATAGGGCCGGTGAGCCAAGGGGACGCGGACGCACTGTTGGCACTCTGCCGCCAGCGGGGGCTGGTAAAGGCCGGACTTTATAAAAGTGAATGGAGCTGAAACGATGGAAAAGAAGGAAAACATTCTGTGGGTGAAGGGCACACTGGCTGCGCTGTGCGGGGCGTTTACGGCGGCCTTCGGCTGGCTGGGGTGGCTCGTGCTGGCGTGGGCGGCCTGTATGGCGCTGGACTGGGTCAGCGGCAGCGCCGCCGCGGCCAGCAAAGGGCAGTGGTCCAGCGGCGCGGCGCGGGCAGGCATCTGGCACAAGGCCGGTATGCTGGTGGTGGTGCTGGTGGCAGCGCTGACCGATGCCGTGCTGGGTATGGCCGCCGCCAACCTGCCGGGAGTCAGCCTGCCATTTGACGGCCTTGTGCTGCCGGTGGTGCTGGTGTGGTATATCTTTACCGAGCTGGGCTCGATTGCCGAGAACGCCGCCAAGATGGGGGCCCCGGTGCCCGCGTGGCTTGTCCGCCTGCTGGCCGAGGGGAAGGAAAAAACGGAAAAATAAAAAGAGGGTATCTGCCAATCGCGGCAGATACCCTCTTTTGTTGTGGTTACAGATAATTGCGCAGATCGCTCTTGTCGGTGGCGCAGCGCTCGGCGGCTTCGCGGGTGATGCGGCCGGTGGCCACAAGCCGCGCCAGATCGGCGTTCAGGCTGTGCATACCCAGCGCGGCACCGGACTGCAGGATGCTGGAAATCTGGTAGCACTTGCCCTCGCGAATCAGGTTCGCCACGGCGTCGGTGCCCACCAGAATTTCGGTGGCGGCGCAGCGGCCCTGCCCGTCGGCAAGCGGCAGCAGCTGCTGGGTGATAACGCCGCGCAGCACAGCGGCGAGCTGACCGCGAATCTGGTTCTGCGCACCGGCCGGGCAGACGTCAATGATACGGTCGATGGTCTGCGCCGCGCCGATGGTGTGTAGCGTGCTCATAACCAGGTGGCCGGTCTCGGCGGCGGTGACGGCGGCGGAAATCGTCTCATAGTCGCGCATCTCGCCCACCAGAATGACGTCCGGGTCCTCGCGCAGGGCACTGCGCAGGGCGCTGGCAAAGCTGGGCACATCAGCACCGACCTCGCGCTGATGAATCAGCGCCTGCTTGCCGCGGTAGACGTACTCGATCGGGTCCTCAATCGTGATGATGTGGTCACTGCGGGTCTCGTTGATGTGGTCGATCATGGCGGCCAGCGTGGTGGATTTACCGCTGCCGGTGGGGCCGGTGACAAGAATCAGGCCGCGGGGCTCGTCCGCGAGCTTGGTCAGCACGGCGGGCATCGAGAGCTCGGCCAGCGTGGGAATTGTATCGTTCAGAAGGCGCAGCGTGGCGGCGGCCTTACCCTGCTGGAAGAACACGTTCACACGGCTGCGGGTGCCGTCGGGGGCAACCAGCGCGAAGTCTGCGTCAATGCGCTCGGCGGTGATGGCCTCGCGGTGGGCCTCGTCCATCAGACCCATGATGAGGGAGCGGGTTTCGTCCACGCTCAGCTGCACAGGGGCAGTGACCAGACGGCCGTCAATGCGGAACATCAGGGGCAGCCCCTCGGAAATATGAATATCGCTGGCCTTCATCTGGCGCGCCAGCGCGGTAAGCTCATGAATCTGCATCCTCTTACTCCTCGTAGAACGTAATCTTCAGCAGCTCCTCGGGGGTGGTTTCGCCGTCGCGCACCAGCTGCAGAGCGGCCTCGCGCAGGCTTGTCATGCCCTGATTGCGGCGGGCTGCCTCGGTCAGCTGCGCCTGTGTGGCCCCGGCGGAAATCATCTCGCGCAGCTCGCGGTTGATGATGACCAGCTCATGGATGGCAACACGGCCGCGGTAGCCTGTGCCGTTGCACTGGGTGCAGCCCTTGCCGCGGCGCACAAAGGGAATGTCCGGGCCAAGGTAGCTGCGCTCCTCGTCAGTTACCGGCATCTGCACGGCGCAGTGCGGGCAGACGCGGCGCATCAGGCGCTGTGCCACCAGACCCGCCACCGAGTTGGCCACCATGTAGCGCTCCACGCCCATATCTTCCAGACGGACGATGGAGGAGAGCGCGTCATTGGTATGCAGGGTCGAGAACACCATGTGGCCCGTGATGGCCGCACGCACCGAGATGGACGCCGTCTCGGCGTCGCGGGTCTCGCCGACCATGATGACATCGGGGTCCTGGCGCAGCAGGGCGCGCAGGCCGTTTTCAAAGGTCAGGCCTGCAATGTTGTTGACCTGCGTCTGGTTGATGCGGGGCAGGTTGCGTTCGACAGGGTCCTCGATCGTCGAGACATTGACCTGACGCTCGGCGATGGCCTGCAGAATCATATACAGCGTTGTCGTCTTGCCGGAGCCGGTCGGGCCGGTCAGGTAGACGATGCCGTTGGGGCGGTTGAGCAGCGGCAAAAACCGCTTGTAGGTCTCATCATTCATGCCGAAGTGGTCGGCGTTCTTGATGTAGGTGTTGCTGGACAGGATACGCAGAACGGCCTTCTCGCCAAAGACGGTCGGCAGAATCGAGACACGGACGTTGACATCGGGGCCGGTTTCGAGACGGGCGCGGAAGTGACCGTCCTGCGGGATGCGGTGCTCGGCAATGTCCAGATTGGACATAATTTTGATGCGGGCAATCAACGGCTGATGCAAAGCACGCTGCAGCGTCACATAATCGACGATGACGCCGTCAATGCGCATACGGACCTTGGTCTCGCCCTCAAACGGCTCGATGTGGATGTCCGACGCCGTGGTGGTGACGGCGCGCTGCACCAGACTGTTCAGCAGCCGGATGATGGGCGCGTCCAGGTCGCCGCCCTCGGCGGTCATATCAATCGCTAAATCCTCGGTCTGGGCCGCGGCCATATCACTGCTGTTGGCAGTGCGGGCGGCCTTGCGGGCGCTGACCTCGGCATAATGGTAGCGGATGGCGCGGCGCAGCGGTTCCAGCTCGGCCAGCACAATCTCGGGTTCCATCGCGGTCAGCTGGCGGATATCCTCAACTGCGTAGTAGTTCAGCGGGTCATTGGCCGCAATGGTCAGGGTGCGGCCATTCTGCGCAATGGGCAGCATATCGTATTTCTGGGCCAGCTCCTGCGGGACTTTTTCAACGGCGGTCACGTCCACCGTTGTGTGCTCGATGTCCACCATCTTGAGCTGCAGACGCTGGGCCAATGCCTCCAGCACCTGACGCTCGTTGACGCAGCCGAGCTCCTGCAGGGCCTGACCGACACGCAGGTCGCGGTGCTCCTTCTGATAGGCAAGGGCGGCGTTGAGCTGTTCGGGCGTGATGTAGCCGAACTCAATCAGGACGTCGCCCAGACGGATGTTCTTCACGGCTGAACCCCTCCTTTGTCACAGAGAATCACAGACAGCGCAACGGTAAAGACGGTCCCCGTCGAGGAGGTGCCGTCCATATTAGCGTAGCTGCGTGTATCCATCGAGAAGGTGTTGAGCTGCACGGAAGGATAGTTGGCGGCTAAATCGTCCAGCAGGGCCAGAAAATCCTCCTCTGCGCCGCTGCAGTTGAAGGAGATGGCAGCGGTGCGGAAATAGCCCGGTGCGTCATACTGGGGCACAAGGTCAGCTGCCAGAAACTGCTGCAGCACGGCGTTGCCCTCGGCAGTGGCGGCGGCATCCCCGGCGGTCACTGCGGTATCGGCGGCAGCACTCGGCCCGGCGGTGCGGCCCGCGTCTGCGCTGGCCACATACCAGCCCAGATTCTGGGTCACAGGCTGGCCAATGCTTAAGGACTCGGGCTGCAGATTGTGGTTTAGCTCCAGGCTGGTCACCAGCGTGTCCAGCTCGTCGCTGCTCAACAGGCTGTAGTAGACGGCGTTGGCGGTCTGCAGCTCGCCCCAGTTGGTGTTTTTCTGGGCGGCGTTGGCGCTGGCCATTAGGATGGTGTCCTGCATTGTGGTCTGCGCGGTCTCGGCCTCGACCAGGTCGGCGGCGGCCTGCTGGTGGTTCTCAATGCCCGGTATCAGCAGAAAACGGATATACAGCACAACAAAAGCGACCATCAGTACAAAGTACAGCAGAATTTTGTCGCGCTTGGTCATAGGTGCAAGTTCCATGGCGCGCCCTCCTTACTGCGGCGCTGCCAGAACGCAGCGCAGATCGATGGAATAGCCGTCATCCCCGGCGTTGTAGCCGGTGTAGCTGACGGTCGAAAACACCCCGCAGCTCTGCAGGGAACGGATGTAGGTCGGAATATCAATGACCTGACTGGAATTTGCGTTGAAGAGCAGCTCACCGGTGGCGGCGTTGTAGTCGGTGAACTGAATTGTGATGGACGCGCCGCCTGCGGCCTCAATGCGGTGCAGCAGGCTGCTGGTCACATCGGGGTAGCTGCCCAGCAGGTCGGTCATACCGCCCGCGTAATCGCTCAGGGAACGGAACAGCGCGGCCTCCTCGGCGTCCCGGGTCGAAGCCTGAAACGCCTCGGCCTGGTCGGTGCACCAATTCAGAATATCCTGCCGCTGGCTTGTCAGCATCGAGGTGTGCAGCGTCAGGCCGCCCCAGCCCAGCATGGCCACGGCCACAACGGCAAGGCCCGGTATAAGCGCCTGCATCTCGCGGCTGCGGGTCTCGCTCTTGGCGGCCCCGGCGGCCTTCTGCCAGCGCAGATAGAAGTTGTTTTGTTTCATTGCCATAATGAAAATCCCCACGGCTCAATAGTTAAATAGGTACGGTTCAGCGTGCAATCAGGTTGCCGGCGGCGTACAGCACATCGGCCAGCGCCGTGCCCTTGGGCAGGCTGACGGTGGGCGAATCCGGGAACTGCTCCACCTTCAGGGCAAGGGCCTCACAGCCCGGGCGGCAGACGGTGAAATCCTTGGCGTCCGCACCGGCAAAGTAGACAGTGTCAATCTGGTGCTCGCTCTTGCTGGCAATGTGGAACTGAATCAGGCCGGAGAGCTTCTGGGCAATCTCGGTGCCGGACTCCGCCGTGCCGCGGGGGTTGAACAGGCGGCTGCGGGTGGAGTAGGTGTACTGCCCCTGCACGAACAGGCAGGCAGAAATCGTATCATCGTCAAATTGCAGCACCACAAAGGTGCCGTTCTGCAGGGCGGGAATCGTGCGCACGGCCTTGATGGGCGCGGCCAGCCCCAAATCAATGCAGGTCAGCTTGAAGCCTGCATCCTTGGCCAAGGCATCGTATCCGGCAATGACGCTCTGCTCCACGCGGGTGGCCAGCACAGTATCGGTGCGGGTCTTGGCATCGCGGGAGAGCAGCATATAATCGTCCAGCGGGGCGGTTGTCTCGGCACCGCTGGAGGACAGCTCATGAGAGAGCACGGCCAGCCGCTTTTTCTCGCTCATGGCGGGCAGCTCCATAATGCGGTGCATGAACTGGGAGCCGCCCGCAATCAGCGCCACGCGGCCGGTGGGCAGCTTGTTGTCGGCAAAAAAGGCCTTCAGCGCCTCGGCAAGGTCTGCCTCGTTGGTGATAACGCCGTTAATCAGGCAGCCCTCCGGCAGTTGGGTGCTGGCGGCGGCGGTGATGCGTGCGCCCCTGGCGGTGGGGCTGCCCACCGCGGCATACACGGTGCGGCTGCACAAGTATAAAGAGGTAAGGGATGCCATTTGGTGACCTCCAAAAGAAAATTTATATAGCCCCGGACGACGAACCGATGGTGCCGTAGGACTGGTAGATGGGCACAATGACCGCGGCCACAACGCCGCCGACCACAATACCCATAATGACAATCATAACAGGCTCCAGCAGCGTGACCAGACGCTTGGTGGCCATTTCAGCCTCGTAGTCCAGCGTTTCGCTGATGGTGGCCAGCAGGGTGTCCAGCTTGCCGGTCTCCTCACCAACTGCGATGGAGGAGGAGAGCTTGGTCTCAAAGCCGTCAATGGCGGCAATCGCCTCCGAGAGGCTGTGGCCCGCACGGATGCTGTCCAGCGCGTCGGCAAACTGGCTTTCGATCCACCGGTTGCCGATGGCGTCCCGCGCCGCGCCCAGCGTTGTAATGATGGGCACGCCGCTGCCGTACAGGTTGGACAGGGTGCTGGCAAAGCGGGCGGTGCAGATTTTGCGGTTCAGCACGCCCACAACCGGCGCGTGCAGGATAAAGCGGTCCCACTGGCGGCGGATTTTGGGCTGCGCCAGCAGCACGCGGAAGCCCAGCACCACCAGCACAATAACCACCAGCAGCACCGGCCAGTTGGCACCGACAAAGTCGCTGACGTCAAACAGCAGCTGGGTCAGGAAGGGCAGAGTCTCCATCTGGTCGAACATCGGCTTGAACTGGGGCAGGACAAAGGTCATAAGAATCGCAATGACCGCCACAATCAGCACGCTCAGGATGATGGGGTACATCAGGCTGTTGCCGACCTGCTGGTTCATCTTGTGCTCACGCTCATAGTAGGTGGCCATGCGGGCGCAGGCGTGGTCGATGCTGCCGGTGCCCTCGGCGTTGCGGATCATCGCCAGCAGCAGGTTCGGGAAAGCGGGCGCGCAGGACTCCATCGCGTCAGACAGCGGCACGCCCTTGCGCAGCTCGCCCAGGACGGCCTCATACAGGGCTTTCTGGCGGGCGTCAATGGTGCGCTCGTCTGCCATAATGCGGAAGGCGCGCACCAGCGGCACACCGGCGGCCAGCAGCGTGCCGAGGTTGCGGCAGAAATCCGCCAGCAGGGCGGTTTTCAGCGGGCGGAAGGCGGTGTAGCTCTTCTGGGCCTCCTGCGCGGCGGTCATATACAGGCCGTCCTCGCGCAGTTTGGCGTACAGGGCCTCCTCGGTGGGGGCATCGGCCAGCCCGCGGACGGTCTTGCCTTTTGCATTGGTCGCAGTATAGCGGAAACGTGGCATAGGGGAGAAACCTCCGAAAAATCAAGAATTACGGCAATGCCGCAGCAGCGGTGCTTAAGCCGTAAGGCGGGAATTGTGCGGTGTTGCCTTACAAAAACCGGAAATACCAGTCCAGAATCGGCTGCCCGGCCAGCATGGCAATCACAATGCCGGCGCAGAGGAACGGCCCGAAGGCGAAGTGGTCCTTTTTATCAGCCTTTTTGGCGGCCAGCAGATAGATGCCGTAGAACCCGCCGCCTAAGATGCCGAAGAACATTGCCAGCAGCGTGTGCTGCCAGCCCAAAAACAGCCCGGCGGCTGCCATCAGCTTGATGTCCCCGCCGCCGAACGCGCCGGGAATCAGCAGACACAAAAGCAGCATCGGTACGCTGACGCAGAGCGCCCCAATCAGGTGCGCACCCCACGCGGCGGGGTCAAGCAGCACGCTCAGCACACCGCAGACGGCCAGCGCCGCATTGAGGCGGTCGGGGATGGTCTGGGTCTCGGCGTCGATCAGCGCAACGCTTAAAAGAATCCCGCAGACGGCCAGCGCCAGCAGGGCGGCCCAGCTCATGCCAAAAGGTCCCTCCGGCAGGCTGTAGGCTGCGCCGTACCGCCAAGTACAGCCCAGCGCCAGCGCGCCGCCCAGAACCTCCACCAGGAAGTACCGCACCGGAATCGGCGCACCGCAGTGGCGGCAACGCCCGCGCAGAAAAAGCCAGCTGAACACCGGCACCAAGTCCGGAGCCTCCAGCGTGTGGCCGCATTGGGGGCAGATGCTGCGGCCCTTCAGCGGGTCCATATCCCGCGGCAGACGCCACGCCACTACGTTCATAAAGCTGAACAGCGCGGCGCCCAGCAGAAAGCGTATCAGCCCCAGCAGACACTCAAGAAGCAGCATACCCGGCCTCCGCGCCGTATTGCAGGCGGTCCTCCGCACGGAAAACACGGTAGCCCTCCGCGGCATCATAGATGGCGTACATACCGTTTTCGCAGTAGAGCAGCTTTTCCACGGTGTAGCCGTCGGCGTTAATCTGCAAAAGCGTCACCGTGCCGGGCAGCGAGCCCAGCGTCTCAATCTCCTCGGCCACGCCCTCGGCAAAGCCGTCTGGGCTGGTCTGGTCGGCGTAGGTGCGCCCGCCCGCGTAATATTGGGCGGATACGGCACGCGCCGCCAGCCGTGCGGCCTTGACCTGTGCCAGCGCCTCCCGGGCGCGGGCCTGATAGCGCAGCTCGGCAGCGCCGGTCACCACGGTGTAAATGACGGCGGCAGCGGCCAGCAGTACAGCCAGCTTTTCGGGGAAGGAGGCTTTCCCCCAGCGCTCCCCCGTATGGCGCAGCCATGCGCCCAGTCGTGCTGCCAGCATTGTGTCACATCCTCTACTTACTTATAATAACGGATCATTTCAGTATACCGTGTGAAAACACCATTTGCAAGGAATTTTTCCAAAAAGTCCGACAAGATTTGTTGGTATATAACACAAAATAGGGCAAAGTGCCCCGAAATCCCGCGGCAGGCACTATATTTAGTGTGAATTTGTTGAAATCTGCGGAAATTTCTTGCGAAATCGCGCCTGCTTAGATATAATAGCAGTATATATAGTCTGGAAGTATGTCCTTCTGAAAAGAAGCACAGGAAGTATATAGGAATCATCTATGGTGCAAAGCAACAAAAAATTCAAAAAGGGCTTTACAATGGTGGAGCTGATGGTCGTGCTGGCCATCACGGCGATTCTGGCTGCCCTTGTGGGCGGCGGCCTGATTGGCTACATCCGTCTGGCACGCTTTGAGAAAAACGAGGCCAACGCCCGCACACTGTTCCAGGCGGCGCAGATTGCCCTGACGCGCATGGATACGGCAGGGGAATTGGATGATTTCCGCGCACAGGTGCGCGATGTCGGCGATGTCGGCACGCATTTTACTGATACGACAAATCATACGCAGGCTGAGCTGGACGAGTTGAACAGCAATATCTATGCCCTTTATTACGATAAGACAGCAGACGATACAAGTAATAACCAGCTTGTGCATAACCTACTGGACGAGTATATCTACGATGAATCGCTGCTGGATGCCTCTGTCTGCATTGAGATTGATGCCGCCAGCGGGCAGGTGTACTCGGTTTTTTACGATACAAACTCCGACAAGCTGCGCTTTACGGACAGCACCGGCCAGACCAATATTATCGACCGCAGCTACAGCCACCGCCGCAATGACAGCCTGGTGGGTTACTACTCGGCCGAGGACCGCGTCAACGTGGTGGAGCTGCAGCAGACCCGGCTGAAGGTCAAAAACCCGCGTTTGTCCAATACCGAGACCCTGACCCTGAGCTGGGACGGCGATGAAAACCGCGACACGCAGGTACAGTATATCGCCAAGGCCTACAGCGCGGTTGGTAATAAGCTGCTGTTTGAGATCGAGATAAAGCTGCCGGGCAATAAAACAGAGCAGATTACCGAATTACATACCAAAATTTACGGTGAAAATGAAACAATAACAAAGGAAACGGATCTTTCGTATCCGCTGAGCTACAATAAGGGCAGTTTTGTCCTGACGCTGGACGCAATGGCTAGCGCTGACCTGTTGCGCGCCTGTGAAAATGACAAGGATACGGCTGACACAAGTCTGTTCAGCATTATCCGCTTGCTGCCCGGCAATACTGAGCCGCAGGACTTCTACATCACCATGCAGGCCCAGCCGAAGGAGGGATACAACGATAACTACACCGCCAGCACCGAGGTAAAGACAAACACCGAAAACACACTGTTTGCCGAAAAATCCACGGCACAAAAGGCGGAGCTGAAATATTACCGTCATCTGTACAATACGCGCTGGGTCGATGAAAATGGCTGGAAAGTTACAGGCGGCGCAACCTATACGATGACCCCGCAGGGGTTCGGCGTCAGTGTGCTGAACTGGACGGCCGGCAGCGTGACGGTCTACTGCCCGAATGATGAACCCAACGGCAAGCCGGTCGCGAAGGTTCCTTCGACAGAAAATCCTGTCGCGTGGCCGACCATCCCGAAATTGAGCGATAGCATCACGCTGAACGGCAGCAACCTTACCCTTGCCAATCTGCAGCTGCGCGGTACGTCGGTGTCGGCAACGGGCAAGCAGAGAGATGATAGCCTGCTTGACTGTTATATCGGCCTCGTGGGCGAGAACAACGGCACACTTAAAAATATCACCCTGCGCGATGTGGATTTGCAGGTCAACTCAGAGGTTATCCCTGTAGAGCAGGCCGCCGCTGCTGGCACTACCCTGAAGCTGACGGACACCACCGTTCTGCGCGCGTTAGATGACCAAAACACAGAGTACCGCGGCGGGGTCCGCGCGGTGGGTGCGCTGTGTGGCGTCAACACCGGCACACTCGAAAACTGCAGCCTGACGCACGGCCTCAACAACGCGCTGAAGTCACAGGTGCTGGCTATGCTGCCCTTTGACGAAACGGCCACAGTAACTGCGCGTGAAGAAGAAAAAAAACCAGTAAATAACAAAGAATATACCTACTATACAAACGAGCCGCGCGGTATTGGCGGCCTCGTGGGCGTTGCCATACCCAAAGATAAGACCAGCACCGGTGTCACGGCAACCAATCTGGAGGTTGCCAGCAATGTCACCGTAGCCGGTCTGCTGCAGGATAAGGCAACCACCACTGCAAACAACACTACGGTGAATGACAAAGCCCGCTACACAGCCGCCGCTGCGGAACCCGGCACAACGACCGAAACCGTCTGGCGCAGTGTCGGCGTGGGCGGCGTGTTCGGCACACTGGACGCGGCAGGGCTGATAACGGCAGACCAAACCAACGCAGATGCTGCCATCAAAAACGCAGCTACTGTCACAGGCAACGGCTTTGTGGGCGGTATTGCAGGAAATATTTACAACAGCGCAACAATGCCTGCAACCGTGACCGGTCTTGCCAACACCGGCACGGTCAGCGCGGGCGCTAACTATCAGGGCAGCACGGAGGGCGGTAGCCGTGTGCTGGGGCAGTTCTTCGGCGGCCTGGCGGGCTACACCCAGAATGTCAACCTGACCGGCTGCACCAGCAGTACCCGCAGCAACCTGACCGGCACATCGCTGACAAGCCAGATCCAGAAGGGCTACGACGTAAACGGCATCATCCAGGAATCCAGCCCGCTGAAGGGTGACTTTGTGGGCGGCCTGATTGGCTTTGGCAAAAATATTACGCTGACGAACTGCAGCGTGCAAAAGGGCTATGTGCTGGGCCGTACCTTTGTGGGCGGCATTGCGGGCGGCTTTACCGGCAGCAGTCTGGAAGTCACCGGCGGCACAAACGCAAGCTATGTGTTCGGCAACCGCTATGTGGGCGGTATTGTGTCGGTCAACGGCGCAGGCAGCACCATCAGCAGCATGGAGAACACCGGCCTTGTGGCGGGCCTTGGGCAGAATGCTGCCTATGTGGGCGGTATTGCGGGCCTGAATGATGCCACGTGGGGCGCAACCGGCACTGCCACAACAACTACGGCTACAATTAAAAACTGCACCAACAGCATGGCATCGGACAATGCGACCAACAGCAGCCGCATTACCCTGCTGAAAAATCTGAGCACCTACATGGTATCCGGCAAAGAAGAAACCATCTACGCGGACTTTGTAGGTGGTCTGGTCGGCAGCAATGGTACAAATGCTGTCCTCACATGGGACGGTACGGCAACGACGGTGTCGATGGGCGCCGTGCTGTACGGCAAAAACTATGTCGGCGGCGTGGCTGGTTATAACGATGCTACGGCACAAATCACCAACACAAAGGGTGACGAACTGACCGTCACGGGTCAGGTCATTGGCGAGGCTGTGGCGCAAACCGACACGGACGGCACGACAGTGTATGTCGGTGGCAAGGCGGTCGGCGGCATGGTGGGCCTGAACATGGCACCCAATCTGCCCATGGTTAATGTAAAAACATCGCTGGTACACGGTGAGCTCTGCGTTGGTGGTGTGATTGGTGCCAATATGCCGGTGGCGTCTGGTGCGAATACGTTTACCGTCACAAGCAGCAAGGGAACAGGAACCGGCAATTTTGCCACACAAACCGCAAACGGCCGCGTGGAGGCGGAGGGCCTTGCGGGCGGCATCATCGGCTATAACTGCCTGCTGTCGGCGGCCCCGGCACGGATTACGGAGCGTATACTTCCCTCGGTTGATAATAACGGCGGCAAGCTGCAGATTGCGGCTGGCAGCGGCTTGACCTATAACACGCAAGGCACGGTCACATTTACTGGCTTTGCCAACCAGCTGAATATCAGCGCCAACGCCTATGTGGGCGGCATTGTCGGCTACAACTACGGCGAAACAAAGCTGATCATCACCAACGCCACAAATGGCACGCAAAGCAACGCAGCCTCTATGGGCCGTGTGAGCAAATACAACAATAACGGCATCCTGGGCGGGGGTGTCAGCTTGAGTGCGTTTGAAATTTCTGGCATTACCCTGACACAGCCCAACCCCAGCGATAGCCGGACGCTGGCCGACCGCGCCTACTTTGCGGGCGGCATCGTCGGCTATGCGGCCCAATATACAACGCTGGACGACTGCAAAAACTACGGTGCGGTTACACATGAGAGCGTGGCGGGCGGCATTACCGGCTGGAACGACGGCACAATTACAAACAGCCAGACCTATTCCGCCCTAGGCAGCCAGCAGGACGGCTACCAGTATCTGGGTGGTATTGCGGGCGTCAACAACGGAAACATTGAAAATTCCGCGATGCAGACCAACGCAACGGTGCGCGGCAGCAGCCTGATTGGCGGTGTGGCGGGCGTCAACCTGCCGGATGCGATGATTACTTATACCACAAACAGCAGCCTTGATTACGCGGTGCAGGCGGATTACTGCGCGGGCGGTATCACAGGCATGAACTGCGGCATGGTCACGCTGAAAAATGACACCCAGCTGAATGTCAACGTGACGGCGGGCAGCTATGCGGGCGGCATTGCGGGCAGCAACAACACCCGCGGCATGAACCCTGCTACCATTTCGGGCGGCAAGGTTGGCGGTGCGATTCTGGCAACCGGCAACTACGCGGGCGGCGCGGCTGGCGCAAACTATGCAAGCATCAGTAATGTGCAGCTGGTAAACGGCGGCTATGTGCGTGTAAACGGCCAGTATGCGGGCGGCATTGCGGGCAACAATGAGGGCAGCGGCATGATTGAAAACTGCCGGAACACCGCCGCTGCAGCCGCCAACAGCTATACTGTGTACGCCACCAACGGCTATGCGGGCGGTATTTCCGGCACAAACACGGCCCAAGCAAGCATTACTGGTGCACAGGTATCCGGCAATGTAAAGGTTGGCGTGGCACTGGGTGACGCATCGGGCATTACCCCCATCAATAACGGTACAATCAGCGGCGGCAGCATTGCGGAATGTGAAATCACCGCCACGGGTGAGAGCATCGGTGCGGTGGCGGCCATCAACAACAGCGGCGCTACAATTAAAGATGTGACGCTGACCGGCCTAGTTAAGTTCAACAGCAAGGCAACCAACGTGGGCGGCATCACAGGCAACAACAGCGGTAATGTGCAGAATGTTACGGTTAGGAATGACTCGCTGAATCTGAACGGCCTGACTGCCAACGCGGACATAGTCAACCTTGGCGGCGCGGTTGGTACCAATAGCGGAAAAGTCAATACTGCAAATGTCACGCTGGACGTGACGGACAATCTGGTTAAATATGTGAATCTGGGCGGCGTTGTTGGCAGCAACAGCGGCACTCTGGATCAGTGTACCTATCAGGGCGTGCTGGGCACGGCCGATACAAACAATGCCAGCAACATTATAAATGGCGCAACGAACACCGGCGATACGGTGGGCGGCATTGTCGGCCTGAACGGTGGCGAGGTTACCGGGTGCACGGTTGCCAGCATCACGCTGCAGGTGCAGGGCGCATCGGCACTGAGCGACAGCCAGACCACCGAGCAAAAGTTGAGCAGTGCCAGCCACGTGGGCGGCATTGCCGGGCAAAATAAAGGCACGGTGGAAAGCAGCTATGTTGCTACCACAGCAAACGGCGGCAGCATCATTACGGCACGGTTTGGCTTTGTGGGCGGCATTGCAGGCTCCAACAGCGGCAGCATCACCAACAGCGGCGCTCAGGGGGCATTTACGGCAAACAGAGGGACTGCCCTTGTCAATCAGGTGAACGATTGGTTGGACGAAACCAACGGCGATATCAATGCTATGGTTGCCGATATGAAGAACGATGGCACAGGCACTTATAGCGCATTGAAGGGTGTTGATACGGTTTCTGACGGCGGCTACGACAATGTTTATAACAGCAGTCTTTCCAAAAATGATCTGCTGGTGGGTCTGCGTGGGCGGACTTCGGCAAACGATAAAGCCGGCGGTTATCTGGGAGGTATTGCGGGCTTTAACAGCGTCAGCGGCACCATGACCAACGATGCCACGGGCAAGTGGTTTGTCTATGCCGACAACACGACCGATGATTCCAAAGTCGGCGGTATGATTGGCATGAACGAGGCCACCGGCGATTTGAACACACTGGTAAACTGCGCCGCCGTGCGCCGGTTTACCAGAAAAAACGATACAGATGATGACGATACAACAAATACAAAGAATAAAAATATTGCCTACGTCGGCGGCATTATCGGCGTGCAGCAGAATACCAACGATGACAAGTGGGTTATCCGCCGGTGCGTCAACTATGGTACGGTGTTTGACAGCGGCTCCAACTTTATCGGGGGTATTATTGCATCGTGGCTGAAAAATGGCGGCACCATTGAACGGTCGTTCAACTTCGGAAATCTTTGCACCAACACGAACTCCGGCGATGAGTCTGGTACAATCGGCGGTATTGTGGGCTATTTTGACAAGCCTACTCCCGGTGGTACGGCAAGTATCCTGTCTTGCCAGAACCATGGAGATATAAAATCCTATGGTATTTGGGAGGGAACAAAGAAATACGGCGCAAACGATATTGCGGGTATTTTGGGCAAGGTACTGATGGCAGACGGTGCAAATGACTATCTGCGCATCAATATTGTGGATTGTGTAAACGGCGACGTGACAATGGAGTGCGAATCTCTTGCAGCGGGCATTATGGGCTGGCTTGGCCCGTGGGGCAGCGGCAGTGTGTCGAACCCGGATAAGGTCGAGGTTTACATTGACCGTTGCCGTAACTATGCAACAAAAATTGATATATCGCCCAAGAACCAACAGTCTATTATTGCGGGTATCTGCGGCAACCGCGGTAGCGGTAGTGCTACAACAGCCTCTACAACTGTTACAAACTGCTTTGCATTGTATGATCAGAACGGTACAACGGCATACAGCAATGGCCACAGCTCTTATTTGGCACCTATTGCAACGAACCGCGGCAGTGAAAATATAGTGGCCTACGGCAACTATTTTATGGATGCAGCATTCAGCTTTAATAACGGCTATAATAAAGCCATGAAAACAATGTATGAGGAGGTACAAAACAGAGGCGCACAAGGAATTTGGGGTAACACGAACAATACACAGAACTATTATTACGGCACACGTCTCTTTGCCGGTGTTAATAACTCCATGGCTGACGGAACAGCCCGCTTCTTTGCTGCCGGTATGATGAATAACGGTAAAGTGGATGACGTTGACACGCAATATTGTTTTATCAATACGCCGACGGACGGGAGCTTGCGCGAAATTCGCCGCTATTTGAATACAACAACAAGTGATACGCGTGAGTGTGCGAAAATTTTACTGTGGTACAAAGACCAAGACGGTGATACAACGCCGAGCATGGCGGACATCACTGACGAGCTGATTCAAAACTATTACAGCACGATGTTGGATGTGGGTACGCCGGATAAGGTTACAAACCTGAATGTTACCCATGACAATACTGGCACAACTGTCTATGGCCGCTATGAGGTTACATGGACAGCCCCAACGAATGATGCTGTGATTACCGGCAATACCATGCAAAAAGTCAGCCATTATTTGGTTACACTGTATAAACCCGATGAGAATGGAAACTTTGTGCCGCTGGGGGAGAACTACACAAATATTGTTGTGTACGGTACGCGGTATCTGTTTGATGCCGATGACGATATGGCAACAGCCCTTGGTGACAGCACAAACTTCTATATTGGCGTTAAGGCTGTGAATGGTGCAGTAAATGCCGGGGAGGAAGAAACCACCGGCGAGGTTACATTCCTGCGCCCCTTACCTACGCCCGAACTGGAAGTGCGTTTGATAAAGAAGAACACCGATGGTCAGGCTTATGGACAATATCTTGTGTTGAAAAATGCAAGTGCGTACCAAGGTGTTTCCTGTGAGATTAAGGCATATCTGTTGAACCGCTCAACTACTGAAATTACAGTTACGCCGGAAAACCCCGAGGTCCCCATAACACAGGGACTTGGCGAGGCAACCCGCTTGCGCGCAAAAGCAACCCCCGCCGATGCAAGTACAGACAAGTGGATGGATTCGCAGACGTATGACGAGGCAGTTGGCATTCCCAAAACATACTTTGATGGCACGAAAGAGAATCAGGAGGTAGGTAACCCCGGCCTTGTCCATGGTAATGCGTTTGACGTAACTCACTCCACCGCTACTTACGGAAACAAGGGCAAGCCTATAATCAGCGGTACTAATACAGATGATTTGAAAATTACGGTAAAACTTAGCTTTACGCCGAACACGATTCTGAACATCGTACCCCGGTACCGTGTAATGCTGCTTGGCAAATACGCAGGTGAACAGAACGGCGGCGAGGATAAAACTATTAATGGGCAATCGCTGAAAGGTCAGTATGTGACGCTGGCCGCCGTGACAAAACCCGTGTACAGCACAGAATCTGAGTTTGTGCTGGACAATCTGCCTGATGAGGCTCTTGACGGTACTTATACCGATTTGCAGGTTATCTCTGTGCCAGTTGATGCTGGGTACAGTCAGGTTGTAACTCGTTGGGGCGAAACCGACTCGCCGGATGAGGCCGCTGCAGCTATCGAAGAAAATGGGGAGAGCAAGCCTATCAGCTGGTATAACGGTATTGAAATTATACGCAATGACGACGGTACATTCAGCTATGCCCACCTGACACCGCTGCAATTCTTTGCGCCGGATGACCCATGGGGACTTGGCAATACAACGAAAAAAGACTTTATTATGTACCAGATCCGCCGTGATGAGCTGAGGCTGAACATCCTGCCCGCGCCGATGGTAAGCGAAGAGGCAACAGGCACAATCCTTAACCCCGATGCCGAGAACAAGCTGAACTACACATTCACGTGGACACAGTACAAAAATGACGGCACAACTCTCGACGAAAAGCAACATACCTACGCCATTACACTGTATGGCTATTCCACCCAGACGGTTCGGGACGAAAACGGACAGACAAAGACCGTAACAATCAAAGAAAAACTTGAGCCGAAAGACGAAAAAAATAACTCGCTGGCCAGCCATGTGGAGTTTGATGGGAATGGTAAGTATACGTTGAATTTCTGTGTCGAGGATGTACTGGCAACAAGCTGGCAGTATGACAAGGTGCAGATTCATGTCACCCGTGTGCCGAACACCAAGGATAACAGTGAGAAGAATGCCATTGGCGCGGCGGGGACGGCGGATTGCGCGGTTATGCAGCGTCTGGCCGCCGTCAGCATTGTGGACGGCATCAGCCAGGTGGAGGACAACAACGCCGATGCCCTGCACTACACGGTTACGTGGTCTGCCGGTACGGGCAATGTGGCGAGCTATACCCTCTACGCTGAACAGAAAAACGGCGATGCATGGAAATATCTTTGCAAGTGGGAAGGCATTACAGAAACCGGCTACACGGTCGACTTGGAGCAGTACCAGGGTAAGACCCTGCGCTTCTATGTCGTGGCCGAGGGCAAGGAAGGAGACTCCTTCCGCAGTGCGAACGGCGTCAGTGCAGATGCAGTGATCGCCAACCGTACTGCCGCCCCGACTGTAAGCAGTGCATCGCTGAGCCATGGGACGCCCAGTCAGGAGGACTTCCTGCATAGCGAAACTCTGACCCTAAATGTGAGCGAAAATGGCGCGGCAAGCTACTACTATACGGGCTACCTGTTTAAAGATGTGGCTGATTATAAGAGAATCGCCGAGCTGGCAGCGGCCTATCAGGACAGCAGCAGCAAAACGCCCGCCGAAAAGGCCATGGCATTGACGGCACTGCAAACCGCACTTGATGGAATGCTGACCGATGCAACCGATACCGACCGCGTGCTGCGCATTATTGCCGATGATAACAAGGACGGCGGCGAACCCACTGCAACCAGCACCACGAACAGCGCTAGCATCAGCATCAGCAGCAGCTTCACCATGAAGCCGGAGTATGCCCGCCGCTGGCTGCTGCCTGCCCTGCGCAGTATGACCCCCGCCGGCAGCAGCGATGCAGCATCGAACTGGTACTACTATACCGCTGACGCTTCGACAGTTGCCCAGGATATGCAGCTGCCTGCCATTAAACTGGACGCACCGAAGGCGGATAACAGCAGAGCTGAGTATACGCAAGAGGTGAACCTGTATCAGAACGCACCGGTTGATGGCGCTATGCCGAGCGGTACAGAAACGCTTACTCTGACTCGCCGCACGGTCGAATGGCCGATTGGCAATCTGTATACATCGGACAACGGCGAAACGCGCAGCCTGACAAACCGCTATCAGTTCACGGTGAAGCCGTATAATGAGGATGACGTGCCGTATACGGTGACGGTCACGGTAAACAATCAGGCATATACGAACGCTGACGGTAAGGAACACCCGATTGGTGAAATCCAGAAGGTGGAAAAGACTGTTGGGCTTGCGTTGACCGGTGAGGAAGCTAAGTTGCTGACATATGAAATCCCCAAGACCGAAGCCGATGGCCGCGTCTGGTATGACCTGAGCCTGTTGCCGACGGAGGTAACAGCAACCGACGAAAACGACACTGTTATCGGTTACTCGTGGAGCAAGGTCTGGACCAGCCGCGCAACGCGGTTGACCGGCAAGCTGGTCAGTAGTGATACTACGTCCTACTATGCCGTTGATGTTGTGCCGATGCTGGAATTTGTACAGGGCACAGACAGCAACGTACTGCGCCTGACCTTGCCGGAGCTGCTCAACCAGCCGGAAGGCGGCAGCGGCGAGCTGGCGAAGAACACCCAAACTGTGACGGTTAAAGCGCTGCCGTATAAAGCCGATAACGGCGAGGATGACAAGACTGTTGCATCCGCAGAAACGCTGGTTACGGTCAACGCGCCGCAACCCACCACGCAGGAGGCGACAGAACCGCGGCTTGTTGTGGCAGTTAATGACATAACGGATGAGCAGACCGAGCCCGAAATAGCTGTGCAGGCAGCACCGCAGCCGACAGTGCTGATGGAAACTGCACCTGTGCAGATAAAGACGCCGGAAACCGCTGCGCCCGCAGAACCCGAACAAACTGTACAGCCGCCCGCAGAACAGCCAGCGGCCTGATTGTAACCACAAAAAAGGAGGTGGCAGTATGCGCCCAAAAGCACGCAGTATCCTGCGCGACAGGCAGGGGCTTTCCATGATATTAGTGCTCTGCATTGGGGCGGTGTTTGTGTCACTGTCGGCAGCGCTGGTGTACGCAGCCTCTGTGCTGACGGCCAACGCCAACCGCCAACTGCTGGAGCAGGAAGTTTACCAGCTTGCCACGGGCTTCTCTGACGTGCTGGGTGAAGAGCTGAATGATGCAACCAGCAGCTTTGCCAAATTCGTGAATAATACTTATATGACCAGCGAGTTTTACGGCAATGATCCGTTTGAGCAGGAGGCCCCCAAGCCAACTACCTTTGACGCAACCCTAAGCGCGGACGGCAGCGACGGTGCGGATGAAATACACGTCACGCTGCGCCGCCGCCCCGGCGAGGAGGCGGACAAGCTGAACCTGAATTCCTCCGTTGTAGGATTGTCTATCAGCTCCGGTGATGGTCAATGGAAGACGGTACTGAGCAACTGGGAAAACGATAGCTATAAGCTGGTGGATATGCAGCTTGATGTGACGGTCACGGTGAAAAAGGACGGGGAGAGCTTCTCCTACACAGTAACCTATGACCGTGCGGTGCATTATGATGTAAGCTACTATACACTGGATAGCGCTACTACGCATTATACATGGAGTAATGACAACCCTAACACATTTAATCCGCCTGCTGGCGGTGATACCGTCACAATCACCCAGGGCAGCGAAGCCAAACGGATCGTGCCGCACTTTAACACCAATAGCCCGGAAGGCATCACCTACACGCGCGGCGTCAAGCAGAGAACAACTACAACACAGGAGTGACCGCCCATGAAAAAAATATTGCAAAATCGGCGCGGTGAGACCATTGTGGAAGTGGTTGTCTCGTTTATGCTGCTGCTGATGTTTACCGCTATGTTTGTGGTGTCGCTGCGGTACGCCCGCGCTATGTCCCGCAAGGCGGAAACCCTGCGGGAAACCGCCTACGCCTTCTGCGCCGGGCTCTACCCGACAGGGGGGACTGGACCGAGCTGGCAGACGGAATCCGGAAAAGAGAGCCTGCGCTTCAGTTTTGACCAGTTTACCGTTGACAGAGTGCAGCTGCAAAGTGTGGAAACACAGGCCCAAGTGACCGAGGATGGCACCACAAAAGAAGAAAACTACACGTTCCACCGCTATTATAAAGAGCCCACGGCCACAACGCCGGGAACGGGGGACAACGCACAATGATGCAGCCAGTCAGAAACAAAAACGGCACAACACTGGTGGAGCTGATCGTCTGCATGGTGCTGCTGTCGCTGTTCACGCTGGCGGCGGTCACGCTGATACAACCCAGCGCGCAGGCGTATATGGAGATTCAGCAGCAGACCCGCGCCCAGAATCTGGCCGATGCCCTGATTGAAACCATCCGCGGCGAGGTTATGCACGCAAATGGGTATATCCGCTTTACCAACGGCGCGACCGATGAAGCCAATCTGAACAGTGTGTTTGATGCACAGTCAAGCTACAGTGACGGCACAGCGCTGGAATTCAGCGTCTACCCCAACCATATTGAAATACTGGATAAGGACCTTGTGCCTGCTCTGAAAAAGAGTGATAACACGGCGCTTTTGGACGAGGCACAGGCCGCAGACCTGAACGGCTACCTGCATATGCGCTACTACCGTGACACCCTGAATGGTAACGACAAGTACGGCAACCCGCAGCACAACAGGACGGCCGGAACGGACACGAACGGTGGAAGCATCCCAGCCATCGACTATATGGCCTACGCCTACACAACCGCCTACCCCAAGGATGCCTACATGGGGCTGTACATCAGCGATTTGCACTTTTATGCCCGCAGCTGGTCACAGCCGGACCCGACCGATACGCCGCGCATTACGGCCATGACGGTGGTGCTGACGGTCTCCAAAATGGGCAGTGACGGCACGGCTGTACCGCTGTGCACCCAGAAGGCGATTGTGCCGCTGCCAGGCGCGCCGACCATTTTGTATGCGCCCGGCACGTGGGACGGCAAGGCGTCCTCGGAATCGTGAGGGTAAAATAAAATTTGGTAAGATAAAGCAAAAACGGCATAGAACTACTGGACAAACGAGTGAAAACTTGTTATACTTTGAAACAGTAAAAGGATACCGAAGGTGACGAAATGGCAACGATTGAAATTAGGATGCTGGGCGATTTTGAGATACTGGTGAACGGCAAGCCGGCGCTGGCGCAGCTGGCAACCTCCCGCAAGGCCACGGCGCTGGTGCAGTATCTGGTGCTGCAGCGTGGGCAGCGTGTGCCCCACAAGCTGCTGACCGATGCCCTCTGGGCAGGGGAGCGCTCCACCAACCCGGATATGGCGTTGCGTGCCATTCTGCACCGCTTCCGCAATATGATTGAGGCCGAAGGCCTGACCGAGCTGCAGAACTGCATTGTGACCAGCCGCGGCTGCTACCAGTGGAACCCCAATCTGGACTGCGCCGTGGACGTGTTTACGTTGGAGGGCTTGTCTGCGCAGGCCCGGCAGGAGGAAAGCCCTGAGAGCCGCGCCAAGCTCTATGAGCAGATTATCGACCTGTACCGCGGCCGCCTGCTGCCGCAGTCTGCGTCCGAGCCGTGGGTGGAGGGCGTCAGCGTGCGGCTGCACGGCCTGTACCGCACCGCCACCCTGAGTCTGCTGGAACTGTGCAAAAAGTGGGGCGAGTGCACCCGCATCGTCACGCTGTGTACCCATGCGCTGGAGCTGGACCCCTACGAGGAGCGATTGTATCTGGAAAAAATCGTTGCGCTGGAGTCACTGGGCCGCCATGCGGAGGCGCAGGATCTGGCCCGCCGCGGCGCGGCTATGGGCTGCCTGCACCACGCCATTGAGCCGGGCCGCGCCGGCTCCGCCTACCGCCAGATGCGTCAGGCCGACCGCAACCGTGAGAGCGAGGTCTCGCGCCTTGTGGACGCCCTGCCCGACACCGAGGACACCGGCGCCTGCGTCTGTGACTTTGAAACGTTTAAAGAGATTTACCGCGTGCAGCGCGGTGTGCAGGTGCGCTACAGCCTGCCGGTTTTCCTGGCCATCATCACGGTGGCGCCCGGCCAGAACGCCGACCCGGCGGAGACCTCCATTATGGTGGAGCAGCTGGGGGAGCTTATCCACACCAGCCTGCGCCAGTGCGATGTGGCCGCCCGCTACACCGAGATGCAGTACGTGGTTATGCTGACCGGCAGCGCCGCCGAGACCGGCTCCAGCCCGCTGGAGCGCATCAAGGCGTCCTTCTACCGCTTGCCCGCCCACGGCCGCTATCTTTTGAGTTACAGCCTCTACGTGCCGGAGATTCAGCCCGAAGGCGGACGCGCCCGCTGCCGCAGGAAAACGGCAAAGAAATAATTCAGTAATATGAATCGCCCCCGCCAAAGTTGGCGGGGGCGATTTTGGTTTGTGTGGGGAAGGCTGTGTGATGGGGGAAGTGAACGCGCCCTGGCCGCAGCCGGATGGATTCCGTTCCCGGTAATGAGCGTTTGTGGGGTGCAACCAGATCGGGCGTGCCCGGCCCCTACAGCGTGGCGGATGATAAACGGCGGGGTATCGTTTTGGGTTCATCCGTAGGGCGGGGTGACCCCCACCCCGCCGCCGTTTGCTGCTATATGCCGTCCCCGGGAAGCCTCACCGGACACAACAACACCCTATCAACCTCGATTTTTTACACTTTCCACAATCTTTTGCCTAAAATTTTTTACAAAAAATCCGAAAAAACTGTTTAAATTTCCACAACAATGTGGTAAAGTAGTATTAAACAGGCGGGAGTGTTCAAAAATCGCTCCGCCGCCAAAGAATATCAACGCCGCAGGGCGGGGCAAACCGCCCCGGCGCGAAAAGAGGTTTGACGATCATGGGCTATGCAAGCAAAGACATCCGCAACATTCTGGTGGCCGGCCACGCCGGCTGCGGCAAAACAACGCTGACCGAGGCACTGCTCTATATGAGTGGCGCGACCGAGCGTATGGGCCGCGTCGAGGACGGCACCACCGCCAGCGACTTTGACCCCGAGGAAATCCGTCGCAAGGCTTCGCTCAATTCCAGCGTCGTCCCTGTTGAGTACGAGGGTGTGAAGTACAACCTGATTGACGCACCGGGTCTGTTCGACTTTGAGACCGGCGCGGCCGAGGGCATTATGGCAGCCGAGAGCGTTCTGATTTGCGTTTCCGGCCGTTCCGGCGTGACCGTCGGTGCCGAGAAGGCCTACCAGCTGGCGCTGAAAAACAACAAAGCGCGGATGGTTTTTGTGACAAAGACCGATTTGGAGAACGCAGACTACTTCAAGATTCTGGAGCAGATGAAGATTAAGTTTGGCCCCAGCGTCTGCCCCTGCGTTGTGCCGGTGCGTCTGGATGACGGCACCGTGGCGTACATCAACCTGTTCAGCCAGAAGGCCTTCAAGTATGAGGGTGGCAAGCAGGTCCAGATTGACGTGCCCGACATCGGCCACCGTTTTGAGGGCTTGATTCAGGCTATGAGCGAGGCCATCGCCGAGACCGACGAGGCCCTGATGGAGAAATTCTTTGAGGGCGAGGCCTTCACCACCGAGGAAATCGTGCAGGGCATGGCCGCAGGCGTGCGCAGCGGCCAGATTACCCCTGTGTTCTGCGGCAGTGCCGTCAATATGCAGGCACTGGATATGCTGCTGTACAATATGAATGTGCTGCTGCCCGGCGCGGACACCGCCGCCGCTGTGGGCGAGGCCAACGGCGAGCCGGTGGAAATCACCGCCGACCCCGCCGCCCCGCTGTGCGCCTACGTCTTTAAGACCGTAGCAGACCCGTTTGTGGGCAAGCTGAGCTTTATCAAGGTGCTGTCCGGCAAGCTGAGCGCCACCAGCAGCGCCGTCAATGCGCGCACCGGCCAGCCGGAGCGTCTGGGCAAGACGTTGACCGTCTGCGGCAAGAAGCAGACCGACACCCCGGAGATCGCCGCGGGCGATATTGGCGCGGTTGCCAAGCTGGCCACCGCCAAGACCGGCGATACCCTGTGTGACCCGGCCCGCGTTGTGGCGCTGCCCGCACCGGTGTACCCCATCAGCTGCTACCGTATGGCAGTCAAGGTTGCCAAGAAGGGCGACGAGGGCAAGGTCAGTGGCGCGCTGGCCCGCCTGATGGAGGAGGACCCGGCCATCAACTTTGTGGTGGACGCCGAGACAAAGCAGCAGATTATCAGCGGCCTGGGCACCCAGCATCTGGAGGTTGCGCTGGCCAAACTGAAGAATAAGTTCGGCGTGGAAATCACGCTGGAAACCCCGCGTGTGCCCTACCGTGAGTCCATCCGCAAGAGCTGCAAGGCACAGGGCCGCCACAAGAAGCAGACCGGCGGCCACGGCCAGTTCGGTGATGTCTGGATTCAGTTCGAGCCTGTGGAGGGTGAGGGCATTGAATTTGCCGAGAACGTCTTTGGCGGCAGCGTGCCGAAGAACTTCTTCCCCGCCGTTGAAAAGGGCGTCCGTCAGGCGGCCGAGCACGGCGTGCTGGCCGGTTACCCGATGGTAGGCATGAAGGCCACCCTGCTGGACGGCAGCTATCACCCTGTGGATTCCAGCGAAATGGCGTTCATTATGGCCGCGAAGCTGGCCTATAAGGCGGCCATCCCCGAGGCCGGCCCCATCCTGCTGGAGCCCATCGGCGCACTGAAGGCCCACGTCCCCGCCGACAACACCGGCGATATTATGGGCGAGGTCACGAAGCGCCGCGGCCGCGTGCTGGGTATGAACCCGGACGAGGACGGCCTGCAGGTTGTCGAGGCCGAGGTGCCTGTAGCGGAGATGCAGGATTTCACTACCTTCCTGCGCCAGCTGACCCAGGGCCGCGGGTACTTTACCTTTGACTTTGTCCGCTACGAGACCCTGCCCCAGATGCTGGAAGCCAAGGTCATTGAGCAGGCCAAGGCACTGGGCAACCTGGCGGACGACGAGTAAGGTGCGGAGCGTTTGGTTTGTTCCTTTTCTTATAAGAAAAGGAACCGAAAAAGAATTTTAAACAGTAAAAACAGCACCTGATTCCCGGTATGCGTGTGACCGGAAGTCAGGTGCTGTTTGTCGTATAGGAGCCCATTTGTAGGGGCGGGGTAGATGATAAACGGTAGGATATTGTTTTCGGTTCATTCGTAGGGCGGGGTGACCTCACCCCGCCGATGCCCGCCCGCAAAATGCCGTTCCCGGGAAACCACCGGGCCTATGCAAGCAATAACCGATAAAAGAAATATAATGTTTGGAATTTCTTTGGCTCTTTCTTTGCAAAGAAAGAACACAAATCACGTAATCTTCAGCGCCCGCTGCACGCGGTAGACGATGTACTGGAACAGCCCGGCAATCAGGCTACACTCCACCCAGAGGTAATTGGGCAGATTCCGCCAGCGGAATTTCGGCTTGTTCAGCTTCGGAAGCGCCACCCACGCCTCGTGAAAGCCCTTGGCATAGTCATTGCCAAAGCCGCGGAAGCGGAACATAATGACCTTCAGCAGATACCCCAACAGCATCGGGATAAAATTCAGCACCAGCATCAGCACCGGCTGGTTTTTGTAGGGCAGCAGGATGCTGTTGCGACCGCTCTGGATGCTTTTGAAGGGGTTGTACCGCACCGCGCCGGTGGTGGCACCGCAGATGTGGCGGCAGCGCGCCGTGGGGCAATAGACGTTCCTGTAGCCGAAATTGTTGGCGCGCCAGCTTAAATCAACGTCCTCATAATAGGCAAAAAACAGCTCGTCAAAGACGCCGATTTCATCCAGAATTGACTTGCGGTAGAGCGCCGCACCGCCGCAGGCACTGAATACCCGGCAGGGCTTTGTGTAACGGCTGGCCTTCAGACCATCGCCGCGCTTGCAGGCAAAGCCTAGAATCGTCACGTAATCGCCCGCGTCATCGGCCAGCTCCGGCTCATAGTAGCGCAGCATCAGGCTGCTCACGGCAAAAATTTTCAGGTCGGCGTCGGCGGTCTTGATCAGCTCCGCCAGCCAGTCCGGCTCGGCAAAGGCATCGTTGTTGAACAGCACGGCATATTCGCCCTTGGCAATCGCAATGCCCTGATTCACCGCGTGGGAAAAGCCGGTATTTTCGGCGTTTTCAATCAGCGTGTAGCGGTCGTGGCCGCGGTAGCTGCGGGCAATGTCCAGGCTTTCATCGGTGGAGCCGTTGTCAATGACAATCAGCTCAAAGTCCTGCTCCGTCTGTGCCCAGATGGACTCGATGGAGTCCCGCAGCCAGCCCGCGCCGTTCAGATTGGGGATGATGACAGATGCTTTCATGGGCACCTCCTCAGCGCATATAGTAGTAGCTGTAGGCCAGCTGGCTGTGCAGCACCGCGCTGAATACCAGCGAGACCACCAGCACAAACAGCGCAACCACGGCAATTACCACCAGCGTGCGGATGAGGTAGCTGCGCGCCAGCCGCTTGCGGGCGGGGTTGTCCGTTCCGCCAAAGCTCCACACCAGCGCGAGGATGAGCCCGACCAGCGGGATGGCAAACAGCAGCATCGTGATGGTGGTGTCAGCTTGGCTCATGGCGGGGATGCGCTCCTCCGGCTCGTCCGCCTCATACAGCGGCGCGGCTTGGCCGGGCTGGGGGGCAGCGGCGCGCACCGCCGCAGGGGCCGGGGTGCCGCACTGCGGGCAGTGGTCAGCGTCATGCGGCAGCAGCAGGCCGCAGTTTTTACAAAAGCGTAGCATAGGTACCTCGTTATTCGTCCAGCGCCAGACTGCGGTCCAGCTGGGTGTTCAGGATAATCTGCGTGTTGGTGGAGCCCATCTTCTGCATCTTGGTCAGCAGATGCTCCAGCGCGTCAATGTCGGTGCAGCTTACCTTAATAATAAAGTTGTAGCTGCCGGTCACGCGGAAGCACTGCAGAACCTGCGGCTCCTGCTCAATCATGGAAAGAAAGCTGGCGCGTGTGGCGGCATCCACCAGCACCGAAATCAGCGCCTCGACCCGGGCCGGGGCATCGGGGTGGCGCAGCACAACGGTGTACCCGCCAATGACGCCCTCCTGCTCCAGCCGGTGGATACGGCTGGAAACCGCAGGGCTGGTCAGGCTGACCTGCTGGGCAATGTCTTTGACAGGCATACGCGCATTTTCCGCCAGCAGCTGCAATATTTTGTGATCCAAATCATCCATGAAAATGACTCCTTGCTTTTGTTTTGTATAATGCGCACAAAAAAATAAAGTGAAGTATACAGTCATTGTTATCTTTAACAAAATTTAAAAAGTATGCTTTTTTGTGCGCTTGCTAAATAAAATTAAGTTGTTGTGGTTTTATTATAATCTTTTGAAAACCAAAATGCAAGTATGACATTTGACTTTTTAAGAAAACTTGCTATAATAATGTTTGTAATCAATCAAGACATTCACTGACCTTTATATACTTTCCCACCCCTCTATGCACAAAGCCCCGCAGGTAACCCCTGCGGGGTTTTGTGTTTGCGTGAACAGGACATAAACCGAAAAGGTGTGTAAAATAAGGGCCCCGCCGTGTTGACCAAGGGGTGGGAGAGGCTCGCTGCCGCCTGAAGCAGGATGCCTGCCCGCGGGCTGCCGCCACTTATCGCCTGCGGGCAGCCTGCCAAAACGGCATTTTAACATTTTTAAGTCTGTGGGGTTTGACGCACCCTGTATGGGTGTGCTATAATAAAAATTCCGGCGTTATACGTCATTTTTACGGAGGAATTGCGATGCTTATCCCTGTGCTTTTGTTCATTGTCGGCCTTTTGTTCCTGATTAAGGGCGGTGACTGGTTCGTGGACGGTGCGTCCGCGCTGGCCCGCCGCTTCCATCTGCCGGAGTTGCTGATTGGCGCAACGGTAGTCTCCATCGGCACCACCCTGCCCGAGGTCATGGTCTCCACGATGTCGGCCCTCTCCGGCCACGGCGAGATTGCCTACGGCAACGCCATCGGCTCGGTCATCTGCAATGCGGCGCTGATTGCAGCCATCACGATTGCGGTGCGCCCCGGCAAGGTTGACCCCAAGACGCTCAAGACCCCGGTCGCCTTCTTCTTCGCGGCGGCGGCCATCTACTGCATTGCTGCCTATGTGTTCGACAAATTCACCCGCGTGATGGGCGTTATCATGCTGGCCATGTTTGTGGCGTACATGATTGTCAACGTTCTGCAGATGAAAAACGCCCCCGCCGAGGTCCACGAGGAGGCCGAGGAGGAGATGTCTCTGCCCAAGACGCTGGGGCTGCTGGTTGTTGGTGCGGTGCTGATTGCGGTGGGCGCCAACCTGCTGGTGGATAACGGCACCCTGATTGCGCAGGCCCTCGGCGTGCCGGAGAGCGTCATCGCGCTGACCTTTGTGGCGCTGGGCACCTCTCTGCCGGAGCTTATCACGGCTATCACCTCCCTGATGAAGGGCCACAGCGATTTGTCTCTGGGCAACGTCATCGGCGCAAACGTGTTCAATCTGGTGCTGGTCAGCGGCGTGTCCGTCACGCTGGCTCCCTTCACAATTCCGCAGAGCAACACCCTGTTCGGCATCAATTCCAGCCTCGTGCTCGATTTGCCGGTTATGCTGGCCGTTATGCTGATTCTGACGGTTCCCGCCCTCGTCAAGGGCAAGCTGAACCGCGCACAGGGCATCACCCTGCTGGCGATTTATGCAGCGTTCTGCGTGGTGCAGTTTGTGATGTAAACTGGCCCTGTTGACGGGCACTCCGTAGGGCGGGGTGACCCCGTCCCGCCGTAAGCGTGCGGTGGTATGCCGTTTCCAGACTGCCGCTGTAGGGGGCGGCGTCCCCGACGCCCCGCGGCGGTTGCCCGGCAAATGATGCCAGCGGAAAACCGCCGACGGAGGGGTCTTGCCCCTCCCTACAGGACCCTAAAAAGAGCACCCCATGCATCGGGTGCTCTTTTGTTATTTTCCGGCGCGGCGCGGCATACACTGGCGCGAGGTGATGTGTATGCTGGGCATTTTTGGCTTGTTTTTGCGGGCGGCGGCGGGGCATATTCTGTATCTGGCGCTGCATCTGGAAAGCAGCTCCTTTCCGCGCCCTCTGCCGCTGGAGCAGGAACGTGCAGCCTTCTCCGACCTGCAAAAGGGCGGGGCGGCTGCCGCGGCGGCGCGGGATACGCTGATACGCCATAATCTGCGGCTGGTGGCGCATATCTGCAAAAAATACTATGCGGGCGCCGCCGCGCAGGATGATATGATTTCCATTGGCACTATCGGCCTGATCAAGGCCGTGGACACCTTTGACCCAGGCAAGGGCCGCCCCTTTGCCAGCTATGCCAGCCGCTGCATTGAAAATGAGCTGCGCATGGAGCTGCGCCGGACACGGCGTACGGGGCAGACAGCATCGCTGCAGGAGCCGCTGGAGGCCGATGGCCAGCTCACTCTGGCGGATACCCTGCCCGATGAAGGCAATCTGGCGGAGGACTGCGAGAGCCGCGCCGATGCCGCACGCCTGCGGGCGCTGGTGGACACCCTACCCCCGCGGGAGCAAACCATCCTGCGGCTGCGGTACGGCCTGGGCGGCGAGCCGCACACCCAACAGCAGACCGCCGCGCAGCTGCACATCAGCCGCAGCTATGTTTCCCGGCTGGAAAAGCGGGCGCTGAAGGCGATTGAAAAGGGCTGGTTGAGTGAGTGAATTTGCCGGGCAACAGGTTAATCGAAACTGGAACGGCGGGAATATACAAAATTGCACTTTGCGGCAGATGTGTGGCAGAGTGTGGCAACACGTGCCACACGTCCGCCACACACAAGTAAAGTGACGAACCTATGTTTTAAAGCGAAAAGTCTGCCGAAAAGGCCTGAAATGTGATAGAACTGTTAAGATATTATATTGTAACGAAAAAGAATGAAAAATTTTTAAGAAAATCGTTGACATTTTCCTAACAAAAAGATACTATGAGTATATAGTTGATTTAAATTGGGAGAGAGGTATACCAACGTGCATCTGACGAAAAGCGAACAACAGATTATGGAAATCTTCTGGCAGGCAGACCACGCTATGGCACAGACCGAGGTTGTGTCCACCTGTGTGGACCGTAAATGGAAGGAGCGCTCCATTTTCTCCATGCTGAACAGCCTGATGGAGAAGGGCGTTCTGCGTGAGGTCGGCTTTGTGCGCAGCGGCAAGACGTATGCCCGCACTTTTGAGCCCGCCGTTTCCCACGCCGAGTATCTGGCCGGTGTTGTGGCAGAGCAGCTGCCCGCAAAGCAGTTGCCCGAGCTTCTGGCTGCCCTGCTGCAGAAGGTGGAGACTACCCCCGCCATCCAGAAGGAAATGCGCGCCGCCATGCGGGATAACGCACAGTAAATCCATAATAATAAAAGCACCGCCAACCTGACGTTGGACGGTGCTTTTTTGTGCCTATGGGGGCGGCTGTGCGGTTACTGCAGGATGCCGCTGTCCGCAATGGCCTTTACGGCCTCGGCAATCTTTTCCACCGGCAGGGTCAGGGCAAAGCGGACATAGCCCTCGCCGCCGGGGCCGAAGCTCGAACCGGGCGTGCAGATAACACCGGCCTTGTCGATGAGCGCCATACAGAACGCCATACTGTCGGTGAATCCGGCGTTCCGACGCTCAGGTTGAACAGATGGCGGCCCTCGGCCTCCAACGCAACCTTTTTATCGTTGAGCGCAGCGAAAATTTCGGGCCCGAACAGGTCCAGACGATGTGAAAACTCCATACCCAAAACCTCTCTTTATAGTGTTGCCTTTATACATTTACGCACAATTAAATGTATAAACATACTCATTATACGCTGTGCCGACAATGCTTGCAAGGGAGATATAAAAGAGGTATAATAAAAAACAGATTCGCAGGCGGTGGGGCGAGTTTGCCCATAAAGGCAATATATCGGGAATCATCAACCTACACAGGAGACAATCTATGGATAAACGCAACAAAACAGCTCTGGCGTATCTGCTCATTGGGGTAGCCGCGGCGGGGCGTTGCCTGCTGGCGGTGCCGGAAAATGCCGCCCTGCAGGAGATTTCCCTCACGGTGCTGGCGCTTGTCGGCTATCTGCTGCTTGTATCCCGGGATAAGCGCCCGGTGCTGCTGGGTGGCGCGGGGCTTGTGCTGGAGCTGCTTCTCTGCGGCGGGCAGACCGGCGGCGTCTGGGTCTGGCTGTCCCCTGCACTGCGTGCGCTGGATTTGTGGCTCTTCTGGGCCGCGGCGCTGCTGCTGCTGCGCCTTGCCGATTGCACCAGCCGCAGGGTGCCCTATATCGCCGCTGTGCCGCTGGCAGTCTACACCGTGACACATTTCATTCCGGCGCTGGCCACGGTGGCTGCAGTGGCCTTTGTGGCGTTCAGCGTGCTGATGCTCTGGTTCGCGGCCGTAATGATAAAATCCTATAACGCGGCGCGTGTGAAAAAGTGAGAAATCCAGTGGGCGGGCTGACCCGGCAAATGTCGCTTGCGGGAAGCGCGGAGGGGTCAAGACCCCTCCCTACAGATTGACCATAAACGGTATTTGGCCGGAACCTTGCGGGCGGCATATATGCCGCCCCTACGGAGCAACCGTAAACAATAGCGCGGTAGGGGCGGGGCTTTGCTCCGCCCGCAGCGCTGGCCCGGCAAATGCTGCTTGCGGGAAACCACCGGGCCGGGCGTGCCCGGCCCCTACGGCAAAATTTCCTTGAATATAAAAAACGGCGGGGTGAACTTTCACCCCGCCGTTGGCGTTTGTTGGTATATTGTGTTATTTCGCCAGCAGCTTCTCCGGGCTGCGCTGCAGGGCGGTGGCGGCGTAGTCGAGCGCTAGGGCCAGCAGCAGGCCGAATACCACATCAATCACACTGTGCTGCTTGAGCAGCATTGTGGAGAGCGTGATGGACACGCACAGCGCCATGGCGGCGGGGCGCATCCAGCGGCGGCGCGGTGCGTCAAAGACCGTGCTGCGGTAGTAGGCCAGCATCAGCGTGACCGAGTTGAACACATGGATGGACGGGCAGACGTTGGTGGGCGTGTCACTGCGGTAGAGCATACGGACGCTCTGGGCAAAAATGTCGGTGCCCGGCACGGTGCGCGGGCGCAGGGCCAGACCGTTGGGCACCATTGCATAGAACAAAAGCGCCATGGTCATACCGGTGAACAAGGGCAGGCAGAGCCGCCAGAAATCCTCCCGCGGGGCCTTGTACAGCAGGTAAAACAGGGTGAACGGAATCCATGGGAACCACAAATAATAGGGGATAATGGCATATTTGCAGAACGGAATCATATCGTCCAGCCGGCAGTGCACCCACAAATCCGGCGTCTGGATGGTGCGCTCCAGCAGCGCAAAAAACGTTAAGTAAAACAAAGCATACAGCGCCATAAACCAGACCGGATGGCGCGAACACCAGTTACGCATAGTTAGCACCCTTTCGTGTAGTATGTTATTATACGCCGTGCGCACAGCTTAAACAAGCGGTATCCCGCACAATTTGTGCCGCCGTTTTCGACAGAATATTGTCGGGTTTTGTACTTCACGGGCCTCTGTTTACTAATACGAATGGGCATAGGCGGATATTGCGTTACAGGTGTGAAAGAGTTGTAAACAAAAACGGCTCCTCCGCAGGGAGGGGCCGTCTGGTGTATTACTTATTCGCCAAGGGAAACCGGGTGGTCGGTCGGGGTGTGGGCGCACTGGTACTTCAGTGCGGCGGCAATGAAGCCCTTGAAGAGGGGATGGGCGCGGTTCGGGCGGCTCTTGAACTCGGGGTGGAACTGCGCACCCAGATGGAAGTCGCGGCCGGGAATTTCCACGGCCTCCACAAGGCGGCCGTCCGGGCTGGTGCCGGCAATGACAAGGCCCTTTTCCTCAAACTCGGCGCGGAACTCGTTGTTGAACTCATAGCGGTGGCGGTGACGCTCGTCAATTTCCAGCGTGCCGTAGCACTCGGCCATTTTGGTGCCCGGGGTGATGGTGCAGGGGTACTTGCCAAGGCGCATCGTGCCGCCCTTCGTCTCCACACCCTGCTGGTCGGGCATCAGGTCAATGACATTGTGCTGGCCCTCGGGCGAAAACTCGCTGGAGTTGGCGTCGGCGTAGCCCAGCACATTGCGGGCGTACTCCATAACCATAATCTGCATACCAAGGCAGATGCCGAAGTAGGGAATCTGGTTCTCCCGCGCATACTGGGCGGCCTGAATCATACCCTCAATGCCGCGGTCGCCGAAGCCGCCCGGCACGATGATGCCGTCCACGTCGCCCAGCTCGTCGGCACAGCAGGCCTGGTCCACCAGATGCTCGCTGTCCACCCACTTGATGTCCACCTTGCTCTCGTTCTCAAAACCGGCATGGTAGAGGCTTTCCATCACGCTCAGGTAGGCGTCATGCAGCTTGACATACTTGCCCACCAGCGCAATGCGGCAGGTTTTGCTGCGGGTGGCAATGCGGCTGATCAGGGACTTCCACTCGGTCAGATCGGACGGCGGCGTCTCCAGATGCAGCTGGCGGGCTACCACGTTGGTCAGACCGGCGGCCTCCAGCATCAGCGGGCACTCGTACAGGCTGGGCATCGTCAGGTTCTCAATCACGCAGTCGGGGCGCACATTGCAGAACATACTGATTTTGCGCTTGATGTCCGCACCCACAGGGCCGTCGGCACGCAGCACAATCACGTTGGGGGCAATGCCCATGCCCTGCAGCTCCTTGCAGGAGTGCTGGGCCGGCTTGGACTTGTACTCGTCCGAGCCGGAGATGTAGGGCACCAGCACCACATGGATGTAGCAGCAGTTTTCAAGGCCCTGTTCAAGCCCGACCTGACGGATGGCCTCAAGGAAGGGTTGGCTCTCAATATCGCCGGTCGTGCCGCCGATTTCGGTAATGACCACGTCGGCCTCGGTGCTCTTGGCAAGGTTGTAGATGTAGCTCTTGATTTCGTTGGTGATGTGGGGGATGATCTGCACGGTCTGGCCCAGATAGGCACCCTGACGCTCCTTGTTCAGGACGTTCCAGTAGACCTTGCCGGTGGTCAGGTTGGAGTATTTGTTCAGGTTTTCATCGGTAAAGCGCTCATAATGGCCCAAATCCAGGTCGGTCTCGGTGCCGTCATCGGTCACAAAGACCTCACCGTGCTGCAGGGGGCTCATCGTGCCCGGGTCCACGTTGATGTAGGGGTCCAGCTTCTGGCTGGCCACCTTCAGGCCGCGGGTTTTCAGCAGGCGGCCCAGACTGGCCGCCGTAATGCCCTTGCCCAGACCGGAGACAACACCGCCGGTCACAAAAATATACTTCGTTGCCATAATTCACCCTCCATATCGGGGGCGCAAAAACGCCCGCCATATCCCAAAAACTATCCTTCCCATTATACATCAGAAAAAATAGTTTTTGCAATATGACAGGCGTATTTTCTTTATTAAATTTGCAAAAAGCTGGTTTTACTTTAGATTCTTCAGAACGGGTCACTTGCGGTTAGTGTACTTGAGAATCTCGCGCATCAGAATCTTCATCTCCAGCGGCTTGCCCACGTGGCTGTTCATACCCGCATCCAGGCATGACTTTACATCGTCGGCAAAGACGTTGGCGGTCATGGCAATGATGGGCGTGCCCTCGTCCGGGCCCTTGCCCTCAAAGGCGCGGATGCAGCGGGTGGCCTCCAGACCGTTCATCTCGGGCATCATCACGTCCATAAGGATGGCGTCATAAGTATGCGGCGCGGCATTCTGCATGGCCTCCAGCGCCTCCTTGCCGTTGACCACGGCGGTGACCTTGGCGCCCTGCTCCTCCAGCAGGGTCACGGCAATCTCGGAGTTCAGCTCGTTGTCCTCGGCCAGAAGGAGGTGCAGGCCCTTCAAATCAGGCTTTACATCGCCAGGCGGGGCGGCGTTGGCCGGTATGGGGCCGATGGGCAGCGACAGCCGCACGATGAAGGTCGAGCCCTTGCCGGGCTCACTCTCGACATCCAGTGAGCCGTGCATCTGGTCCACCAGCTTTTTGGTGATGGCCATACCCAGACCGGTGCCCTTGTAGGTGGTGCGGCTGGAATGTTGCTGCTCCTGCGTGAATGGCTCAAAGATATGCTGCAGGAACTCCTCGCTCATACCAATACCGTTGTCCTTGATTTCCATGCGCAGATGGACGAGCCCCTCCTCAAACAGGGTCTCGGTGGCGCGAAAGTTGATGGTGCCGCCGTCCGGCGTGTACTTGACGGCGTTGGACAGAATGTTAATCAGCACCTGCCGGATGTGCAGCTCACTGCCCAGCAGGTAGGGGTGCCAGAAGGGGCCAATCTGCTTGGTGAAGGTCAGGTGGCGCTCGGTAATCTGGCCCTCGACAATGCCGCAGCAGGAATCCAGCAGCACGCGCAGATCAAAAGGCGCGTTCAGCATCTGCATATTGCCGGATTCAATCTTGGACATATCCAGCACGTCATTGATGAGGGAAAGCAAATGGGACGCTGCACCGCGCATTTTTTTCATGCAGTCCTTCAGGCGGGCGGGGTCGTCAAAGTTTTCCTCGGCAATGTCCAGCATACCCATAATGCCGTTGATGGGGGTGCGGATATCGTGGGACATATTGGAGAGGAACTCTGTTTTGGCCACGCTGGCCTCCTCGGCCTTGTGCAGGGCGTTTTCTGTCTCGGCACGGAAGCGGCGGCTGCGCAGCACCAGCACAATGCAGATGGCTGCAATGACCAGACAGAGCATCGTGAGCACAATAATCAGCGGGTACTGGTAGGCCAGACGCACCAGCGAGAACCGCTGCTGGCCAAGGCTGGTGTACTCGGTGGTGATGGCGGCGGTCTCGGCGCGGGTCAGGCTGTCCACGCTCTTGTCCAGCACGCTGCAGAGCAGCACATCATTGCTGCTCTGCACACCGATGCAGAAGCGGCGCTGCTCATCACTGAGCATACTCCGCAGCTCGTTGCGCTTATCATCAAAGACAATGCGCTCGGCCTGATAGGTGTAGGTATAGTAGGCGTCAATCTCCCCGGCGCGCAGCGCAGAGAGACAGTCGCTGAAGGAGTCAAGATAATCAACGCTGGCACGCTCATACAGGCCGGGCATTTCCAGCGGCGGGGCGTTATCGTTGCGGACGGAGGCCGCGCTGTCCAGCCTGCCGCTGTGGTTGCGCAGCATAACCCACGAAAACTCGGTGGAAAGATAAGGCCCGGTCAGCTTGTAGCCACAGTCCTCGGCGATGGAATAATCATCCGTCAGGTCAATCACAAGGTCGGCCGCGCCCGCGTCCAGCAGCTGCTGGTACTCACTGCGGTCAGCCGGGGTCAGGAACCGGTAGCGCAGCCGTGCGCGGCCGGCAACCGTTTTGAACAAATCCACCATAATGCCGGTGGGCTGCCCTTCGTCATCCAGATAGGAGTAGGGGATGCGGTCGGGGCTGACCAGCACGGTAAAGACCCGGCCCGCGGCGTTCTGCGCGGTGACGTAGTTTTCCTCGGCGGCGGTCAGGTAGATTTTGGTGCTGGTGCGGCTGCCGTTGTAGTATTTGTTAAACAGGGTGCTGCGCCAGCTGGGGTCATCGCGGTCCATTTTAATCAGGGCATCGTTGACAAGCAGCTGCGTGGAAACATCGTCCTTGCGCATCGCAATGTAGACATCCTGCAAATCAAAGGTGTCAATGACCCATTCGTTGGAGGTCGCACGCAGCCGGTTGGAGACGGCGGCGGTGATAAGGCCGGACTGCAGCGCGTTGGAAAGCTCCAAGTCGGTGTCAAAGTAGACCGGCGTGTAGGTGAAGTCATGCTCCCTCGCGTAGGCAAAAAAGCTCTCATTGCGGCCGTTGCCGCTGCGGGTCATACCAACGGTCATACCGTCAAAGGTATCGTAGTTGCCGGCGGCTACGGCGCGGTTGCCGGCCCTGACGGTCAGCATGGTGGCCACGCTGCCGATAGGCTCGGCGGAGAAGGCGAAGCGCTCATCGCGCTCTTCAGTCCTGCGCAGCACCGGAATCAGGTCGACCTCGCCGTTTTCCAGCATGGTCATGGCCTGCTTGGTGTCGCCGTCATAGCCAAGATATTCAAACTGTACGTTCTCACACTGGCCGATGCGCTGCAGCATATCATACGCATAGCCGCTGCGGTTGCCGTCCGCGTCCATCATGTTGTAGCCGGTGTAGGCGTAATACCCAACGCGTACGGTGCGCAGGGCCTTACCGTCATTGCCTGCGGCCTGCACAGGCATGGCAAAGCCCAGCACGGCGGCCAGCAGGCTGAAAAGCAGCAGCAGCGCCGCTGCGCACCGGGACGCGGGGGCGGTCTCCTTCTTATTCATGGTGAAAAAACCACTCCCTAATCTGTGCAGCGCCGGGCAGAGGAAACCGGTTTAGGAATGCTGCACGTAATATTTTGCAAGCATGGCCTGCAAATGCGAGGGCTGGACTGGCTTGAATAAGCAGTCGTCCATATCGGCGTAGGCTGCATCGGCAGAGACATCAGCGCAGACGTTGGCGGTCAGTGCGATGATGGGAATATCCGCGGCATCCTCCCGCGGCAGGGCCCGGATGGCGGCGGCCGCAGCCGTGCCGTCCATCACAGGCATCATCATATCCATCAGGATGGCGTCAAAATGCCCGGCGGGTGCGTTCTTGTAGAGGCAGAGCGCTTCCGCGCCGTTCTCGGCACATTCGTAGGCAACGTGCAGTTCATCCAGCATAAACTGGGTAATCTCCATATTCAGGGCGTTGTCCTCGGCCACCAGCACCCGCATACCCTGCAGATCGGCCGCGGGGGCCTCGGCGGGGGTGTCCGCGGCGGGGGCGGTGTCCAGCGCAAAGGACAGTGTCACAATGAAGAGACTGCCCTCGCCCAGCAGGCTTTCCAGCTGAATCGTGCCGCCCATCCGTTCCACAAGCTCGCGCACGATGGAAAGCCCCAGCCCGCTGCCGGTGTACTTGGTGCGGGCGCCGGGGTTCTCCTGCGTGAAGGGCTCAAAGATATGCTGCTGGAATTCCTCACTCATACCAATGCCGGTATCGCGCACGGTGTACTGCACGGTCACGGTTTTGCCGTTGCAATACAGCTCATCGGCCCGCAGCGTGATGTTGCCGCCCGGGCGGTTGTACTTGACCGCGTTGCTGAGCAGGTTGATCAGAATCTGCCGCAGCTGCAGCGCGTAGCACCGCACGCGGTTGTGCTCCACCGTGATATGGTCGACGGTCATGGTCAGACCGTCGCGCTCGGCCTGCGTCTGGGTCATAATGACACAGTCATGGACCAGCTCGTTCAGGTCGGCGGGGGCCTCCACCAGCTTGGCCTGCCCGTTTTCCAGCCGGTTCATATCCAGCACGTCATTGACGAGGGAGAGCAGATGGTTGGCGGCACTGCGTATCTTGTGGGCGCAGTCATCCAGGCGGGCGTAGTCCTCGTGGTACTTCTCGGCAATGTCCAGCATACCCAGAATTGCGTTGATGGGGGTGCGGATATCGTGGCTCATGCGGGAGAGGAACTCGCTCTTGGCGGCCATGGCGCGGTTGGCGTCCTCCACGGCGCGCTGCAGCTGCACATTGACCTGTGCCAGCTCCTCCTCCTGCTTCTTGCGGGTGATGACCGTGTCGGTGATGTCCTGATGGTAGCCCTTGACGGCGGAGCCGGGGCGGTCAAAGTTCTGATCCGGCACGCCGCCGCAGCGGATGTAGATGACACCCAGCTTCGGGTGGTTCCACGGATAGTTGACCTCGCCGATGCCGGTTTTCAGGATGGCATCCACGCCGGCCTGCGCCGTGTCAAGATAGGCGGGGTCTACGCGGCTCTGCCAGTAGGCAAAGGCCTGCTCCGGCGTCAGGGTGTCGGGCTCAATGCCCAGCAAACCGCACATGGTGTCATTGGCAAACAGCCGCGGCGGGCAGTTCTCCTCAAACTCCAAGCGGAACAGGCCGATGCGGGCCGCTGCCAGCGTCTGCTCCAGCTCATGCTGGCCCTTCTCCACGCTTTTCAGCAGCCGGTCAATGTTGCGGAAGCCGATTACCACCACGTGGGGCGTGCCGGTGCGGGCAACATAGAGGTTGAAATACTGCTGTTTGGAGGGGTTGGGTTGCACGCGGTAGCGCAGTGTGAAGGAATCCTCGTCCGCGAGCCGCGCCAGAATGGCTACGGCGGAGGTCTGCACCCGCAGCCGGTTCTGGTCGGTGGGCTGCACAAAGCGGGTGATATAGCGCTCAATGGCAAGGCTGTAGGGCAGCCGTGGCTCCATCAAGAGCGCAACCTCGGGGCGCATCTTTGCGCTGATGGCGTAGGGCTCAGCGGTGTCTGTGTCCAGATTCACGCGGTAGAGGGCGCGGTAGCTGGCGCACAGCGCGTTGAGAATATCGCTTTCCAGCTCCAGGCGGCGGTGCACGTTTTTATCAAGGTAAGAAGTAGACATTACAGCTCCCGGATGGCCTCCAGAACTTCTTCATTGGCGGCCACAACAGGGGGCCACAGGCTGGCATCCTCCAGCGGCTTAGGGCCGCGCACGGCGTCACACAGGGTGGCGGCGGCCTTGTACAGGCGGTCCATACCGAGGTTCTGGGCCACACCCTTCAGGGTGTGGCTGGCGCGGAAGGCCAGCTCCCAGTCCTGCGCCTCCAGCGCGTCCTTCAGCTGGTTGAAGCTGGGGTCGCCGGGGTACTTGAGGACGAATTTCTTGATAAGGGCCTCGCTGGGCAGGCGGCTGATGGTGGCATTGTAATCGCCGCCGATGCGTGCATAAAATTCCTGTAACGTCATAATTCTGCTCCCTTTCTGTTCCTCTTATTTCACTTATCTTCAGCAGTAAATTCTGCGGTGACACATTGGTTCCGGCCCTCCTTGGCCTGTTACAGCAGCTTGTCCGCGGTGCGTATGCCTGCCTGCTCCTGCAGCAGCGCCTCGGAGATGTGCTGGGCCTCGGCCAGATAGTTGCGGTGGCTTTCCGCCGCGGCGGACTGGCCCAGCTCGGTGGGCAGCTGGGCGGCGCTGGTCAGGCATTCCAGCAGCAGGGGGTTGAACTGACCGCACTCGCCGTTCAGAATCATCTGGACGGCGGTATCGTGGTCAAAGGCCTTTTTGTAGCAACGCTCACTCGTCAGGGCATCGTAGACGTCAGCCAGGGCCACAACCTGCGCGGCGATGGGGATCTCATCCCCTTTCAGGCCGTCCGGGTAGCCGCGGCCGTCCCAGCGCTCATGGTGCCAGCGGCAGATGGAATAGGCCGTCTTGACCAGCTCTGACTCCTGCTGGAAGGGCAGCTTGTCCAGAATATCCGCACCGATGGTGGTGTGGGTTTTCATCGTCTCAAATTCTTCCTTCGTCAGCTTGCCGGGCTTGTTCAGAATAGACTCCGGAATGTTGATTTTGCCGATGTCATGCAGCGCGGAGGCCGTGCGGATGAGGAAAATATCCGCCGCGGTCAGGCCGTATTTGTCAGTTTTCTGCACCAGTGTGCGCAGCAGGATGTCGGTGGCGGTCTGGATGTGCAGCACGTGCAGGCCGCTTTCAGCGTTGCGGAACTCCACAATATGGCTCAAAATGTTAATCATCGTGGAGCTGCTTTTTTCTTTTTCGTAGACCTGCTCGGCCACCAGACGCACCAGCCGCTTCTGCTTGGCGTACAGCATCAGCGTGTTGATGACGCGGCGGCGCACCACGGCCATATCAAAGGGGCGGCTGATATAATCGGTAGCGCCCAGATCATAGGCACGCTCCACAAAGCTGGACGCATTCTCGGCCGAAATCATAATGACAGGGATTTCGTCGATCCAGTGGTATTTGTTCATCATGGTCAGCACGTCAAAGCCGTCCATGTTGGGCATCATGATATCCAGCAGAAGCAGGTCGACACTGGCGTCTGTCTGCAGAATGGACACAGCCTGACGGCCGTCCTCGGCCTCCAGAATCTCATAGCCGTCGCCCAGCATCTCTGTCAGGATGGCGCGGTTCATGGCGGAATCGTCCGCAATCAGGATTCTTTCTTTTTCGCTCATAGCTTTACCTGTTGTTCCCCAAAAAGGGAGAATGTGCAAAAGCGCAGTTTCCCATAGTTTATTTATTATAGTATAACAGAATAGGGAAATGCAACAGATTTTGTGCCAAATAATTGAAAAACGGGGAGGTGTACAAAAGATGAGATATTTTGCCAAAAAGCCAAAAAGCTCCGCCGTGCCGGCAGGGCGGAGCTGGGCTTATAGAGGAATGTTGTGCTGTGGTGGGCTTTGCGGGCGGGCAATGCCCGCCCCTACAGATTGCCAATAAATGCCGTCCATCTCACACCGCACCGCAGGGGCGGGGCAACCGCCCCCAAAAACCTCATTTTCTTTTCCTGACCACAGCCCCCACAATACTCACCGCAGCGGCGGCCAGCGCGGGGTAGAGCACCAGACAGAACGCCTGATACCAGCCCGGCACAAAATACTGCCACGGTGCGGGCAGGGTGTCGGCGGCATTCAGGGTGATGTCGCTCATCGTAAAGGTCACGGTCCGGTTCTCCTCGGGGCTGCAGGGGTCCAGCCGCAGCGCGGCCAGTGAGGTGCGGGGCAGGGTGTAGATGTACCGCCCGTTGCCCGCGCTCTTGGGGAACACCCGGCGGTCGGCGCTGTAGTCCTCGCCAATTTTGGTGGTGTAGTACAGGCAGACTTCCCGCGGCTCATCGTCAAATTGCGCGGTGTAGGAAATCGTGCGCACCACGCGGCCATCCACGTTTTCCAGTATGATCTGGGGGTCGCCGTCCAGCGTGGTCAGGGTGCCGTCGGCCAGCGCCAGCCCGGCCAGCTGCCAGTCGGTCACGGCCATGGTCTCCTCGGTCAGGCGGCCCTGCGCCCGGGCGGCGGTGTCACTGGCAAGGTGCGCCGCGCCCAGCACCAGCCAGCAGACCAGCGCCAGCAGATACGCGGTCAGCGGCAGCGCCCCGCGGTGGGAAAACCATTTCTGTAAAGCCTTCACCGGGCGCTCACCTCCATCTGCATCGGGGCAAAGCCCGCATCGGTCACACGGTAGAGCAGTGTCTCGCCGTTCTCGGCGGCTGCCAGTTTATCCGTAAACAAATCTGCGTAGCTCTGCACAAAAATATCATCGAGCGTCTGGATATACAGCACGGTGCAGCCGTTGCCGCGCACAATGCCGTCCAGCTCCTCGGCGGTAAAGCCGTGGTAGTAGGTGCTCTTCACGCCCTCGGCGGGCTGCAGCTCGGGCAGGCCCAGCTCACCGCCGCCGCCAATCATCCTGGTCTCGCCGGTGTCGGGGTCGGTGGTGACGGAGCCGGAATAGTCCACCAGAATCGGGTAGAAGTCAAACACGGCGCTGAACCAGCCCTCGCCGTTGTCGCCCTGCCCCACGTAGAACACCCGGTCATCGGGCGCAAGGCAGCTGCACACCAGCTCAGCCTCGGCGCGTGCGGCCTTGCGGTCGGTGAACTCGCTGTCCGCAAAGCCCAGCACACTCAGCTGGGGCAGAATCAGCTGGTTCTGGCGGAACAGCATCCCCACGGCCAGCACCAGCACAAACAGCGCAAAGGCGGGGTAGGGCTGGCGGCGGGTGGAGGTATAGACAGCGGTCGGGCCGTCCGCTGTGGCGTGAACCTCGATCTGCGGCAACAGCGCCACCGAAAGGCAGGCCAGCGCAATCACGAACCAGCCGATGTAATAGCTGTAGATATAGCGGTTGTAGTCGGCCAGCTGCTCGGCCTGAAAGCCCTCGAAGATAAAGCCATAGCTGAGCGCCAGCATCAGGTTGTAGCCCAGAAAACAGACGCCGGACAGCACCCCAATCACGGCAATGCGTGCCTTGAGGCGCTTTGTCACCGCCGCCAGAACGGCCACGATAAAGATAACGGCAATCAGCGCCACCACGTTGCGGCCCTGGCCAACCATGCTCAGCTTGCCATCGCTCGTCCAGAACTGATGGCTCATATCGGCCATAGCCTGGCGGAACTGGAGCTCACGCTCGGCGTAGAAGCCCTCGACCGGCTGGCCCAGCAGGATCTTGATGCCGTTGATTACCACGGCGGACAGCGGGGCGCTCGTCTCGCCCACGCCGGAATCCCCGGCGTTGCGGGTGACCAGCCAGCCGACATAGCGCACGTTCCATAAGTAGTAGATGACCATCGGCGCGGCAAAGCAGGCCACGCTGAAGCCGGTGCGGCGGACAAGGCCGTCCTTGAAGCTGCCGCTATCGGCAAACAGCCATTCATCCACGGCCACGAGCCCCGCCGCCACCAGCGCCAGCACAAAGGTGTTGGCCTTCAGGTTGGCGGAAAGCGCCAGTATCGGCAGCACGGCCCACTTGGGGGCGGATTCCTGCCGCAGGGCCAGCCACGCGGCCACTGCGCCGCCAAAGACAAGCCCGGCGGGTACATCGCCGTAGCTGGTCATATAGGTGGTGGTCAGGTAAATCGTGTGGTTGTAGTTGGTAAAGAAGAAGGGCACGCACCACAGCACCGCGGCCATCGGCACAGCGGCTTGCCAGCGGCTGCGGGGCAGCGCGCCGAGCACGGCGGCAAAGGCGGAAAAATACAAAATGTCATAAGCGACATAAATTTTCCAATCTGCATAATCCCCAAAAAACTGGAAGAAATAAGCCAGCAGCGGCAGGCCTGGGTTCTGGGTGGCCGCCCACGGCGTGCCCAGCTCCGCCGTGGCGTAGAGGTCATTGTTGACCTTGGTGATTTTGACCGCCGTGGCCCAGAGGCTCAGCTCGTCAAAATCCGCCGCCATCGGCTGGCGCACAAAGAAGTACACCGCCAGCGCCAGCGCCGCACCCCAGAACAGCACGCTGCCCGGTGTGAAAAGAACAGCCGCCGCGCCGGTGTGCTGGCGGCGGGTGACCAACACCCACACACCGCCCGCAAGGCAGAGCGCATACAGCACCCACGCCGCGGGGTAGAGCACGCCCGCCATAGCGGCCAGCGTCAGCACGGCCACAAGGATGGACAGCATCGTCAGCGGCGCCACCGATGCCGGTACACGGCATTTCAGCGTAAGCACCGTGCAGCCGCAGAACAGCGCCAGCACGGCCGATAATACGCAGAGTAGTTCCATAGAAAATCTCCGTTACTGAAATATTATTGGAATTTCTTTGATTCTTTCTTTGTAAAGAAAGAACAGAAAGCTGCCCCCACAGCGGGCACAAACAGCAGCACCAGCCACCAGCCTGCGGTGGGCACAAAGCGGGTGTACCATGGCCGGGCGGGGTTCAGCTCAATGCCGGTGAAGAGCGTCGGCACGCCGCCTACGCTGTCCGGGTCGATGCGCAGGCCGGTGACCCATTGCCCGCCCAAGTCAAAGGTGTAAACGCCCGGGGCCGTGACCGAGGCAAACACCTTCTGCGCCTCGGTGTAATCGGTCTGGCCGGGCTTGAGGTAATACAGCGCCACGCCGCCCGGGGGCAGGCGGTGCGCTGCGTCCAGCACAACCGTCTCGATATACCCCTGCCCCTGCCAGTAGATGCGGGGGTCATTGTCGGTGGAAAGGTACCACGCCGGGTTATCGTCCGGCGGCGTCCACCACACGTTGAAGGAATACGGCGGAAAACTCTCGGTCACAAGCTCGGTGGGGGCTACCTGCCCTTGTGGCATCTTGCCCTGCAGCTTGTAGTTCAGCATCACGCCGCAGCCCACCAGACACCGCACCACCCAGAACACGGCGGCCAGAAGATAGGCCAGCACCAGCAGCTGGCGGGTGCGCAGTATGGGCTTGCGCTCCATTTACTCCACCCCTCTTTCTGCCACAGCCGCCAGTGTGAACGGCACGGCGGCGTCCGCGCCCTCAAAATGATAGAGCGTGGGCGGCATATCGTTGGTCAGCCCGCCCTCAAACAGGGGACTGAAATTGTCCTGTAAATAGTTGTCGGCACGGTCAATCAGGATATAATCGCAGTCCTTCTCGGCCATATAGGCCACCAGTGTGTCCGGCACGCAGACGGTCTGATAGGCATAGAGTGTCGAACTCTCGCTCTCGACAAGGTTCATAAAATCGCCGTCCCAGCGGTCCTGCGTCTCGCCCTGATGGATATAAATGCCGCCGAAGCCGTTCACCACCTGCGCGGTCAGCTCGTAGCGGTAGTAGTACCAGCGTGTGGCATCGTCGCCCTGGCTGATGACCAGCACCCGGTCCGGCCAGTCCAGCACGGTGTTCATCGTTTCCGCGTGGCTCTGCACATCGGTGCGCAGGGTGTACAGGCTGTCCGCATTTGACCAGAAGCCCGCCACAGGCACGCCGCGCCAGCAGTACACGGCCAGAATGACCGCCGCCGCGCCGCTGACCGCCAGCTGCGCCAGCCGTTCCCGCGCACCGTTGGCCAGCAGGCAGAGCATCGCCAGCATCCACGCCTGATAGTAGGGGGCCAGATAGCGGTCATAGTCCTTCAGCATCAGCCCCTCAAGGTCCGAGAAGTTGTAGTAGTAGAGAATCAGATGGAAAAGATACAGCGCCGCAAAGCAGAACGCAAGCCCGCAATAGGCGGCCACCACCCGGCGGCGGGGTGCGCCCTTGCCCGCGGCCAGCCATGCCGCCGCGGCCACCAGCGTGATGGCTGCCACAGCCAGCACGCCGCTGCCCAGCAGGCAGATGCGCCGGGTGAAGAAGGCGCTGCCCATCGCGGCCATGATCTGCGCAAATTTTTCGGTGCGGCCAATGCCCAGCAGCTGTTTGACGCCGCCCACCAGCACCGCGCCGTAGCTCAGTCCCTCACTGCCGACGCTGGCGGCGGTGTCCGCCGTGGGGGTGACGGCTGCCGTGTAGCGGCCCCAGCTCAAGAACGCGGCCAGCACAACCACGGCCAGCGCCCCGGCTTTAAGCAGCGCCTGCGGGAACGCCTTTTTCAGCGGCTTGTCCGCCGCAAAGAGCAGATCCAGCCCGATGACGAAGGCGGCAATCAGGCCGTAGGCAAAGCAGATATCCTTGGTCAGCGTCAGCACGGCCAGCGGCAACGCTGTGAGCCAGTAGGCGTATTTTCGGCGTCCCACCGCAAAATACAGGCAGAGCACCCCGCCGAAAAGCATCGCCATCGGCAGGTCGGCCATGGCGTTGACGTACTGGGTGGCATAGCTGCCGGTGGGGGTGGCCGAGAAGAAAAACGGCAGCAGAAAGCCCGCGGCAAACACGAGCACGCCACTGGCCCAGCGGTCCCTTGGCAGGGCGGCCGCCGCAGCCAGACAGGCCAGCGCCAGCGTATCCACCGCAGCCAGACAGGCCCACTCGGCCCACTGGCCGAACGGCTGGAACAAAAACGTGAAAAGGCTGGTAGCGGGGTAGGTGAAGCTGGCCTTCAGGTTGACCGGGTCAGCCACGTAGAACGCGCCGCGCTCCACCACCATTTTGGGGGCAAGGCCCCACGCGGTAAATTCGTCCCACTGGGTGAACATCGGCTGCTGCACGAAGAACAGCACCCAGATAAACGCAGCACCGCCCAAAAATAACACGAAACCCGGCACGGACAGGGCGTTTTTGCAGGCGGTAAGCACCCCGGCGGGGCGCATTTTTACAAGGGCTGCCACCCACACCGCCGCCAGTGCCAGCAGCACCAGCACCGCGCCCACACGCAGAAGGCCCGGAATGCCGCAGAGGTACAGCACTGCCACCGCGCCGCTGAGCAGCGGCAGCGGCAGCGCGGCGGGGGAAAGACCGGATTTTTTGCTCAATATCGCGCAAGCACCGCAAAGCAGAAGCAAAAGCGCAAGGGCATAGAGAAGATGCAGCATGGGAGCCCCCTTTCGTGGAATAGATAATAGATAAAAGATAATAGATAATAAAAGATGTGGAGTTTACGCCCGCAGGGCGTAAACAAAATTTTGAGTACCGCGTGAGCGGTGCGACCCACCAATTTTATTATCTTTTATCTATTATCTTTTATCTTTACAGTTACTTATAAATGGTATACACCGGCCCTACAAAATAGTGCTGGAACAGCAGCACCGCCCCGGCAAAGGCGTACCAGCCGCACAGGGGCACGGCAAGGGCCCCGGCCTTTGCAGCCGTCAGGCGGGGGGCAAGGGCGCGGCGGGCCACGGCGGCAAAAGCCAGCACCAGCAGCAGCCAGACCGGCAGGAAATACCGCGTCTGCAGGCCGACGATCCGCACCATGCCCACCGGCGTGTAGGTGATGTACATCGCCGTCATGGCACCCACGGCGTAGACCAGCCCGAACACCCCCAGCCAGCCGGTGCGGCGGCGTCCCAGCGCATCGGCAGCGGGCGTGCAGAGCAGCGCAGCCCCCAACAGCACAAGCGGCGCGGTCAGGCTGATAAACGCAACGGGCATATCCTTCCAGCCGAACAGTCCCAGCTGGCCGATAAAGCCGTTATTCTCATACAGTGTTCCCAGCAAAACCGCAATATAACGCAGCGGGTTCTTCAAAACAAACAGCAGCTGTTCGCCGCCGTTCACGGCGGTGCCGCCCTGCCGGGCAATGGTGCCGTAGTTGTGGCGCAGCAGCGTGCCGTACTGCTCCACGCCAAGGGTCAGCGCAAGCGAGCCCGCCAGCGTCAGTACGGTGCAGACAGCGCGGTTCAGCCGCACCTTCCATTCGGATTTGCGCACAACCAGCGGCAGCACCACCCACAGCAGATTGATGTAGGGCTTTGTGCCGTTGGCAAACACACAGGCCAGCGCGTAGCCCAGCGCCGTGCGGTCATCCCACTCGGTGCGGGTCAACAGTGCCAGCATCAGGTAGTAGCAGCCCAGCAGTGTGGCATCATAGCTCAACGATGCCCCCATATACAGGGACATCGGCATCAGCATAATGCACAAAAACGCAGGCTTGCATTTGTGCGCACTGCGCAGTGCCGCATAGCAAAGCGCCGTGTAGGCCAGCAGATTGACCAGCCGCCCGCCGTACAGGCAGCCCAGCGCGCCAAACCCCAGCAGCCGCGCCAGCGCCATGCCCAGTGCCCCGGGCAAAAACGGAAGAATCAGAAAGCTGATGGGCTCGGTGACGGAATCTGCCTCAGAATCGCGCTTTTCCCAGTTGATGTACTGGGTAAAGCTATCCCAGATGCTTTCCACCCGGCCATCCTTGCCGTATTGCTTCAGGGCATAGCCCGCCGTGTTGTAGGCCTGTTCGGCCTTGGTGTCCGGGTCAGTGCCGACACCGGCCGAGGTGTGGGCGTTGACCCACGCGCCGGGAAAGGCCGCGACCAGCTCATTGACATCCTCGGGGTAGCTTCGCTTAGCGTCAAAGTCAAAGCGGCCCATGGAAATTGCATAGGTGCGCAGATAATGGTCTGTCTCATCGGGGGTCTGCATCGGCGGGTTGGCAAAGGCGAACAGCGCGCCGCACAAAAGGATACAGGCCGCGCCTTTTTTGGCAAAATCCTGTACCCGGCGCAGGGTAAGCGCCGCCGCGCCTGCCAGCACTGCCAGCCCGGCACAGAAGGCGGTTACACCCAGCGCCGGAACGCTCCGGGCGTCCAGCCCATAAAAGACGCGCCAGCAATAGCTGGCCACCACGCCCAGCACCGCACACAGCACCAACACGAAAGCCCACCGGGCTGCAGGATGCCGCACGGTGGGTGAAAATTTGCGTTTGTTTGACGAATTTTTCATAGATTACAGGATGTACTGCCCGACCTTGTACTGGTCGAGGTTGCCGCGCAGGAACTCAATGGTGGCGGCCAGACCCTGCTCAAAGGTGTACTGCGGTGCCCAGCCGGTCAGATTGCGCAGCTTGGTGGAATCGCCCAGCAGACGGTTGACCTCGCTCTTTTCGGGACGCAGGCGCTCAGCCTCGCAGACGATTTTGGCGTTGGGGTTGATCTGGGCAATCAGCTCGTTGGCCAGATCGCCGATAGAATGCTCCACGCCGGTGGCGATGTTCAGCTCCTGCCCGATGGCGGCGTCACAGTCGGCAATCGTCATAAAGCCGTTGGCCGTGTCCTTGACGTAGTTGAAATCGCGGGTGGGGGTCAGGCTGCCGAGCTTGATCTCGGTCTGGCCCGCCAGCAGCTGGGTGATGATGGTGGGGATGATGGCGCGGCCGCTCTGGCGCGGGCCGTAGGTGTTGAAGGGCCGCACAATGGTAACCGGCAAATCAAAGCTGCGGTAGAAGCTCTCGGCCAGTCGGTCGGCGCCAATCTTGGTGGCAGAATAGGGGCTCTGGCCCTGGAAGGGGTGCTTCTCGTCAATCGGCACATACTGCGCCGTGCCGTAGACCTCGCTGGTGGAGGTGACCAGCACGCGTTGGGTGCCCAGCTCACGCGCCGCGTTCAGCACGTTCAGCGTGCCCTTGATGTTGGTGTCCACATAGCTGTCCGGGCTGTGGTAGGAGAAGGGAATCGCAATGAGGGCGGCCAGATGGAACACGCGCTCCTGCCCGCGCATGGCGGTGCGCACGCCGTTGGGGTCGCGCACATCGCCCATAAAGACGTCAATTTCGTTGCGAATCTCCGGCGGCAGGGTATCGATCCAGCCAAGAGAGCCAAAGGAATTGTACAGGCAGAATGCGCGGACCTTTTCGCCGCGCTTGACAAGTTCTTCGGTCAGATGGCTGCCAATAAAGCCGTCTGCACCGGTGACCATAACGGTATGTGCCATTGTTTGCTCCTTTATAAAGGGGGCATTGCCCCATATTTCAACTTTATTACAAAACAGTATAACCGATTTGAGGAAAGATTTCAACTGTTTCGTGCAAGCGTTTAAAATCTGGATGTTGTAAAACGACAAATATTCTCTATTACAATTATAATTTTTGTCGTTCAACTTATTTACCAAATTTAACTATAGATTTTTGTGCAAAAAGTTGGACGACAAAAATACATATATAATAGGGGAATTTATGGCGTCCAACTTTTGTACCATCCCGCAAACCGTAGGGGCGGATTCTATATCCGCCCGCGCTCCTTGGTAAATGCCATCTGCCGGTATGGCAGTCTGCAAAATAAAATTTCCTGATTACCCTATTGACATATAGTCAATTCCGTGTTATCATACAGTCAACCTATAAAGCACATAGGTTATTACTGAAAAACAAGGAGGTGCAAAGCATATGGCTCACGTTTTTGGCAGTCTGCTGCGTCAGAACTTCCGCTGTGGCCGAATGCCTAACTCCCGGGCGGTAGCAGTCCGGGCGCGTGGCAATGCTTTGCACTGCCTGTAAACAAGCGCCGCACTGTATATTCTGCCCGGGAGTTGTAACCAAACGACCCCCGGCTTTTCTTTTATCAAAAATCAAACAGAATAAAAACAGAAATGAGGACTTTATCATGAGCGAGCGTAAACTGCATTTTGAGACCCTTCAGCTGCACGTCGGCCAGGAGCAGGCTGACCCCGTCACCGATTCCCGCGCCGTGCCCATCTACCAGACCACCTCCTATGTGTTCCCCAATTCCCAGAATGCCGCTGACCGCTTTGCCCTGCGGGCCGAGGGCAACATCTACGGCCGCCTGACCAACTCCACCGAGGATGTTTTTGAAAAACGCATCGCGGCTCTGGAGGGCGGCGTTGCCGCGCTGGCCGTTGCCTCCGGCGCCGCTGCCATCGACTACACCCTTCAGGCACTGGCCCAGAACGGCGGGCACATTGTGGCGCAAAAAACCATCTACGGCGGCACCTCCAACCTGCTGGCCCACACGTTGCCCGCGTTCGGTGTGCAGACGACCTTTGTCAACGCCCATGATCTGGCCGAGGTCGAGGCTGCCATTCAGGACAACACCCGCGCTGTCTATATTGAAACGCTTGGCAACCCCAACGCCGACATCCCCGACATTGACGCCATTGCCGCTATCGCCCACAAGCACAGCATTCCGCTTGTCATCGACAACACCTTCGGCACGCCCTACCTGATCCGCCCGATCGAGCATGGCGCCGACATCGTTGTCCATTCTGCCACCAAGTTCATCGGCGGCCACGGCACCTCTCTGGGCGGCATCATCGTTGACTCCGGCAAGTTCGACTGGAAGGCCAGCGGCAAATTCCCCGCCTTCTCGGAGCCGAACCCCAGCTACCACGGCGTCTGCTTTGCCGAGGCTGCCGGCCCCGCCGCCTTTGTGACCTATGTGCGCGCCGTGATCCTGCGCGATCTGGGCGGCTGCATCAGCCCGTTCAACGCATGGGTGCTGCTGCAGGGTACCGAGACGCTCTCCCTGCGTCTGGACCGCCACAATGAGAACACCAAAAAGGTCGTCGAGTTCCTGACCCACCACCCCAAGGTGGAGAAGGTCAACCACCCCAGCCTGCCCGACCACCCCGACCACGCCCTGTATGAGAAGTACTTCCCCAACGGCGGCGCGTCGATCTTCACCTTCAACATCAAGGGCGGCCAGAAGGAGGCCTTCGAGTTCATCGATCATCTGCAGATCTTCTCTCTGCTGGCCAATGTCGCCGATGTCAAGAGCCTTGTGATCCACCCGGCCACCACGACCCACGGCCAACTCTCCGATGCGGAGCTTGCCGATGTAGGCATCGGCCGCAACACGATCCGCCTGTCCATCGGCACCGAGCATGTCGATGACATCATCGCCGATCTCGATCAGGCGCTGAACGCAGTCGAGTGATGCCGCTGCGCCGCCAAAAATAAGACCCGGCCGCCGCCCGCGGGATGCAAGCCCCGCAGGCGGCGGTTTTGTTTGCAATTTGGCGGGAGTTGTTGTATGCTTTGTAGGGGGCCTTGATGCCTCCGGTGAGTTTACCCACTGCCGCAAAGTGCCCGGGAGGGATAAAGCCCGCCCCTACGAATAACGGAAGCATGGTTATGAACATTATCGAAATCACAGATTTAAACGCCCCTGAGCTGGTGGTATATACCAGACTGACCGAATCCCAGCTGCGCAATAAGCTTGAGCCGGAAAAGGGCATCTTCATTGCCGAAAGCCCCAAGGTCATCGGCACGGCGCTGGACGCCGGGTGCGAGCCGCTGTCTTTTTTGATGGAGCGCCGCCAGATTGACGGCCCCGCAGCGGGCGTGCTGGCCCGCTGCCCGGATGCGGTGGTTTACACGGCAGACCGGCAGGTTTTGCAGGCGCTGACCGGCTACGCGCTGACCCGCGGCGTGCTCTGCGCCATGCGCCGCCCCAAGCTGCGCACGGTGGAGGAGCTGTGCCGGAACGCCAGCCGCGTGGCCGTGCTGGAGGGGATTGTGGACTCCACCAACATCGGGGCCATCTTCCGCGGGGCGGCGGCGCTGGGTATGGATGCCGTGCTGCTCTCGCCCTCCTGCTGTGACCCGCTGTGCCGCCGCGCCGTCCGCGTCAGCATGGGCACTGTGTTTCAGGTGCCGTGGGCCACGCTGGGCAGCAGCCCCGCCGACTGGCCGGAGGCCGGTATGGCCCGCCTGCACGCGCTGGGCTTCAAAACCGCCGCCATGGCGCTGGACAGCCGCGCCGTCAGTATAGATGACCCGGCCCTGCGCGCCGAGGAAAGGCTGGCCATTGTGCTGGGCACCGAGGGGGACGGCCTCGCCCACAATACGATTGCCCACTGCGACTACACCGTGATGATTCCGATGCAGCACGGTGTGGATTCCCTCAACGTGGCCGCCGCCGGTGCGGTGGCTTTCTGGGAGCTGCGCAAGCGGTGAGCTGCAAAGCCTGCTCCCTGCGTCTGAACCGGAAACGGCGTTTTGCGGGAAACACGGCGGGGTGGGGTCACCCCGCCCTACGGATAGCCCAAAATCATTGCATGGTAGGGGCGGGCATAGCCGCCCGCCTTCCATCGTCAAATTGCCACAAAAAAATGACAAAAGTTTTACACCCTGTTGACCGAAAGGTCAGCGGGGTGTGTTGTTTTTGTCCGGCGAGAATGTTACAATATTTGTACAAGCGCGCACAATGCGTGCAATAACAAAACGGAGGTTTTCTCCTATGGGCTTCCTGAAAAAATTCACAAAGCAGGAAATCAGCTGGATGATGTATGACTGGGCCAACAGCGCCCACTCGGTCATTGTGGTGACTATCCTGCCCATCTTCTTTGACACGGTGGCGGGCTATACGGCAGACAGCGTCTCCAGTATGTCCACATGGGGCTTTGCCACCAGCCTTGCCATGGCGATTGTCGCACTCAGCGCGCCGTTCTTGGGCGTGTTTGGCGATATCCGCAGTATGCGCAAAAAGCTGTTCACGGCGTTTCTGCTGCTGGGCGTGGTCTCGGTGGCCGGGCTGGCCTTCACCCCGCTGATGGACTTTACCTCCTCGCCCGCCGCCGCGGGCAAGGTCGCGGCCATGGTGCTGGTGCTCTACATTTTGAGCACCATCGGCTTTGACGCGTCCTGCATCTACTATGACGCCTTCCTGACCGACGTCACAACCGAGGAACGGATGGACTCGGTCTCCACACTGGGCTACGGCCTTGGCTATATCGGCGGCTCGACGATTCCGCTGCTCATCTTCCTGATTATGAACGCGGTCGGCGTACCGATGCTGACCAGTCTGGCCATCATCTTTGCCATTACCGCGGTGTGGTGGCTGGTGTTCAGCCTGCCGCTGCTGAAAAACTGCGAGCAGACCACCGGCAAGCCCTATGAAAAGGGCGATGTCGGTGCCAGCATCAAGAACGTGTTCACCACGCTGAAGGAAATCGGCACCGATAAGCCGATGCTTATCTACATTCTTTCGTACTTTTTCTACATTGACGGCGTGCATACTATCATCAGTATGTCCACCAGCTACGGCGCCAACCTGGGGCTGGACTCGGCCGGTATGCTGCTGGCGCTGCTGCTGGTTCAGGTGCTGGGCCTGCCGTTCTGCCTGCTGTATATGAAGCTGGCGGAGAAGTTCGGCGCCCGCACAATGGTGGGCGTGGGCATCTGCGTCTATATGTTCATCTGCATTTTCGCCTTCTTTATGAACAGCCTGTGGCAGTTCTGGATGCTGGCCGTGCTCTGCGCAACCAGCCAGGGCGGTATTCAGGCGCTCAGCCGTTCGATGTTCGGCAAGCTCATCCCGGACAAAGCCCGCAGCGGCGAGTTCTTCGGCTTCTTTGATATTTTCGGCAAGTTCTCGTCCATTATGGGCCCGGCGCTGGTCGGCTTTGTCAGCGCCTTTATGGCCAACAAGCTGCTGGCGGAGCAGGGCCTGACCGCCGCCACCGCCACCGCAGAGCAGCTGGACGCCATCAACAAGGCTGCCGGCCCCTACGGCATTTTGTCCATCATCCTGATTATTATTGTCGGTGCAATGCTGTATTTTGGCGTACTGCCGAAAGTGATGACGAAGGACGAGAGGAAGATTTGAAGCGCAGATGCGCAAATTTGACATTTTCCCTTCCCCGCGGTACAATACCTTCGACGCTGATACGAAAGGGGATTCCCAGATGCCGGAAGGCTATACCCATGTGCGCACCGCAAAAAAGGCGGCGGAGGCCATTCATTATAAGCTCCAGTGCCCGGCGGCGTTTGCAGCCGGGGCCAACGGGCCGGACAGCTTTTTCTGCTTTGAGGTCTGGAAAAAGCGCGCCAAGCGCCGGTATGACCTACCCGGCCTCGGCAACCGTATGCACGAGGAAAAGACAGGCGCGTTCCTGCGCAGCCTTTGCGCCAATGTCAAGACCCGCCCGCAGGTGGAGTATGCGCTGGGCTTTCTGAGCCATTACGCCGCGGATACCGTTGTGCATCCGTTTGTCTGCGCCATGTGTGAGCCGGGGCAGCCTTACGCAGGCAAGGGCGGACACGGCTATCTGGAAATTGCGCTTGACTCGACCCTCCATGCCGAGGACACCGGCGCGGCGCTGGTGCCGGTGGAGGACGTCAGCCCCTTGCCCACCGGCGAGGAATTGGCCGACATCACGGCGCTGCTGCACATCTGCCTGCTGGAAACCTACGGCGAGGACATCCCGGTGGAATATCTGGCCGATGCGTTCTGGCACACCTACAAGCTGCGCGGCATTTTCCCCAGCAGGCACGGCGTGCGCCGGGCGTTCTTCTGGCTGGTAGAGCCGCTGTTCGGCGGGCGCGGGTTCATCACGGGCCACGTCTCGCCCCGGCAGCTGGACAAGCGCCTGCCGGATGCGTGGACAGACCCCTTCACCGGGGAACAGCATGACGGCGGCCTGTTTGCGCTGCTGCCCAAGGCGGTGTTCCGCAGTGAGCAGTTTATGGGCGCGGCGCTGCTGTACTGGATGCAGAAGCTGCCCCCCGCCGAGTTTGCCGAAAAAATCGGCAGTATGAGCTACACGCAGGGCATTGCCACCGCGCAAAGCGACCCTGACACAACCAAAACAACCGAAAAGGAGACCACTGTATGATTCGCATTACTATGCAGAACGGCAAGACCATCGACATTGAACTGGACCACAACGCAGCGCCCATCACCTGCGAAAACTTTGAGAAGCTGGTCAAGGACGGCTTCTACAACGGCCTGACCTTCCACCGCATCATCCCCGGCTTTATGATTCAGGGCGGCGACCCGCAGGGCACCGGTATGGGCGGCCCCGGCTGGCACATCAAGGGTGAGTTCCTGCAGAACGGTGTGGCCAACCCCATCAAGCACACCCGCGGCGTTATCAGCATGGCCCGCGCTATGGACCCCAACTCCGCCGGCAGCCAGTTCTTCATTATGCACCAGGATGCCCCGCATCTGGATGGCAGCTATGCAGCCTTCGGCCATGTTGTGAACGGCATTGAGGTTGTGGACGAGATCGCAGCCGTTGCCACCGACTGGAATGACAAGCCCCGCACCCCCGTGGTGATGGAAAAGGTTGAAATCATCTGATAGCAGATACAGCAAAAGCGCAGCCAGAAGCGGCTGCGCTTTTTTCGTTTTCGCCCCGCGTGGCGAAAACTCCACCAAATTTATTATTTTTTATTTCTTATTTATCACAGAATCGTTCCGCCGCCCACAACCACGTCACCGTCATACAGCACAACGGCCTGGCCGCGGGTGATGGCGCGCTGTGGCTCGTCAAATACCACTTTGACAAGGCCGCCGTCCAGCGGGTAGACGGTGGCGGGCTGCTCGGTCTGGCGGTAGCGGGCCTTCGCCTTGACGCGCATCGGTTCGGTCAGCTCTGGAATCGAAATCCAGTTGAAATCCCCGGCCACCAGCGTGGTGGTGAACAACTCGCTCTCCGGGCCGACCGTGACGGTGTTGTGCTCCATATCCTTGCCGCAGACATAGACCGGCGCACCCAGTGCCAGCCCCAGCCCCTTGCGCTGGCCGCAGGTGTAGCGCACAGCGCCGTGGTGGCGGCCGACCACCTTGCCGTTCACGTCCAGAAAATCGCCGTCTGGGTAATATTTGCCGGTGTAGCGCTCCATAAAGCCGACATAGTCACCGTCCGGCACAAAGCAGATGTCCTGGCTGTCATGCTTGCGGGCGTTGCAGAAGCCCTGTGCCTCGGCAATTTTGCGGATGGAAGGCTTGTCCATACTGCCCAGCGGGAACTTGGTGTGAGCCAGCTGGTCCTGCGTCAGCACGTACAGCACGTAGCTCTGGTCCTTGTCGGCGTAGAGCGCCTTTTTCAGCAGCCAACGGCCGGTTTCGGGATCCTGCTCAATGCGGGCGTAGTGGCCGGTCACAACGTAGTCCAGCCCATGCTCGCGGGCAAAATCCAGCATTTTGTCAAATTTCATCGTGCGGTTGCAGTCGATGCAGGGGTTGGGCGTGCCGCCCGCCTCATAGGTGGCGATGAACTTGCCAATGACCTTCTCGCGGAATTCCTCGGTGTAGTTGACCACCTCAAAGGGAATGTCCAGCTGGAACGCCACCTCGGCGGCGTCCTCCACATCCTTGGCCGAGCAGCAGGTGTGGAACCCGCTCTGGCCTAAATCCTCGTTCTGGTACAGGCGCATGGTGGCACCCATGCAGCGGTAGCCCGCCTGCTTCATCAGGTAAGCGGCAACGGTGCTGTCCACGCCGCCACTCATGGCAATCAATGCGCCGGGGGTATTGTCCATAGGAAATCTCCTTATATATACTAAAAAAGCACGGCAGACAATGCGTCTGCCGTGCTTATTATAGCAAATTCTCAGCGCTTATGCAATCAGTCTGCGAACAGCGGGGTGGACAGGTAGCGGTCGCCGGTGTCGGGCAGCAGCGCCACGATGGTCTTGCCCTTGTTCTCGGGGCGCTTGGCCAGCTGGATGGCCGCCCACAGCGCTGCGCCGGAGGAGATGCCCACCAGCACGCCCTCCTTGTGGCCGACCAGCTTGCCGGTGGCAAAGGCGTCCTCGTTGGAGACGGGGATGACCTCGTCATAGACCTTGGTGTTCAGCACGTCCGGCACAAAGCCTGCGCCGATGCCCTGAATCTTATGCGCACCGGCCACGCCCTTGCTCAGCACAGGGGAGGTGGCGGGCTCGACAGCCACAACCTTCACGTTGGGGTTCTGGCTCTTGAGATACTCGCCGACGCCGGTCACCGTGCCGCCCGTGCCGACACCGGCCACAAAGATGTCAACCTTGCCGTCGGTATCCTCCCAAATTTCGGGGCCGGTGGTGCGCTTGTGAGCGTCCGGGTTGGCCGGGTTCACAAACTGGCCGGGCACAAAGCTGTTGGGAATTTCCTTGGCCAGCTCGTCCGCCTTGGCAATGGCACCCTTCATGCCCTTGGCACCGTCGGTCAGCACCAGCTCGGCGCCGTAGGCCTTCATCAGCTGGCGGCGCTCCACGCTCATCGTCTCGGGCATAACGATGATGATGCGGTAGCCGCGGGCGGCGGCCACGGAGGCCAGACCAATGCCGGTGTTGCCGGAGGTAGGCTCGATGATGACAGAGCCGGGCTTCAGCTTGCCGGAGGCCTCGGCATCGTCAATCATCGCCTTGGCAATGCGGTCCTTGACGGAGCCGGCGGGGTTGAAATATTCCAGCTTGCCCAGAATCTTGGCTTCCAGGTTTTCAGCGGCTTCAATATGGGTGAGCTCCAGCAGGGGCGTGCGGCCAATCAGCTGGTCAGCGGAAGTATAAATCTTGCTCATAGGTGGTTCCTCCATCGTCATTTCTGTTTATTCAAAAAATGTTGTGTTCTTACCGTGCCAGACAGCGACATCGCGGATACGGCGCAAATCCCTTTCGCATAATATTTCATACCTCTCTTATAGGTTAATAGGATTGTACAACACAATTTCCCGTTTGTCAATAGGGTAATAGGGAATTTTCTAAAATTATTTTGCAAAAAGGTGTTGCTATCCCATTTACCAACCCGTATAATAGGAATAAGTAAACAAAGGAGCACACCATTATGATGATTTCAACGAAGGGCCGTTATGCACTGCGTGTTATGATTGACATTGCCGAGCACCAGCATGACGGTTATATCCCCCTGAAGGAGATTGCCGCCCGGCAGGAAATTTCGGAAAAATATCTTGAGGCTATTGTGAAAAGTCTTGTCAAGGAGCGCTACCTGACCGGCCTGCGGGGCAAAAGCGGCGGCTACCGCCTGACCAGAACGCCCGAGGAGTACACCGTGGGCAACATCCTGCGCCTGACCGAAGGCAGCCTTGCCCCGGTGGCCTGCTTAGAGCAGAACCCTGTGGAATGCCGTCGCATGGCGGAGTGCCGCACCCTGCCGATGTGGCGCAAGCTGAACACAATGATCAACGATTACTTTGACAGCATCAGCCTAGCCGACCTTGTCAACACCGCCCAGCCGGGCAATGATTATGTGATTTGAACCAAAAACCAAACGCCCCCGCAGGTTTTTACAGCCTGCGGGGGCGTTTTAGTGTGTGGCGATGTTTTATGCTGCGGGCGGACCGCTTATTACCTGTTACGCAGTAGGGGCGGGGCTCTGCTCCGCCCGCGGAACCTTGCGGCTACCGCGCACCTTTCCCGTAAAAGCGGTCAATCTCCCATTTTAAAGGATTTTCGTCGATGTACTGCCAGATAGCGGCATAATCCGCTTCATCGCGGATGACGTGCTCATAATAGCTGCGCTGCCACAGCCTGCGCCCCGGCGTGCGGCAAAGGCGTGTCGGCCTTCATTTACAGCTTCTCCAGCGCCTCTTTCACACGCTTGAGGGTTTCGGGCTTGCCCATCATGGCGGCAAGGTCGGTGCCGCCGCCGGGGGTGCGGGCCTTGCCGGAAAGCGCAATGCCCAGCGGGAAGAGCAGCCAGCCGTTCTTCTTCTCCAGTTGCTCGGCCAGTGCCTTGCAGGCCTCAAAAATCGCGTCGCGGGTCCAGTCGGTCTGGGCCTCCAGCACCGGCAGCAGGGCCGTCAGGGCCTCTTTGGCGGACTCAGGCGTGGTTTTCTGCTTCTTGTTGCGGTACATCTCGGCGTCAATCGGCAACACTGCGTCAAAGAAGTCCAGCTGCGGCGGGATGTCCTCCAACACCTCGCAACGGGGCTGCAGGTTGGCGCAGAGCAGATCGCGGTCAATGTCGCAGTGGACGGCGCTGTCGATGAAGGGGTCGGCCAGACGGCGGAACTCCTCAGCCGGCAGGGCACGGATGTAGGCTGCGTTGATGGCGCGCAGCTTCAGAGGGTCAAAGATGGCGGGGGACTTGGAGATACGCGCCGGGTCCCAGATTTTAATCATCTCGTCCAGCGTGAAAATCTCCTGCTCGCCCTCGGGTGCCCAGCCCAGCAGCAGCAGATAATTCAGCACGGCGGCGGGCAGATAGCCCTTGGCCACCAGATCCTGATAACTGGCGTCGCCGTTGCGCTTGCTCAGCTTGTTCTGCGCGTCCTTCATAACGGGCGGGCAGTGGATGTAGACCGGCTTCTCCCAGCCGAAGGCGTCATACAGCAGGTTGTACTTCGGGGTGGAGGACAGGTACTCGCTGCCGCGGATGACGTGGGTAATGCCCATCAGGTGGTCGTCCACAACGTTGGCAAAGTTGTAGGTCGGCATACCATCGGTCTTAATCAGAATCTGGTCATCCAGCTCCTTGACATCGACCTCGATGTGGCCGTAGACCACATCGTCAAACCCGGCCACGCCGGACTCGGGAATCTTCTGGCGGATGACATACGGCTCACCCGCAGCCAGCTTGGCAGCGACCTCATCGGCGGACAGATTGCGGCAGTGGCCGTCATAGTGGGTCATTTCGCCCGCGGCGCGCTGGGCCTCGTGCATTTCGTTCAGGCGCTCCTCGGTGCAGAAGCAGTAGTAGGCCTTGCCGGCCTTGACAAGCTGCTCGGCATACTGCTTGAACATACCCATGCGCTGGCTCTGCACGTAGGGGCCGACCGGGCCGCCCACATCGGGGCCCTCGTCCCAGGTCAGGCCAGTGGCCTTCAGCGTGCCGTAGATGATATCGGTAGCGCCCTCAACAAGACGGCCCTGGTCGGTATCCTCAATGCGCAGGATGAAGGTGCCGCCGTTGTGGCGGGCCTGCAGATAGGTGTACAGCGCGGTGCGCAGATTGCCCACGTGCATATAGCCCGTGGGGGACGGCGCAAAACGAGTGCGGACTTCAGACATACAGATTCCCCTTTTTTATATTTGTGTTTTTACTTGATATTTGTGTTTATTATAGGCGCGGATAGGGTAAGTGTCAACAAAAGACAAGGCATAAAAAGCAAAGAACAGCTCAGCAATTTTCCAGCCAGGCCAGCAGTACCTTAACTCTGCCGGTCAAATCGCCGCAGAATCGCTCGGCAACCTCAATCACGACCGTGTCTGGTATAGTGGTCTGTTCGGCCAACAGGGTGTCTACTGTCAGAACATTGCCGTGCAGTACCAGTGTATCATGGAATCCCTCTGCCAGATAGGGGGCCAATGCGGCACCATAGCTGTCCCGCGCAAGGAGCAGGCTATTGCTGCCGCTGCCGGAAAAGCGCATCAGCTCGGCACCATCGCTCCCCTCAATGCGTTCTGCGGTCGGAACGTCCGGCTCCAGATACACATCGTCGCTGGCCATATTCCAGCGGCCGCACATGGCGGCAAGGTCGGCAGGGCAGGGAATTTCCGGTTCCGTCAAAAACAGCGGCCAATCCTGTGCTGCGGGCATATCCAGTGCAGCCAACGTTTTTTGGGCGGCAAGCCATGCGCCTGCATTGTTCCAGTGGGTGTCGTACTTATAGTACACCTGTTGCGCCGCCGCAGCTTCCGTCAGCTCCGGCAGAGGAAACAGTACAGGGCAGGCGGTGTTGGTCTGCAGATAAGCGGAAAGCTCCTGCACCTGCGTAGGGCGGGACACAATCGGAATACTGGCAGGCATCCGGTCGGAATATACACCCTCCTTGGCTGGTGCAAACAATATCAGCAGGCGGCTGCCGCGGGCAGATAATTCGTCATTCAGTTGTTGTATAAGTGCGGACAGCTCGGCCTTTTCCGCATCGCTGTAAGCGGTCAAGCCCTGATAGTCAGAGATGCTTTTGGAGTCGCCTACATCCTTTAAAAACAGCCAGCCATCTTTCCCCTGCAGCACATCGGAAGAATCCAGCGTGCCAATGCTTCGATCGACTTCTGCTTTAAGAACCAGCATTTCATTGCGAAAGGGCGCATTGTCACTCAACCAGGCTTCAAAAGCGGTGGGCCATTGGGTAAGACTGGTTTCCGCATCCGGGAAAGAGGCTAATGTCCGGTTTTCGTGGTTGACGGTATCACAGCTTCCGCGCAAAATCGGCCAAAGAAGATTGGGGCCTGCCAGCAAGGCTGCAAATCCAACAATCAAAGCTGTATTTGTCCATTTTACAGCGCGTTTCACGGAAATACTCCTTTCAGTCTTTGGTTAAAAGCGGAAATAAATAAACGGATTATAAGTGCCGCTTACCAAAAGAACCGTGCAGGCAAATCCGAGCACCAGCAGAGCTGCGCCCTGCAGAGAACCGACATGGGTACGGTCATACAGGCGTTGACGCAGTCCGGGCAGTGCGGCCTGCACCGGGCCGCAAAGCAGGATGCCGGCGATGAGCAGCAGCATGGTGCGGCTGTCCATATAACGTATCACGGGATAAGCTGCGCTTCCGGCAGTCGGTGTCCACATGGTTCGCAACCACTGCAAGCCTGCCCGCAGGCCCGGAGCGCGGAACAGAACCCAGCCGCATACAACAAAGAACATGGTGTACAGCCACCCGAACCAGGCAGGCGCCTTGCGCAAGGGCTTTTCCAGCAGGGTGCGCTCCAGAATCAGGAGGATGGCATACCAGATGCCCCACGCCACAAACTGCCAGTTGGCACCGTGCCAAAGGCCGGTAGCTAAAAATACAATAAATAAGTTCAGCAGTGTGCGCGGCTTTCCCTTTCGGTTGCCGCCCAGGGGAATATAGAGATATTCCTTGAACCACCCAGAAAGGCTCATATGCCAGCGCCGCCAGAATTCGCTGACACTGTGGGAAAGATAGGGATAATGGAAGTTTTCCGGGAAGGTAAAGCCAAACATTGCGCCGAGGCCGATTGCCATATCGGAATAGCCCGAAAAATCATAATAAATCTGCAATGTATAATACAGCGCGCCGAGCCAGGCCAGCGGTGTGCTGACAGCGGAAGGAGCCAACCCAAAAACTTCATCGGCACGGGCGGCAAAGCAGTTTGCCAGAATTACCTTTTTCGCCATACCGTAAAGAAAACGCTTGACCCCGTAGGAAAAGTCCTGTACAGTGACACAGCGATTCTGCAGCTGCGCTTCTATCTCCGTATAACGGACAATCGGGCCGGCGACCAGCTGCGGGAAAAAGCTGATATACAGTGCCATCAGGAACCAGCTTTTTTGCAGCTGCGTTTTGCCGCGATACAAATCAATCACATAGCTCATTGCCTGAAAGGTATAAAAGCTGATGCCAAGCGGCAGCGCAATATCCCGAACAGGCAAGACCTGCCGCCCAAACAAAGCGGCAAGCGTATCACCCGCGAAAGAATAGTACTTGAAATATCCCAACAGCGCCAGATTGGCCAATACGATTACAGCCAGAGCTAATTTGCGGGTGCGCTCCCCGGCGGCATTTACCCAAAAGCCGCCGAGATAGTTGAGCGTGATGGAAAAAAGCATCAGGAAGATATACTTTGGCTCACCCCAGGCATAAAACAGCAGGCTGGCCACAAGCAGCAATACGTTTTTGCCCTTGCGGGGCAGAAACAGATACAATAGCAATGTGATTGGTAAAAAATACCATAAGAAAACCAAACTGGAAAACAGCATTTCTGAACCCCATAAAAAGCGTACTGGTGCGTATCCTATGCCGGTGATTTATAGCTGTATAAAAATTCTGCCAGCGTGCAAAAATCTTATGCAAACGCAGACTTGCACACCTTATACAAGATACGCTTCAAACCGGTGCAGGTCGTCAATTTTTACGGTGGCGCGGTAAAAAACGCCGTCCTCGCGGTATTCCTCCGCGGCTACGCTGCCGCGGCTGCGCAAAATGTCGGCCAGCGCCAGCTTGTCATACGGCAGAACAAGCTCAATCGTGCGCACACGGTGGCCCAGCACATCGTCAATTTTATCCAGCAGCGCATCCAGGCCGTAGCCGGTCTTGGCACTGGTCAGAAGAATATCCGGGTCAAAGGCCACCGCGTTGGCCATATCGCATTTGTTGTAGACCACCAGCTGGGGGATGCCCTCGCAGTCAAGGCTGCCCAGAACCTCATCGGTCACGGCCAGCTGCTCGGCGGCCTGTGCGTCGCCCGCGTCGGCCACCTTGACGATGACATCCGCAAAGGCGGCCTCCTCCAGCGTGGACTTGAACGCCTCGACCAGATGGTGGGGCAGGCGGCTGACAAAGCCGACGGTGTCCACCAGAATAATCTGCAGCCCGCTGGGCAGCACCAGCTTGCGGGCGGTGGGGTCAAGCGTGGCAAACAGCATATCGGCCTCAAAAATCTGCTCGCCGCATAGGGCGTTCAGCAGGCTGGATTTACCCACGTTGGTGTAGCCGACCAGCGCCACAACCGGCACGTTGTTCTTCTGGCGGGCGCGGCGGGTCTCGCCCCGGCGCTTTTCCAGCTCCTTCAGGCGGCCCTCCAGATGCTCAATGCGGTGGTGCAGATGGCGGCGGTCCAGCTCCAGCTTCGTCTCACCGGCACCGCGGCGGGCACCGCCGCCACCGCCACCGCCGCCGCCCTGACGGCTCAGGCTCTCGCCCAGACCCTGCAGGCGGGGCAGCTGGTAGCGCAGGGTGGCAAGCTCGGTCTGCAGCTTGCCCTCGTTGGTGGTGGCGCGGGCGCGGAAAATCTCCAGAATCAGCATCGTGCGGTCGAGCACCTCCACCTGTAAGGCGGCGGAGAGGTTGCGTATCTGGCTGCCGGTCAGCTCGCCGTCAAAAATCGCGGCGGCGGCGTTCACGTTCTGGCAGACAAGGCGCGCTTCGGCCACCTTGCCCTCGCCCAGCAGCGTGGCGGCCTCGGGTGTGGCGCGCTTCTGCACCACCTCGGCCACGGCGTCCATGCCGTTGGCATCCGCCAGTGCGCGCAGCTCCTCAAGGCTGCGGGTCATATCGTATTTGCCCTGGTCCAGCGCCAGCAGCACCACCGGCAGCTTCTCGCCGTCGGTGGTTTTCTGGGCGGTGGTGCCAAGGTCTAATTCAATCGTGTTATCGCTCATAAATCCTCTTTTAGCAGGTGATAGGCGCGGCAGGGAACCGGGGTGCCGTCAAACTTGCGGTCAATCACATCGTGGTCATAGACAAAGCCCGCCTTCAGCATCACGGCACCGCTGGCAACGTTTTCGTTGTTATGGATGGCGGCCAGCCAGTCGGCCCCGACCGTGTCAAACCAGTAGTCCCGCACGGCGCAGAGGGCCTCGGTTGCGTAGCCCTTGTTCCACCATTTGCGGCCCAGCACATAGCCGGTCTCCCACACATCCCCCAGACGCTCGGTGTTCAGGTGCCAGCCCGCCTTCTGTGCCGGGTCAGGAAAGAGACTGATGCTGCCGAAGAGCACCCCGGTGTGCTTGTCCGTGATGCCCCACTGGTAGAAGGTCGGCTCCTCGTAGTGCTTTTCCCACTCGTTCAGGATCTCGGCGGTCTCGCCCCAGCTGCGATGGGCGTTCCAGCGCAGATACCGGGTCACCTGTTTGTCGCTGGCCCAGTTGTTGTACATCATCTCGCTGTCATCAATCGAGAGCCGCCGCAGCAGCAGCCGCCCGGTTTCCAGCTCTTGTGTGCCGCAATGCTTCATAGTGTCCCCTTATTTCTTGTGAAAAATACTCCGCAGGATCCCCATGCCCATCGCCCACAGCTTGGTAAGCTGGGCGCGGTAGAGGGTGCAGTAGATGAACAAAATCACGCCAACCAGCGCAAATTTTATAAAGAAATGCTGCCACAGCAGCGTGCCGATGGCCGTGACGGCGAACGCCAGCAGGAAGCCGGAAATCGTTTTGGCATAGCTGGCCACCGTGCGGTAGTACATCTGGCCGGTAACGCTGCGGTACAAAAACGCAAGGCCGTTGCTGGCGGCCAGCGCCAGCGCCGCGCCGGTCAGCCCGAAGGCGGGCACCAGCCACGCGCAGAGCCCCAGATTGGACAGCGCCCCCAGCCCGATGCCGATGGTGTCATGCCACGGCTTGCGGGCAATCGAGTTGCCGTAGACCGTGCCCTCGCACAGGATGTTGAACACCACGGCCAGCATCAGCAGCGGGAAGATGGCCAGACAGCCGCGCTTGTCCGGGAAGATGATGAACACGATATCCTCCAGCATGACCAGCACGCAGAAGAAACCGAAAATCAGCAGATTGAGCATATCATGCACGCGGCAGATGCGCTCCTGCTCCTCGCGGTAGTGGGCGTAGACGTAGGGGCCCCAGTAGGTGGAGAAGCCCGCCTGAATGGCCGTGACCAGCTGCGCCAGACTGTAGCCGAAGGCAAACAGACCTTGCGCGTTCTCGCCGCAGGCGTTGCCCACAAAGGAGAGGCAGATGCCGCTGGACAGGCTGAAGAGAATCTGCGCCGGGGCCAGCGCCACGCCGTAGGGTACGGTCTGGCGGGCAATGCCGCCCAGCTGTGCGGCGGGCAGGGGAGCCAGCACAGCGGCCCGGTATTTGTAGCCGAAGGCGATGGCCACCACGCCGAAGCTGAGGATAGCCGCCACGGCCAGAATAAAGACGTTGGAGGTGAAAAAGCCCGGCAGCAGATAGAACAGGTTGTAGCAGCCCTGCATCCAGAGCGTCTCGGCTGTGTAGGCGCGCAGATCATTTTCCAGACGGAGCAGCACATTCAGATACCGCACCAGCATATACAGCGCGGCATTGAGAAAGAGCAGCGGCACAATGCCCGGCCCGGCAGCGCTCAGGCCGAAGGCCGCGGCGAGGGGGCGGGCAAAGAACACGCTGCCGCCCACGCCCAGCAGCATCATAAAGGCGGCGGAAATGCGGGTGCAGGCCGCAAACAGCTGGCGCGGATCCGCCCCGGCGGGCGGCTCGTGATAGAAGCGCAGCAGCGCCTGGTCCAGCCCCAGAATGCCGATGTTCATCAGGGTGGCGGTGTAGGTCATAAAGGTGACCGGCGCGCCCAGCACCTCGGCGGGCAGCAGCCCCTTGACGATGAGCGCCAGACCGGTGATGGCAAAGCCCAGATAGGTTGCCACCGAGTATTTCATCACATTCCCGGCGAAGGATTCACCGGCCGATTGTTTTTTGTCTGACATGATTGTTTGTCCTGTCGTAGAGTTGTAGGGGCCGGGCACGCCCGGCCCGCGGCCTTGCCGTCACGGCGCGTCTGCTGTATCGCGGGCTCAGCGCACAAACGGCTTAATGCGGGCCTCCATCGCGGCGACCTGCTCCGGCGTCACGTGCGCCTTGTCCACATAGCCGTAGATGCGCTGGGCAAAATTGGCCAGCGGGGGACAGAAGGCAAAGACCTTTTTCGGTTCCCAGCCGTGGCGGTAGAGGAAATGCACACCCGCCAGCGCGCAGAATTTCAGCTTGTTGAAGTGCGGCGTAAAGCCCGCGCCCATTGGCTCATCCCGCGGCGGATTCTTGTAAACCTCCTCCAGCAGGTCGGCCATCCGCTTGTAGGCAGGCGTTTCGCTCGGGTCAAAGTAGCCCTCGATCACATCCTTCTCAATCGGGAAGGGCGGCTCGGGGTTGGCCATGGCAGCGGTAAATTCCTCGTAGCTGGTCACGTAGTGGGCGTCCTTGTAGATGACCGGGTCATATTCGTGCTCGATCGGCACGGGGCGCAGGATGTGGCAGCTCTTGCCCGCCATATACACCTCGGCAATGGCGGTGCTCATCCAGATGGAGATGGAGTCCGCCGCCACAATCCACTGCTTGACGGAGTCCGCAAAAATCACGTGGAAGTTGGGGCGTTTTTTGGCCAGCTCCTCCAGCGCGGGGGAGTTCCACTCGCTCGGGTGGCGGCGGTAGACGAGCTCTACCTCGGGGTGCGCACCTAAATATTCATCGAACCAGCGCAGGGTTTCCTGCATCGAGACGCGGTTGGTCCGGGCAAAGCCGGTGAAATCCGTGCCCGCCATTTTGGAGAGCTCGGCCACCTCGTCCTCGCTCATGCTGGCGTAGCCAAAGCTCGAAATGTACAGGTGCAGCTGCTTGGCGGGGTCGAGGCCGAACTCCTTGCAAAGGGTCTGCTTGTCCTTGAAGTAGCCGTCAAATTCCGGGCGCAGAAAATCCATCATGACCGCGCCGGTCACCGGGGTGTTTTTGGCATCCATGCCGTGGGCCTGCAGGCGGGCGGCGGTGCGCTTGCCCCAGCAGGTTTGTACACAGCGCTTGGCGTTGCCGTTCATATTGAACCAGTCGCCCTCCTCCTGTGTGTCGGAGAGCATCTGCTCCCAGTGGAGGTTGACGATTTTGTTGCATTTGCCGATGTTGTTGTAGACGTGGCTGTTGATGGCCTCGTTGTCATACATACAGCTCGCCACCAGTACCTCGGGCTTGTCCTTGCCGAACAGCCGCAGCTGCTTGGGGTCAAGCAGCTGGCGGATTTCCGCCGTGTAGCCGCGGCGCTCCAGCTCGAGCTTGAGCAGCAGATCGCTCTCATACTCGCGGACGGTGTGTTCATATAAAATCAGAAAATCCAATGCCATGGTTGACAGACCTCTTTAGTATCGTTTGGGCGGGGCGTCGGGGACGCCGCCCCCTACAGGTGCAAGCCGGGAACGGCGCACTGCCGCAGACATCGGCGGGGTGGGGTCACCCCGCCCTACGGATGAACGGAAAATGCTGCTTATGCAATATCCCCGAAAAGCTCGGCTGTCCATTGCGGCAGACCGTATTTCTCATCCAGATGGAAGCCATCATAAAACTGCGTGTCATCGTCGGTAATGGCGCTGCCGCCCCACTCGTAATCCAGCAGGGTGAAGCTGTATTCCCCGGCCCATGTTTGCAGCTGGGGCAGCACCGTGCCCTGCATTGCATCGGTGATGCCGAAGGCGTCGCAGACCTCGGTGCGCACGTTGCCGGCCATCGGCGGCAGCACCACAATCAGCCGCACGCCCTCGGCCTTGCAGCGCTCCGCCAGCGCGCCCAGACGGGCCAGCTGCTCGGTGTTCAGCGCCCAGCTCTTGCAGCGCGGGGTGATGGTGGCGGTGTAGTCATATAATTTGCGGTGCAGCGGCAGAATGGTGCCGTCCTCAGCAAGGTAGTCCGCGTCGGTCCAGTCGCCGGACTCAATCGTGTCCGGCGTGCCGCGCAGGGTATCCATCGCCACGGTCAGGGCATTGACGTTGTATTCCAGATTCAGGCAGTAGGCCAGCGGGTTGTTCAGCGTTTCCTCCAGCGCGGCAAAGCGGTCGGTGTTGTACCCGGCGTTCAGTGTGTAGAAGGAGACCTCCACCAGCAGGGTGCTGACCGGGTTGCCGGAATCCAGCACGTAGTCTGCTAAATCCAGCGTTTCCTTTAAGGAAGCGCCGCCGAACGCAAGGTTCTGCCATTCCTGCCCGGAAAGGCTGTCCACCAGCGCCATATCAAAGTGGGCAAGGCGGCTGTCGCCCAGAATCAGGTTCTGTCCTGGGGCCTGCTGGTAGGCACGCACACGCGCCACCGGCTGGCTGGACGTTGCGGAGGCCTTCAGCCCGAAATAGTTGTTCGGTTCAAACGCGGCAAAAAACGCGAACCAGACCACCACCGGCACCGCCAGCAGCGCCATTTTTTTGAGTATGTTTTTCATGGGGCCTCCTTGGTTAGTAGCTTTGCAGGGGCCGGGCACGCCCGGCCCGGTCGTTTCCCGCAGATGGGCGGTTTCCGTGAGGCTCCCCCTCATCCGGCCCTGCGGAGCCGCCTTTTTCCCCCGAGGGGGGAAACATTGGGGAACGTGGGCCGCGCAAGGGAGGCGCTGCCTTTAAAATCCCGCGTACATACCAAAGCCGGAGCTGCCGAAGCCGCCGCTTTGCATAATGTAGCCAATCAGCAGGGCAACCACCAGCGCATAGTAGACGGCCCAGCGGTGCTTATCGGCGGCAAGGCAGAGCTCGGCAGGCTTGTTTTTGAAGCCGAAGGCCCGGCGGTAATCCAGATAGAATGCCAGCGCCAGCACCAGCACAAGGAAGGCATAGTAGGCTGCAACCATAATGGCGTTGGCGTAGAAGCCGTTGTAGGCGGCGGCGTACAGCTCAGACGCAAAGCGTGCAGGTGCCCAGCTCAGGAAGCAGTGCCCGAGGTAGGTGAACGCATCCCCCACGGTCAGCGGAGCGGCAGCGGGGGAGGACCCCACCCGGAAGAACACCATGCTGATGCACCACAGCACAAACACGGCGGCGCGCTTGGCCCATAGCACGCGGGCGGGGGCTTTCTTCTTCGGCTTGCCAAAGCGGCGGTGCATCAGCTCCTCGCCCAAGCGGTACAGCGCCTGTAAAAGGCCCCACACCACAAAGGGCAGGGTGTTGCCGTGCCAGAAGCCGGAGATAAAAAACACCGTGAATACGCAAAATTCTGCGGGCAGTCGGGTGAGCCTGCCGCCGGTCACGCCGGAGACATCCGCCCACGCCAGCGGCATAAACAGGTAATCCTGCAGCCAGGAGGAGAAGCTGATGTGCCAGCGGCTCCAGAAGCCGGAAAAGTTTGTGGCAAAAAACGGCGTCTTGAAGTTCTCCGGCAGCTCCAGACCCAGAAGCAGGCCGACGGCGCGGGCTACCTCCGAGTAGCCGGAAAAGTTGAAATACAGCTGAAAGGTGTAGAACACGGCGGCCAGCACCAGCATCGGCCCGCCGTAGCTGCGGTAATTCGGGAATACCTCGTCCACCAGCAGGCCCAGCACATCGCTGACGGCCACCAGCTTAAAAAGACCCAGCGCCAGCAGCCGCAGGGCACGCACGGTGCGGGCGGCGTCAAAGCGGTGCTCGGTCTTGAACTGGGGCATTAATGCCCCGGCGCGGCAGATGGGCCCCTGCGTGACAGTGGCAAAGAAGTTTAAAAACAGCGCACAGTCAATGAAATTTGTCTCAATCTCACAGTCGCCGCGGGCGGCGTCAATCAGGTAGGAGATGGCCGCAAAGCTGTAAAAGCTGATGCCCAGCGGCATGGCCACGGCCTGCCAGCCGCCCTCGGCGGCAAACGCGCCGTTGTACTTGAAGAAGGCAAGGATCGCCAGCAGCCCGACCACACCCACCCGCAGGGCGGCGGTTTTGTGGGTCGCCATACAGCGGCCGCACAGGTAGGTGAACACCGCAATGGCAATCGTCACCGGCAGCATCGTGGGCATGGCAAGGGCGTAGAACACCCAGCTGGCCCCCAGCAGAAAAACGCTTTGCAGCCGCTGCGGCAGGTGCAGATACACCGCGGCCACGACCAACAAAAACCCAAAAAATCCAAAGCTCTGCAGGCTCATGGCCACACCTCCCCTTTATAAGAATCAGTAATAACTCATTATACACGATTTGCTGCAGCTACGCAAGTATGATTTGCAGTACAGCGGAGTATGTGGTATAATGCAGATACTTCATACAGCAGTGACCCTGCTGCGCTGGGAGGCCCGCTATGCAATACATCCGCACGTGGATAGCCAGATTTCTGAAAACCCAACCCCCGACCCGCATTATCGCCGTGGGCTTTGCGCTGCTGATTCTCAGCGGCGCGGCGCTGCTGATGCTGCCCGCAGCGGTGCAGCCCGGCAGGAACATTACCCCGCTGAATGCACTGTTCACCGCCACAAGCGCTGTCTGCGTGACCGGGCTGGTTGTGGTGGACACCGGCAGCACCTTCAGCCTGTTCGGGCAGGTAGTCATTGCGCTGCTGATTCAGATTGGCGGCTTGGGCGTGGCGTCCATCGGCATGGGGCTGGCGCTTGTGACCGGGCGGCGCATCGGCCTGAAGGGGCGCTCCCTTATGCGGGAGGCCCTAAACGTCGAAAGCCTTGAGGGTATGGTGCGGCTGGTGCGCAACGTGCTGCTGACGACCCTGCTTTGTGAGGGGGCGGGCGCGGTGCTCAGCTTCCCGGTGTTTGCGCGGGATTATATGCCGCTGCAGGCGGTATGGCTGAGCATTTTTCACGCGGTTGCATCTTTTAATAATGCGGGCTTTGACGCGCTGGGCGGCGGCACCAGCCTGATGCCCTACCGGGACAGCGTGCTGCTGAACCTTGTCACCGATGCGCTGGTCATTGTGGGCGGCATCGGCTTTATGGTCATTCTGGACATCGGCCACTGCCGCGGGCGGTTCCGCAAAATGAGCCTTCACACCAAGGTGGTGCTTACCACCACGGCGGCGCTGCTGATTGGCGGCACGGTGCTGCTGCAGTTGACCGACCACCTGGGCTGGATGACCGCCTTCTTCCAGAGTATGACGGCCCGCACAGCGGGCTTTGCCACGGTGGATATCGGCAGTCTGAGCAACGCGGGCCTGCTGGTGCTTGTGGGGCTGATGTTCATCGGCGCTTCTCCGGGGTCCACCGGCGGCGGCATCAAGACCGCCACCTTTTTTGTGCTGATGCAGCAGGTGCGGACCATCTTCTCCAAGCGGCGGCTGGGCGCGTTCCACCGCCGCCTGCCGGACGGCTCACTGGCCAAGGCGGCCACCATCACGCTGATGGGGCTGCTGGTTGTGTTCAGCGGCACCCTGCTGCTCTGTATGCTGGAGCCGCAGACCGATTTTATGCGGCTGCTGTTTGAGCAGGTTTCCGCCTACAGCACGGCGGGGCTTTCCACCGGCATCACGGCGGGGCTCTGTGCCGCCAGCCGTTGGGTGCTGATTTTTACTATGTTCATCGGCCGTGTCGGCGCCGTGACGCTGCTTTCCCTCTGGATTGAGCGCCCCGAGCCGAGTGCACGGTTTACCGAAGAGGCCATTACGATTGGATAAGGGTGCTTGCAATGTTTGATAAAAAGAAGAATACGGCGGAAAGCTACGGCGTCATCGGGCTGGGCCGCTTTGGCACGGCGCTGGTCAAAACGCTGACCGATGCGGGCAAGGAGGTCATTGCCGTTGACAAGGACGAGGCCAAGGTCAAGGCCGTGCGCGGCTGGACGGACTATGCCTTTGTCATTGACGAGCTGACCGAGACCTCGCTGAAGGAGACCGGGATGCAGAACTGCAGCACCGTCACCATCTGCATCGGTGAGAAGGTGGACGTCAGCATCCTGACCACAATGCTGGTCACCAAGCTGGGTGTGCCGCACGTGATTTCCAAGGCTGCCAGCGAGGTACACGGCGAGGTACTCAAGCGGTTGGGGGCGGAGGTCGTCTACCCCGAGGCTGATATGGCGGTGCGCATCGGCAAGCGGCTGATTTCGGGGAATCTTTTGGACTACATTGCACTGGGGGACGGCGTCGAGGTGCGGCGCATTGCCGTGGGTGGCCGTATGCTGGGCAAAAGCGTGCGGGAGCTGGATTTGCGCCGGGTCTACGGCATCAACGTCATAGCGGTGGAGCACGGCCAGCAGACGAACGTGGAATTTTCCGCCGAGTATACCTTTAAAGAGGGCGACACCGTGGCGGTCATCGGCAAGGAAGCCAAGATCGATAAATTTGAGAAGGATATGTGAGGGCGGCTCTTGTTAAAAAACTAACCGCACAAATTTTGCGCTTTTTGCCTTGCATTTCGTTACGCAATGCGGTACACTTACACTAACGAAATACGGCAAAAAACAGGAGGACTTCCAATATGGAGCACAGCAATCCCATCCTGATGGGCAACAGCAGCCCGCAGAAGTTTATCACCATCGGCGAGGTAATGCTGCGCTTGACCCCGCCGAACTATGAGAAAATCCGTATGACCTCCACCTTTGAGGCCAGCTACGGCGGCAGCGAGGCCAACATTGCGCTGGCACTGGCCAACCTGGGTGTGGATTCCACCTTCTTCAGCGTGGTGCCCAACAACTCTCTGGGCAAAAGTGCCGTGCGCTGGCTGCGCTGCAACGATGTGCACTGCACGCCGATGATTCTCTCCACCAAGGAGGAAACCCCCAGCCACCGTCTGGGCACCTATTATCTTGAGACCGGCTACGGCATCCGTCCCAGCAAGGTCATCTATGACCGTATGCACAGCGCCCTGACCGAGTATGATCTGACGAAGGTGGACCTGGACGAGCTGTTCGAGGGCTTTGACTGGCTGCACCTGTCCGGCATTACCCCGGCACTGAACAAAAACTGCGCCGACTTCATCCTGCGCTGCCTAAAGGTGGCCAAGGAGAAGGGCCTGACCGTCAGCTTTGACGGCAACTTCCGTTCCACCCTCTGGACATGGGAGGAGGCCCGCGACTACTGCACCCAGTGCCTGCCCTACGTGGATGTGCTGTTCGGCATTGAACCCTACCACCTGTGGAAGGACGAGGCCGACCACAGCCAGGGCGACTGGAAGGACGGTGTGCCGCTGCAGCCCAGCTATGAGCAGCAGGACGAGATTTTCCAGCATTTCATCGACCGTTATCCCAACTTGAAGTGCATTGCCCGCCACGTGCGGTACGTACATTCCGGCAGTGAGAACAGCCTGAAGGCGTTTATGTGGTTCGAAGGCCACACCTTTGAATCCAAGCTCTACACCTTCAACATTCTGGACCGTGTCGGCGGCGGCGATGCCTTTGCCAGCGGCCTGATTTACGCGATGATGCACGATTACAAGCCGATGGATATGGTCAACTTTGCGGTGGCCTCCAGCGCCATCAAGCACACCATCCACGGCGATGCCAACATCACCGACGATGTGGAGAGCATCCGCAATCTGATGAATATGAACTACGATATCAAGCGGTAATGCGTAAAAAACAGTGCGCCGCCCCAAAACCGGGGCGGCGCATTTTTGTTGGCTAGGTTGTGGGGGCGGGCATTGCCCGCCCGCAGACCTTCCCCTTTACGCAGCGCCGTTTAGTTCCGCATTCAGCCCGGCACCGAGGAAAATCAGATTGATGATGACAAACAGCCACAGAATGACCAGAATCACAGCCGTCAGCGAGCCGTAAATATAGGACAGCCGCCAGAAATGCAGGATGTAAAACGAGAACACACGCGAGAAAATCAACCACCCGGCGGTGGCAAAAATCGTGCCCGGCAGCTGGCTGCGCAGCGTCCGCCGCCCACCCGGCACATAGGTATAAATCAGAAGAAGCAGAACAAAAAGCAGCGGTATTATGACAAACCGGCCGATGTTGGCCACGCGCTGGGCCTCGTGCACCACGGCGGCGTAATGGCGGAAAAACGGCAGTGTATCGGCAAAGCGCGCAAACAGGGATTTCATGCCCTGCAGCGCCAGCATGACCAGAAGCAGCAGCTCAAACACAAAGGTATAGCCCACGGCCAGCAGCCGGTTCAGAAAGGTGCGGCGGGAGCCCGGCGTCAGCCGCTGCAGGCCGATTTGCAGGGCACTCATCCCGCCGGAGGCGGAGACGATGGTGGTCAGCACGGCCAGCGAGGCCACAAACTGCGCGGACTGGCTGCTGAGGTTTTGCAGCAGCTGGATGGTGGACTCCTGCACGCTTGGAATCTGCGGCAGAAAATCCGCCAGCAGCTCGGCCACGCTCTCCACCGAGAAGCCGGGCAGCAGATTGACCAGCACCAGCACCCACATCAGCATCGGGAAGGACGCCATAAGCAGGAACAGCGTAGCCGAGCCGGCGTACACTGCCATATCCAGTGCCAGATATTTGCGCACCACCGCGGTGGCAATGTGCAGCCAGCGGGAGAATTTTTGTTTCATCGGGGGACTCCTTGTGTGCGGGAAGCGGCTTTAAAATATACCTATTATATTCAATATCCCCGGTAAACGCAAGTCACCCCAGTGCCACGTCCAGCGCCATCATCAGGGTGAAGCCGAACGCAAAGCAGAGGGTGCCAAGGTTGGAGTGCTCGCCCTGCGACATTTCGGGGATAAGCTCCTCGACCACCACATACAGCATAGCGCCCGCCGCAAAGCTGAGCAGATACGGCAGCGCGGGCACCACAAGACCGGCCGCCCAGACGGTCAGCAGCGCCGCCACCGGCTCCACCGCGCCGGACAGCGTGCCCAGCCAGAACGCCCGGCCGCGGCTTGCGCCCTCGGCCTTCAGCGGCAGTGAGATGATAGCCCCCTCCGGGAAGTTCTGGATGGCAATGCCGAGTGAGAGCGCCAGCGCGCCCATCGCGGTAATCTGAGTGCTGCCGGTTAGGTACCCCGCATAGACCACGCCGACGGCCATACCCTCGGGGATGTTGTGCAGCGTTACGGCCAGCACCAGCATTGTTGTGCGGGAAAAGCCGGTTTTCGGGCCCTCGGGGCTGTCAGCGCCCTGATGCAGATGCGGCACCAGCATATCCAGCGCCAGTAGAAAGCCGACCCCCAGCCAGAAGCCGACAACCGCGGGCAAAAATGCCAGCCGTCCCAACGCGGCGGACTGCTCCATTGCAGGGATGAGTAAGCTCCAGATGGACGCCGCCACCATCACCCCGGCGGCAAAGCCGGTCAAGGCCCGCTGCACACCGGGATGCAACGATTTTTTCATAAAAAACACGCAGGCCGAGCCCAGCGTTGTGCCCGCAAAGGGGATAAGCAGGCCGGATATAACATTAGTTAGCATTTACTAACCACCTCCCAAAAAATATATAACCACCCATATGCTTTTATGGCTGGATTATAGCACAGCACCCCACCGGGCGTCAAGGAATGGGATTGGGAAAAACCTGCGGGTCGATGTGAGCATCGACCCCTACAACTCAACGGGTGATGAATAGCATACCTCCGCAAACACGGAGGGGTCAAGACCCCTCCCTACAGGCGTGCCGGAAACAGCAGCCAATAAAAACCATGTCCTACACAAAAATTTTACACCCCCTTCACACAAACCGGTTAAAAAAATATCAAAAACACTTGCGCAAATCCGGATTTGTGCGTATAATAGAAGAAACCCCTTGGGGCGCGGTGCGCCCCGCCAAAAATGTGAAACATACCGAGAGGAGCTTTTACTATGGGTTTGGGTAAAAAGACCATTGACGATGAGAACTACGCCGGTAAGCGCGTACTGGTTCGCTGCGACTTCAACGTCCCTATGAAGGACGGCGTTATCACCAACGATAACCGTATCAATGCCGCACTGCCGACCATCAAGAAGCTGATCAACGATGGCGCAAAGGTCATCCTGTGCAGCCATCTGGGCAAGCCTAAGAACGGCCCCGAGGCTAAGTTCAGCCTGGCCCCCGTGGCTGTCCGCCTGAGTGAGAAGCTGGGCCAGCCCGTCACCTTTGCTGACGATGACACCGTTGTCGGCGAGAACGCCAAGGCTGCTGTTGCCACGATGGGCAACGGCGATGTTGTGCTGCTGCAGAACACCCGCTTCCGCAAGGAGGAGACCAAGAACGAGCCCGCCTTCAGCGAAGAGCTGGCCAGCCTCGCCGACGCTTATGTTGACGATGCCTTTGGCTCCTGCCACCGTGCCCACTGCTCCACCGCCGGTGTTACCGACTATGTCAAGGATACCGCTGTCGGCTACCTGATGGAGAAGGAAATCAAGTATCTGGGCAACGCTGTGAATGACCCCGAGCGTCCCTTCACCGCTATTCTGGGCGGTGCCAAGGTTGCGGATAAGCTGAACGTTATCTCTAACCTGCTGGAGAAGGTCGACACCCTGATCATCGGCGGCGGCATGGCCTACACCTTCCTGAAGGCGCAGGGCTATGAGATCGGCAAGAGCCTGTGCGATGATTCCAAGCTGGATTACTGCAAGGAAATGATGGCCAAGGCCAAGGAGAAGGGCGTCAAGCTGCTCCTGCCTGTCGATGCTGCCTGCATCAAGGACTTCCCCGATCCCATTGATGCCCCCATCGAGACCGTGATCGTCCCCACCACCGCTATCCCGGCTGACATGGAAGGCTGCGACATCGGCCCCGAGACCATGAAGCTGTTTGCTGACGCCGTCAAGGCCAGCAAGACCGTTGTCTGGAACGGCCCCATGGGCGTGTTTGAGAACCCGACTCTGGCTGCCGGCACCCTGGCTGTTGCCAAGGCTATGGCTGAGAGCGATGCCACCACCGTTATCGGCGGCGGCGACTCCGCTGCAGCTGTCCAGCAGATGGGTCTGGGCGACAAGATGACCCACATCTCCACCGGCGGCGGCGCTTCTCTCGAGTACCTCGAGGGCAAGGAGCTGCCCGGTATCGCCGTCATCCAGAAGGCATAAGAAACCGCAAGGCGCGGCGGCAGAGCCGCCGCGCCCCCCCCCCCCCCCCCGCCTTTCTTGTGAACAAGAAAAGCGCGAAATAAAAAAGAATAAATAATAAATAATAAATGAAGGTGAACCGCCGCTGCGCGGCTCAAAAAATTTGCTTTTGCCTTCAGGCAAAAGCCCACCGAATTTATTATTTATTATTTCTTATCTATTATTTGCTTATTGCCACTTTATAATTTACAGTAAGGAGTACAACCAACCATGGATAAACAGAATCGTAAAGCTATCATTGCCGGCAACTGGAAGATGAACAAGACCGCCACCGAGGCCAAGGCCCTCATCAGCGAGCTGATTCCCGCTGTGAAGGACGCCGGCTGCGAGGTCGTCATCTGCGTTCCCTTCACCGACCTGGTCACCGCTGTGGAGATGACCAAGGGCACCAACATCCACGTTGGCGCTGAGAACGTCCACTTTGAGAAGTCCGGCGCCTTCACCGGCGAGATTTCCGCCGATATGCTGACCGACCTCGGCGTTGAGTATGTGGTTATCGGCCACAGCGAGCGCCGCCAGTATTTTGCCGAGACCAACGAGACTGTCAACAAGCGCACCAAGGCAGCACTGGCCGGCGGCCTCAAGCCCATCATCTGCGTCGGCGAGAGCCTTGACCAGCGTGAGCAGGGTGTCACCGAGGAGCTGGTCCGTATGCAGGTCAAGATCGCCTTGAACGGCGTCACCGCTGACGAGCTGAAGAACGTTGTTATCGCCTATGAGCCCATCTGGGCCATCGGCACCGGCAAGACCGCTACCGCTGACCAGGCCGAGGAGGTCTGCGCCGCCATCCGCAAGGTGGTCGGCGAGCTGTACGGCGAGGACGCTGCCAAGGCCCTGACCGTTCAGTACGGCGGCAGCATGAACCCGAAGAACGCCGAGGAGCTGCTCAGCAAGCCTGATGTTGACGGCGGCCTGATTGGCGGCGCTTCTCTGAAGGCTGACCAGTTTGCCGTGATTGTGGACGCTGCCACCAAGGGCTGATTGCAACAAAGGCTTCCCCCAAGGGGAAGCCTTTTCAACGAAAAGGAGTCTACAAATCTATGTCTAAAAAACCTGTTATGCTCTGCATCATGGACGGCTTCGGCTGGACGCCGGATGTGACCTACGGCAACGCCGTGGTTGCCGCCAACAAGCCGAACCTGGACAAGCTGTTTGCCAACTACCCCATGACCACCATTGAGGCCAGCGGTATGGCAGTCGGCCTGCCTGACGGTCAGATGGGCAACTCTGAGGTCGGCCACACCAATATGGGCGCAGGCCGCATCGTTTACCAGCAGCTGACCCTCATCACCAAGTCCATCAAGGACGGCGAGATGCTGAAAAACCCCGTGCTGGTCAAGAATATGAAGGCAGCCATCGACGCAGGCAAGGCCATCCACCTGATGGGTCTTGTCGGCACCGGCGGCGTGCACAGCCATGCCGACCACTGGTACGGCGTGCTGGAAATGGCCAAGCAGATGGGCGCCAAGGAGGTCTATCTGCACTGCATCATGGACGGCCGTGATACCGACCCGCACAGCGGCAAGGGCTTCCTGGCTGACCTGCAGGCCAAGCTGGACGAGCTGGGCATCGGCAAGATTGCCAGCGTCTCCGGCCGTTACTACGCGATGGACCGCGATAACAACTGGGACCGCGAGGAGAAGGCCTACGCTGCCTTTGTCTACGGCGAGGGCAACCACGCTGCCAACGCAGCCGAGGCCATCGAGGCCAGCTATGCCGCCGATGTCACCGATGAGTTCGTCATTCCTGTGGTCACCTGCGAGGGCGGCCGCGTGCAGGACGGCGACACCGTCATCTTTATGAACTTCCGCCCCGACCGTGCCCGCCAGATGACCCGCATCTTCTGCGATGACGACTTCACCGGCTTTGAGCGCCGCGGCGGCCGCAAGCAGGTTCACTATGTCTGCATGGCCGAGTATGATGCCACCATGCCCAACTGCGAGGTTGCCTACCCGCCGGTTGAGCTGAAGAACACGCTGGGCGAGTATCTGGCCGCCAACGGCAAGACCCAGCTGCGCATTGCCGAGACCGAGAAGTATGCCCACGTGACCTTCTTCTTCAACGGCGGTGTGGAGCAGCCCTGCGAGGGCGAGGACCGCAAGGTCATCCCCAGCCCGAAGGTTGCCACCTACGACCTCAAGCCCGAAATGAGCGCCTATGAGGTTGCCGATGAGTGCAAGGCCCGCATCGAAAGCGGCAAGTACGATGTCATCATCCTGAACTTTGCCAACTGCGATATGGTCGGCCACACCGGCGTGTTTGACGCCGCTGTCAAGGCTGTCGAGGCCGTTGACAAGTGCGTGGGCGAGGTCACCGATGCCGTGCTGAAGGCCGGCGGTGTGGTGTTCCTGACCGCTGACCACGGCAACGCCGAGAAGATGAAGAACCCCGACGGCTCTCCCTTCACGGCGCACACCACCAACGTGGTGCCCTTCGCTGTGATTGGCGCTGGCGATGTGAAGCTGCGTGAGGGCGGCTGCCTGGCAGATATTGCCCCCACCATGTTGCCCTACATCGGCCTGCCCGTCCCCGCGGAAATGACCGGTAAGAGCATCATCGAGTAATTTTACACCCAATACCCCGCGGCAGGCTTTTGGCCTGCCGCTTTTTTGTGGGAAACGTGAGGGACGGCATTTACCGCAAACAACGCAGTAGGGGCGGGGCTCTGCTCCGCCCGCGGAAGCTGCCCGGCAGCACCCGCCTATGGGAAAGCCTGCGGGCCAATGCCCAAGCACAACAGCCGGTACCCGCCCTCTCCGCTTTTATCTTGCTATTTTCCGGCAAATGCGGTATAGTAGTCTTACGGAAAACCTCTTTTCAAGAGAAACATTCCACCAAGCTGTAAATTGAATCTGTCTGCAAAACTGACTGCATTATCAAATAAGGAGTGTTCTTATGCGTTACTGCAAAAAATGTACGATGCCCGACACCCGCCCCGGTATCACCTTTGATGCCGAGGGCGTCTGCAGCGCCTGCCGCCACTACGAGAACCGCAAGAACGTGGACTGGGATGCCCGCTTCAAGGAGTTCGAGGCCTACTGCGATAAGTACCGCGGCATGAACGGCCCCGGTGGCTATGACTGCGCTGTTGCCGTTTCCGGCGGCAAGGACAGCCACTTCCAGGTCTGGATGCTGAAAGAGGTTATGCACATGAACCCCATCCTGTTCAGCGTGGAGGATAACTTCCCCATGACGCAGGCGGGCATCCACAACTTGAAAAACATCAGCGAGGAATTTGGCTGCACCATCATCTCCTGCAAGCCCAACATCAAGGTGCAGAAGATTCTGATGCGCAAATTCTTTGAAAAGTACGGCAAGCCGACCTGGTACGTTGACCGCCTGATTTACACCTTCCCCCTGCATATGGCCGCCAAGTTTAACACCCCGATGCTCTGCTACGGCGAGAACGTCAGCTTTGAGTACGGCGGCAACGCCGACAAGGAAACCTACTCCGCCATGGACCAGATTGAGAACGGCGTGGCTGTCGGTATGCCGATGGAGGAACTGCTGGGTGACGGCGTGACCGAGAAGGACCTCTCCCTGACGCTGGCCCCCAGCGCCGAGGAACGCGCCAAGCTCGACCCGTTCTATATGAGCTACTTTGTGCCGTGGAACAGCTACAAGAACTACCAGATTGCCAAGGCGCACGGCTTCCACGACCTGACCCATGAGTGGGATCGCACCCACCACGCCGAAAACTTTGACCAGATCGACTCCCGCGCCTATCTGGTGCACAGCTGGCTGAAGTATCCCAAGTTCGGCCACGCCGCCGCCACCGACTACACCGCCCGCTACATCCGCTACGGTATGATGACCCGCGAGGAGGCTATTCCCATCATCAAGGAGCGCGACGGCAAGCTGGACCCGCTCTGCGTGCGTGACTTCTGCGAGTTCTGCGGCTACACCGAGACCGAGTTCTGGAAAATTATGGACAAGTTCTACAACCGCGACCTGTTTGAGAAGAATGACTGTGGCGAGTGGCAGCTCAAGCACCCCATCTGGGAGGAGAACAAGTAAATGGTACGTCATGTCATTCTCTGGAAGCTGAAGGAAATGCCCGACGCCGAGAAGGCCGCCGTCAAGGCCGGCATCAAGGCAGGACTGGAAGGCCTGGCCGGTCAGATTCCCGGCCTGCTGGAGGTGCACGTCTACACCGACGCCCTGCCCAGCAGCGCCAACGCGGATCTGATGCTGGACACCACCTTTACCGACGCCGCCGCGCTGAAGGGCTACTCCACCCACCCGGCCCATGTGGCCGTGGCCGATGGCAAGGTGCGCCCCTACACCGCCGTGCGGACCTGTCTGGATTTTACGGTATAAGAATAAAAAGTATTGCAGGGGCGGATTTCCTGTCCGCCCGCGGGTCATAGCGGCTTAGCGGGCGGACAGGGAATCCGCCCCTACGAGGTAACGGAGGTAAAATGGTTATGGCAGCAACTTTAATCAAAAACGGCCTCGTCCATGATGCCGTACACCGCGATGCGTATAAGGCGGATATTCTGCTGGCTGACGGCAAGATCACCGCCATCGGCAGTGACTTGGACGCCCCGGCAGACGCTGAAATTTTTGAGGCAGATGGCCTTGACGTATTCCCCGGCTTTGTCGATGCCCACACCCATATCGGGCTGGACGGCTACGGCATCGGCTATGAGGGCTGCGACTACAACGAGATGAACGACATCTGGACGCCGCAGCTCCGCGCCATTGACGGCATCAACCCGCGTGACCCCTCGCTGGGGGATGCACGCCGTGCGGGCGTGACCTGCGTCTGCACCGGGCCGGGCAGCGCCAATGTGCTGGGCGGCACGTTCTTAGCAATGAAAACCGTGGGCGACCGCGTGGACAATATGGTTGTGCGGGACCCGGTCGCGATGAAGTGCGCCTTCGGCGAAAACCCCAAGCGCTGCTACCGTGACAAGTGCGATTCCACGCGTATGTCCACGGCGGCCTTCCTGCGCGGCGCACTGATGCAGGCCCGCGACTACGGCGCCCGCAAGCAGGCGGCCAACGGCGATGTGACCAAGATGCCCGCCTATAACCAGAAGTTGGAGGCCCTGCTGCCGGTGCTGGCGCGGGAAATCCCCCTAAAGGCGCACGCCCATCAGGCAAATGATATCTTTACCGCACTGCGCATTGCGCGGGAGTTCAACCTGCGCCTGACGCTGGAGCACGTGACCGAGGGCCACCTCATTGTGGACGAGCTGGCCAAGGAGAAGGACGTCCCGATGGCGGTCGGCCCCAGCCTGACCTTTGCCAGCAAATATGAGCTGCAGAACAAATCGTGGGCAACCCCCGGCGTGCTGGCCAAGGCGGGCTGCCATGTCTCCATCATCACGGACAACTCGGTCATTCCGCAGCAGTATCTGCCGCTCTGCGCCGGTATGGCCATCAAGGCGGGCATGGACCCGTTCGATGCGCTGAAGGCCATCACCCTCAACCCGGCGGAGCATATCGGCGTGGCCGACCGCGTCGGCTCGCTGGAGGTTGGCAAGGACGCGGACGTTGTCATCACCGCCGGCAGCCCCTTTGAAGTTATGACCCCCGTGAAGGCCGTCTTTATTGACGGAAACCGTGTGGATAACGGCTGACCCTCTTGCAAAATAAAACGCCCTGTGTTATAATACCATCAACGGCAAAGGCGCCGTCTGATAGCATTGCTATCGGACGGCGCCTTTTTATTTTTGGTACAAAGCCGAATGGAGTGTAGAAATATGGAAAAACTTCCCCGCCATGTGGACATTGATTACAGCAAATACGCCCCCGACATCCCGGAGGACCAGCGGGAGGCTTATTACGGCCTGCCCAAGCATGTGCAGTTCTGCAAGGAATGTGTGATGAGCAACCAGAAGCCCAACTCCTGCTATGAGTTTGAGCATACCATCAAATCTATCAAAAAAACGATGGTCATACAGGAGGATGGCGTCTGCGATGCCTGCCACGCCTGCCACAATAAGGCCGACGGCCATATCGACTGGGCCCTGCGGGAGAAGGAACTGCGCGAGCTCTGCGATGAGTACCGCAAGAATGACGGCAGCTATGACTGCCTTGTGCCCGGCTCCGGCGGCAAGGACAGCTTCTACGCTGCCCACCTGTTGAAATATAAGTACGGTATGCACCCGCTGACCGTCACCTGGGCACCTCATATGTATACCCCATGGGGCTGGGACAATATGCAGGCGTGGATTCACGCCGGGTTTGACAACTACCTGTGCACCCCCAACGGTATGACCCACCGCCTGCTGACCCGCCTTGCCACCGAGAACCTGTTCCATCCGTTCCAGCCGTTCATTTTGGGGCAGAAGCAGCTGGCCCCCAAGATGGCCGCCAAGTTCGGTATCCCGCTGGTGTTCTACGGCGAGAACGAGGCCGAGTTCGGCAACCCGATTGCCGACAACAACTCCGCGCTGCGTGACGAGCACTTCTTTGCCGTCAATGACTACGACCACATCTATCTGGGCGGCGTCAGCCTGCGCCAGTTGGAGGAGGACTACAAGGTGGACAAGGCGGATCTGGCCATCTACCTGCCGTCCGAAACCTCAAATCTGGAGAAAAACCACATTCAGGTGCGGTATCTGGGCTATTACGAAAAATGGCACCCGCAGGGCGCGTACTACTACAGCGTTGAGCACGGCGGCTTCCGCCCTGCGCCGGAGCGCACACAAGGCACCTACTCCAAGTACAATTCGATTGACGATAAAATCGACGATTTCTTCTACTACACCACTTACATCAAGTACGGCATCGGCCGCACCACCTACGATGCTGCGCAGGAAATCCGAAACGAGGAAATCACGCTGGACGAGGGCAAAGCACTGTGCAAGAAGTTTGATGGCGAATACCCGGACCGCTTTGAGAAGGAAATCTTCAAGTATCTGTCCCTTGACCGGCAGCATTTCCCGTGGGCCAGCCAGCTGTTTGAGCAGCCCAGGATGGACCGCGATTACTTTATGGACCTGGCCGACCGCTTCCGCAGCCCGCACCTCTGGAAGTGGGAGGACAATATGTGGAAGCTGCGCCACACCCCCTACGAGGGCGACAGCGAGGTTCTGTGGGGCGACCCGCGCGGCACGCACCACGAGCAGTGAGGTTTTGCCATGAAGAAAAAGATCCGCCTGATCGCCCGTCTGGACGTCAAGGACACCAACCTTGTCAAGGGCATCCAGCTGGAGGGGCTGCGCAAGCTGGGCAACCCCAACGCTTTTGCGAAGGAATACTATGAGGACGGCATTGATGAGCTGCTCTACATTGACATTGTGGCCAGCCTGTACAACCGCAACAATCTGAGTGACATTGTCCGCAAAACGGTCGATGATGTGTATATTCCTGTCTGCGTGGGCGGCGGCCTGCGCAGCGTGGAGGATGTGCGCCACATCCTGTCGATGGGCGCGGACAAGGTGGCTATCAACACCGCGGCCATCAAGCGGCCGGAGCTTATCACCGAGGTGGCGCAGGCCTTCGGCAGCCAGTGCATGGTGTTGTCGATTCAGGCCAAGCGCAGCCGCACATGGCCCGGCAAGTGGGAGGCCTACTATGACAACGGCCGCGCCCATTCCGGCTATGATGTGGTGGAGTGGGCCAAGCGCGGTGTGGCGCTGGGCGCAGGGGAAATCCTGCTGACGAGCGTGGACAACGAGGGCCTGCAGCAGGGCATGGACTTAGAGCTGATTGAAGCCGTGACCAAAGCCGTCAATGTGCCGGTTATCTGCGGCGGCGGCGTGGGCTGCGGGGACGATATTGTGGACGCCGCCAATGCGGGCGCGGACGCCGTGGCCTGCGCTGCGGTGCTGCATTATAAAAAGGAAACCGTGCAGGAGCTGAAGGATGACATCCGCGCAGGCGGAGTGGAGGTGCGCCGGGTATGAAGGTGACAATTATTGACTACGGCCTGTCCAATCTGCTCAGCGTGCAGCACGCCTTTGCGCATTTTGGGGCAGAGACGCTGGTTACGGACAAGGCCGCGGATATTCTGGCCGCGGAAGCGCTGGTACTGCCCGGCGTCGGGGCGTTTCGGGACGGTATGAACGGTCTGGAAAAGCTGGGCCTTGTGGAGCCGATACGCCAAAAGGCCGCCGCAGGCACGCCGCTGCTGGGCATCTGCCTTGGGATGCAGATGCTGTTTGACGAATCCGAGGAGTTCGGTCTGCACGCCGGACTGGGGCTGATACCGGGGCGCGTTGTGAAAATACCGGACACCGATGCCGACGGCCAGCCCCAGCGGGTGCCGCACATCAGCTGGAACCCGCTGTACCCCGGCGGAAACCGCACGGACTTTGCGGGCACGGCACTGGCAGGGCTTACCCCCGGCGAGGAGTGCTATTTCATCCACAGCTATGAGGCCAAGCCTGCCGAGGACGCGGACTGCCTTGCCTACACTGTGTACGGCGGTCGCAAAATCTGCGCCGCCGCTGTCCACGGCAGTGTGCTGGGCTGCCAGTTTCACCCGGAGAAATCGGGCGAGGTCGGGTTAAAGATCATTGAGGAGTTTTTGAAATAGTGAGCCTTCCCCCATAGGAAAAGGCTTTATAAGGAGCAACGCCCTGCGCGATTCTGCGCAGGGCGTTGCTTTTTCCGCTGCGATACGCTATAATGTATTTTGTATAAATGTGCAAAGGAGAATCAGCTATGTCCTTGGATCTGCTTGTCGGCTCCACCGGGTTCGTGGGGGGCAACCTGGCGGCAAAGCATTCGTTTGCGGCGGCCTGCCACAGCAGCGATATCACCGCGCAGTACGGCAGCCATCCGGTGCTCTGCGTCTATGCGGGTGTGCCCGCCGCTATGTTTCTGGCCAACGCGAATCCGGAAGCAGATCTGGCGGTTATGCGTGCAGCGCGGGAAAATATCCGCCGCATCGCGCCGCAGGAACTGGTGCTGATTTCCACTATCGCTGTCTGGCCGGACAGCCGCGGCAAATATGAGGATGACACCCCCGCCGCGGACGGCCTGCCCGCCTACGGCAGAAACCGCCTCCAACTGGAGCAGTGGGTGCGGGAGGATTTCCCGGAAGCGCTCATCGTGCGTCTGCCGGCACTGTACGGCGTGGGTATCAAAAAGAACTTCCTGTATGATTTGCACACCCTCACCCCGGCTATGCTGAAACCGGAAAAATATGACGAGCTGGCGCAAAAATCACAGCTTGTCAAAACGGGCTACACGCTGGCGGACAACGGCTTTTACAAGCTGAACGGCACCGCCGATACAGCCGCCCTGAAGGCGTTTTTTGCACAGAATGACTTCAACGCGCTGGCCTTTACTGATTCGCGCAGCCGCTACCAGTTCTACAATCTGGGACGCCTGTGGGCGGATATTGAAAAGGCCCGCGCCGCCGGTGTGAAGCTGCTGCACCTCTGCACGCCGCCCATCACCGCCGCCGAGGTCTACACCGCCGTGACAGGCGGCAGCTGGCGCAACGAGCTGGCAAAATCTCCCTTTGACTATGACCTGCGCAGCCGCTATGCGGAGATTCTGGGCGGTAGCGGGGATTACCTGTGCACCAAACAACAGGAACTGGACGATATAACGCGCTTCCTGCGCGACTGGAGGGACTGACATATGGCGAACTATCAGCTGGCCATTTCCAACATTGCATGGCAGAAGGATGAGGACGAGACTGTCTACGCCGCCATGCAGCAGGCGGGCTTTACCGGGCTGGAACTGGCCCCCACCCGCATTTTTTCCGAAGCACCGTATGAAAATCTGACCAGTGCACTGCTTTTCGGCGGGTATCTCAAAAACCGTTGGGGCTTCTCCGTACCCAGTTTGCAAAGCATCTGGTACGGCCAGAAAGGCAATATCTTCAACCCCGCCGACGCTGAACCGCTGCTTGATTACACGGCACAGGCCTTCCAGTTTGCCCACAGCTTGAACTGCCCCTCGCTGGTGTTCGGCTGCCCCAAAAACCGTATGCGCCCGCTGGGGGCCAACGATGCCGCCGCCGAGGCGTTCTTTATGCAGGCGGGCAATCTGGCCGCACGGTACGGTGTGCATCTGGCGCTGGAGGCAAACCCGCCCATGTACACGAACTATCTGAACAACACGGCGGACGCCTTTGCACTGGTCAAGCGGCTGGATAACCCCGGCCTGTCGGTCAACTTTGATTTGTCGACCGTGCTGGCGCAGGGCGAAAAGCTGCAGAATTTCATTGATGATATGCAGTATGTGAGCCATGTCCATATCAGCGAGCCGGGGCTGGCCCCGATTGAGCGCCGCCCCGAGCACAAGGAGCTGGCGCTGCTGCTGGGCGCGGTGGGCTACCGCGGCTTTGTCTCGGTCGAGATGGCTCGCACCGATGTGGACACCATCCGCCGCACGATGGACTATATCGCGGAGGTGTTTGCATGATTGAGTACGAGCGTAAAAATCTGAACGGCGTGCCGGACTACACCGCCGCCGAATTTGAGGGCCGCCGCAGTGACTACTGCCTGCTGATTCCGGTAATCAACGAAGGGGCGCGGATTCTGACCGAGCTGGGCCGTGCCCAGAAGGCGGGCGTTGACCGCCTGTGCGACATTGTCATCTGCGACGGCGGCTCCACCGACGGCAGCATGAAGCAGGAAACCCTGCAGCTGTACCACGTCAACACGCTGCTGACGAAAACCGGCCCCGGCAAGCAGGGCGCCCAACTGCGCATGGGCATCTATTTTGCGCTGGACCGCGGCTATAAGGGCATCCTGACGATTGACGGCAACAACAAGGACTCCATTGAGGATGTGCCCAAATTCATCGCCAAGCTGCAGGCGGGCTATGACCTTGTGCAGGGCAGCCGGTTTATCCGCGGCGGCCACGCCATCAATACGCCGCTGGTGCGCTATGCCGCCGTGCGGCTGATTCACGCGCCCCTCATCAGTCTGGGCGCGCACCAGTGGTTCACCGACACCACCAACGCCTACCGCGCCTACAGCCGCGAGTACCTGACCCACCCCGATGTCCGCCCGCTGCGCGATGTCTTTAGTGAGTATGAGCTGCTGGCGTACTTAAGCATCCGTGCCACCCAGCTGGGCCTGAAGGCCTGCGAGGTCCCCGTGACCCGCGCCTACCCAGCCACCGGCAAGACCCCCACCAAAATCAGTGGCTTCAAGGGCAACAGCGACCTGATGCAGGTGCTGCTGAAGGCGCTGGCAGGCAAGTACAACCCGTAAAACACACCGCTAATGCGGCGCGGGCTGCTGCAGGCACTGGCGGCTACATCCGCCAGCACCGCGCGCGATACCTACTGGACACGCTGCACATTATGAAGGTGGACAGCTACAATGTGTTTGAGGGCTACGCCCTGCCTGTGGAAAGCGCCCCCGCCCGGGCGCTGAACCCGATTCTGCGCGCTGTTTTTGACCGTGTCTATGTGTTTTATGCCTTTGTGGCATCGGCGGCATCGGGTGTCGTGATGGCGGTGCAGTGGGTGCGCCGGCGCAAGATCCCGTGGCTGTGGGCAGCGTTTTTCTCGACCACCTGCTCGATGGTGGTGACCACCTATTTTGCCACCTGTGACGAATATATGCGCACGATGCTGGGCGTTTTGCCCGGGCTGTATATGATGGGGGCGATGCTGCTGCAGACCGTTGCCGATGCCTGCCGCAAGCGCTGCGCCGCCCGGAAGGAGAAAAACCGATGAACAGAAAGAAAATCGCAATGACGGAGGAAAAGCTGTGGCGCATCACCGCGGCAGCGGTCATCCTGAGCCGCCTGCTGCAATATGCAGGGCAGGGCTGGGCGGTTTGGTATACGGACAGCTATGCCTACAGCGTTTTTTATCTAAAGGATCTGTTCCATGGGCAGGCGGCGCAGGGCGTTCCGCCGTTGTATGCGCTGTTTATGCATTCCATGCAGGCAATTTTTGGTCAGGGCTACCCGAACGCTGTCTGCGCGGTTCAGATCTTGCTGTCGATGCTTTCGCTGATTTTGCTGGCAAGGATTCTGTGCCAAATCGGTGTGGGCAGCCCGTGGGCGCAGCTGTGCGTATTTATTTATGCCACAACCTCCGCAGTGGCAGGGTGGGACACGGTTTTGTTGACGGAGTCGCTGTCCCTTTCCGGTACGGTAGCGTTTTTCTACTGCATTGTGCAGTATCTGCACACCACAAAGCTGAAATACGGGCTTCTGGCGGTACTGCTTACCGAGCTGTTGATTTTCCTGCGTCCCCAATTTTTGACCTATTGGGCGATTTTGCTGGTGTTTTTGCTTCTGCGGCTGGCATTTCCCGACCGCAAGACCGAGCGCGCCAACCTGCTGAAAATGCTGGCCGCGCTGGCTGCGGGGCTGGTGCTGGTGCTGGGGTACTGTGCCGTGTTCCAAAAGCAATTCGGGCTGTTTTCCATGACGGTTGCAGGGGCGCGGCAGGATATGGTAGTGGCGATCCGCTATGGCTACTATCCGGATTTTGAGGATACCGAGATGGCCGAGGCGATGTGTCGCACAGCGGAAACGGGCGATGAGGATGCGGTTCTGCTGACGGCGATGGACTTTGGATGGGCAAGGGCGCAGAAAGCGGCGCGGACGTATTTTAACAAGCACCCGGTGCAATATCTGTACGATACGGCTATGCAGATGGGCAGGGATTCTGTCACAAATTTTCACGGTTATGCGTGGGAAAGCAAGCAAGCGCCCATGCCGCTGGCTAAGCTGTATTCCTTTTGGAACTACGGCGTATTCGGTGCGCTGTGTATCGGGCATAGTATGGTTGCCTCGGTGGCTGCCGGGGTCGTGATGGCGGTGCAGTGGGTGCGTCGGCGCAAGATCCCGTGGCTGTGGGCGGCGTTTTTCTCCCTGATGTTCACCACGGTGTTTTCCCCCTATTTTGTCACCTGCGGCGAGTATATGCGCACGATGATCAGCGTTCTGCCCTATATGCAGTGCGTGATCGGTCTTGCCCTGCAGCGGGAATCGGACTGTGCCGCGGCTATGGAAAATACAAAGGAAAGAGGGATGTAAATGACCTACGATAAAATCATCCTCGGCGCAGGACTGTACGGCCTGTACGCGGCCCAGAAATGCGGGGCGGCGGGGCAGCGCGTCCTTGTACTGGAGCGTGACTCCGCGCCCTTTATGCGGGCAACCTACATCAATCAGGCCCGCGTCCATATGGGCTATCACTACCCCCGCAGCTACTCCACGGCTATCAAGTCGGCACACTATTTTGAACGTTTCTGTGAGGATTACGGCTTCTGCCTGCACACACAATTTGACCAGGTATATGCCACCAGTGCGCATTTTTCGTGGACGAACGCGGCCGAGTTCCGCCGCTTCTGCGCCGCCGCAGATATCCGCTGTGACGATGTGCCCCCGGAGCGCTATTTCAACCCCGGCCTGTGTGACGGCGCGTTCCTGACCACAGAGTACACCTACGATGCGCAGGTGCTCAAGCGCTGGTTTTTGGAAAAGCTGGCGGCGCTGCCCAACGTAGAGATTCTCTACAGCCACAAGCCTGACCGCATCGAGAGGGCGGGCAGCGCGTGGCGGGTCACGGCGGGGGACACCACCGCCGAGGCACCCTATCTGCTGAACGCAACCTACGCGGGTGTCAACGATGTGCACGCTATGTTGGGGCTGCCGCCGTTCGGCATTAAGTACGAAAAGTGCGAGATTATTTTGTGCACTGTGGACGAACGCCTGAAAAATATCGGCATCACCGTTATGGATGGCCCGTTCTTCAGCCTGATGCCCTTCGGCCAGACCGGCCTGCACAGCCTGACCAGTGTGACCTTCACCCCGCATGAGACAAGCTATGACAGCGTGGCCACCTTCCCCTGTCAGGCCGAAAGCGGCGGCCGCTGCGCCCCGGGCAGCCTGTACAACTGCAACGAGTGCCCGGCCAAGCCGGCCAGCGCGTGGCCCTATATGAGCCAGCTGGCGCGCAAATATTTAAAGGAAGAATACGGCTTTGCCTATCACAGCAGTCTTTTCAGCATGAAGCCGATTCTGAAGGCCAGCGAAATTGACGATTCGCGCCCGACCGTGGTGCGCGTGCTTTGCGACGAGCCGCGGCTGGTCAGCGTGCTCAGCGGCAAAATCAACACGGTATATGACTTGGACGAGGTGCTGGAAGTATGAACACAAAAGAAAAAAACTTTGTCTCGGCCGTTGTCTATCTGCATAACGATGGTGCGCGTGCAGTAGAATTCTGCCGCGCCGCGGCGGCGGAGCTGGAAGCCCATTTCGCCCAGTATGAGCTGGTGGTTGTGGATGATGCCTGCACCGATGACACGGTCGCCCGCCTGCGCGAATGGGGCAGGGAGCAGGCTGCGCCGCTGACGATTCTGCATATGAGCATCTTCCACGGTCTGGAGGACGCGATGAATGCGGGGCTGGATGCCGCCATCGGTGACTACGTCTACGAATTCGATTCCACCGAACTCTGCTATCCGGCTTCGCTGATTTTTGAGGCGTACCGCACGGCGCTGACCGGCAACGATATCGTCTCGGTCTGTCCGCGCAGCGTGTGCGGCGGTAGCAAGCTGTTTTATAGCATCTTCAACGCGCACTCCAACAGTGCCTATAAGCTGCGCACCGATGCATTCCGCCTTGTCACGCGGCGTGCCATCAACCGCGTCCATGCGTCCAGCGCGCATCTGCCCTACCGCAAGGCAGCTTACGCGGCCAGTGGCCTGAAGATGGTGGATCTGGAATTTGACGGCCAGCTGACCGTCAAAAGCAGAGGGCGGTTCAACCTTGCGCTTGACAGCCTGACCCTGTACACCAACTTTGGCTTCAAGGCCAGCGTGACCATCACGCTGTGTATGCTGGCGCTGGCTCTGGCCGAGCTGCTCTACACCCTCATCGTCTTTACCACCGGCCACCCGGTGGCGGGCTGGACCACCACGATGTTTGTCATTACCGTGGGCTTTGCCGGGCTGTTTGCGGTTTTGACCATCGTGATCAAGTATCTGTCTCTGCTGTTGAATATGACCTTCCGGCAGCAGAAATATCTGGTGGAAAGCATTGAAAAGCTGCAGAAATAACGAGGAATTTTACCATGAAGCAATTTCGTCCGCGGCTGTCGCGCCGTATGTTCTGGGTGCTGTGTGCGCTGCTGGTCTGCCTGCGTCTGGCGCTGGCGGGCTTTCAGCAGGCATACACCTGGGTGGGCGGTGCGCCGCTGGACGATGAGCTGATGTTCCGCGCCGCCAACAATATTTCAGCCGGGCAGTGGCTGGGCGCATATGACTATCTGACGCTGTCCAAGGCTATGTTTTTTCCGGTCTGGCTGGCGCTGCTCCATGCGCTGCATCTGCCGTATCTCGTCAGCGGCGCGGCGCTGTGGTGCGGGGCAAGCCTGCTGACGGCGTTTGCGTTTTCGCCGCTGTGGCGCAAAAAAGAGCTGGGTGTTGGCCGCGTGCTGACGCTGGCACTCTTTGCGGCGCTGGCCTTTCTGCCGTCAAGCTGGGCGGCTTACACGCTGCGCGTCTACCGGGACAATATCTTCCCGGCGCTCTGCCTGTACTTCTTTGCGGGTATGGCGGGCATGGCGCTGCGGGCGGTGCTGGAAACCGATAAGCCCCTCTGGCCGTGGCTGGCTGCGGCGGGGGCGGGCCTTGCCTGCGGGTATCTGGACCGCGAGGACGCCGGGCTGTTCCTGCTGCCCTTTGCCGCGGTGGCAACGGTCATCGTGGCCGTAGTGCTGGCGGGGACGCGCCGCTGGAAGGCGCTGGCCGCGCAGCTGATTCCGTATGTGATGCTCGGCGTGGGCGTGCTGACCTTCTGCACCCTCAACTACACCCACTACGGCGTGTTTGCGCTGTCGGATTTCTCCGCGGGCTCCTTCTCGGCCGCGATGGGCGCCATGATGCGGGTGGACACCGACAGCGATGCACCGTACCTCTCTGTGCCCGCCGATGCACGCGAAAAAATCTACGATGCTGTGCCGGAGCTGGAACCGCTGGCCTACTGGCTGGAGGAGGACGCCCAGCTGCAGAATGACTTCCGCGACCCCCGTCTGAACGACTACCGCGCGGGCAGCTTCTATTGGGCCATCCGCCGCGCCGCCCAGTTTGAGGGCGTCTACGCCGATGCCAAAACGGCAGACGCCTACTGGCAGACGGTGGCCGACAAAATAAACGCTGCCTGTGACGCGGGTACGCTGCCCAGCCGCACCGGAAAGCGCGCCGCAACCAGCCAGCCAATCAAGGCCGCGTACGTTCCGGCAACGCTGGCCGAAACGTGGAAAGGCTTCTGGCACGTTCTGCGGCTCCGCGATTGTGCGCCCTATGAGGCGCTGCGCTCCATCGGCACCGAGGAGGACATTGCGCAGTGGTCGGCCTATCTGCACTGCGGCTTCAACAGCGCCGCCAATGTGGGGGAGGACACGCCCTACTACAGCCCCTACCAGAAGGCCGCTTTTGCCGTGATGCAGGGCTGGGCGTGGGCGTACAGTGTCCTGCTGATTCTGGGCGTGCTGGGCGCACTGTTCTTCCATCTGACAGAGCTTTTGCCGCAGATACGCAAAAAATGCACGGCAGAAACCATTGTGCCGTGGCTTTTGCTGTTCGGCATTTTCGGTATGGCGCTGCTGCGCTGTGCCATGATTGCCTTTGTCGAGGTGTCCAGCTTCGGCATCGGCACCAGCACAATGTACCTGTCCACGGTGCATCCGCTGCTGGTTGTTTACGCATTTGTCGGGCTGCTTTTGTACGGCAGACCGCTGAAAAGAAAGGATACCCCATGACGGATTTACTGGTCATCGGCGGCGGTGCAGCCGGGCTGATGGCGGCTGGTGCAGCCTGCGCCCGCGGGCTGACCGTGACGGTGCTGGAGCACAACCCCAAGGGCCCCGGTCAGAAGCTGCTTATCACAGGAAAAGGACGTTGCAACGTCACAAGCGACAGCGATGTGCGGGAATTTCTGCCCTATGTGCGGCACAATGGACGTTTTTTGTATTCCAGCCTGTATGCCTTTCCGCCGGCGGCGGCCATGGAGCTGTTTGAATCGCTCGGTGTGCCGCTGAAAACCGAGCGCGGGCGGCGGGTGTTCCCCCAGAGCGACCGCGCCGCGGATGTGCTGGCGGCGCTGCGGGACTACGCCCATGATGCAGAATTTGTGCGCGGCAGTGCGAAAAAACTCATTATAGAGGATGGCGTCTGCAAGGGGGCCGTCACCGACCGGGGCGAGACGCTGCGGGCTAACAGCACCCTGCTTGCCACCGGTGGCATCAGCTACCCGGCCACCGGCAGTGACGGCAGCGGCTACAAGCTGGCGCGGCAGGCGGGGCACACCATCGTAACGCCCCAGCCCAGCCTGTGCAGTCTGGTAAGCCCAGACCCGGCGTGCTGCAGGATGATGGGGCTCTCGCTGCGCAATGTGCGGCTGACGCTGCTCTGTGACGGCAAGCCGCTGTTCAGTGAGCAGGGCGAGGCGCTGTTTACCCATTTCGGGCTGTCCGGGCCGCTGGTGCTGTCCGCCAGTACCTACATTGAGGACATTGCCAAGCATGAGTATGTCTGTGAGTTTGACCTAAAGCCGTCTCTTGATGAAAAGACGCTCTACGACCGCCTGACCCGGGATTTTGCCGCGCTGGGCAGCCACAGCGCGCAGGGGGCGCTGGCCAAGCTGCTGCCCAATTCCATGCGGCCGGTGGCTGTGGAAAAATGGGGCGTGGACCCCGCCGCGAAGGCTGCACAAATTACCCGCGAGCAGAAGCAGGCACTGGTGAACCTGTGCAAGCACTGGTCTGTGCGGGTGACGGCGCTGGGCGACAAGGAGCACGCGGTTATCACAGCGGGCGGCGTTGACGTGCGCGAGGTTGACCCCAAGACAATGGCCAGCAAGCGCTGCGAGGGCCTGTATTTTGCCGGTGAGATCCTGGACGTGGACGCCCGGACCGGCGGGTACAATCTGCAGATTGCCTGGGCCACGGCGCAGGCCGCAGCAAAGGCAGCCGCGGGCTGCAAATAAAAATAATAAAGAATAAATAATAAATATGTTGTTCCCGCCATCGGGCGGGAACAACACCGCATTTATTATTTCTTATTTTTTATTTATTATTTATAAAAAGGGTGATATATATGGTTTCCATCGCAATCGACGGGCCCTCCGGGGCCGGTAAATCCAGTCTGGCCAAGGCGCTGGCCAAGGATATGGGCTATGTCTATGTTGACACCGGCGCTATGTACCGTTCCATCGGCCTGTACGCCGTGCGTGCGGGCGTGGACCCCCATGATGCCGCTGCCGTGACTGCGCTGCTGCCGGAGATTCAGCTGGACATCCGTCTGGAGGACGGCACGCAGCACATCTACTTGAACGGCGAGGACGTCAGCACGGCCATCCGCGCCGAGAACATCGGCATGGCGGCCTCCGCGGTGGCGGCCCATCCGGCTGTGCGCAGTTTCCTGCTGGACACCCAGCGCGGACTGGCCGAAAGCCAGAACATCCTGATGGATGGCCGCGACATCGGCACTGTGGTGCTGCCCAATGCCACTGTCAAGATTTTCCTGACGGCGAGCGCTGAGGCCCGCGCTGAGCGCCGCGCCAAGGAGCTGGCTGAAAAGGGCCAGCCTGCGGATTTCGCCACCGTGCTGGCGGACATCCAGCAGCGCGACTATCAGGACAGCCACCGCGCTGTGGCCCCGCTGAAGCAGGCCGAGGATGCCATTCTGGTGGACACCAGCAGCATCGGCCTGCAGGAGAGCTTTGACCTACTGAAACGCACGATTCTTGCGCATATCTGAGGGGGGCTGCTTATGCTTTTGTATTGGATTTTGCTGCCCATCATCTGGGTGCTGGCACATATTCTCTGGCGGTTTGAGGTCATCGGCCGCGAGAATCTGAAGACCGTCCGCGATGGACGCGCCTATGTCATCGCACCCAACCACATCGCCAATCTGGACCCTGTTTTTATCGCTATTACGGTGTTTGACTGGAAACGCCTGCGTATTCTGGCCAAGGAGGAGCTGTTTAAAAATCCGTTGGCAGGCTGGTTCCTGCGCTGTATGGGCGCGGTTGCCATCGAGCGCGGCCGCGGTGACACCACCACGGTGGAGCAGCTGACCAACGAGTGCAAGAACGGTACGGGCATCATGATCTTCCCCGAGGGCACCCGCACCAAAACCGGCAAGCTGGGCATGATTAAAAGCGGTGCCTTCGTCATTGCCGCCGCCGCGGGCGCGGATATGCTGCCGGTGCGCATCATCTACGGCAGCAAGGATGGCCGGATGCACCTGTTCTGCAAAATCCGCATTGTGTTCGGCACGCCCATCCCCGCCGCTGAATTGCAGATTCAGGACCAGAGCCACAAGATGGCCGAGCTGCGCCGCATGAAGAACCGCCTGCGGGACGAGCTGGAGCAGCTGTTGGCCGACAACGCCTTTGCGGCCCCCGCCGTGGAGGCCGCCCCGGAGCAGCCGCAGCTGCCGGAAGGAGACCAATAAATATGGAAATCATTCGTGCCAAAACAGCGGGCTTCTGCTTCGGTGTGGACCGTGCGGTCAAGCTGACCTACGATTTATTGGCGCAGGGACGCAAAGTTGCCGCCCTCGGCCCGCTGATTCACAACGCACAGGTGGTGGCGGATCTCGAGGCCAAGGGCGCAGTGACCTGCCCGGACATTGACGCCGTGCCCGATGGGTACGAGGTCATCATCCGCAGTCACGGCGTGCCCAGAGCTGTCTATGACAAAATAAGCACACGCCGCCTGGAGTATCACGATGCTACCTGCCCGTTTGTTGCAAAAATCCATAAAATTGCAATGGAAGCGGACAAAATCGGTGCGCTTTTGCTGGTTGCAGGTGATGCAGACCACCCCGAGGTACAGGGAATTGTAGGCCATACAACAGGCCCTGTGAAGGTTTTTGCCAATTTGGAGGAGCTGCAAAATTTGCTCCCTGCACTTTTGCAACAAGAATCCATCTACGTGGTCGCGCAAACAACTTTTCGGGTGGAAAGCTGGGAAAATTGCAAAGTTTTCTTAAAAAAAGAGTGTACAAAAGCCAAAATTTTTGATACAATATGTAATGCAACGTGGGCGAGGCAACAGGAAGCGGAAGACCTCAGCCAGAAATGCGACCGCATGGTCGTCATTGGTGGTCATCATTCTTCCAATACCCAAAAGCTGTTACAGGTCGCCGCGCGGCATACCAAGGCCATCAACGTCGAGACTGCTGATGAACTCGACCCCGCATGGCTTGCTGGTGCGGCGCGGGTGGGCGTGACAGCCGGGGCTTCAACGCCTTCGTCTATAATTGAGGAGGTACTTAACAGTATGAGCGAAGAAATCCGTGACGACATGAGCTTTGAGGAGATGCTGAATGCATCCGAGGCAAAGCCCCTGTACGCAGGCAAGATTGTAAAAGCCAAGGTCATCAGCGTTTCCCCGACGGAGTGCACCGTCGGTATCGATGGTTCCAAGCACACCGGCATTGTGCCCCTGCGCGAGATGAGCCATGATCCCAACGCCAAGATGGAAGACCTTGTTAAAGAGGGCGACGATCTGGATCTGGTGGTTGTCAAGACCAACGATCAGGAGGGTGTTGACACCCTGTCCCGCGTCCGTTTTGAGGCCCAGAAGGGCATGAAGGACGTCTCCGAGGCTGCCGAGAACGGCACCGTCATGGAAGGCGACGTCATGGAAGCCAACAAGGGCGGCGTTGTTGTCAATGTCAAGGGCGTCCGCGTCTTTGTTCCCCGTTCTCAGGCCACCATGCGCCGTGATGAGGACTACACCAAGCTGGTTGGCCAGCACGTGCAGCTGGTCATCACCGAGTGCGCCGGCCGCAAGATTGTCGGCTCCATCAACAAGGTCACCGCTGAGGCCAACAAGGCCAAGCGTGAGGAGTTCTGGGCCAATGTTGAGGTTGGCAAGCAGTACAAGGGCGTTGTCAAGAGCCTGACCTCCTACGGCGCCTTCGTTGACGTGGGCGGCGTTGATGGCCTGTGCCACATCAGCGAGCTGAGCTGGAACAACATCAAGCATCCTTCCGAGGTCGTGAAGGTTGGCGACGAGATCGAGGTCTACGTCAAGAGCTACGATCCCGAGAACCAGAAGGTTTCTCTGGGCTACAAGAAGGAAGAGGACAACCCCTGGGTCAAGCTGGAGAATGAGGTTCCCGTTGGCACCGAATTCACTGCTCCTGTTGTCTCCATCACCAAGTTCGGCGCTTTCGTCCGCATTATGCCGGGCATTGACGGTCTCGTTCACATCAGCGAGATCAGCAACGAGCGCGTGAACAAGGTTTCTGACGTGCTGAAGGTTGGCGATGAGGTCCGCGTTAAGCTGACCGCTGTCGACTTCGACCGCAAGCGCATCAGCCTGTCCATGAAGGCCTGCCTCGATGAGAACGGCGAGGACGCTGAATAATTTAGCTTGAGCAACCGTAAGGGGCCTGCCTGTTGTAACAGGCAGGCCCCTTTTTTCATAATCGCAAGCGGTACATCATGCAAAAACTTAAAGACTTTATCAAAAAATATTATGAGGGGCTGGCCTACCTGTTCTTCGGCGGGCTAGCCACGCTGCTGAACCTTGTTGTCTTTGCGGCGTTTCAGGCGGCGTTTGGCACGGCGTTTGCGGCGGGCATCGGCAACGTTCTGGACAACATCATCTGCATCCTGTTCGCCTACTGGACAAACCGCACGTTCGTGTTCAAAAGCACCAACACCGGCAAGGCAATACTGGCAGAGTTCGGCCAGTTCGTCTCCTGCCGCATCGCCACAATGGTCATGGATCAGGTCATCATCTGGCTGGGCATCAGCGTGCTGGGACCGGTGGTCAGCTTCTCTTCGGCCAACCCGCAGCTATGGGCCATGGGCGTCAAGCTGTTCAGCCAGGTTATCGTCATTGTGTCCAACTATGTGTTCAGCAAATTGTTGATCTTTAAAAAGAAGTGAGCGCATATCCCGGAAAGGAGCCGACCATGCTTGTTTTTAAAGTGGCAAAATTCGCACTCCGGCATCCGCTGCTGACCCATGGGGCCAAACAGCTGGTGCACAAAAAATTACGTCCCAAAAAGGAGGCATCCCCTATGAAACAGAAAGTTCGCGGACACGCATTCCGTCTGGTGGGGCTGATTCTGGGCATCATCGGTGCCACGGTCAGCATCACCTCCATCGTTTTTGCGGCACTGGGCCTGCATCAGGCACGCCTGTGCAAGCATTGTGAGAAAGGGGAAAATTTCCGATGAAATACACAAAGGAAGAAATGCTGAGCAAGGTTGACCATACCCTGCTCAAGCCGGAGGCCACCTGGCCCCAGATTCAGACCCTGTGCGATGAGGCCATCGCCAACCATTGCGCCTCTGTCTGCATCAACACCTGCTATGTCAAGCAGGCGGCGCAGTATATGGCGGGCCGCGTGCCGGTCTGCTGCGTGGTCGGCTTCCCCCTCGGCGCTATGGACACCGCCAGCAAGGCTTTTGAGGCCAAGACCGCGGTGGAAAACGGCGCGTCCGAGGTCGATATGGTCATCAACATTGGCTGGCTGAAGAACAAGCAGTATGACGATGTGCGCAATGACATTGCCGCCGTCAAGGCTGCCGTGGGCGACAAGGTACTGAAGGTTATCATCGAGACCTGCCTGCTGACCGAGGAGGAGAAAATCAAGATGTGCGACATCGTGCCCGAGGCCGGTGCCGATTTCATCAAGACCTCCACCGGTTTCTCCACCGGCGGCGCCACCTTCCATGACATTGAGCTGTTTGCCCAGCACGTCAGGGGCCGCTGCAAGATTAAGGCTGCGGGCGGTATCTCCACCGTGGAGGACATCGAGAAGTTCCTCGATTTGGGCGCAGACCGTCTGGGAACCTCCCGCGCTGTCAAGCTGCTCACCTCCGGCGAGGCGGGAAGCGGGTACTAAAAAGTACAGGAGTACGGGCGTTCCTTCTTTGCAAAGAAGGAACCGAAGAAATTCCAAACATATTGGGCGCTGCTGTCGCAAGACGGCGGCGCCTTTTGCTGTGGCAGTTATCGCTCCCCAGTGCGGCGCATACCATTATAAACCGGAAAAGGGGGCGTAGCTATGCAAACTTCACCACTTGTACTTACCACGCTGGCGGGGCTGTCCACAGGGCTGGGCGGGCTGCTGGCGGTGCTCTGCACACCGACCGAGGGGCTTCTCGCCGCCAGTGCGGGCTTTGCAGGCGGCGTTATGTTGACGGCATCACTGGCCGATTTGATGCCGGAGGCACTCGCGTTTTACGGCGGGTATCTGTCGCCGCTGGCCTGCGGCGGGGCGGTTGTGTCCCTGCTGGCGCTGGGTATGGTGGCGGCGGGGCTGCTGGGGCGGCTGCTCCCGGACGAGGCGGCGCTGGCCGCCCGGCTGGATTCCGCCGCTGACCCGGCGCGTGCGGCGGCGCTGCGCACGGCGCTTGTCACAGGGGCGGCGCTGCTGCTGCACAATTTCCCGGAGGGCGTTCTCACCTTTTTTGCGGGAACGGCTGACCCTGCGTTAGGTCTGCGCACCGCGGCGGCAATCGCCCTGCACAACATCCCCGAGGGGCTGGCTGTGGCCGTGCCCTTTGCCTACGCCGCCCGCAGCCGCACAGTGGGCGCAGCGGCGGCGCTTGTCTCCGGGCTGGCTGAGCCCTTGGGCGCGGTGCTGGCGTGGCTGGCCCTGCGGCAGCTGTTTACACAGGGCTTTTTGAATGGCACGGTCGTGCTGGCGGCGGGCGTTATGGTCTGGGTTGCGTTGGCCCAGCTGCTGCCCGGCGCGTTTGCACCCCGGCACCGCACCGCCGGTATTCTGGGCGCTTCGTCCGGCTGCCTGCTCATGCTATTGGGCATTGCGGCGCTGCCGTAAATGTGGTATACTATATTCGTATAACTGTCTGGGCAGGGACGCTGCCCACCCTGTGTGAAATTGTATTCCGGAAAGGAGTGGCCCGATATGTGGAAAAAGAGTACGGCGCTGCTCCTTGCGGTGTCGCTGCTGGCTGGGTGCAGCGCGGTGGGGGATGTGGAAACCCTCCTGCGCGCCCCGCAGCTTTCCGGCGAGAGCGCAGCCCTGCAGAAGGCGCTGAACAGCTTCCTGGGCAGCAGCGCAACCCTGAAATTCCCCGCCAGCGGTGATTTCCTCTCGCCCTTCGCCTTCGGCGATTGGGACGGCGACGGCATCGACGAGGCGGCGATTCTCTACACCACCGACACCACCAGTTCCAACGTCTGGCTGGCGGTGCTGGAGCCCACCGGCGAGAACAGCTGGCGCGTCAGCCGCGCTGTGGAGGGCCTGACCGGCGAGGTGCAGAGCTTCTCGGCCGCGCACCTCAAGGACACCACCAGCCAGCAGCTGCTGGCCGGGTACATCTCGCCGCAGGGCGACCAGTATCTGGTTGTCTACCAATATGACGGTGATACGTTATCCACAGTCATCAGCAAGAGCTACACCGATATGATTGTGGCGGATTTCACCGGCAAGGGGGACACGCAGGATCTGGTGCTGGCCTTGCCGCCGGACACCGAGCTGGGCGGCGTCACCCTGCAGCTGCTGACCGCCAACGATGGCGAGTTCCGTTCCACCCAGACGCTGAATCTGGGTGAGGGCGTCTACAGCAGCTGCGCGGCGCTGCACGCGGGTGTGGGCAGTGACGATGGTATGTATCTGGTGATGGATGCCTGGACCGGGACAAGCAGTCTGGTGTCCGACATTATTCTGTATGACCCGGAAACCGGCTTTTTGCAGCCGTACCGCCCGAGCGGCATGAGCGATATTCAGCGCAGCACCCTGCGGTATCACGCGGATTTGCGCAGCTTTGACATAGACGGCAACGGCACCGTGGACATTCCTGCCGAAATTGACGACGGCGGCACCCTGCAGACGCCGATGGACAAGCGGCTGAGCTTTGTGCTGTGGAAGGATTACACCACGCCCACCGGCGGCAACAGCCGGTTTGGCCTTTATGACAGCGAGTATAACCTGTTTATGCAGCTGCCGGAGTCGATGCACGGCAGCGTGCTGGTGCACTCTAACCAAAGCGGCACCGGTTGGCTGATTTGCAACGCCGAGGGCACAACGGTCTACTGCGAAATGCGGGTGGTTGACCCCGCCGACAACGCAGCCACCGGCACCGGCAACTATCTGCGCATTGCCAACATCGGCAGCCAGCAGCTGCAGGCACGTATTGTCACGCCGTATTACGGCTTGAGTCTCGATTCCATCAGCCAGAACACTGTGCTGCTGGGGTCAAATTGATAAAGAAGGGAAAGGCTTATGAAACGAGTTTTGGTAGTCGAGGACGAAGCCAGCATCCGCGAAATGGTAGCCCTGAACCTGAAAATGGCGGGCTTGGAGGTCATCGAGGCCCCCAGCGCCGAGCGTGCGCTGGAACTGATGCATGAGGAAAAGCCCTGCGATGCGGCACTGCTGGACATTATGCTGCCGGGTATGGACGGCCTGAGCCTGTGCGAGACCATCCGCCGCGATGACAGCGATATTGGCATTATCATCGTGTCGGCCAAGGGGCAGGAGAGCGATAAAATCCGCGGGCTGTCCATCGGCGCGGATGATTACATCACCAAGCCCTTCTCGGTGTCGGAGTTGATTGCCCGGCTGGAAGCGCTGACCCGCCGCATCCACCGCGGCGGCAGCAACGCGGCCAAGCCTGCCGAGGAGCCCGAGCAGCTGGTCAGCGGGCCGTTTGTGCTGGACGAAAAGAGCCGTATTCTGTACAAGTCCGGCACCCCCATCGACCTCACGCAGGTCGAGTTCCAGATTATGGAGCTGTTCTTCCGCAACCCGGCCACGGCGCTGGTGCGTGAGAAAATTCTGGAGGGCGTCTGGGGTAAGAACTATTTTGGCGATGTGAAAATTGTGGATGTCAACATCCGCCGCCTGCGCATGAAGATTGAGGACGAGCCCAGCAGCCCCCAGCACATTCTGACCGTGTGGGGCTATGGCTACCGCTGGAACGCATAACCGGCGGGATTGCAATTTGACGCTGTACAGTACATTTGTGGGAAGGAGGGGCTTTTCATGCAGTCAGGCAGCATCATCCGCCGCTGGATACGCGGCAGCCTGCTGATTACAGTGCTGGTGCTTGTGCTGGCGGAGGGGCTCTTTCTCTACTACAGCTACAATGACCTGTACGGCGGTGTGGAGCGCGCGGTCGAGAACCGGTTTTCCACCGTGGTGGGCCGTCTGCAGGCCACCGGCACGGCGGGCAACACCGCTACCACCGCCGAAAGCCGCGCCAACGTCCTGCGCCGCGTGGTGGAGCAGTTTGACGAAAAGGATAAATTTGAATTTATGCTGCTGGATGGGCAGGGCGTGATACTGGCCACCAGCAGCGGCACGATGAATCGCGACCTGACGGACGGCACCGACTATGGCCGTGCGTTGAGCACCGCCGACGGCCTTGGCTCGGCTATCTTTACCACGCCGCAGGGCGAGCGCGTTATGGCCGTGACCATGTTGGTGCCCTACGCCGCGGGCAGCATTGCCGCCATGCGGATGGTCACCAGCCTATCGCTGGTGGACACCCAGTGGTGGCGCACCGTGGCGGTCTGTGCCGGGCTGGGAGTGCTGGTGCTGGCTTTTACCGTGTGGAGCGGCCTGTTTTTTGTGCGCTCCATCGTGCGCCCGCTGGGCGAGGTGGAGGCCACCGCAACCAAAATCGCCAAGGGCGATATGAAAGTCCGCCTGCCGGATGCCCCCTACGATGATGAAATCGGCCGTCTGTGCAAGACCATCAACCAGATGGCGGAGGATTTGGCCGAGACGGAACGGCTTAAAAATGAGTTTATCTCCTCGGTCAGCCATGAGCTGCGCACGCCGCTGACCTCCATCAAGGGTTGGGTCGAAACTATCAGCAATATTGACGACCCAACGAACGAAAACTACCGCCGCGGACTGTCGGTCATCGGCACCGAGACCGACCGGCTCTACACGATGGTGGAGGAACTGCTGGATTTTTCCCGCCTGCAGAATGGCATCAAGATGAACTGTCAGGTGCTGGATCTGGTGGCCGAGGCCACCGATGCCGCCCTGTTTGTGGAGGCGCGGATTCAGCAGGAGGGAATGCAGCTGGTCTACGCCGAGCCGCCGGATCCCTACCCGGTGTGGGCAGACCCGGCGCGGCTGCGGCAGGTATTTGTAAATTTGTTCGATAACGCGATAAAATATTCTGAGCCGGGCGGCACCATCTTCCTGACGCTGCGCCGCGGGCCCGACACGGTCAGCGCGTCTATCCGCGACCAAGGGCGCGGCATTGCCCCGGATGACCTTGAAAAAGTCAAGCAGAAATTCTTCAAGGCGAAGAACTCGGTGCGCGGCTCCGGCATTGGTCTGGCGGTTGTGGATGAAATTGTCCAGACGCTGGGTGGCCGGTTTGAGATTGCCTCCACGCTGGGGCAGGGAACCACCGTGACCGTCACGCTGCCCATCTACCACCCCGGGCAGGAGCATCTGCACGAAAAAATATAACGCCCAGCCGCACAAAAAGCGCGGCGCGGCGCTGAAAAAGGAGAATACCTATGTCCAAAGAATTCCGCACCTCTGTGGGTGGACAGGCCCTGATGGAGGGCATTATGATGCGCGGGCCGGAAAAAATCTGCTGTGCCGTGCGCAAGCCGGACGGCACGATCGATTTAAGCTATGACACGGTCACCACCCATTGGTACAACCGTATTCCGCTGGTGCGCGGCGTCTGCAATATGGCGGAAAACCTCTATAAGGGCTACAAATACCTGATGCACGCCGCCGATATTGCAATGGAGGGCGAGACCGAGCCTGCTGAGTCTAAGCTGGACAAATGGTTCGAGGAGCACGCCACCCCCGCGGTGCAGAACGCGCTGATGGCCTGCGCGGCCTTTGCGGGCGTGCTGCTGGCGCTCTTTCTGTTCACCTTCCTGCCCACCTTTCTGACCGGCCTTGTTATGAAGGCTGTGCCCCTTGGCCGGTGGCCGCGGGTCATTCTGGAAGGTGTGCTGAAGATGGCCATTTTTCTGGGGTATATGTTCCTCTGCACCCGGTTCAAGGAGCTGCACCGCGTGTTTGAGTACCACGGCGCCGAGCATAAGACCATCGCCTGCTATGAGGCAGGCCTGCCGCTGACCGTGGAAAATATCCGCAAACAGAGCCGGTTCCACCCGCGCTGCGGCACCAGCTTTATGATTCTGGTAATCATTATCAGCATCTTTTTGTACGCGGTGCTGCCGTGGACCAGCACGGCCCTGCGCGTGGTGTATAAGCTCTGTATGTTCCCAATTCTTGTTGGTATATCGTATGAAATTTTAAAATGGGCAGGCCGTTCCCACAGTACGCTGGCAAAGCTCGTCTCCCAGCCGGGGCTGTGGATGCAGCGCCTGACAACCTTTGAGCCGGATGACTCGATGATTGAGGTTGCCATTGCTGCCGTGACCCCCGTACTGCCCGAAAATCAGGAGGATGCCCGCTGGTGAATACTGCCTATCAGAATCTTTGCGCCCGGCTGATGATGGCCGGTGTACCCGATGCCCGCTTTGACGCGGCGCAGCTTTATCAATTTGCCACCGGCCGCGACCCGCGGCTGGACGATGGCCCCACCCCCGCCGAGGCCTCGCGTCTGGCCGTTCTGGCCGAGCGCCGCGCCGCCCGCGAGCCGCTGCAGTATCTGCTGGGCGAGTGGGACTTTATGGACTTTACGCTCAAGGTGGGCCGCGGCGTGCTCTGCCCCCGCGCCGACAGCGAGGTTGTCTGCGAGACAGCCATTGAGCTTCTGCAGGAGGTGCCTGCCCCCACGGTCTATGACCTCTGCGCGGGCACGGGCTGTCTGGGCATCGGCATTGCAAAGCATCTGCCCGAGGCCAAGGTGACCTGCGTGGAAAAAAGCGCCGACGCATGGCCCTACCTGACCGCCAACGTGTCCGGAACCGGCGTGCAGGCGGTGCAGAATGACATCCTTACCTATTATAAATCACTGCCCGCCGGTGAGGCGGATTTGATTATCTCCAACCCGCCCTATCTGACCGCGCAGGAGATGGCCAGTCTGATGCCCGAAACCGCTAAGGAGCCTACTGTGGCGCTGGACGGCGGCGCGGACGGACTGGATTTCTACCGCGTTCTGACGGCCAACTACCGTGACGCGCTGCGCCCGGGCGGCTGGCTGGTGTTGGAAATCGGCTACGCGCAGGCGGAGGACGTGCTGGCGCTGGGTGCGGCCCACCACTGGGTCAACGGCAGCTGCCGCAAGGACTGCGGCGGCAATGACCGCGTTATTTTGCTGCAAAAACCCGAAAAAATTAGTTGAAAATCCGATTTATAGGACAAAAAACGCACAACAAAATGTTGTAATTTGTTTGTGAATCGTATATAATAGACACAAACGCAAATCATAACCCTATGGTTGAGATAAAAGGAGACGCAACATGGCAGCAAAAAAAGATACTACCCCCAAGACGGCAGGCCCTGCCGCCGATAAGAAGGCCGCGCTGGAAACCGCGCTGGCACAGATTGAAAAGCAGTTCGGCAAGGGTGCCGTTATGAAGCTGGGTGCCAATGTCACGATGCAGGTCGATGCCATCCCCACCGGCAGCCTGGGCCTTGATCTGGCACTGGGCATCGGCGGCGTGCCCCGCGGCCGTATTGTCGAGGTCTACGGCCCCGAATCCTCCGGCAAAACCACGCTGGCCCTGCAGATTCTGGCCGAGGCACAGAAGATGGGCGGCGAGGTCGCCTTCATCGACGTTGAGCACGCGCTGGACCCGACCTATGCCGCCGCGCTCGGCGTTGACATCGACAGCCTGCTGGTCAGCCAGCCCGACACCGGCGAGCAGGCCATGGAAATCTGTGAGGCGCTTGTGCGCTCCGGCGCGATTGACGCCGTGGTTGTCGACTCCGTGGCCGCTATGGTGCCCCGTGCCGAGATTGAGGGCGAGATGGGCGACAGCCACGTCGGCCTGCAGGCCCGCCTGATGAGCCAGGCTCTGCGCAAGCTGACCGGCGTTATCGGCAAGACGAACACGGTCTGCATCTTCATCAACCAGCTGCGTGAGAAGGTGGGCATTGTCTACGGCAACCCCGAGGTCACCACCGGCGGCCGTGCGCTGAAGTATTACTCCAGCGTGCGTATCGACGTGCGCCGTATCGAGGGTCTGAAGGACTCCACCGGTGCCTTCATCGGCAACCGCACCCGCGCAAAAATTGTCAAGAACAAGGTTGCACCGCCGTTCCGTGAGGCAGAGTTTGATATTATGTTCGGCGAGGGCATCTCCAAAATCGGTGAGATTCTGGATTTGGGCGTCAAGCTGGGCGTTGTGCAGAAGAGCGGTGCGTGGTTCAACTACGGCGAAATGCGCCTGGGCCAGGGCCGCGACAATGCCAAGATTTTCCTGAAGGAGCACCCCGAGGTCTCCGCTGAAATTGAGAAAATTGTGCGTGCCAACGCAGACCGCCTGCTGGCCGCCGGCAAGAAGGGCACCGTGAAGCCGCTGGACCCCAGCGAAATCGTCAAGCCCGTGGCCGAGGGTGAGGCCCCGGCTGCCCCCGCCGCCAAGACCACCGGCAGCGAGGTTGACCTCGATATCATGGTCGACGAATAAGCAATGGCACGGCTGACCCAGATTAAAGAGACAAAAAAAGGCCGTCTTGCGCTGTTTTTTGACGGCGAGTTCGCCTTCTCTCTGGATGAGGACACCTTTGCGGATGCAGGGCTTCATCAGGATGACGAACTGGAGGACTGGCAGATTGAGGAGCTGCGCAAAAAGAGCGAGACCCGCCGCGCACTGGACAAGGCGATGGACTATCTTTCGCTGCGCGACCACGCGGCAGGGGAGCTCTACCAGAAGCTCTGCCGCAAGTTTGACGCCCACAGCGCCGCCTACGCCGTGGCGCGGGCGGGGGAGTTGGGCCTGCTGAACGATGCAGCCTTTGCCCGCCGCCGCGCCGCCGAGCTATTGCGCAAGCGGAAATCGCGCCGCGAAATTATGAATGACCTGAACGCCAAGGGCATTGACCGCGATACGGCCGCGGCCGCGATGGAGGAACTTTTTGCCGAGACCGAGGACGGCGAAAGCCCCGAGCTTGCCACGGCCCGCGCCCTTGTGGAGCGCCAGTATGCCGCCAAGCTGGCCGCCGGTAAGCGTGACCAGGTGGCGGCGGCGCTGGCCCGGCGCGGCTTCAGCCATGCGGTCATCCGCGAGGTGCTGGACAACGATAGCTTATAAAGCGCGTATCTACGCATAAATTTTACCGATTATAAAGGACTACATATGAAAATTGCGATTATCTCTCTCGGCTGCCCGAAAAATCAGGTGGACGCCGATGTGTTCTGCCACGCCCTCATCAAGGACGGCCACACCACCGTGGGTGACCCCGCCGAGGCAGACATTATCATCATCAACACCTGCGGCTTCATCGAGTCTGCCAAGACCGAGGCTATCGAGAACATCCTGATGGCCTGCCAGTACAAGCAGCAGAACCCGGACCTCAAGGTCATTGTCACCGGCTGTCTGGCAGAGCGCTACAAGCATCAGATTATGCAGGAGATCCCCGAGGTGGACGCCGTTGTGGGCATTGGCTCCAACGCTGCCTTGCCCGCCATTGTCCGCCGCCTCTGCGCGGACGGCGCAGGCCAGACCGAGAGCTACGGCCCCAAGAGCGATATGCAGCTGGGCGGTGCCCGCGTGATTTCCACCCCGCGCCACTACGCCTACCTGAAAATTGCCGAAGGCTGCAACAACGGCTGCTACTATTGCGCCATTCCGCTGATTCGCGGCGCACTGCGCAGCCGTGACATCAATGACTGCGTTGCCGAGGCCCGCTGGCTGGCAGGGGAGGGCGTGCGTGAGCTGATTCTGGTTGCGCAAGACCCCACCGCCTACGGCGAGGACTGGGGCAAGCCCGGTGCTATCTGTGAGCTGCTGGACAAGCTGCAGCAGGTGGACGGCATCCGCTGGATCCGGATTCTGTACGCCTACCCGGAGCGCATCAGCGATGCATTTATCGCCGCGATGGTCCGCAACACCAAGGTTGTGCCGTATCTCGATTTGCCGATTCAGCACTGCGATGATGCCGTGCTAAAGGCGATGAACCGCCGCGGCGGCCGCAAGGAAATTGAGGACGCCATTGCCCGCCTGCGGGCCGCTATCCCCGGCATCACGCTGCGCACCACCCTGATTGCAGGCTTCCCCGGCGAGACCGAGGAGCAGTATGCCGAGCTCTGCGACTTTGTCAAGACCGTCAAATTTGACCGTCTGGGCTGCTTTGCCTACTCGGCGGAGGAGAATACGGTTGCGGCCAGAATGCCCAATCAGATTGAGGACGAGGTCAAGCAGCGCCGCGCCGACCACATTATGGAGCTGCAGGCCGAGGTCAGCGCCGAGCGCGAGGGCGAGAAGGTGGGCCACACCTATGAGTGCATCTGCGACGGTGTTGATGACGAGACCGGTATGTACCTGCTGCGCACCAAGGCCGACTGCCCCGAGATTGACGGCAACGTGCTGACCCCCGCCGACACCCCGCTGGAGGAGGGCGCGTTCTACAACGTGACCGTGACCGATGCCGACACCTACGACCTGTACGGCTATGTGGAAGAGAAGCTGGAGGATTGATGTATGAATCTGCCCAATAAATTAACGATGCTGCGCGTTATTTTGGTACCCGTTTTTATGGTGTTTGCCGCTTACAGCTGCTACGGCACCGCCGATTTCAACCCCACATTCGCCCTGATCGCCGGGATTATCTTTGCCGTTGCCAGCTTTACCGACTTTTTGGACGGCTACCTGGCGCGCAAAAATAGCCTTGTCACCGATTTCGGCAAGTTTATGGACCCCTTGGCCGACAAATGCCTGACCACCGCCGCCTTTATCTATATGGTGGTGTGCGGCGTCTGCAGCCCCGTGGTGTTGGCGGTCATTCTGTTCCGCGAGTTCGCCGTGGCGGGGGTGCGTATGCTCGCCGCCGAAACCGGCACTGTCATCGCTGCCAATATGTGGGGCAAGGTCAAGACCGTTTTGCAGATGCTGACCGTGCTGTTCTACTACTTTGCCGCCGCGCTGGCAAGCCCCACCGACGTGATGGCCGTGGGGCTGATTACCGGGATTTTGTGCTGGCTGTGCGGCGCGGCCACTGTGCTTTCGGGCGGCATTTACCTGTGGCAGAACCGCAAGCTGTTTATGCAGGCAAAATAAACTTGCAACCCTGCCCCGCACTCGCTATAATAAGGGTAGGTCAATACCACACAATTCTAAGTGCCGATACGGCGAGCGAGGTGCGGCAGATGCTAAGCCAAAAGCGCAGATAATACTTTGTGTCTTATCGAGCATTTTGGCAACGCAGATGCCGTGCCGCAGCCGCCGGAGCGGTGCTTAAGCCGTCAGGCGGGAATTGTGCGGTGTTGCCATGGTATGACTGGGAAAGGAAGAAGCACTATGCAGATTTTTAATACAATGTCCCGCCAAAAAGAGGAATTTATCCCGCAGGTCCCCGGCGAGTACCGCATCTATGTCTGCGGCCCTACGGTTTATAACTATATCCACATCGGCAACGCCCGCCCCATGATTGTGTTTGACACGCTGCGCCGCTACCTGGAATACTGCGGCAACAAGGTTTTCTATGTCTCCAACATCACAGATATTGATGACAAGCTCATCAAGAAGGGCCAGGAGGAGGGCACCTCGATGCAGGAGGTTGCCCGCAAGTTTGAGGCCGAGTACATCAAGGATTCCGATGGTCTGAACGTCAAGGCACCCACCGTGCGCCCCCGCGCCACCGAGCATATCGGGGAAATTATCCACATCGTCAAAGACCTGGTCGATTCCGGCCACGCCTATGTGGCACGCAACGGCGACGTTTACTTCCGCGTCAAGTCCGACCCCGGCTACGGCAAGCTGAGCCATCTGAATCTGGACGATCTGGAAAGCGGCAACCGTACCCTGCGCAGCCAGATGGACGATGACCTGAAGGAGGACCCCGCGGATTTCGCAGTCTGGAAGGCCGCTAAACCCGGTGAGCCCTACTGGGAGAGCCCCTGGGGCCACGGCCGCCCCGGCTGGCACATTGAGTGCAGCGCTATGGCCCGCAAGCATCTGGGCAAGACCATTGATTTGCACGCCGGCGGTCAGGATTTGATTTTCCCCCACCACGAGAACGAGATTGCGCAGAGCGAGTGCGCCAACGGCTGCACCTTCAGCCGCTACTGGATGCACAACGGCTTCTTGAACATCAACAACGAGAAGATGTCCAAGAGTGCCAACAATTTCTTTACTGTGCGCGAGATTGCTGACAAGTACGGTTATGAGCCCATCCGCTACTTTATGCTGACGGCGGGCTACCGTATGCCGCTGAACTACACGGTGGAGCTAATTGAGAGCTGCAAGAGCAGCCTGGAGCGCCTGTACACCTGCCGTGACAACCTCGATTTTGCCATCGAGCATGCCCACGGCACCGACACCGCACTGGCAGAAAAGTGCGAGGAGGCGCGCAAAAAGTTCAAGACCGCGATGGATGATGACCTGAACACCCCCGATGCGCTGGCTGCAATCTTTGAGCTGGTCAAGGACATCAACACGCTGTCTGATGCCTCTGACAAGGCAACGCTGGAAACCGCCGCCAAAACCTTTGACGAGCTGACCGGTGTGCTGGGCCTTTTGTACAACCGCAAAAAGACCGACAGCATCCCCGCAGAGGTCACGGCACTGGTGGAGGAGCGCGCTGCTGCCAAGAAGGCCAAGGACTGGGGCCGCGCTGACGCCATCCGCGCCCAGCTGACTGAGATGGGCTGGAGTGTCACCGACACCGCACAGGGCCCGAAAATTGCAAAACTGTAATGAATAGTCAACGCAGGGACGGCCTGCGCAGCTGCGCATAGGCCGCGGCTGTGTGGGTCTGTCTCTGCGTTTTTTGTGTGAGTATGACGAACCAACGAACAAAAGTAAATCATAGCCTATGGCGGCTGCTGGGGCTTGCGCTGGCACTGCGCCTTGTGCTGGCCCTCTGCACGGACGGCTACCCCTATGATATGAGCTGCTTTGTGGCATGGGGCAATAAGCTGGCCGAGCAGGGGCCTGCCGCCTTTTACAGCGAGGGCTATTTTGCCGATTATCCGCCCGGCTACCTGTGGGTGCTGGGGCTGGTGGGGCTGCTGCGGGCCGCGCTGCATATCGCCTATGAATCGCCGTGGACCTATTTTCTGCTGGCGCTGGTGCCGTCCCTGTGTGACTGCACGGCGGCTGCGCTTGTCTACCGCACGGCACAGCGCGGCGCGATAGGGGAGCGTATGGCGCTGCTGCTGGCGGCGTTCACCGCCTTCAACCCGCTACTGCTCTATGATACCGGTGTCTGGAAGCAGATTGACGGCGCATTTGCGCTGCCGCTGCTGCTCTGCTTTTTGCTGCTGGAGCAGCGCCGCTACCTGCCCGCCGCTGTGCTGTTCGGTGTGGCGCTGGCCATCAAGCCGCAGGCGCTGCTCTTTGGCCCGGTGCTGGCCGTCTGCTTTCTGGCCGGTATTGCGCTGGAAAAGGACAAATACCGTGCGCTGGGGCGGTGCTTCGGCGGTGCAGCGCTGGCACTTGTGCCGCCGCTGGCCGCGGGGCTGCCGTTCTTCGGTGCGGTACAGCTTGTGCCCAAGCTGATAGAAAAGTACACAGGTACGATGTCCGGCTATCCTTATGCGTCCATCAATGCCTTCAACTGGCTGGCGGCGCTGGGTGGCAACTGGAAAGGCCTTGCGGATACAGCCCTGCTCGGCATAAGCTGGCAGCAGCTGGGCTGGGGCAACATTCTGCTGGTCACGGCAGGGCTTGTCTGGTTTGCGGTGCGCAGTGCGCAGGAGGGGCGGTTCTCGCCGCTGCTGCTGGCGGCGTATTACGGTGTGGGCGTTTTCACGCTGGCCCACTGTATGCACGAGCGCTATATGGTGCCCGGTGTGCTGCTGACTCTGCTGGCCGCGGCCCGCTGGAATGACATCCGCCTTTACGCAGCGGGGGTGGGGCTTTCGCTGACAGGGTTCATCAATCTGGCGGCGGTCTACAGCCTGACCGGCACTGAGGATGAGTGGCTGACCAGCGCGACAAGCTCCACCGTGGCCATACTGACCGGCCTTGCGGAGACGGTCTGCTTTGTGCTGCTGCTGTTTGCCGTCTGGGATATTGTCCGCCACGGCCACACGCTGCCTCTGCCGGAGCGCCGCCGCAGCGCTGTGCCGCAGGTGCCTGCGCCACAGCCGGGGTGGACCCGCCGCGAGGTCGGCACCATGCTGGCGCTGACGGCGGCCACGGCGGTGGTGAGCTTTGCCTATCTCGGCAGCTGCACCGCGCCGCAGAACCCGCTGGATGCTACTGACACCGTCCTGACCGAAACTGTGACGCTGGATGGCGACACGGAGGCCCTCTGGGTGTACCCGGGGGTGTCCTTCGGCGGCAGTGTAACGATAACAAATGAACAACACAACGATGTTTTCAAGAAGGAACTGAACTACGGCACCTGCTTCAGCTGGACGGCGGTGGACCTGCCGCTGACGGCGGGGCAGACGTTGACCATCACGGTGCGCAATGCCCAGCTGTTTGAGCTGGCCTTCCGCGGCGCGGATGGGGCGCTGGTGCCGGTGACAGGCGGCGGGGCGCTGTTTGATGAGCAAAACGCCGTGCCGGATGCCATCAGCCAGCTCAACAGTATGTATTTTGATGAAATCTACCACGGCCGCACCGGCTATGAGCAGCTGCACAAAATGCCGGTTTACGAGACCACCCACCCGCCGCTGGGCAAGGATTTCATCATGCTGGGCATTGCGCTGTTCGGTATGACGGCCTTTGGCTGGCGGTGTGCGGGCACGCTGTTCGGCGTGCTGCTGGTGCCGCTGGCGTGGTGCTTTGCGCGCCGCCTGACCCGCAAGCCGTGGGTGGCGGCCACGGCGGGGGTGCTGTTGGCGCTGGATTTTATGCGGTTCTCCCAGAGCCGCCTTGCCACCATTGATATTTACGGCACGTTTTTCATCCTGCTGGGCGCGTACTGTATGCTGTGGTACTGCCAGCGGGTGCTCACGGTGGGGGTCAACCATGCGCTGCTGCCTATGGCTTTGGGCGGTGTGGCGTTCGGTCTGGGGTGCGCGTCCAAGTGGACGGGCATCTACGCGGGCGTGGGGCTGGCCATTTTGTATCTGGGCGTTTTGTATCTGCGCTGGCGGCAGAACCAGCCCGGTTTCTGGGCGGAGTTCCGCACCGCAGCGGTGGGCGGCGTGCTGTTCTATGTGCTGCTGCCGCTGTGCATCTACATTGCGGCGTATCTGCCCTATTGGTGGCGCAACCCGGATTTCAGCCTTGCAGACTGGTGGCAGTGTCAGGTGTCGATGTTCAACTACCACGCCACCCTGCAGGCCACCCATCCGTTTGAAAGCCGCTGGTATACATGGCTGCTGGGCCTGCGCCCGGTGTGGTACTACCGCAATGCCTATCTGCCCTACGGCATGAAGGCCAGCATTGCGGGTATGGCCGGGCCGGTTATCTGTACGGTGGGGCTGGCGGCGCTGCTGGGGCTGTTGTGGCGTCAGGTCAGCGGCCGCGGCAGCCGTCAGGGACTCTGCGTGTTGATTTTGTACGGTACACAGCTGATTCCGTGGATGCGGGTCAGCCGGTGCACCTTCCTGTATCACTATTTCCCCAGCTCGGTGTTCTGTCTCGCGGCGCTGGCGCTGGTGCTGGCCCAGATGCGGAACGAGGCTCTTGCCAAACGCTTGGCTGCCGGCCTTTGCGCCGTGGCGGGTGTGCTGTTTGTGGTCTTTTATCCGGCTCTCTCCGGCCTGCCGATTCCCGACTGGTGGGCGGATGCACTGGAGATTCTGCCGAGCTTTGGATTTTATTGAGGGGAGTCTCCCGCAAAATGTTGCTGGCGAGTGACGCAGAGGGGTCAAGACCCCTCCCTACGGATAAGACGAAACGGCGGGATTGCCCGGTAATGGATGCTGGACGCAAGGCTGCGGGCCGCATATATGCGGCCCCTACGGAGCAGTAATTCTTGTGCCAGTCATAACAGTTTATCAAACAAGAAAAATATCGCTGTAACGGAAACACCTGTGCTCTCCGTTACAGCGATATTTATTATTTTAAGATATTGGAATTTCTTCGGTTCCTTCTTTGCAAAGAAGGAGCATCCGTACCCCCGGCTTACGCCTCCGGCAGGTAGATGTGGTGCGGCAGGCCCTCGACGTAGATGGGGGTCAGCTCGGCCTGCACCAGCGGCAGGGCGTAGGCGAGGAACTCGTCCGTCATGGCGGTGTGGTCGGCGTTGACCCACTCCAGCGGCACCTTCTTCTCAAGGTTGGCAACCTCGCTGATGGGGTGCAGGCTGGTGCCGCACTGGTACGGCGCGTTGGAGATGCGGTCCAGCGCGACCATCTCGCCGGTGTGGCCCTCAAAGGCGGCCTTGGCGGCAGCGCCGCCGACCTGATAGGCCTCGGTGATGTCGGTGCGGCTGGTCAGGTGGCCTGCGCAGCGCTGCAGGGTGGAAAGCTCGATGCAACGAGTCTTGGTATCCAGACGGCGCGCCACGGTGTTGGCCAGGAAACGCGCCGTGCCGGTCAGGGCCTTGTGGCCGAAGGCGTCCACCGCGTGCACATCGTCGGCCAGCTCACAGACATAGCGGCCATCCTCCAGCTTGACGCCCTCGGACACGGCAATGACGATGGACGGCTTGGTTTTCTGCATACGTTCGACCTTTTCCACAAAATGGTCCACGTTGAAGGGCACCTCGGGCAGGCAGATCATATCCACGCCCTCGCAGTCCTCGGCCTTGGCCAGCGCAGCGGCGGCGGTCAGCCAGCCCGCGTTGCGGCCCATAATTTCGACGATGGTCACATACTTGGTGCCGTAGACTGTGGCGTCGCGGATGATTTCCTTCATCACAACGCCGATGTACTTGGCGGCGCTGCCGTAGCCGGGGGTGTGGTCGGTGACCATCAGGTCATTGTCGATGGTCTTGGGCACGCCCATAAAGCGGATGTCGCTGCCGATGCGTGCGCCGTAATCGGCCAGCTTGCCGATGGTGTCCATCGAGTCATTGCCGCCGATGTAGAAGAAATAGCCGATGTCCAGCTCCTTCAAAATCTCGAACAGCTGGATGTAGACGGCCTCGCCCTCGGCGGCGTGCCAGTCGGGCAGCTTGTAGCGGCAGGAACCCAGATAGCTGGACGGTGTGCGCTTGAGCAGCTCAATGTCCAGCGCGGTTTTCAGCTTGTCATCCAGCACGCAGGTGCGGCGCTCCAGCAGGCCAGCCACGCCGTGCAGCATACCATAGACCTTGCCTGCACCGCGGCGCTTGCAGCTCTCATACACGCCCGCCAGACTTGCGTTGATGACCGAGGTCGGGCCGCCGGACTGACCGACGATTGCATTCTTTGCCATAGTTTTCCTCCTGCAAGCTGTGCTTGCATCCTTTGGGTGGTTGGCCCTGCGGCCGGGTAGAGGCCCCGCAGAGCACACGAATCTTGTCATCCTCAGTGTACCATGTGGGGGCGGTTTTGACCATTGTTGCGGTTGCTTAAATCATAAAAACGTCAGCGCAGCATCGTGATTCCGCAGGGCGGAACGGCTGAAGGCGGCAAATTTCACTGGATGGAAACGCGTTCCATAGTATGGAATTTTGCGCGGTGAATATCTGCAAGAATCATTCCAAAACCTTGTAAAAATTGCGGGACGACGAAAAAGTTGTGCAAGATGCCAAAAGGCAAAAATTGTAAAATTAGTCCTTGACACCACCCGCCAAGCGTGCTATTCTTTAACCAATAAAAGCGTTGAAGGGGAAAAGTACCGCGCAGGAACCGCGCAGAGAGCCTGGCATCTGGTGCAAGCCGGGACGGGGACAGCACGCGAAAGAACACCCCTGAGCTGCAGCCTGAAATGAAAAAAGTAGGGCGCGCCGCAGGCCGTGCGTTACAGCGGCAGCGTTTCAAAGGTGAACGTGTACGGAAAAAAGTGACCGTATGCCTGTGTTCCGGCTGCGGTAATTTAGGTGGCACCGCGGATCCAAGACAGCGATTCGTCCTAATGCAGGGCGAATGGGCTGTCTTTTTTTGTTTGCCATTCGGGGAAAAACAGGTGTGAGACCGAAAAGGAGAACAAACAATGTGCTGCATTATGGGTTATGCCGGGCATGATTTGCCCAAGGAAACATTCACGGAGTATCTGCTGCGTACCACCAGCCGCGGACCGGATGACCAGCGTGTGGTCGAGACCGAGTTCGGGCTGCTGGGCTTCGGCCGGTTGGCGATTATGGGTCTGACGACGGAGGGCATGCAGCCCTTCTTCCGCGGCGCGGACTGCGTGGCCTGCAACGGCGAGCTGTACGGCTTCCGCCCGGTCAAGGCGGAGCTGGAGGCTGAGGGTTACACCTTCGAGTCCGACTCCGACTGCGAAATCATCCTGCCGCTGTACTACAAGTACGGTCTGGATATGTTCAGCCATCTGGATGCCGAGTTTGCCATGATTCTCTATGACAGCCGCAAAAAGCTGCTGATTGCCGCCCGCGACCCAATCGGCATCCGCCCGCTGTTCTACGGCTACAGCGAAAGCGGCCATATCGCCTTTGCGTCCGAGGCCAAAAACCTTGTGGGGCTGTGCAAAAAAATCTATCCGTTCCCGATTGGCAGCTATTACTGCAACGGCAAATTTGTGCGCTACTGCGATATTGCCGATACGCCCGCCTACAGCCAAGACGAGTTGCCCGAAATCCTGACGAACATTCGCGAAAAGCTGGTGGCCGGTGTGGACAAGCGGTTGGACGCCGATACGCCGGTGGGCTTTCTGCTCTCCGGCGGGCTGGATTCCAGCCTTGTCTGCGCCATTGCAGCCAAAAAGCTCGGCAAGCCCATCCGCACCTTCGCCATCGGTATGAGCGAGGATGCCATCGACCTGAAATACGCCAAGCAGGTGGCGGATTATCTCTACGCCGACCATACCGAGGTCATCATCAACCGGGACATTGTGCTGGATGCGCTGGAGGACGTCATTGCCATGCTGGGCACCTGGGACATCACCACCATCCGCGCCTCGGTGGGTATGTATCTGGTCTGCAAATACATCCACGAGCATACCGACATCCGCGTGCTGCTGACCGGTGAAATCTCCGATGAGCTGTTCGGCTACAAGTACACCGACTACGCGCCGTCCGCCGCCGCCTTCCAGGCCGAGAGCCAGAAGCGCATCCGCGAGCTGTATATGTATGACGTGCTGCGCGCCGACCGTTCTATCAGCGTCAACAGTCTGGAGGCCCGCGTGCCCTTTGGCGATTTGGATTTTGTGAAGTATGTGATGGCGATTGACCCCGCCAAAAAGTTGAACACCTACGGCAAGGGCAAGTATCTGCTGCGCAAGGCATTCGAGGGCGACTGGCTGCCCGAGAGCATCCTCTGGCGCGAGAAGGCCGCCTTCAGCGATGCCGTGGGTCACTCGATGGTGGATGACTTGAAGGAATACGCCGAGACGGTCTACACCGACCGCGAGTTTGCCGAGAAGTGCGGCAAGTACACCTATGCGCGGCCCTTTACCAAGGAAAGCCTGCTGTACCGCGAAATTTTTGAGAAATATTACCCCGGTCAGGCGGAGATGATTGTGGATTACTGGATGCCCAACAAGGCGTGGCCGCACTGCGACGTCAACGACCCCAGCGCCCGCGTTCTGGCCAACTACGGCGCCAGCGGGGTGTGAGAAAAGCCTTCCTCCTCGGGGAAAGCCAAGCGGGCGGTTGTAGGGCGGGGTGACCCCACCCCGCCGAAGGCTCCCGGCAATATGCCGTTTCCGGGCAATAATCTGCCAAACAATCTCCCAACCAAAAAAATCCTTGCATTTCCGCAAAACCTGTGTATAATAAAAGCAATCTCGCAGAGTAGGAACCTGTGCGTGGGGCGTTGCCCCGAAGTGCCTGACCAACGGGGAGTTGTGGCAGGACGAAGTAGCCCGCAAGGGCTCGCGGTGCCGGTTCCGCATCCCACTGCTGCATGATGGTGTGCAACGGCGGATGTGCTGGGGCACGTCCTGTCTGAACTGCCTCCTCCCTTGTGCGGCAACGCACAAAGGAGGATTTTTTATGTGCGAAGAAAAACTGTCCGTCTTTTCCGCGGCCTACTGGCGCACCGCCCGCAAGGAGCTGAACAACCCGCGTGTACTGGCCTTCTCGGGGCTGGTGTGCGCCATGGCTATTGTGCTGGAAAGTCTGCCCATCTACCTGATGGGCCCGAGCCTGAAAATTTACTTCAGCTTTCTGGCGGTCTCGCTGGGGTGTATGTGCTATGGCCCGGTGGTGGGTATGATGGCCGGTGCCATCATTGACACGGTGGGCTTTTTGCTGGCGGGCTACGGCGAGCCGTATTTCCCCGGCTACCTTGTCACGGCGGTGCTGTCCGGCCTGCTTTACGGCGTTATGCTGTACCGCCAAAAGCCGACGCTGCTGCGCATTATTTGCACGCGGCTGCTCATCAACTACGGCAGCAACGTGCTGCTGGGCAGCGTCTGGAAGGCGATGCTCTACGGCAAGGGCTACCTGTACTACCTAACCTCCGGTGCAGTGAAAAACACGATCATGCTGCCCATCGAGGTATTCCTGACCTGGGTCGTCCTGAACGCCGCCGCCAGGCAGGGATTGGACAGAAAGTTTATTCATAAGCGGTAAAGTACGCCCGGTGCTGGCGTTTTCACCAAAATTAACGGGGATTTTCTGTGCGTGGTTACGCGTTTAACCTTTGCCCTGGGGCGACCTCTGCCGTATAATGAAAGTGCGCTGTATAATGGAAGTACAGAGAGGGGGTGCACCATGCAGGAAAATCGTATCCGCATTGTGGATATCGCAGAGCGGCTGGGGCTGAGCACGGCCACAGTGTCCAACGTCATCCACGGCAAGACGTCCAAAATGTCACCGCGCACGGCCCAGCGCGTCTGGCAGGAGCTGGAAACTGTGGGCTATATCCCCGATATGGCGGGCGTCTGGCTGGCGCAGAAAAGCTCCCGCATCATCGGCGTGGTCGTCGATGACAGCCCCAAGTACGAGGGCAAAGTCCTGGAGGACGGCTTCGTCACAGCGTCGCTGAACGCACTCTCCCGCGAGACAAACGAGAAGGGCTTCTTCTTGATGGTTAAAACCACCCGGACACTGGACGAGGTCCCGGCGTTTGCGTCGATGTGGCGGATGGAGGGGCTGATTCTGATGGGCTTCTGTGAGGCCGACTATGCCGCACTGCGCCGGGCCATTCGCACGCCCATCGTCGTGTATGACGGCTATATGCAGGGCTGCCCGGGTGTGGTCAATCTCGTGATCGACCACGCCGACGGAGGGCGGCAGGCTGGGCAATACCTGAAAGCCGCAGGCCACACCCGGGCGCTTTGCCTGGCAGACAACAATATCTGCATGGACAAGGAGCGAATGGACGGCTTTGCGGCGGCCTTTGGCCCCGACCGCGTGACCCGTTGGCAGGTCCCGGCGCAGGCCCGGCCCCGGCGACAGTTTTATGAAGAAAATTTCGCAGCTCTGCGCACATCCGGCATCACGGCCATCTTCGCAGTGTCGGATTTTTACGCGCTGGAATGTATGCGCTTTTTGCAGGCCAAGGGGCTGCGGGTGCCGGGGGATATGGCCGTTGTTGGCTTTGATGACAGCGAGGCCAGCCGCACCGGATACCCGTCGCTGACGACGGTACGGCAGGACGCCGCACTGCGGGCGGGCATTGCCGTCGCCAGTATCGAGGCCATGGGCCGCGGCCAGAGCTGCGCGGAAAAGATCGTACTGCCGGTCACATTGCTGCCGAGGGAGAGCACAGGAGGCGTATCATGTCAAAATTTATAAGGGAACTGGGCAAAATTGCTGTGCCGGTCACACTGCAAAGTATGCTGCAGGCGTCGTTTTCTATCGTGGACCAAATCATGATTGGCCAGTTGGGGGCGGTCAGCATCGCGGCTGTGGGGCTGGGCGGCAACTATTCGATGATTTTCAATGTAGTCAGCGGCTCGGTGGGCACGGTGGCGGGCATTCTCATCGCCCAATTTCTCGGCGCAGGGGATAAAAAAGAGGCGTGGAGCAGTCTGACGCTGAGCACCGTGATAAGCCTGTGCCTGGCGGGGGTGTTCCTGGGCGTCTCGCTGGGGGCGACGGCGCAGATTCTGGGGCTGTACACAAAGGATGCTGCCATCATCGCCGAAGGGTGCGTCTACTTTAAAATTATCGCGTTCTCCTTCGCGCCGATGGGCCTTTCCACGGTCTTGTCTGCCTGGCTGCGCTGCAGGGGGTACGCGAACATTCCCTTCGCGGCCAGCATCGGCGCGGTGCTTTCTAACGTGGTGCTGAACTATGTGCTGATTTTCGGCAAGCTGGGCCTGCCCGCCTGTGGGGTGCGCGGGGCGGCGATTGCCACGCTGGTGTCGCAGCTGGTAAATCTGGCGCTCATCGCGACGGGATTCCTACACTGTCTGCGGCAGGACGGCGAGCGGGTGCAGCCCTCGCTGCATTTTACCAAAATCACCCGGCGGGACTATCTGGGTATGATCACGCCGATTCTGGTCAGCCAGTTTTTGTGGAGCCTGGGCCAGAACGTGGAATCCGCCGTGTATGGACACCTGGGCACGCAGAATCTGGCGGCCTACACGCTGACCTGCCCGATACAAAGCCTCATCGTCGGGGCGCTCAGCGGACTTTCCGCGGCGGCGGGCGTGCTGATCGGCAAGCGGCTGGGCCGCAAGGAGTACGACGCAGCCTACGGCGACGCCAAGAAGATCATGGTCACCGGGCTGGTGGGCGCGGCGGTGGTTTCATCACTGCTGGTCGGGCTGGCCGGGCAGTACGTGGAGCTGTACCGCGTGGAAGGCGAAGTCCGCACCCTGGGCCACATGCTGCTGGTGGTGTTTGCGCTGTATGCGCCCATTAAAGTGGAAAACATGATTTTGGGCGGCGGCATCCTGAAAAGCGGCGGCAACACCCGGATGGTCATGATCATCGACATAGCGGGCACCTGGGGCATCGGCATCCCGCTGTGCTTTTTTGCGGCCTATGTACTGCACTGGGGCATTGTGGGCGTGTACACGCTGCTGACGGCGGAGGAACTGTTCCGCCTTGTGGTGTCGCTGGTGGTGTTCCGTAAGAGAAAGTGGATGGTGAGCTTGGCGTAAAAAGCAAAAACGCCAAAATATCCCTATTATCGTAATAGTTCCGGTACTTATGGCAACACCGCACAATTCCCGCCTAACGGCTTAAGCACCGCTCCGGCGGCTGCCGCACCTCGCTCGCCGTATCGGCACTTAGAATTATGCGGTATTGCCTTATACAAAACCTTCCAAAAGTCATACTTTTGCAGAACAAAGTATGACTTTTACTTTTTTTTGTTGTGCGTTCTGCCTGTTGTTGTGTGCGCGAGGGCAAAACATTTACCCTTTTCGCTGAACTTTTCACAAAAATTTAAAAATCATTGCAAACGGTTTGTAAAGCGGCTAAAATGAGACTTGCAAGGTTACAAAATGCGTCAGCTCCCGGCTTGTTCCGACAAAGAGTAGCGCATTTTTGCCGTTTACGCACACATAACAGGGAGGAACAACACACATGAAGAAACTGATGGGCATTCTGCTGGCCGCCTCTATGGTGTTCAGCCTGGCCGCCTGTGGTTCCACTGCAGGCATCGCTGCCAGCACTGCCAATAACTCTGCCGCTACTGCTGAGGGAAGCAGCGACAACCAGGCCCCCGACGTCAAGGTCGGTGCCATCATCCTGGGCGATGAGACCGAAGGTTACAGCGCCGCACACATCAACGGCATCAAGGAAGCCGCGGCTGAGCTGGGCATGAGCGAGGATCAGATCGTCTGGAAGTACAAGATCGCCGAGGGCGGCGTCACCGCCGATGCAGCCGAGGACCTCGTCGGTCAGGGCTGCAACCTGATCATCTCCAACTCCTACGGCCACCAGACCTATATGGAAGAGGAAGCCGAGAAGTACCCCGATGTCAACTTCGTTGCCATGACCGGTGACTTTGCCGCCATTTCCGATCTGGACAACTTCTACAACGCCTTCACCGCCGTCTACCAGAGCCGCTACGTCTCCGGCGTTGTGGCCGGTATGAAGCTGCAGGAGCTGGTTGAGTCCGGCACCCTGACCCCTGAGACCCAGCCCAACAGCTTCACCGCTGACGGCAAGGTCAAGATCGGCTACGTCGGCGCTTACAACTACGCCGAGGTCGTCTCCGGCTACACCGCCTTCTTCCTGGGCGTCCAGAGCGTCTACCCCGATGTTGAGATGGAGGTTATGTACACCAACTCCTGGTTCGACATCGACAAGGAGGGCGCTGCCGCTGAGGCCCTGATTGCCAACGGCGCTGTCATCATCGGCCAGCACGCCGACTCCACCGGCGCACCGGCTGCCACCCAGAAGCTGAAGGACTCCGGCAAGATTTGCTACTCTGTCGGCTACAACATTGATATGCTGGCCACTGCCCCCACCGCAGCCCTGACCTCCGCCACCAACGTCTGGAAGGTCTACTACAAGGAGCTGTTCGAGGGTGCCCAGTCCGGCAACATCCCGCAGGATTGGTGCAAGGGCTATGAGGATGGCGCCGTTGCCATCACCGACCTTGGCCCCGAGACCGCTGCTGGCACGGCCGAGAAGGTTGCCGAGGTGGAGGCTGCGCTGAAGGACGGCAGCCTGCACGTCTTTGACACAAGCAAGTTCACCGTTGACGGCGCAGAGGTTACCACCGCCCCCATCGACCTGACCTACTATGATTTCAGCACCGGCAGCCCGGTTGCCGTGTATCAGGGCGAGACCAAGGAGGCTATCTCCGACGGTTACTTCCATGAGGGCGAGCTGCGTGCTGCCCCGACCTTTGCCCTGCGCATCGACGGCATCATCGAGGACGCTGACCCCGTTGCCTGATTCTGACTGAACCCTGAGGGAAGACTGCGGTGGAACCGCGGCCTTCCCTTTTGGTGGTTATATCTGTCGTTGCAAATCAGGCCGTAGGGGCGCATTCCATATGCGCCCGTGCAGCTTACGGCAGATACCGCGGGCGGATATAGAATCCGCCCCTACGGATCACAAAATTGTTCCTACCCAATTTATAAATACCATCCGAAAGGAGCCTGCATAATGGCGCAGAACGAATTTGCGGTGCGCTTGGAGCACGTTACCAAAACCTTCGGCCCGGTGGTGGCCAACAAGGATGTGTCCCTGGGGGTGCGCCGCGGCGAGATACTGGCCCTGCTGGGCGAGAACGGCAGCGGCAAAACCACGCTGATGAATATGATCGCCGGTATCTACTTCCCCGATGAGGGTGAGATTTATGTCGGCGATAAGGCGGTGACCATCCGTTCTCCCCGCGATGCGCTGAATCTGGGCATCGGTATGATTCACCAGCACTTCAAGCTGGTAGACGTATTCTCCGCCACCGAGAACATCGCTCTGTCGATGGGCGGCGGCGAAAAGTTCGACCTGAAAAAGGTGCATGACAAGGCCCGCGCCATCTGCGAGAAGTATGAGTTCAACCTCGATCTCAACCAGAAGGTCTATGAGATGAGCGTCAGCCAGAAGCAGACACTCGAGATCGTCAAGGTGCTTTACCGCGGCGCGGATATTCTGATTCTGGACGAGCCGACGGCTGTTCTGACCCCGCAGGAGACTGAGAAGCTCTTCAGCGTCATCCGCAACATGAAGGCGGACGGCAAGGCGGTCATCATCATTACCCACAAGCTGCACGAGGTACTGTCCATCAGCGACCGCGTGGCCATCCTGCGCAAGGGTGAGTATGTCGGCGACATTGCCACAAAAGATGCCGATGAGGCCAAGCTGACCGAGATGATGGTCGGTGAGAAGGTCGAGCTGAACATCGAGCGCCCCGAGCCGGTTGATCCGGTCAAGCGGCTTGAATTGTCGCACCTGACCGTGCGCAGCGCGGACGGCATCACCGTCCTTGACGATGCGTCCTTTACGGTGTACGGCGGCGAGATCCTCGGCATCGCGGGCATCTCCGGCAATGGTCAGAAGGAGCTGCTCGAGGCCATCGCCGGTCTGCAGCCGACGGAAAGCGGCGCGAGCATCGAGTATTTTGCCCCCGATGCAAACACCCCCGTGCAGCTGGTCGGCAAAAGCCCCAAGGCCATCCGTGAGGCGGGCATCCATCTGTCCTTCGTGCCGGAGGACCGCCTCGGCATGGGTCTGGTCGGCTCAATGGGTATGACCGACAATATGATGCTGAAAAGCTACGGCAAGGGCCATTCGCCGATGGTCGACCGCAAGGCCCCGCATGAGCTGGCCGAGACCATCAAGAAAGAGCTGGGCGTTGTCACGCCCGACTTGAACACGCCGGTCTCCCGCCTGTCCGGCGGCAACGTGCAGAAGGTGCTGGTTGGCCGTGAGCTGGCCGCCGACCCCATTGTGCTGATGACCGCCTACGCCGTGCGCGGGCTGGATATCAACACCTCGTACACGATTTACCATCTGCTGAACGAGCAAAAAAAGCGCGGTGTTGCGGTAATTTATGTCGGCGAGGATCTGGATGTGCTGCTGGAGCTGTGCGACCGCATTGTTGTTCTGTGCGGCGGTAAGGTCAACGGCGTTCTGGACGGCCGCAAGACCACGAAGGAGGAGGTCGGTCTGCGTATGACCAATCTGGTAAAGGAGGAGCAGGCATGAGTCAGACTGCTGCTGCGGCCCGCGAGCCGCTGCTGCGCATTGCCAAGCGCGAGGGCACCACGCTGCCCCAGAAAATTGCCGTGCGGGCCATTGCCATTCTGCTGGCGCTGGTTGTGGATGCGCTGTTTATCTTTTTCGTCACCGGGCTGAACCCGCTGGCCGTCTACGGCGTTATGTGGGGCGGCACCTTTGCCAATATGACCCGCTTTAGCTGGATGCTGCGCGACTTGTCCACGCTGCTCTGCGTCGGCATTGCGCTGGCCCCCGCGTTCAAGATGCGTTTCTGGAACTGCGGCGGTGAGGGTCAGATCCTGATCGGCGGCCTGACCGCTGCGCTGATTATGGTGTATCAGGGCAACAACCTGCCGCTGCCGCTGCTGTTTGTGGCCATGGCCGGCGGCAGCATTGCCGCGGGTGCGCTGTGGGGCTTTGTCCCTGCGTGGTTCAAGGCCCGCTGGAACACGAACGAGACGCTTTTTACCCTGATGATGAACTATGTTGCCACAAGCATTGTTGCCTGCATGACCAACATCATGCGCGGTCAGGCCTCCAGTCTGGGCACGCTGAACAAGGCCACCAAGGCGGGCTGGTTCCCGGTGATTATGGGCCAGCGCTACACCATCAACATCATCGTGGTCATTGTGCTGACCTTTGTTATGTACGCCTACCTCAAATATTCCAAGCAGGGCTATGAGATTGCCGTTGTGGGCGAGAGCGAGAACACCGCCCGGTATGCGGGCATCAACGTCCGCCGCGTCACGGTGCGCACCATGCTGATTTCCGGTGCGGTCTGCGGTTTGTGCGGCTTCCTGATTGTGGCCGGTAAGGACCAGACCATCTCCACCGCCTCGGCGGGCGGCCGCGGTTTCACGGCTATCATCGTGGCGTGGCTGGCCAAGTTCAACACCTTTTATATGGCGCTGATTTCCTTCCTGCTCGTCTTTCTGGAGCGCGGCGCCTCGGAGATCGCCTCCGCCTACTCGCTGAACGAGTATGCTGCCGACATTATCACCGGCATCATTCTGTTCTTCATCCTCGGCAGTGAGTTCTTCATCAACTACCGCGTCATTCCGCGCGGCGCACACAAGGAGGGCAAGTGATATGCACAGCAGCTTGATTGCATGGATCATGCGTGCCATCCCGTTCGGTACGATCATTATGTACGGTGCGCTCGGCGAGACGGTGACCGAAAAATCCGGCAACCTCAACCTCGGCGTGCCGGGCATCATGTATCTGGGCGGCTTTGCGGGCTTTGCCAGCGCCTGGGCGTATGAGAATACCGCCGCCAACCCCAACGGCTTTGTCAGCATCCTCATCGCCATGTCCTGCGCCATTCTGGCCAGCATGGCCGGCGGCCTGATCTACGCCTTTTTGACCATCAGCCTGCGCGCCAACCAGAATGTCACCGGTCTGGCGCTGACGACCTTCGGCATGGGCGTGGCAAACTTCTTCGGCGTCTTTATCCTCAACGGTGCCAGCTACTCCGCCGCCCCCATCGCCAACAAGGCCTTCAGCGCAAAGCTCCCCGTCCTGTCCGGTCTGGGTGCGCTGGGGCAGACCGTGTTCTCCTACGGCTTTTTGGCCTACGCGGCTATCGTGCTGGCCGTTGTGCTGCACTGGTTCCTGACCCGCACCCGCGCGGGCCTCAACCTGCGCGCCGTGGGCGAAAACCCCGCCACCGCGGACGCGGCGGGCATCAACGTCACCCTGTACAAGTATCTGGCCACCTGCCTTGGCGCGGGCATCTGCGGCATCGGCGGCCTGTACTACGTGCTGGACTACAATCAGGGCATCTGGGCCACCACCGGCCAGATCGAGGCGCTGGGCTGGCTGGCCGTGGCACTGGTCATCTTTACCACGTGGAAGCCGCTGAACGCCATCTGGGGCGCGTATCTGTTCGGTATGCTCTACTGGCTGTACCAGTTCCTGCCCACGCTGTTGGGCATTACGCTGGCCAGCTATATGACCGATCTGGTGCAGATGCTGCCCTATGTGGTCACCATTGTGGTGCTGATTGTTGTCTCGATGCGCAAAAAGAAGGAGAACCAGCCCCCGGCCCATCTGGGTCTGGCCTACTTCCGTGAGGAGCGCTGACATTCTTATCTGAAACAGGCAGCTGTGCAGGCGTACTACGCGCCCCACAGCTGCTTTTTTGTTATGCGCAATCGATAAGAAAACAAAACCATTGTTTCATTAAATGTTCAAATTATCAGCACAATTCCAGAATATACTGAAACAGTCGATTTTATGTATATATGCACAGCAGGGAATCGGAAATGGCAGAAAAAACACAGACAAAGCGCGGCCCGATGTATCGTCCATTGTCATTGCGGTGGGCTTCAGTATGGCCATCGGCATCTTTTTTGGCTATTACCCCGCCAACAAGGCCGCAAAGCTCGACCCGATTGAAGCGCTGCGGTACGAATAACCGAGACACCGAAACAGCTTTTGTCCCCGCATTGCGCGGGGACTTTTTTTGTGCTATACTCAAAGCTGGGAAAGCGAGATGTATTCTAGCAATATGAAAAAAGACCGGCTTTTTACCAACCGCCAGCTGCTGACACTGCTCTGGCCGCTTATCATTGAGCAGACGCTGGAAATCCTTGTCGGTATGGCGGATACCGTTATGGTTTCGTCGGTGGGCGAGGCCGCTATCTCCGGCGTGTCGCTGGTGGATATGATCAACCAGCTCATCATCACGCTGTTCGGCGCGCTGGCCACCGGCGGCGCGGTTGTCACCAGCCAGCATCTGGGTGCCAAGCGGCCAGAGGACGCGGCCCGCAGTGCCGGGCAGCTGGTGGCGTTGAGCGCACTGCTCGGCGTGGGTGTGGCGGCGTTCTGCCTGCTCACCCGCACATGGCAGCTGCGGCTGTTCTTTGGCACCATTTCGGACGAGGTTATGCAAGCCTGCCTGACCTATTTTACCATCACGGCGCTGTCCTTTCCGTTTCTGGCGCTCTACAACGCGGGCGCGGCCATCTTCCGTTCCACCGGCAACAGCGCGGTGTCCATGCGGGTGTCCGTCATTGTCAACGCCATCAACTTCTGCGGCAATGCCTTCTGCGTCTTTGTGCTGCGCATGGGCGTGGCAGGCGTGGCTGTGCCCACGCTGGTTTCCCGCGCTGTGGGTGCGGTTATCATTCTGGCGCTGGCGGCGCGGCCGGACTACGTGCTTTGCATCACGCCGCAGTCTGTCACCCGTCTGGAGGGCCGCACCGTCAGAAGTATTCTGCATATCGGCATCCCCTCGGCGTTTGAGAACAGCCTGTTCCAGCTGGGGCGCGTGCTGGTGGTGTCGATGATTTCGCTGTTCGGCACGGTACATATCTCGGCCAACGCGGTGGCCAACAATCTGGACGCCATCGGCTGCATTGTGGGCAACGCGATGGGCCTTGCCATGATTACGGTCATCGGGCGCTGTGTCGGCGCGCAGGACTTTGACCAGACGCGGTACTACACCAAAAAGCTGCTTGCGTGGGACTACCTTGCACAGGGTGCGGTCAATGTGGCGGTGCTGTTGCTGCTGCCGCAGATTCTGTCGATGTACACCCTGACGCCGGAGACCCGCCAGCTGGCATGGACGCTGGTTATGATTCACAACGGCTGCGCGATTTTCCTGTGGCCGGCCAGCTTTGTGCTGCCCAACGCCCTGCGCGCCGCCAACGATGTGCGGTTCACGATGGTGGTGGCCACCGCCTCGATGCTGGTCTGGCGCATGGGCCTGAGCTGGATTCTCTGCGTGAATATGGGCATGGGCGCGGTTGGCGTCTGGATTGCCATGATCGTGGACTGGGTCTGCCGTATCCTCTGCTTTGTGGCGCGGTTTGTCAGCGGTGCGTGGCAGAAAAATGCGGCAAAAAAGGCGTAATCGTAGAAAAGGAGAACCCCTATGAAATTCATCAGCTGGAATGTCAACGGCCTGCGTGCCTGCCTGAAAAAGGGCTTTGAGGAGACGTTCAACGCGCTGGACGCGGATTTTTTCTGCGTGCAGGAGACAAAAATGCAGCCCGGGCAGGCGGATTTTGCCCCGGCGGGCTACACGGAGTATATCTACAGCGCCGATAAGAAGGGCTATTCCGGCACGGCCATCTGGGCCAAGACCCCGGCGCTCAGCGTGCGGTACGGTCTGGAGGAGGATATCCACAACCACGAGGGCCGCGCCATCACGCTGGAGTACCCGGACTTTTATCTGGTCAACCTTTATGTGCCCAACTCCCAGAACGAGCTGGCCCGCATTGACTACCGTATGCAGTGGGAGGATGATTTGCGGCGCTATCTGCAGAAGCTGGACGCCGAGAAGCCGGTTATCCTTTGCGGAGATTTAAACGTGGCGCATGAGGATATTGACCTGAAGAACCCCGGCCCCAACCGCGGCGCGGCGGGCTTCTCTGACCAGGAGCGCGGCAAGCTGGGCGAGCTGCTGGCGGCAGGCTTTACGGACAGCTTCCGCTACCTTTACCCGGACGCCACCGGCGTGTACAGTTGGTGGAGTATGCGGTTCCGTGCCCGCGAGAGGAACGCAGGCTGGCGTATTGACTATTTCCTTGTCAGCAACCGAATTGCAGACAAGATTGAAAACGCCGCGATTCTGATGGACGTTATGGGCAGTGACCACTGCCCGGTAGAACTGGATTTGCGTGAGTAAGGCGACAATGCGCAAATAAGAAAGCTATGCAAATAAGAAATAAAAAATAATAAATAATAAATTATGTGGCCCGCCGCTGACGCGGCTCAAAAATTTTGTTTTCGACCGTCAGGGAGAAAACTCCACCACATTTATTATTTATTATTTATTATCTATTATTTTAAAAAATTATTTTACTTTTTCCCCTGCGGTTGCAATAAAACCGGCGGGGGAATCGTTTTAGTGTACAGAAGGTCAAAGAGAGAGGAGGTGTGAGCGCTGACAAATGAAGAATTTACCGGGCTGATGCAGCAATACCAGAAGCTCATCTACACGGTTTGCCTGCAATTTGTGCACGAGTCTCACACCGCCGAGGATTTGACGCAGGACACGTTCCTGTCCGCCTATTCGGCCATTGACCGATGCGAGCCGCAGTATTACAAGCAGTGGCTTGTACGCGTGGCGGCCAACAAATGCAAGGACCACCTGAAAAGTGCGTGGGTGCGCAAGGTGGATGTACCGGGTGATGACGCTATGCCGGAGCCGCGCGGCGCACCCGGCACCGATGCCGCCGACCCGGCGGAAAACCTGGCCGAGCGCGCCGGTGCGGCCGAGCTGGAGACGCTGGTGCGGAATCTGCGTGAGCCGTATGGCAAAATTGCCGTGATGTATTTTCTTGAGCACAAGGAAAGCACCGAGATAGCAAAGCTGGTCAACCGCCCGCCCGCGACCGTCAACAGCCAGTTGTGGCGCGCCAAACTGCTGCTGCGCCAGCAAATTACCGAGAGGAGGCAGAAGGAATGAGCCTTTATTTTGACAACAATAAACTGTTTGACGCCGAAGGCCACCTGACCGACGATGGCCTGTACGCCCTGAAGGATGGTACGCTGGATGATCTGGGCGCGCTGGAAGCCGCCGAGCACCTGAGCTTCTGCGATTACTGCCTGCTGCGCTACACCGCCATGATTGAAGCCGCACCGGAATGTATGAAGCAGCCGATGCGCGACCTGATACCGCAGGTGCAGGCCCTGATGCGGCTGCGCAGCTTCCGCATTATGACAAACCGCTATGTTTCTGCCGCCGCCGCGGTGGTGCTGGGGTTTGTGCTGTGGGGTGCAATCGGCCGGCTGGGCGTGCCGGATGTGGCTGCCCTTGTACCGCAGCAGCCCGCCGCCCCGCGGGAGCGCTTTGGCACAAAATTTACCACCGCCGTCAACGGCTTTTACAAGAGTCTGGACGATACCTTTAAAAACTTTACCCTGACCGCCGAAAACGGTCTGGAGCAAATCCGAGCACAAAGCATTGGCGGCGGCGCCGCAAAGGGAGAGTGACCTATGAAAAAGAATGGATTTTTGACCTTCATCTTCGCCTGCATCCCCGGCGCGGGCCAGATGTATTACGGCTATATGCAGCGCGGTCTGTCGCTGATTACCATGTTTATCGGCTGCTTTATAGTGGGAGCCATTATTAACCCGTTGGCGGCACTGGCAATTATCGTCTGGATGTACAGCTTTTTTGACACCTATGACCTGGTTCGCCATCTGGCGGCAGGCGACCCCAAGGAGGACGGCCTGCTGCTTGTCGGCAATTTCGACGATGTGAAAAAACTCATTCCGCAGCACACCAAGCTGGTTGGCTGGGGCCTGATTGGCTTTGGCGTCTGGGCGCTGTATGATTTGCTGATTGGCAACTGGGAGTACAGGATTTTGACCAATGTGCTGGGCTACGGATATGCATGGGACGTTATCAACGGTATACCGAACCTTGTGGTGGGCGGTCTGCTTGTCTTTGCAGGCTTTAAGCTGCTGAATATGCACCCCGCCAAGAAAAACAGCGATGACGAGCTGCCGCCCTACCCGCACGAATAAAACGAGGAACGAAAAATGGATATGGAAACAAACGCAACCCCTGTGCAGACCGCTGCACAGCCGCCCAAGAAAACCCGCCGCGTGGGCACCGTGGCCTTTGCGCTGGTGCTGGTTGTGGCAGGCATCCTGCTGATTGTCTACCAGCTTGTGCCGGGCTTTGACCTGATGAGCATTGTAAAGTTCTCCCCGGCACTGCTGGTAGTGCTGGGCATTGAGCTGCTGGCTTACAGCGCCAAGCCCGATATAAAAGTGAAATATGACTGGCTGGCCATGCTGGGCACGGCGTTCATCCTGTGCGTGGTGGGCACGGCGGCGGTTCTGCCGACCTTCTGGAACCAGTACGGCCCCGACCGTGAGTTGGCCGCAAGCCGGATGGAGGAGGAAAAGATATCGCAGTTCTACACCGCTATGGCTGCCGACCCGGCGGTGAAGGCCCGCATTGACAATGCCTACGCCGGCGTATGCTTCAACCACGCGACAAGCGAGAACAGCTACACGCTGGAAAGCGGTGACCGCTGCCAGCTGAATCTGACCTTCTCCGGCGAGTACGCCGATGCCACGGCCTTTGCCGCGGACTGCATGAGCGTGATGCAGACGGCAGAGCAGGCGGGGCTGGGCTTTACGCGGTATGAGTTCAGCACCAGCAACGAAATGGACAACGCCAACACCTACGGCCTGACCTGTGATGCAGCGTTCCCGACAGGGCTGACCACCGAGCAGCTGGCCCAGCGCGTCTGGACAAGCTACCACTATGATGGCTCCAGCTTCAGCAGTGAGTCCGAACGCGATGATTACATCCGTGAGCAGATGCGCTGGAAAATCATTGATGAATACCAGAACAGCCATGACGGTGATGGCCCGACCGAGGAATATGTGGAGGAAGAAATCAACCGCCGCATGACCGAAAATGACAGCATCGCCACCCCCGAAAGCGCACAAATGTAACGATAGAACAAAGAACGCCACCCCGGCATAGCAAAACCGGGGTGGCGTTTGTGCGTATGGAGGAAATGGTTTTCCCCCCCTTTGTGGGAAACAACCCCCCTTCCGGCCCTGCGGGGCCACCTTCCCCGAAGGGGCATCCATACCGGCGTCCAGACCGTTCAGCACGGAGGAAGTCGAGCAGGGTGAAATCCTGTAAAAGACGAAAAATATTGGTCAGTTTTGCACAAATAAGAAGCCGTGATTTAAGGTAATAGGTAGAAACTTTCGTATCGTTTCGTAGTCAAAATGGGTCCTTGTAGATGAGTTGGCAGATGGGTTTTGGAAGAGAGCATGGAAACACGGGTAAATAGTACACTAAGATTCTTGGCACATTTCCTTTATCAATGCCGCGAATTCTTCTTCGCTATGAACAAAGCGGTACGGTGCATACACACCCTGGGCAGTAATGACGAATCAGATGGTCTTTTTTGCTGACAGAATTGCAAAAGCCCAAAAGATTTGCTATGATAAAGTAAAATATAGAAATGTATGCTGCTGTTCTCAATGACGGCAAAAAAAAGAAGAAAGGACGGAAACGGCATGATTCACATTGGAATTGTTGACGATCAAAAGGAAGCACGGCATCAATTACAGCAGGAAATCGCACGCTTTTCTGACGAATATGCCATAGCATTTGATGTGCAGGAATATGACAGTGCTTCCGCCTATCTTTCAGATAGTAATCACGCCTGTGATATTTTGTATCTGGACATAGATATGCCCAATATGTCGGGGATGGAGCTGGCAGAAGAAATACGGAAAACAAATTCCCGTGTTTTGATCATCTTCTGCACAAACCTGCAACAATTTGCCATCAACGGTTACAGCGTCTCTGCACTGGGTTTTATGATAAAGCCGGTGCAGTGGTATTCCTTGCAGATGTACCTGAACCGTGCGCTGAAAGTAATACGCGAACGGGAGGCACAACAAAACAACCCCGCGGAGAAAAAACTGTTGATAAAAGACGGTGCTGTGACCCGGCTGGTTGATTCCGGTACGATTGAATACATTGAAGTGCAGCAGCATGATTTGCTGTATACCATTTTGGATAAAGAAACCGGGCGGTGTGAGGTGATTAAAAACCGGGGCTCCATGCAGGAAATTGCCGCTGCGCTTTCTCCACTCGGATTTGTCCGATGCAGCGCCGGATTCTTGGTAAATATGCGCTCTATTACAGCGGTGAGCCGTATGAATATTTATATCGGCCAAAAGGTCCTTCCCATTGGACGCACCTACAAAGAGTCTTTTTCTGATGCGTTTTCCAAATATCTTGCAAAGAAAGGTTGGGAAAACCCGTAATGATTTTGAACTTTCTCTTCAGCAAGCAGATTTTGCTGGGAATGTTGTTGGGGGCCTGCCTGTTTGTGCCATGGAATCAACGGCGGACCTATTTTGTCCTGCGCCTTGTGCTTAGCGTGGCAGCACTGATGGCGGTTCCCGGCTTTACCGCCAGCTCTCCTGCACTTACATGGACAAGGCTGCTGCTGAATACCCTGCTGATTTACCTGCAAATTTTAGTTTGCTTTGATTGCAGTCTGCTGCACGCAGTATTCTATACCACCTGTGCCTATGCCGTACAGCATATCACCAGCAAGTTGGTTTATATGCTTGTGTTCTGGCTGCGGCAGATACATGGCTCGATAAATTTTTATGTCATTCTCCCGCTTTTGCTGCTGTGTAATGTACTGGTTTGCTTGCCCATCTACTTCCTGTTTACAAGGCGTTTCCGGCGTGGGCAGCTTATGTTTGATAACGTCAAAACAGTTTTGTATTCCGGGCTTTTTTTAATCGCAGCGGTATATCTGAGCGTTGTGTTGGAAGACATTCTGGACACTGCATCGGATTCTTACCTGACGGCATACTTTGCATTGAATACTTTTTGTGTTCTGTTCGCCGTTACGGTTCTAGCGCTGGAGTTTTCAAATTGCAGCATCAAACATCTGGAACATGAAAACAGCGTTCTGGAACAACTGTTGGAATGTGACCGCCAGCAGTATGAGCAGGCGCAAAAGGATATGGAAAAAATCAATATCCGTTACCATGATCTGAAACAGCAATATTCCCGCGCCACGGAAGAGGAGCGCACCAAGCTGGAAACCGAGATGGAAAACCTGAACCTGCGCTATTTTACAGGGAATAAAGCGTTGGATATAACCCTTACGCAAAAAGCCGGCCTGTGTGCGCAGAACGGAATCCAGCTGATTTGCTCGGCTGACGGCAGCTGCCTTGCCAAAATGAAGCATTACCATATTTATTCGCTGCTGGGCAATGCGTTAGATAATGCGATTGAGTGTCTGACCACGGTGCCCGATGCAGAAAAAAGAGTTATTACCTTGAACATCAGCCGCTGCCGGGATATGGCGGTGATTCGCGTGGAAAATTATACCCCTGTCGAACCTGTGCAGCACTGCGGTACCTTGGTGACAACCAAGCAGGACGCGGCAGAGCACGGTTATGGAATGAAGAGCATGAAAAGCATCGCCGAATATTACGGTGGAACAGCGGATTACTTTGTGGAGGACAGTATATTCTACCTTGTTGTGACACTTCCGTTATTGGAAACCGCCTCCTGATTACCCCAAAGTCTCCTGCAGCGTGATGCGCTGCGGGAGGCTTTTTTGTTTGGCAATGGTGCAGAGTATGCCGCTTTTTTTGACGTTTATGCCAAGCCTGTTGACGGATGCGGTTCCTTTATATATGATACAAATGTGATGAAGATGTGAAAGAACATATCTGGCAAACCCGCGGCTATGCTGTGGCAGCTCTCCCGCAAAAAGGCAGTGCACGGCCTCTTGCGCAGCAGCTGTCCCATCCTGACATTGTAGTACTTAGGAGGAGAAAACCTATGGCACAAAAGCAACCTGCCGATCAATCCCGGCGTTGGCTGGGTCTGACCGGTTCAGCGGTTCTGCTGGCAAACCTTGTTTTGACAGGAACCTCGATTGCCTTTCAGCAGGAAGGTGAAGTAAACCACGCACTTGGTATTGAAGGCTCCAATGCTTCTTACGGCGGAACGGAATTCTCGGCAGACGGTTCTTTGACGGATGCAAGCTACGCTGCTTATATTCAGGCCGCCTATGAATTCTGTGAGCAGGAAGAGGAGGAGGGCAGCGTTCTGCTGTATAACCGCAATAACGCACTGCCCCTCTCTGAATCTGAACGCAACGTGACCGCCTTTGGCCGCGGCAGCATTGACCCGGTATTCCGCAGCACCGCAGGCGGTTCCTCTACAAACAAGGAATACCAGCAGACACCCGTTGATGCATTGCAGGGCGCGGGCTTCAACGTCAACCAGACGGTACTGGACGCCTATGCAAATGCTCCGGCACCGGAGGCAAGAAGCGTTTCCAGTGTTGGCGAGTATGATCCGGCGCTGTTCACCGGCAGTGTGACAGATTCGTTTGCGTCCTATGGCGATGTTGCCTTTGTCACGCTCTCCCGCTTTGCTACGGAGGGCAACGACCTTGCCATGGTCAATGACAAGGGCAAGCGTATGCTGGAGCTGGATGACAACGAAAAAGCCATTTTCCAGAAAATCAAGGACTCCGGCAAGTTCAAAAAGGTCGTCGTATTGCTGAACTCTGTGTTTGCGATGGAAATGGACTGGCTGGATGAATATAACATTGATGCAGTCCTGTGGGTGGGCAATCCCGGTTTTTATGGTATGCCCGGTGCCATTCGTGTGGTGACCGGTGAGGTCAATCCTTCCGGCCATACGCAGGCAACCTTTGCGGCAAACTCTCTGTCGGCCCCCAGTGCTGAAAACTTCGGTTTGCACGCCTATGACTATGCGGGCAAAACGCCTCGTGCCGCCGGTGACAGCTTTGTCAGCTATAACGAGGGCATTTACGTCGGCTACCGTTACTATGAAACCCGTTATGAGGATACTGTCCTGGGACAGGGCAATGCAGCTTCTGCCACGGGCGCCAAGGCGTCCTCCGACGGATGGAACTATGCAGAGGAAGTCTGCTTCCCGTTCGGCTATGGCCTTTCTTACACAACCTATGAGTATGCACTGGATAACCTGAGCTACGATGCGGATGCAGATACCTTTACGGCTACGGTTACGGTAAGCAATACCGGCAGCGTGGATGGTAAGGCTACGGTGCAGCTGTATGCGCAGTCTCCGTACACCGATTATGACAAGGAAAACCTTGTTGAAAAGTCCGCCATTCAGCTGATGGGTTACGACAAGGTGGATGTTGCCGCAGGCGCTTCCGAGACGGTTCAGCTGGAGGTTCCCGGCTATTTCCTTGCATCCTATGACGCTCACGGTGCCAAGGGCTACATTCTGGATCCGGGCGACTACTACTTTGCTGTCGGCAATGGTGCCCACGAGGCTCTGAACAATGTTCTTGCCCTGAAGTGCGGCAGTGCTGTGGAAGGCAAGCTGATGGATCAGGACGGCAATATTGTTGCCGGAAACACCGCAGCCGCAGCCAAATGGACCGCTCCTAACACGACTGTGGACACAGAAAAGTACCGTACTTCCCGCTACAACAGCGATGTTGAAGTTACCAATACATTTGACGATGCAGATGTAAACTACTGGGCCAACGATGATGAGAAAATCACCTATCTGTCCCGCAGCGCATGGGATACCACGTACCCTGTCACGCTGGCAACGCTGACCGTGAATGACAAGCTGTACAATGGTCTGAATATGCAGACCTATGCAAAGGCTGCCGATGCCAAGAGCGTTTCGGACTTTAATCTGGGTGTTACGCTGGACGAAAAGATCAACTTCATTGATATGAAGGGCGTGGCCTTTGATGACCCGAAGTGGGATGACTTCCTGTCCCAGATGACGCTGAGCGAGTTGCTCATCAATATGGGCGATTCCAAGGGCATTAAAGCGGTCAAGGCTGTCAATAAGCCCGGCTGCACCATCGTGGACGGCCCCGAAGGCATGAACGGTCAGTTCAAGTATGGCGACCGCCGCAACTGCACCGGCTGGGCAACGCTCCCCATCGTCGGCGCATCTTGGAACCACGATCTGCAGACCCGTTTTGGTGAAATGTATGGCGAGGATGCATTGTATGCGTCTATTCCCATTGCTTATGCGCCCGGTGCCGACACGCTGCGTTCTCCCTATTCCGGCCGTACCAGCGAGTATTTCTCTGAGGATGGCGTGCTGAGCTACTACGCAGCCAAGAACGTCTCCCATGGTATGCGCAACAAGGGTCTGATTGGCACGGTCAAGCATTTCTTCCTCAATGAGCAGGAAGCCGGTCGTCAGGGCATCTCCACCTTTGCAAACGAGCAGTCCATCCGTGAAATCTATATCCGCGCCTTTGAAGGCTCTCTGGCCGAGGGCGATTCTCTGGGTGTTATGACCGCCTACAACCGTATCGGCGTTATGTACGCAGCGGCAAGCCAGGGTATTCAGCATATCCTGCGTGATGAATGGAACTACGGCGGCTATATTATTGATGACGCTCTGACTGCTTCTGAGTATTCTTCTGCTCCGGAAATGCTGATGGCAGGCAACAACATTTTCTGCCTGGATACCGCACGCCCGACAGAAATTGAGAAACTGATTACTTCCACCGATGACGGCGATCTGCTGCAAAAGGTTTTGGATTCCAACCATTATCTGTACTATATCATGCTGAAATCCAGCATGGGCGGTGCTTCTGCTGAGGATCTGGTCGTTTCGGATGCTGCACCGTGGTGGCAGACCGCGCTGAGAGTGATTGATGCGATTGCGATTGCCCTTGTTGTAGCTTCCGCCGTCATGTATGTACTTCACACCTACACGGACGTTTTCTCCGAGGAAAAGCGGAAAAATCGTTCCTCTGCGAAGAACTGAGAGGTGGAAAAGAATGAATAAGCTATTGAAAAATAAGGCTTCCGGCAGTTATCTTTGCCTTGCTGCCGCAGTAGTGGCCCTGATTACCGCTATTGTATTTCTGGCAACACAGGAAACCGCTGCTCCTTTGGGACATACCGGGACCCTTCCGGGTGTTGTGCTGCTTGTGGGTGCGGCTGCTTCTTTGATTTTCTTCTTTGTTTCGGTTCCTTTCAGCGCGCTGATTCAGGCTGTTATTTATAATGCGGCCCTTTATCTTGTCGTAGTTCAGCTGTATTTTGTGTTTGCCGATGTAATCAACCATGTTACCTTTGCCGGTGGCAATGCAGGTTTGTGCGTCTTTTATATGGCAGGCGCACTGGTTGCAGCGCTGCTCAGCGTGATTGCCTGCTTCTGCAAGCAAACGCAGGCCGGCAATGCCAAGGCTGATGCAAAGCAGTTCACCGCAGCCGGTGCTGTGGCCGTTGCAGCTGTGGCCTGTGTGGGTGTTGTTTCCCTGCAGGAAAACAACCAGCCCGCAGCAGGTGCCGATGATGTCACCGTAGCAGAGCAGACTTCCACCGAAGGCTTCAATATGAACTATGCAGACAACGCATTTGTCAACACCTCTCTGGAGGATATGGTGGCCATTCCGCAGGAAACCTGGCTGGAAAAAGAACAAAACGGCGAAGTTGCCTACTTCTTTGAAGGTCAGTACACCGAGGGCTTCAGCACCATTGTTGACCCGGCCTGTCTGGATATGTACTGCTACACCGATGGTTCTATGCACGGCACGTTCAGCGGTCCCACGACCTCTGTTGGCGACGGCGTGGTGTCGCAGGTATACGGCTACTGGTATACTTACGATGAATCCGGTGAGAAAAACTTTGTTGTTCATATTTCCGGCAATCTGGATGCTGACGGAACGGTCCGCCCGGTCAACACCGAAGGCGGCGCAGATGCGGATGTATACATTTTCGACACCGATCATGGCGCCTACAGCTGGGAAGCAAGCCTGAGCTATGGGGTTATGGGTGGTATGTTCACCCGTAACATCAACATCTACGGTCAGACGTATGCACCGGTACAGAGCCTGACGATTGATTCTTCCAACCTGCGTACCTTCTATACCGGAGATGCTTTTGACGCCGGGGAACTGGCTGTAACGGCAGTGCGCGCCAACGGTGCAGAGGAAACCATCTGGAATGGTCGCCTCACCTATACCGGGTATGATTCTGACACCACCGGCACCAAAACCGTAACGGGGCATTTCCTGGGTGCTACCGCTACCTTTGAGGTCAACGTGGAAGAGCTTGTGACCGAAAATTATACCGGTTCTTATGAGCTGGTTCAGGGTGAACAGCCCACTGCTACCGAGGCAACCTTGCTGGTGGATTACTCGCACAAGGTATGCAGCATCACCGCGGCAGATGGTTCGGCCTCCATTTCCGGCACCTTGGTCGAAGTGAAGGACGATGCTCTGGTATTGACCCTGAACGGCAGTGAGCAGCTTGAGGTGCCTATGACCGAAACCGAAAGCGGCAAGCAGGTCACAATTCCTGCCCACGATGAGGTGGTTTCTGGCTGGGGATACAGCAATACCTACTCTATCGGGGAATCCACCCTCACGATTGTTTCTGCTGAGTAACGCAGCCTCCCAAGCGGAAGAAGCTTCCGGAAAAGGGTAGGGTGCTTTTGTACAAAAGCATTCCACTGCGGGTGAATCTCTGCAGCACCGATTTATTCTGACATTCTCATATTTACTTTTTTCTCCGAAAAGGCCTACTGCATTTATGCAGTAGGCCTTTTCTATAGCTACGCCCGGTATGGGCAACAACCATGTGGCGAGAGACCACTAAGAGCTCAGTAGCAGGAAGCGTCAGCCGAAGGCAAGGGCAACGGTTGGGCTCTGACCAAGCAGAAGGCTACTAAAAAAGCAGCAAGAGCGTCTGCCTTCGTAGTAGACACTCTTGCTGCTTTACTTTTTATTCCTTTGTGGTATGCAATACAACACACTCATACGGACGCAGGGTCTCTGAAGGATTATCTTCGTAGTTTCCTATCAGTTTTTCTGCAGTCGCCCAAGCGTCAGGCAGTTCAGCGTGGATTTCTTGCTCTGTCAGGTTGCAAAGTACAAGAAGTTCTTCCTTGTCCGCCGAGCCATAGCGCCGATAAGTCAGCAGGTCCGTGTTATCGGGGTAAAGAAATTCAATTTTTCCCTCACTTATGACCCGGTGTTCCTTCCGCAAACGTACTATCGCTTTGTAGAAGCTATAAATCGAATCCGCATCGCTCGTCTGCGCCGCAGCATTGATGCTCTTATAGTTATCCGCCACACCAATCCACGGCGTACCTGACGTAAAGCCTGCGTTAGGGCTGCTGTCCCACTGCATGGGAGTACGGCTGTCATCCCGGCTGCGCTGTGCCAGAATATTTAGCGTCTCAGCCTCGGATTTGCCTTGCTCACGCAGAATCTTATAGTAGTTAAGACTCTCCACGTCACGGTACTGGTCAATTTTTGTAAAATGAGGATTCGTCATGCCCAGTTCCTCGCCCTGATAAATATAGGGTGTGCCGCGCATACAATGAATCGCCGTGGCCAGCATTTCGGCGCTTTCTCTCCAATAGGTCGTGTCGCTGCCGAACCGGCTGACAGCACGCGGCTGGTCGTGATTGCACCAAAACAAAGCGTTCCAGCCGCCGTGTTCCTGCATTCCCTCCTGCCAGGTCTTGAACAAACGCTTCAGCGCCCCATGGTCGGGGGGCATCAGCTCCCATTTTTGCCCGTTTTTATAGTCCACTTTCAGGTGATGGAAGTTGAAGCACATCGTCAGTTCATGGTTTTTCTCTGATGTGTACCCGATGCAGTTTTCCAGCGTAGTGGAGGACATCTCCCCGACAGTCATCATACCGTCAATACCGCCTGCGGCCACCAGTTCTTTCAGATACTTGCCGACATTGCAGCCATCCGTATAGAAGCGACGGCCATCGCCCTCCAAGTCGTCTTCGTACAGTTCCGGTTTGGAGATAAGATTGACTACATCAAAGCGGAAGCCCTTGATTCCCCTCGCTTTCCAAAAGCGCAGGATGTCGGCCATTTCGGCACGCACAGCAGGATTCTCCCAGTTCAAATCAGCCTGCATGACATCAAACAAATGCAGATACCATTTGCCCAACTGCGGCACATACTCCCACGCGGAGCCTCCGAATTTGGACACCCAGTTTGTGGGGCAGCGGTCGGGAGAGCCATCCTTGAAAATGTAGTAGTCCTGGTATTTTTTATCGCCTGCCAATGCTTTTTGAAACCAGTCATGCTCGGTGGAGGTATGGTTGAACACCATATCCAGCATCAGGCCAATACCGCGCTTGTCGGCTTCCCGAATCAATTCGTCCAAATCATCCATCGTGCCGTAACGGGAATCCACCGCACGGTAGTTGGCCACATCGTAGCCGTTGTCCCGCTGGGGTGAAGGGAAAAACGGTGTCAGCCATAGGTAATCCACACCCAAATCCGCCAAATAGTCCAGCTTTTGGGTGACGCCTTTCAAATCGCCAAAGCCATCCCCGTTGGAATCATGAAAGGATTTCGGGTAAATTTGGTAGACAACCTTGTCCTTGAAATTGTACATTGCAAACCCCACTTACATTCAGAACCGAATCAGGCAACGCCTTTTTTCTTGCCGATGGCAACCGTCAGCACAAAGGGGACGACAATAGCAATCAACATACACAGCGCAAAGCTGAGCATATAGGTCGGCTGGATAGACAGAATGCCGGGGATACCGCCGACGCCGATTGCGTTAGCCGTGGTGGAGGTTGCCACACAGACCACTGCGGCTGTTGCGGAACCAATCATGCCGCAGACAAATGGGAAGTGATACTTGAGGTTGACACCGAACATGGCCGGCTCAGTAACACCCAGATAGCAGGAGATGCAGGAAGGAACATTAACTTCCTGTGCGGCGGCATTTTTGCGCTGGAGATAAATCATACCGAGAACGGCAGAACCCTGTGCAATGTTGGACAGTGCAATCATCGGCCACAGCATGGTGCCGCCAAAGTCGGCAATCAGCTGCATATCAATGGCGTTGGACATATGATGCAGACCGGTAATAACAAGCGGCGCATAAACAAAACCGAAAATAGCACCGAACACAACGCGGAAAGAGCCGGAGATACCTGCATAAACCACATCGGAGATGACAGAACCGATTTTCCAGCCGATGGGGCCGAGAACCGTGTGGGCGATGATAACGGCCGGCACCAAAGAGCAGAACGGAACCACAATCATGGAAACGACCGGCGGGCAGACTTTACGGAAAAAGCGCTCCAGATACACGAGCGTAAACGCGGCCAGCATAGCCGGAATGACCTGCGCCTGATAGCCAATCATATTGATCGTGAAAAAGCCAAAGTCCCATTTGGGGATGTCGGCTGCCGCCGTGGAGGCCACCGCGTAGGCGTTAAGAAGCTGGCCGGAAACCAGCGTCAGGCCCAGCACGATGCCAAGGCTCTGCGTGGTGCCCATCTTTTTGGTAACGGACCAGCAGATGCAGACCGGCAGCATATGGAAGATAGCTTCGCCAATCAGCCAAAGGAAGCTGTCAACACCGGACCAGAACTGACTGATATCACAAAGCGTCTGTGTGCCGTTGCCAAACAAATAAATACTGTCAATACAGTTGCGGAAGCCCAGAATCAGACCGCCGGTGATGATGGCGGGAATCAGCGGGGCAAAGATTTCAGCCAGCACGCTCATAATTCTTTGCAGTGTGTTCTGATTCTGCTTGGCCGCGCTCTTGACGGCGTCTTTGGAAACACCATCAATGCCGGATACCGCGATAAAATCATTGTAAAAATCGTTGACCGTGTTGCCGATAATCACCTGAAATTGCCCGGCCTGTGTGAATGTACCTTTGGCAGATTTCAGAGACTCGATTTTGGCAACATCTGCCTTGGCAGGGTCATTCAGAACAAAGCGCATACGCGATACGCAGTGAGATACCGCCGCAATGTTCTCTTTTCCGCCGACATACTCAAGCAACAGCCGTGCATCCTGTTCGTACTTACCCATTTTATTTTTTTCCTCCTTCAGAATCCCGCTAAAGCGGATATTCAAACTTGTATGAACAAGTTTGGCTTACAGCCTCAGTATAGTGAACTTGTTCATACAAGTCGAGCGCTTTTCCGGAAATTCTATGTGTAGGCATGAAATTCGGTGCAGCGCACAAATTCTCCTCTTGAATTTTGGCTGAAAATACGATATACTAAATCAAATGTTTGAACAAGTTGAAGGGGGACTGCCGCCATGCCAAAAGCAAAATACGAAGGAATTTATCACAGCTTAAAAAAGCGTATTGAAGCGCAGGACTATCCCTATCAGTCCCTGCTGCCCAGTGAGAATACATTGCTCGAGGAATACGCCTGCTCCCGCAACACGGTTCGCCGTGCGCTGGCTGAACTGACCAACGATGGCTATGTGCAGGCCATGCAGGGGCGCGGAGTACGGGTGATTTATCAACCGGTGGGAAAAACCACATTTACCATCGGAGGCATAGAAACTTTTCAGGAAACCGCGCGGCGAAACCGATTACACGCAGTGACAAAGGTTTTGGAATTTAAAACCGTCATTGCCGATGAGCGCCTTGCCTCGCTGAGTGGGTTTTCCGTGGGCGATGAATTGTGGTACATTCGCCGGGTGCGGTATCTGGATGGAAAAGCACTCATTTTGGATATCAACTATTTTTTGACAGAGTTTGTTCCCGGTCTGACCCCCGAGATTGCGGCCAACTCCATCTACGATTATATAGAAAACACATTGGGTATGCAGATTATCACCAGTAAGCGCCGTATCACAGTGGAACACGCCACCGCGCAGGATGAAAAAGTCCTTGCCATGGACAGCTATGACTGCGTTGCCGTTGTAACAGACCAGACATTCAATGCCTCCGGGATGCTGTTTGAATTTACGCAGTCCCATCACCAGCCGGATTATTTCTGCTTTCAGGACATTGCCACCCGAAAAAAATGAGCATCGCCCTTTCAGGCTGGATGCTCGTCATGCACTACACCCGTAGTGTATGGTGGAAAACCGCATTACTCGCTGTTTCAGACACGGTTTTGTGATGAACCTTGCCGTGCTGCCCAGTGCATTACCGGGCAGATGTCAGAGCGGAAGCATCGTAAGGGGATAATATACCTGTAGCTTCTTTATCCTTTTATACGATACAGGAGTACATTCCCTCTTATACCTCTTCCCGGCTCTTTCATTGAAGCCCAAGGTCGTATCCTTCTCTTCGCTCAGAAATCATTCCCGATATCTCTCTCGAAGCCCAGAAACCTTGTTCCCTGAAAACTCAGCCTACCCGTATCGCCTTCCACGAGCATACCGTAGTCCTGCCCACGTACAGCGAACTCGATGCGGTCACCACTCTCAACCTCGAAGGTGACATAGTAGGAAGTGCTCGTCGTGCTATGGAACCCATGAGCTCCGGAAGCGTCGCCTGCCGCCGGATGGCTGTGACGGGTCGTGTTCTGCCGCTTAGTCACGACCCTGGCTGGCACGGTTAATCTCGGGGATTGATTGTTCTTATGCCATGTGTTGAACCCTATAACGGCAGTGTAAATGAATGTGCCGACAATGAAAAGGAAGACGGCGGTAAACATGAGGGGAAACAACTGGTCGAACAAGCCAAACAACATGGTACTTCTCCTTATACTCTGTTTAGGATTTGCTTTATCTCATCGAGGTCCTCGGCAAAGTAGATGCCTTCCTGCCGTTCTTTCGAGGAAAGACCTTTGTCAATCATCTTTGTCAGCAGTGCCTTCAAATCATCATAGTAGCCGTTCAGGTTGTAAAGGATGCACGGTGCGTCTAAGTGTTTCAGGGATACTTTGGACATGACCTCTGCGATTTCCTCTAATGTGCCCGTACCACCGGGGAAAGCAATAAAGGCATCGCCGAGCTCAATCATCTTAGCCTTCCGCTCTGCCATGTCTTTGGTCACGATAAGCCTGGTCAAGCCATCGTGCTGTAACTCGTTCTCGATAAAGAACTGCGGCTCAATGCCTGTTACTTCACCGCCAGCCTGCAGGACACTGTCTGCGATTGCGCCCATGAGCCCGGATTTCGAGCCGCCATAGACAAGCGCATTCCCGCTGCTGCCAATCCATGCGCCGAGTTCCTCCACGGATTTCCGCAGGCGCGGGTCATTGCCTTCGTTCGCACCTAAGTACACGGTGATGTTCATGTTGGTTTCCTCCTGCTGTATTATACTTGTGTATTCGGGGCGTTTGTGCTGCTGCTTTTAGCGAGAATATATCCGTGCCCCACTACACTTTTCAATTCATTTTTGCTCAACCCCAACTTTTTGCGCATTACCTGCTCAAGTGACAGTCGTGCAATGCAATCAGCGCTCTTGAATTTCTTTCCCGCTCATATGCTCGATTTCGATTTCAAAGACCTGTACTGCTTTTCCGGCATGCGCAATTTCTTCATCGACAAGCTGTTCGCTGGGATAGTATTTCATGGCAAACTGCTTTAAACGCCGCGTTGCCTCCGAACCGGCATCCATCAGATGGCATCTGCCGAACACCACAACGCTCTGCATGAACGGTGCCCAGCTTTCCGTTCTGACGGTTTCATTCCCATATACGGTGAAGCACACCTTATCGCAGGCACGCAAGGCATCGACTTTATGCCCTGTCTTTGCACCGTGGAGATAAATCCTCTGTGCCTTGTCATCGTAAAGATAGTTTACCGGTATGGCATACGGGTATCCGTCATCGCCGTTCATAGCAAGCACACCACGCCGACTGGACGCCAGCAGCTGCTTTGCCATATCGATTGAGATTTCGTTTTTCTTTCTGCGCATTTCTCTGAACATTCCGTTTTCCTTCCCTTTCCTCCGTTTTATGCCTGTGTCAGGCTTTGTTGTGACGCATCTGGAATATAGCACTATTATACGACAATTTGCGATAAAAAGAAATGCTGCATCCTCCAAATCCGGAAGATACAGCATTGTTTTTATATGTAATGGCCTTTTAGCCTAATTTGTTGTCTGGCCTTGACCGAGCGATTGCTCTGGCATGGTCTAAGGCGCAGTGGTGAGTGCGGGATGCTTCCTGCGGTTGTTTCTTGATTACGAGATTTATTATAGCGGCGACTTGTGTGCAGAATTTAAAAGCCTTTTGAACGATTTTGAAATTCTATTTGAATAATTTATGACAGGGGTGATGCCATGAAAGATATTAAAGAAAAGCCAACCGTGCGTATACCGAAAAACAATACTGCGGTGAAAATCTACAAAGTAGCGTTGAAAAGGCATGGACAGAAGCCAAGGAGAAAAGCCGAACCAAGCCACAAGAAAACACCTCCATGCAGGAGAATGGCGACTATACTGCCGCCAATGATACTGGTGGGGCGGTGGCTGATATATCTTATTCGACCATCAAGCAAAACACAGATTTCACCGTGCGGCAGGGGCGCAAGTTTGCTCGCAAACAGGTAGAAAAATACCGGGAGCGCGGTGTCGACCCGAAACAGGCTGAACGCGGCACGCCGCCCGATGCGGCGCAACGCCCGCACCGTGGGGCAGATTTGCCCCGACGGCGGGCAAAAGAAAAAGCTGTTACCTCCAAGACCGCGCCGCGTGATATTCGCGGCGTGACCCATGGTCAGCGCCAACTGCGCACCGCCGCAAATGAAACTATGCGGAGCGTATCACCTTACAACCACGAAAGGAAACAATATCCGTGACATTGATGTGGCACCCGAATTTATGGAGTACATGAAAACCTATCGGAAAGAATGGTTGCGGCAAAAGCAACGCATGGGCAGCGCGTGGCAGAACTGCATGGACGGCAAATGGGAGAACCACCGGGAATCTCTTGAAAAGCTGCGCGGCCGGAATTTTATTGTTATCAATGATTTCGGCTGGCCCATCAGCCCAGACCACTACGGCAAAATTGTTGACCGCGTGGCCGAGAAAGCGGGCATCCGCAAAATCAACCCGCATATGTTCCGCCACACCTTTGTCAGTATCCTGCTCTCCAACCCGGATATCGGCGTGGCAACGGTTGCGGCAGAGGCCGGGCACGCGCAGCCAAGCACGACACTGGAAATTTATACGCAGGTCTACCACAAGCGGCAGGATTCCATCCGCAGCCAGATGAGCAAAACTCTCTACGGACCCATCTACCGCTCTGATGACCCCGAAAAATAAAAATGGACGCGCAAACCAGCGTTTGCACGTCCTTTTTGGTGGGCCAGGCAGGATTTGAACCCGCGACCAAGCGGTTATGAGAAAGCATCGCTGGTAAAAATTTCGGAATCACCGTAAAATTTTGTTGGTATTCCACAAATAAGAGCAACTGATTTTAGGTAATGTGTAGTTATTTCCGCAGCGTTTCTCAACCAAAATGTGGGTCCGTAGATGAATTGGTAGATGGGTTTTGGAGAGGAGTGGGATTAAAAGTTACGCACAAAATTAGAGGTTATGGTCGCAGGGCAAGAGTCTGCTTTATAAACTCTTCCTCAGTTTGCACAAAGTGATAAGGTGCGTACTCGCCATAGGCTTCGGGGCGGCTGATAGTCATGATTTCTACGCCGGTATTGCCAAGGGCTTCATCCAGCGACCGTTTCAAATCGACCAGATGCTTCCCATGCACGGTTTCAAATGCTATGCAGCCGTGAGCATAGCGGTCTTTAGCGATAACATAACACATTTGCTTACCTTTATTTTTTGCCCGATTCAAGAAGATTTAGAAAGCTAAGCGACTTTCATTGCTATACTGGCATCCATTAAGTATAAACGTTTTTCTGCGAAATAACAACATGGAAATTTGAAAGAAATTTTGTTGCAGAGTCCTAGTTTTTATTGTTATATGCTGCACGAGGTAACAGACATAATTTATTCCTATAAAAGCAAGCGCACCACTTTTCATTATCCAATGACTGAAAACATAGTCGTCTTACCGTCTCCTAGGTGATAAAACAATTCACGCATTTCTCTTCGATTAACGGTTCCATACCATCCTTCAGTATCACAATACATATGGCGCTTCAAACAGCTATCAATACCATCCTGAATATCTGTTGTCTTGAAGCAACGAACGATGTCTGATAAGTCTCCTACATCTAGTTTATAAGCATCCGTACATTTATAACTCCGATATAAAGCAACCCTCCATTCGCATTGGTTCATATACTGGGAACCTTTATCAAAGCAATCCCTCTTCCGAATACTAAATCCTTTGCGTTGTAATTCTTCTATTGTAAATTTTTTCCCTTCAGCTTCTAAATACACCCTTGGTCCAGGCTTACTTTGTATACCATTTATCATTTGAGGGTGGTAATGGACATCGCCGCACAATACTTGATAGTTGTGATTTCTTACCGTCGATTTAATACGTTTCAAAAATTCCATCTCATTTGTGATAATTGCAACATAATCTCCAAAACGTGACATAGATGGATTTAGGTTGTAGCTGAAAACTCTTCCGCTTTGTGTGAGTTCTACTTTATAAAAGCAAAGAACATTACAAAACCTATATCCATCTGCTCTAAAATGATAATCACTGGCTTGCACGGCTTGAAAGTCCAATGGCATTTCATTAAAGTCTCTGACTGGAACTGTACACACAACTCCTTCAAAGATGTCTTTTTGCTCATAAAATCCATTGTTCCAGAAGTAATCAAGACTATTCATATAAAGCTTGCCAGAAACGAATTCCCTTAAATATGATTTTTGTGAGAAGAACTTTATTAAAATGTGCATGGTTAGTGTCCTCTCCAATAAAGACAGCCTCTAATCGTTGCGGAGACAAAATTGTTGTTAAGAATAGGCTAAGAGTAAAATGACACAAATCACGGTAGAAAAAGGGTGTCACATGGGTCATTTGTTATTTATCGCTTGACAAAACACAGTGAATATTTTGTGATTTAGCTAACCTACAATTTAAAACGCATTATCAAGTCATTATATATAATATTATCAGATATACCGCTAGAAATCAAACAATTATAAAAAGAAAGAAGGTATTTTCCATGAGCATCATTATCGGCATCGACCACGGCTACTATGCTATCAAAACGGCCCACTGTTCATTCCCGGCTGGGCTGACAAGCTACGGAGAACATGAACCCTACACCCGCCAAGGACTCTTAGAGTTTGGCGGGTGCTTTTTTGTTTGTGGCTCCGGAAGGCAACCTATCCAGCGGGATAAGACAGTGAATGACAACTACTACCTGCTGACGCTGGCGGCTATCGCCAAGGAAATCAAGCAGCGTGGTCTGCCGCCCGAATGTTCTGTGCGCATTGCGGCGGGGCTGCCGCTGACGAGTTTCGGACGCGACAAACCCAAGTTCAGAGATTATCTACTGCGAAGCAAGCAACCTGTGAGTTTCCGCTTCGAGGGCGTGGAGTACAGCATTACGATTGAGGAAGTTGCCATCTTCCCCCAAGGCTACGCCGCCCTTATGACCGAAGTGGGGCTTTTGCAGGACGAGCCGTCCATGCTCCTCATGGACTTGGGCGGCTGGACAGTGGACCTCATGCGCATCGACAACGCCATCCCTGCGACCGACACCGCCCACAGCTTGGAGCTCGGCATGATCCGCTGCGTAGATGACATCCGGGAGCAGGTGCGGCGCGAAACCGGACTGTCCCTCACGGATGCCCAAATCGAAAATATGCTGGCGGGTCAGCCCTGCACAGTCAGCGATACGGTGCGCGACATTGTGAACAAACAAGGTCGCAAGTACACAGAGCATCTCCTGTCTGCCACGATGGAAGCGGGATTCGATTTGCACGCCATCCCCGCCGTGTTGCTGGGCGGCGGCGCATCGGTGGTGAGCCGCCACCTCAGCCCTAAAGACGCGCTTTGTAAGACGATTTTTCTGCTGGACGACAAGGTGAACGCTGTCGGGTTCGAGCGCGCGTTGGCCGCCGTGTCGCGCCGTAAAGGCGAGGCATGAAACGCCCACAGTACGTTTTCCGTCCGAACCTCAACGACCCGCAGCACCGCCGCGCATGGGAGCTGCTGCAGCAGATGCCGTCAGCCCGCCGCAAGGAGTTTCTGGTGCAGAGTATCCTTGCGGCAGAACAGACGGATAGGCTGGAGAAAAGCATCCGCAAGGTGGTGCGCGAGGAATTGCAGGTAGTCACTTTGACGGGGGCAATTCCTCGCACCCGAGCAACAGATATAATTCCGCCTTCCGCAATCAACTTTTTAGCTTCACTTTAAGGTGGTGATTACCATGTGGTAATAAACATAAAATCATAAATTGTTGGTTATGGGCATAATTGCCGAGTTATGCATCTCATTATCGTTGGTTCTCGTGAATAGCTTTGTCATCGCACTTGTGATATGCTTGCTTTGCAATCGAAAAACAACTTATCAATGACAAAAAGCGGTTGCAAATTCAGCTTAAGAACAGGAGAATGTAAAATGAACGAATGTATGCTTGATCGTCAGACGGCGGGTTGCGTTGTAGAAAAAATTGTCCTGCCACAAATTGTCAGTATCAAACAGGCAAGTGAAATCATGAAGCTTCCGCCTTACTATCTTCGCCGAGTATGTCGTGAAAATCCGGACATCGCATTCCAGTCCGGGGTGAAGTGGTACATCAATCTTGGAAAACTGGCCGCTTACTATAACAACAAACTAGGTGCATAAAAGGAGAAAGCTGAAATGAGCAAATTGACCGTAACCATCCCGGATGACCTGCACCAGAAAATCCGTGAAGAACTGGAACGACAGGGCATCACCACATCGCAGTTCATTGAACAGGCCGTAACCACATTTTTTGAGAAACCGAAGGGAGTCAGCAACATGGCAACACGCACGTTAGCATTTCAGGTATCCGAGGAACTTCTCCAGCGCATCAAGACCTTTCTTGCAAGGTACGAGCAAATCTATCACCACAAACTGAGCCAGAAAGAATTTCTGGTACGCATCATTGAAAGAGAATTGGATGAAGCCGAAAAGGACTACGAAAGAATTACGACCGAGCAAGCTGCGGAGAAAAACGCTGATGTCGACTCCGGCGAACCAGATGGCACCGAAATGGAGGTAGATGCACAATACTGAAAATCACATACTTAACCAGCAAGGGCAGCCAGCATTGGTTGCCTCTTTTTTCGTTATCAAATCGGTGATTCGATTTATAGATATGTTCTCCGGCATCGGCGGTTTCCGCGAAGGACTGACCCGTGCCGGAGGATTTGAATGCGTAGGACACTGCGAAATCGACAAATACGCCAACCGCAGTTACAACGCCCTGTTTGACACGAAGGGAGAGTGGTTCATTGAAGATGCCCGAAAAGCCGACCCCAGTACCATGCCGGACTTCCAGCTGCTCTGCGGCGGATTTCCTTGCCAGACTTTCAGCATTGCAGGATCCCGAAAAGGATTCGGAGATCCACGCGGCACTCTATTCTTTGAACTGGCCCGCCTGGCTGAAGCCCGGAAGCCTCCGTATCTGCTGTTTGAAAATGTACCCGGCCTGTTATCTCATGACGGAGGGCGGACATTTGCGACGATCCTTAACACGCTGGACAGACTGGGGTATGGCGTGGAATGGCAATGTCTTAACAGCAAAGATTTCGGCGTTCCCCAGTCAAGAAACCGCGTGTACATTGTCGGATATCTTGATGAGCGATGTAGAGGAAAAGTTCTTCCTTTCACCGAAACAGCAGGGAGTTCTCTTATTCAAACCCACGGCGGGCATCAAGGAGAACGAGTCTACTCCCCCGAAGGACTGAGTTGTACGCTGGCTGCCAATCCGGGCGGGTTCGGCGGCAAGACCGGGCTGTACGAGGTGGGAGTGCCGATCAAGTGCGCCACAAAAACCGGCTACCAGATGGCACAGGTCGGTGACAGCATCGACCTGAGTTACGCCACAGTCAACAGTCGGCGCGGGCGGGTCGGCAAAGAGATTGCGCATACACTTACAACGGGCTGCCGACAAGGTACTGTTGAAGTTCGCCCGGTTAAAAATCCCATCAAGTCCGACCTCGCCCGCAACACCGAACGCACCGGCAAGCCCGGCGCACCCATGCATACCCTTACTACGAAAGACCGTCACGGTGTTCTGTGTGAGGGGCGCATCCGCCGCCTGACACCGCGCGAATGTCTGCGGTTGCAGGGCTGGGCGGATGACCGCATCGACACGGTGCTTGCCATCCAGAGCGATAACCAAGCCTACAAACAGGCAGGCAACGGTGTGACGGTCAATGTAGTGGAAGCCATCGGACGGCGCATTGCCAAGATGGATGCAGAACTACGGGGTGAGGCGCTTGCCCCTTGATTTCCGTGACCAGTATTTTGGCTGTGAAATCGAACTGACTGGGATAAACCGCGCCACGGCAGCCCAAACACTGGCCGACCTGTTTGGCACCCGTGCCGAGCATTCCGGTGGTGGCTACGATGCCTACGGGGTCAAAGATTTGGACGGAAAAGTGTGGAAAATCGTTCGGGACAGCAGTATCCATCCCGAATGCCGCAGGCGGTCTGTTCTTATCGGGGAGACCTATAAGGTCGAACTGAACTCCCCCAAGCTTGAATACAGCGAAATGGAAAAGCTGCAGGAGGTTGTCCGTTCCTTACGCCGCGCAGGCGGCATCGTAAACGACAGCTGCGGAATGCACGTCCATGTGGATGCAAGCAAGCACACGCCGCAGAGCCTCAAGAATGTGCTGTCCATCATGTATTCCAAAGAGGACATTTTGTTTGCAGCACTCAAAGTCAACCCTGCCCGCATCGACAGCTACTGTCAGGCGGTGGATGAGCCGATTCTGGAAGAAATCCGCAAGCTGCCCAGCGGCGCGAGTATGGATCAGCTGAAAGACCGCTGGTATCGCGGGCGGGACGGCAGCGACTATCACTACCACCAGAGCCGGTATCACGCCTTTTATGCGCAGAAAAAAGTTATGCTGAGAATCTTTTAGAACAGACGTTACTTCGAGACTGTTCACCAGAAATCTCAGCATAATTTTCTACAAGGTCTTTAAAAACGCCTTTAAGTCAGGGTCGTCGTTCCAATCCGGCATGGCAGGCGTATTCATCCTCGTGTCCATTGTTTCTAATGCCTTGCGCCGGGCTTCGGGATTAGCTTTTGCGTAAACCTGTGTTGTCTCAATAGATTCGTGCCCTAAAAAGTCACGAATATAAATGAGATTTTTGCCTGCCTCAACAAGATGCATTGCTTTAGAATGCCGGAGACAATGCGGTGTAATCTGCGGAAAAAATGAATCCACCGCAGTATTTGCTTTGTGGCTATATTTTGCTAGCACGTAGGAAACACCGCTGCGAGTCAACTTTTTTCCTTGCGG
>NZ_JANGCG010000030.1 GCF_024462815.1 Gemmiger formicilis
GGGCAAAAACAATGCCGCACACCATGACGGCGTACAGCGCAAACAAATTGAGAGAGATTTTCACGGATTTTTTGTTATGATTCAGCTTCATTTGGGCCTCCTAATTCTTTGTATGGTTGGCTTTATTTCTGCGGGTTCGGTGGGCAGAAAGTCGTCCATATCCAGCAGTTCGTAGTTTTCGGGTGTGCCGGGCAGATCGTCCCGCGCGTCGTCGGCGGCGGTGTAGTCGTAAGGGGCTGCGCCGCCGTCCTCGGTGCAGCGGATGTTGGGATGCTTGAGCAGATTGTATTTGTAGTCCACCACCGGACGCTCCCCTCGGATGAACAAGATGCACTTGCTGTTGTCCAGCAGCCGCACCTCGTCCGGGGTCATAAGGTCGCGCCCGGATTGCTGGTGGTTGATGCTGTAACTGCCGCTGCGCCCTTTGCTTTGGTTATAGCTGGTCGTGGAGATGGTTTCCTTGCCCAGCAGTTCCGAAACATACTTGTGGGTTTCTTTCTCGGTGCCGCCGAGGTAGAGAAACTCGTCGCACAGACCGACCAGTGATTCCCAATCATCCTTGTACATAGCCTTTAACTGCGCCATATTCTGCACAATAATCGAACAGAAAATAGCGCGGGAGCGCATGGTGGCCAGTGCCGACAAGAATGTATCTTTTGGCAAGGAAATGTTCGCGTACTCGTCCATGAGGCAATGCACCGGCACAGGCAGACGGCCCTTATGCACCCGATCTGCCTGACGGTATAGCGTTTGGATAAGCTGCGTGTAAATCATGCCGACAAGGTAGTTTAAGGATTTATCCGAGTCCGAGATGCAGCAGAACAGCGCAACCTTGCGTTCGCCCAATTCCTGCAAGTGCAGTTCGTCTGTCATGGTCAGCTTGGCGATGGACGGCAGGTTGAACGCCGCCAAGCGAACGCCCACGCTGACAAGGATGGATTTCGCGGTCTTGCCAGCCGCTTGTTTGAAAATGCGGTACTGCTTACAAGCGATGCTGTCGGGTTCGCGCATTTCCAATCGCTCGAACAAGATGTCCAGCGGGGATTGGTAGGTGTCATCGTCCTCGTGGACTTCTGCGGCTGCAATCATCTCCATCACCATCGGGAAGTTTTGTTCTTCGGGCGGGGCCTCGTGCAGCAGGTACAACATAAGGGCTTGGAGCAGCGCAGTTTCGGACTTTTCCCAGAAGGGGTCGCTGCTTTTTGAATGTGATGGTGTTGTGTTCTGAATCAGATTTTCAATCAAGGTCAGCACTTCACGGTCATCATGCACATACACAAACGGGTTGTAACAGAACGATGCGGCGGGATTTATAAGGTCAAAGACAATCACCTCATACCCCGTTTGCTTCAACAAATTGCCGGTCTTACGCAAAATTTCAGATTTTGGGTCAGTGATGACCATTGAGCAGGCACATTCCAGTACATTCGGCACACCGTAGGTGCGCGTCTTGCCTGCGCCGGAGCCGCCGACAATGAGGATGTTGGTGTTGTGCTTATGCTTATAGCCGTCGATTCCAATGTGGAAATGCTGGGTCAGCAGCAGGTTCGGTCCTCGCTTGTCCATGTAGAACTTGTTCAAGCGGAACACATCGCCCCAAGCCGCCGAGCCATGCTCCGCGCCGGGGCGGGTATTCTTCTGATCCGTCACGGCCACAATAACCGCTACCGTATAAACCACCGTAAACACCAACAAAAAGCGCGGGCTGTCTTGACTCCACGCCAACGCAAACGGCTCTGCCAGTGCGCTATTCAGCGCATCCAGCAGAGCCGTTATCTTCATGCCCGGCTGCCAGCGGCAAGCCACCGCCAGCGCCGCCCACCACACAATGGGCAGCGGCAGCAGCCAGACCCACCAAGGTGTTTTTCTCACTAGAGCAGCAGCGGCGCGTGGGCGTGCAGCAGTCGGGTCAGCGCGTCATCCACGGCATCGGTATAGCCGCCCTCAGCCAAGCGCTGGGTGCGCAGTTGGTTGAGGGCGGCTTTTGCCAGCCGATACTCTGCCGCCGACATCGTCAGCTTGCCGCCTGCGGGCAGATCGTTCACCCGAAGAATCAGCCGCCCCGTTTCTTCGGCGCTGCCGCCGCGGGCGCGTTGACCGTAGTAGACATCGCCCAGCGCCCGGAGTAGGATGCTTTTGTTGGCACGGTCGAGTTTCACCTTGCGTTCTGTCATGGCTTTTGCACCTCCTGTTGCCTACAACATATCCCAAAGGCGCTGCAAAAGCTAGTCTGCATTTGAAAACAAACAGAAAACATTTACAGCACCTTTTCTTTGCGCCGAATTTTTACCGGCAGCTTGGGCATACGGTCTTTGGGCGCCTTTGCCCGGTTTCGCAGGTAGGCGGTAATATCCTGCAGTTCCATGCGGACGCTGGGGCGCTCACCCTTGGCTCGAAGCTGATCGGCGCGCGGCGACGGCGAGTTTGCAAAAGATTTGCTGCTGTCGAAGAAAGGCTCGGACGGACTGGCGTTCTCCGAGCCCAGCGGAAAATCCACGGTGGGCGTATCCTCGTGATTGGGGGCTGCATTTTCCAAATTCTGCTGCACGGCATCGACCAGTTCTGCCGTGCCGGTGTCCACAATAGCCAGTTGCAGCTTATCGATGATGCGGTTGGCTTTGGACGCATCGTCCTGCAAAATGGCGATTTCAATGTGGTCGGGGTCCATCTTGTCACGGATGGGGCAAAACAGCAGACCATGCGCCTTGGCGGCGCGAGCAAAATCGTGCATACGGTCTTTGTCTACCGTGAAAAAATTCAGCGGCTTCTGCTCTTTCAGCAAACGGATTAGGTGCGTTTTTCCGTGGGTCTTTTTGCTGTCGTGCAGCACTGCCTGTGCGAAAATAAAGAAGTTTTTCGCAGCGGTGCCGGAGATGCGCAGGGCAAACTCTGCGCCCTCCAGCGAGTAGCGGACGACCTGATCCGCAGGTTCGGAGCCGTAATTCATCTGGCATCACCGGCCTTTTCTTTGGGCGAGGGCAAGCGGCTGAACGAGTCCACACCGGGGATGAGGGCAAGACTGCGCCCGCAGTCCCAATCTACATGGATTTGCCCAGTGTCGTCGATACATTCCACCGTGCCCATAGAACCGGGCGGCACGGGAAACTCATCTTCCATGCAGCTAAGTTGCAGCCGCGTGCCGGGCGGGTACTTGCGGCGCAGGTGTTCGATGTAGTCTTTGTTGGGGTATTTCATAGGCAGTCTCCTTTCGAGATTACAGTGTCAAATCAATGTTGGGGCGGCGGTCACGCGCACGTTCCTGTTCTTGTTTTTGTTGTTCAGCGCGGTCACGGCGGGCTTCGGTGAGGTGCTGCTGCACCTCTAGGGAGTGTTCTGCAATTTTGCGGCAGAGCCGTTCTTCTTGGCGAAGCTGCTTTAGGGCTGTGTTGACTTGCTGGATGCGTGGGCTGTCTGGGTTTGTTTTATACAGCGATTTTCTTTTTGCCGTTAGTTGGACAATTTCACCCTGTTTGGCTTGGCGGTAGGTTTCAAGCTGTGCCAGCGTATCTATGCAGTAGCGGGATAGAAATTCCATCTGGCGGATGCGTTGATTCAACTTGTAGGTATCCTGCCGAACAGCATAACTTGGACGGCTCGGCTTGCGAGGGAGCGCACCCAATTCGTATAGATAGCGATAATACAACGCCCGCAGCCCGGTCAGCTTGCGATGGGGCTTCTTCCCGCTGTGCAGACGGCCATGTTGGATTGTTGGTGGATTTTCCACATAAGGGTGGTAGCTTTGTGGATACAGGATGCGCATCTGGATTGCTTCTGGCGTGTACCGCTTGCCCAGCGTTTTGAAGCGAACAAAGCGCTCTTTTCCGGGCGGACGCAAAACGGGATACTTGCGCCCCATGCGCACCTCATAGCCATTGCGCTCCAGCGCGTTAAGAAATTGCCGCCATGTAAGGCTTTGTTGAATCGCTTCGTCCACATCCTGCCGAATAGCCGTGCGCCATGTTGGCTGACCGTTTTTCTCCGCCAACCACTCGGCGTAGGGCTTTGCCACATGGTTTGAGTTCTCGGTGTCGATGACCGACAGCTTATATTTCCGGCAAAGTTCATCTGACACTGCGCGGATCTCCGTCACATAGCTTTTATAGTTGCTGCGATACTTTTTGCCATCTACACAGCCGACCGAGTTCCAGACGATATGCGAATGGATATGCCCGGTGTTCAGGTGCGTGCCGATGACATATTCATATCGCCCGCCCAGCACGCGAGCTGCCAGTTCCTTTGCGATTTGGTGCGCCAGTTCGGGTGTAACCTCTCCTGCTGCAAAACTCTGTACAAGGTGATATCCCTGCACACCGCCCGACTTGTGCCACTGTTCCTTGGTTTGCCGCATATCGGCAAAAGCAGTTTTCAGTGTGCAGGCATATGAGCTTTCAAAACAGGATTTCTCCGTTTTGTCGCGGTTGGCGGCATAATCAAGGGCATCCTGCAAGGATACCGCCGTCGTCTTTTTGCGGTTCATAACATAATCAACCGCCCGATCCAGACGGCGGACAGGGATCACGGATGTGTAAGCCATATTTCATGGGGCCTCCTAGTAGTTTTCTTTTATCTCACGCCAGACTTCCTTGGCGATGCGCATCATCTCGTCAACACTCCCCTGCCCAGCCATGCCGATGCTGTTAGCGCGGTGGGCCAACTGGTTGGCATTGTTACAAAGACCAGCCACCTTGCGAACAAGTTCTGCATGATGTGTGCAGGGGCGCGGATTAATATTCTTGCGCATGACAAGGCTGCGCAGATATTCCTCACGTGGCAGACCGCTGGTTGCCACCTGTTGGCATAAGTAACGATATTCCCGGTCGTTAAGGCGCAGCGCAATAACATGGTCCCGCTTACGGGCCATTAGCGCTCCAGATCATGCGATTTTTTAGCGGGTGGTTTTGTGCTCAGGCTCACGCACCGCCATGCTAAACTAGAAAAGTCAATCTGCTTAAAATTGTCATGTGAAGCCACATAATATTTACCGTTCATTTTGCTGAGCAAAATGCAGCTGGGGTCGTTGATGTCCAGAATAATCGTACAGTGCAGTTTTCCCGTTTTGGGGTCAAGGCAGTTCTCCGGCAATTCCCGCATAAAAGGATAGTCCGGGTTATCTTCATGCCAGAACATGCGGTAGTCATCTGCCTGAATGAAAATAGCAGTGTCCACCACAAACGGGTACACAGTGCCCGACTCTTTTGTCTCCTGCAAGTCGGTCATGTTTTTATCGTAGGGCTGAAACGGAATGTGCAAAGCCGGATAATGATGCGGCATTTTCTACCTCGATTCTATAATTGGGGGTTTGGGGATCACCCCAAAGGTGCGTTTGGATATCCAAACGCTATGCTTGCCAAACACACTCCCAGCGCCATTCATGACACAAGGTCGTCACCCTCCGAAACGGCTTTCTTCAAACCGTCCAAGGTCGTGACAATGCGGTTATATTTCTGCGCCAAACCGATCTGCGCGTTGGTGGTTGCGTCCTGATTGCGGCTGCAGACCACCAGCATCGGGCAGCGCAGCAGCTTGTCCCGCACAATGGCGGTGTATTCGCTGCGTTCTACGGCATCTTCCTGCACCAAATACTGGCTGTCCTGCAATTTGGGGCATACCGGCAGGTAGCCCAGCAGGTACACCTCGCGGCAGTAATTGCGGAGATGTTTGGAGGTTGCGCCCTCACTGGCGCAGATAAAAGCCCAAGGTCGTTTCATTTTCGTGTTTCCTTTCTGAATTTCGGGAGTGAATCAGATTTGATTCACTATTATCAAGTTGGCGGTCAAAAGTGAATCAGTTCTGATTCACTTCGGATTCAAGGGCGGTTTTCAGCCGTTCGGTGCTGCGGCGGAAGTAGGCGTCCGACATTTCAATGCCGACAGCCTCATAGCCTTCCTGCACAGCGGCCAGCACGGTGGTACCTGCCCCGGCAAAGGGGTCAAGGATGCGCCCGCCCGGCTCGCAGATCTGCACCACATCCCGCATAAGCTGCAAGGGCTTTTCGGTGACATGGATGCGGTTCTGCGGGTTCGGGTATCGGAACACGCCCGGCAGACACCCGACATTTCTCTCAAGCGGCATCTTGCCGTTCGACCCCCACACAATGTACTCGGACTGCTGACGAAAGCGCCCTTTTTGCGGACGGCTGGCAACCTTATCCCACACCGCCACGCCGCGCCAGGTCCAGCCCGCCCACTGCAGGGCCAGCGTCATGGCGGGCAGCTGCCGCCAATCGATGAACAGGCAGACAGGTGCGCCGGGCTTGGCAATGCGGCGGGCATCCTGCAGCCATGCCGCCGTCCAGAACATCCAGCTCAGCTGATCCATTTGGTCAGAATCGAAGTCAGGCAGCGCTTTGTCCTTGCTCATGCTGCTGTACTTCTCGTTGGTGCTGCGGTTCTTGGTGGTCTGGCTGCTGCCGCCGCTAGCATAGGGCGGGTCGGTGATGATGGCATCGAAGCTGTTCGGCTCAAACTCGCGGAGGATCTGCAAAGAATCCCCGTGCAAAATCGACCAGCGGTCACCGCCGCAGTGTTCGGGCATCCGGAAATCGGAGTTGAGAATGTTGAGAGTTTCGGGAGTGTTCGTCAAAGGCATCCTTCTTTCTTATCGTTCAAAATCATAGGTACGGGGTTCTTTCGGGGGCGGTGTGCGGCTGGCTGTCTGCACAGAAACTCGGTCATCTTCGAGTACAAAGCAGTCCTGCGTCCTGTTGTCGAGCTTGGTGCCGGGCAGGACAACGGCATTGCCGCGGCAAACTACATTGCCGGAGATTTCGCCATATACACGGGCGCTGCCGTCAATGATCGGTGCGCACAAGGTTTGCTCATCCTGCCGAAGCACGGCATAACCGCAGACACAGCTTTTTCCCATAATGACCCCGCTGCAGACGATGGCATCATCCTGCACGGTGGCATCCCCCATTACGGTGGCGTTCTTTCCGACATAGGCGTTGCCTTTTGCAACGGCGTGATCTGTAAGGACTGCGTCACCGCAGACAACTGCATTTTCACAGGCGATGGCATCCGCTGCAATCCACGCGCGCCCCTCTTGGTCGAGGTTGTCATAGCTTTCCACATAGCCGCCGAGCATCCCTGCAAGGACATCCTCGGTCAGATTCGCCACAGCCCGGATGCGGTATAGGTTGGGGTTGTTGGGATGGGCAATGTCAGTAATCTCGTATTTCTTCATCTGGCATCACCCCGGTCACGCTTGGGCGTAGGATTGGGCGTCAGTTCGGTTTCCACATACTCGGAAACGATGTTGAGCGCTTTCTGGTAGCTGTCGCAGGACATAACGCGGTCACGCATTTCTTTGGCCTTGTCGGCCTGTCCATAGTCGGTCAGCAGTCTGGAGGCTCGCCCCATGATGGAGAAAATGTTGCCATCCTGCCCAAGCAGCTGCATCTTGGGCTTCTTGGGACGGTTCAGCAGTTTGTTGAATTCGGTCATATCCGGCACATCGCGTTTCAGTTCAAAATCGTGATCCTGCCAGAAATGGACATACAGCTTGCCATCCCCAACATCGATTTCCCGCTGCTCGAAGCCCTCGCCCCAGCCGTCGCTGTACTGACCGGAAATGTAGTTGCAGAGGACGGTCTGCTCATCATCGAGCAGAGGTTCTTTCAGTTCCACGGTCAGACAGCCGCAGAGCTTGTTGCCATGCATCTCGACGGACGGGACAGCCGTGACGACTTTATTACGAACAGAATCGTCCTCGTGGTAATACTGCATGAGGTCGCCGCCAAAGTCGCGGGTATCGTTTTCGACGGCATCGCGGATGGCTGTCTCGTATTCCAGCAGTTCATGCCCGTCCTGCCGGTAGCCCTCGTACTCGTCGTAGAACTCGTCCTCATAGTCCGGTTCATTTGGGAAAAAGTCCGCAGTCAGCGGAGAATAAAATTTCATCTGCAAATCATGTCACCTCTTTCCGCCGCACAGGTCGTGGTCGATCTGTGCGGCATAGTAGTTTTCTATCGTCAGCGGCGCGTTGTACAGCGCCGCCAGTAAGTATTGCTTGATGTTTCGGATGCGGGGCGGATTGTCCTTGAGGCAATCCAGAACATACTGGATATGTTCTGCGCCCAATTTTAGGAATCGAGATTTTACTACTTCGGCAGGCATTTCCTCACCCGAAATGCGAATAGCCGCCCGTTTGGAACAAACCACATCCAGCATCAACTCCACCAGTTCATCCAATCGCATCGTATCCATCGGGTTATTCTGCGCCAAAATCGGATACTCGATATTTTTCAGCAGCAGGGCGCGGTACTCTGCCCGCTGGCCCGCCGCGCGGATAGGATTCGATACGTTATTTGTTTCTTCTTTATTTATTTCTTTAGTATTTAATTGTGCAGGATTTTCCTGTACAGGTTTTTCCCGTTCAGGCTCTGCCTGTTTTGGTTGGGCACACTTAGGCGCAGCTTCTTCGGGACCCTGTTCCGGGGGCTGCGGCTGCTCTAAAACCGTGTACTCCATACCGCGCATCTGACCGTTCTTGTCGCGGATGCGGCGGCGGATAATATACCCCGCCGCTTCTAACTCGCGCACGGTGGCACACACGCTGTCCACGCCCTCTTTGCAGATGGACGCCAACCCGCGCGTGGTATAATCCCAATCTTCGGGCAGAGACAGCATTAAAGATAAAAGCCCCTTCGCCTTGAGCGAAAGAGCCTTGTTGCGCAGATGATGGTTGGACATAATGGTATAATTTTGCGTCTTTTGTACACGGAACACAGCCATAACGATTTACCTCCTGTTACCCATAGGTGGGCGAACGAATATGTATTTTCATAATTTTCTCTCTATCGGCAAGCCGCGCGGTGGGCGGCGGTTCTTGCCATCAGGTTGTTTTTTGCCATATCAGCGTAATCTCCATTCTCGATTTCGGGCGGAAGGTCATGCACGGTGTAGCGGTCAGCATAGATTCTCCTGATGCCGACACTCGCCATGCGCCCTTTGGCATCGTTGTCCAGCCGCAGTTCTATCGTGGTGATTTCCGGATGCTGCCGCAGAAATTCCTGTAACGCCAAAGGCTCCTTGCCGGAGGATGAGATACCGCCCAGCGAAAGTCGGTACTTGTCCGCAGCATCCCCACAGAGCGTCATCTCTGCCATGGCATCTATGGTGGCTTCAAACACCGCCACGGTAGTGCCTGGCTGCATCGGCGGGATGCAGAATCCGTACTGTTTCTGACTGCCGGGAGCCTCGCGCTTGAACGGCTTGCCGTAGTCATAAATGCCGCGCAATGCCGCGTATTTCGGCACACCCTGCACATCTTTTCCTAAGAACACGCAGTTGTGGTATTCTGCGCTTTCGTACAGAATAGCTCTCGCAATACAGTAGCGGATGGTGGGCAGAGACACTCCTCTCCCCAGCAGATACCGCGTTATGCGGTCATTATTCGGCGCTTTCCGGGGAAGTTTGAACGATGGGCGCTCACGCTCCACCGCTTCATGCTGCACGGGGATGTACGTCGGGCTTTCCTCACACAGCAGCTGCACCGCCTCCACGAACGGTACACCTTCCACATAAATCAAATATTTCAGCGCCGACTTACCGCCGATGTCGCGGCTTTTCCAGTGCCACACACTGGATTCGCCGTTTATCTTGAAGCTGTCATGTTCTGCAAGCTGGTACTCGCCCCGTGCGCTGCTTTTCACCAGCGAATTGGGTCTGTACCGCCGCAGAAATTCTATTGCCGTCATCCGGTTGGCGGCATGGATCTGTTCTTTACTGACGCGCGGCAATTACACAATGTAAGCGGCGAGGTCGCTCATATGTTCAACATTTTCCCACGGAAAATCCTCGCGCCCGAAGTGACCGCCCGCCGCCGTGCGGCTGTAAATGGGGTTCAGCAGGTTCAACTGCTTGATAATGCCCGCAGGGGTCAGGTCATACGCCTTGCGCACTGCTGCAGCCAAACAGTCATCCTCGCAAATGCCGGTGCCGAAGGTATTCACATCCACCATGACAGGCTCTTTTTCCCCGATGGCATACGCCAGCGTGACCTGACAACGGTCGGCAAGATGGGCGGCGACCATGTTCTTGGCAATATACCGCGCCATGTACGCGCCGCTGCGGTCCACCTTGGTGGCGTCCTTGCCGCTGAATGCACCTCCGCCGTGGGGTGCAAATGTGCCGTAGCTGTCCACCATGAGCTTGCGCCCGGTCAGGCCGGTATCGGCATCCGGACCACCCTGCACAAACTTACCGCTGGGGTTCAGGATGATTTCCGCGTCATCGGCGGGCATACCGTCAAAGGCCAGCGGGAACACATATTCGTCCAGCAAATCTGCCAGCTTGTCAATATCGGCATCCTCTTTGTGCTGGACAGAAACGACCACCGTGGTGATGCGCACGGGGGTATCACCGTTGTATTCCATCGTGACCTGCACCTTGCCGTCCGGGCCGATGTCGGGGATAACGCCGGTCATGCGGGAGATTTCCAGCAGCGTCACAAGGCGCTGGGCGGCAACCACCGGCATCGGCAGATATTCGGGCGTTTCGTTGCAGGCGTAGCCGACCATAACGCCCTGATCGCCCGCGCCGAGGGTGTCCTCGTCCTCTCCCTCAGCCAATTCCGGCTCGACAGCGCCCGCAATGTCGGGGCTTTGGTCGTGGATGTAGCAGTCGATTTGGTAGTTCTTGGGGTCGTACCCCACATCGCGCAGGGTGTCGCGGACGATGTTGAACACGTCGGGTTTGGCCGAGGTCGTGATTTCTCCCGCCACAATGATGTGACCGTGGGTTGCCATGACTTCACAGGCCACGCGGCTGGCGGGGTCACGTTCAAGACAGGCGTCCAGCACGCTGTCGGCAATGAGGTCACACAGCTTGTCGGGATGCCCGCGCATAACAGATTCTGCGGTGTAAAAACGAGGATGTTCGTTTTCCTGCATGGTTTCGGTATTCTCAAAAATGTCGTTCATAGGTACTTTCTCCTTATCTTTCGTGGCTTTCTTTTGTGTTCGGCGGCGGGGTCATAACATGGGCGTATTCTTCCGGGGTGGTGTGTTCCACACACAGGGTCTTGCCCAGCAGGAAAAACAGTTGCGGATCGTGGTACATTTCCTCGTAGTGTTTCATCTGCTGCGGCGTAAGGTCGGTAAAGTCATCGCGGGTCAGACCGCAGACGAAAAAAGTGCCGTGGATAATGTCATAGTCGCCCAGCATACGATTCAGCGGCAGGTTTTCTGCAATGCCGTTATCGTTGCAAACGATGCAGGCGTTATCTTTCCAAGGGTACACTGCCTCGATGGTGCCGCCGACAACTGCCTGCTCGGCTTCAAGGGTGTGTTCAATGTCGGCTTCGCGGGGGTATTTTCCGGGTTCAACGATCAGCACTTTCATCGGCGTCCTCCTCATCAGAAGTTTTTTTCAGCGCATTTTTCTGCTTGACGGTCAGCAGCACGATACCTGTTGCGGACACAAGGGAAACGACCACGATAGCCAGCAGCGGGAAACCATCTCCTGTCTGCGGGAGGGTCTGCACCTTATGCGGCGTAGGCGCAGGGGTAGGCGCAGGGGTTGCAGCGGGCGTCGGCTGCGGTGTGGGCGCCGGAGTCAGTGTGGGCGTGTCCTCGCGGGGCGTGGCTTCATCGATCATCTGGATCAGGCGTTTGTCGGCGCGCACCCATTCGGCATCGGCATTTTCGCGGACGAAAAGAGAAATCCCGTCATCAACGGTTTCCAACTTGAACTGCACCGAGTTAGCAATTTCAAAGCCGGCCGGGGCGGCATCTTCGGTCAGGGTGTAGATGTACTCCTTGCTGTCGTCCGACAGTTTGAGGGAATCATCCGAAATGGGAACACAATGCGTTTTGTAATCTGTCACCCAAGTGTCAATAGCTTCATCGTCTGCATCGCGGATCGTCAGCGTAGCACCCGGCAGCAGATTGCCCGCAATGTCGGTCTTGTCGATATCCAGCACAGGCGCGTCCTGCATGATGACGGTGGCATCGTCGAGTTTTGTCCAATCATCGTTGGGTTTCACATATACCTCATTGACCTGCTCTGTACCTTCCTGCACCAGCTTGAACACGATGCTTTCGGCTTCGGCGTAGCCGCCCGGGGCGCGTTTCTCCGTCAGGGTGTACTCTTTTTCAAGTTCCAGACCTCGCACGGTGTGCGGCACTTTGCCGGAGGTCCAGCCCTCTACCAGATTGCCGTCTGCATCACGGATTTCAAGCTGTGCGCCGGGCAGTTCCTTGCCGTTGGTGATGTCCTGCTTGGAAATGTCTACACTGGTGCGCAGGTTGGTGTTCGTAGCGTCCACGACCTGCCACGCGATTTGTTGACCCGCATAGGTGAACTCTACATCCACCGGGGTACTGTCCAGCAGATACCCAGCAGGAGCTTTGACCTCGACAATGCGGTATCTGCCGCTGTTCTCGCGGCTGATGCTTCGCGGACCTGCCGGGTCAATGTAATATTCGCCGCGAATCGGCACATCCACATCAAACCAAGTAAAGCCGCTGGCGTTGGTTGTGCTACTGGTGGCCAGCTTTGTACCGGCGTCCAGCAGCTTTGTACCGTCCGCGGAATAAATGTCATCCACGGTGTAGAGTTCATACACCGCACCGGGCAGATAGGTCAGCGCCTCTCGGTCCTGCTTGTAAATGCCTACACCGATTTTGCTGACTTTATCGCCGGGCTTTTCGGGCGTGGGCAGCACCCGCGCATTTTCAAACACAAGTGTCTGCCCATTCTTGTGGGCATCCGAGGCATCCTTGACATTCACAATGCTGTACGAACATTCCTTGTCGCCGTCCTGCTCGTGGCTGACAATAGTTTTTGCCAACACAATGTCATTTTTCTGGTTGTCCCAGCCAAATTCCACAGTGTAGCTCTGCTGGGTCAGCACAAAACCATACGGCGCTTGAACCTCGGTAATGGTGTACTTGCCCAGCGGCAGGGTCACGGTGACTTCGCCTTTGGTGCCATTATGGCTGACCGTGAGGAAATCGTAGGTTGCCTGCGTGCGGGTGGGGCTGAACCGGACTTCGTCCACCTGACCCTCCGCACCAGTGGTAACGGTGGCAACGAGGTCACCGTCTTTGTACCAGTAGGTGCCTTGGCGGTCGGGTGTGGCAATGTCGGCTGCAGCGTGAATTTCGTACACCGCGCCTGCGAGGTTGTCCTGCGTGTAGATGAACTGTCCATCTTGGTAGTCGGTCAGCACATTGCCCAGCTTACGAATTGTAAGCTGACCGAGTGTTTCGTGATTGCAGTATTTCTCCGTGACGATGTACTCATCCATGTCGTTGGTGGCATTGCCCACGACCTGCCAGACGCGGTCAGACTTGATTTCAAATTCCACCGAGTAGGCAGGATCGTTGAAATAGCCTTCCGGACCTTGCAGTTCCTCAATCAGGTATCTGCCCAGCGGCAGTTTTTCGGGTGTTTTCATAAGGCCTTCGGCATCGGTGTAGAACACATCCGTTTTCTTGGTGGCGCTGCCGCTGGCGGGGTCGATCATGGAAATGCGGGTCTTGCGGTCTTTTTCGTCCAGCCGATACAGCGCAAAGGCTGTGTTGCCAATTTTGACCGCCTTGCCGGTTTCTGTGTCGGTCTTGATAAGCTGTAAATAGCCCTCCAATTCCTCATCCAGCACATTAAAAGTCATATAATCGTTGCTGGCGGTGGTAACACTGCCAGCCGGAACCGTAAATCGACTCTGCGGGCTGTTGGCGTCCACTGTCACGATGAACGGATCACACTGGAACACATCCTTGGGGATGGTGGTTTCTACTACCAGATATTGCCCATACGGCAGGCCCTCCACGCGGAAAATGCCCTCATCGTTCGTGAACATTTCTCCCAGCCTATACTCGGCGGGCTGATCCGTGGGTATCCATCCGTTACCCTTGCCGTTGGCGTAGTCGCCGTCTGCGGTCAAGGTCGCGTTATAGGCGTTGACTGTTTCGGTACTGCTCTCGTACATATTGGCGATGGCTTGTCCTTCGGCGGTGAAATCGTATTTTAGTGTGGCGTTATCGTAATTGTCCTTGCGGTAGGCAGATAGGATGCTGGCGGCATCGTAGCTGCCATCCGGGTTCTGCTTGAACTGCGCCGCCTTGCTTAACTTGGAAATGCGGTAAACCGTAAAGCCCGCGCCTTCCAATTTCAGTGCAGGGCTTGGCTGACCGGTGGTCGAAACCAACTTCTGCAAACTAAAACCAGATTTCAGCACTTCATCTTGGCTCTCCTGCTTGGCGTGGATGTGGTAGGTCGATTCATCTGCATAGGTCAGGGTTTTGTAATGGTTGACCTCATCGCAGAGGTAGCCCTTGGCGTAGGAAAGATAATAGCCATCCCACGCCTTGCTACCGTTCAGCTTGCGGCTCTCGGCTACGGCGGAATACTGGTTTTTGTAGATGTAGTCGGTGTACTCGCCGCCCTTAGTGGCAAGGCTGCTGTACTTGCCTGTGCGTTCGAGCTTTTTGTTCAAAAACGGATACTTCCCGGTAACATACAGCTTTCCGTTTCCGTCAATGGGCAGTACCAGCCCGGTGGTACGCTCGATCAGATAGTAGCGGCCCATGTACAGGTTGGCAAAAGCCAGCTTTCCGTCTGTGATTTTGGCAGAGGCTACCAGCCGGTCTTTCTGCAAGATGGGCAGGTAATCGGTATCCCAGCCGCCGTTGGTGAGGACAGTGGTGTGCCAGATAGGTTGTCCGTTGGCATCGGTGATTTTGCTGTAGTCCACAATGCCGGTCACGCCGTCCGGCTGCGTGATATTCTCAGCGGCGTACAGATCGTACACAGCACCTTCCAGCGTAGTGTCACCGTTGATGCCCGCAGCCAGATACCGCGCGGCGTCCAGATCCACTTTTGTCAGCAGAATATTGCCGAGGACACGGTCGTTCTGCATCTTGTCGGCATTGGCGTGGATGGTGTAGGAATTTTCGTTGTTGGCGATTCCGGTGGGGTCTGTGGCGTAGGTCTTATCTGCATTGCGGCTGCCAAAGGTGATAGTTACGATGCCCTCGCCGGTGTCGATGAGCGTACCGCCGCTGTTGGTCGTGGTGATGTCGGCGTTATAATCCGCGTTTCCCAGCCAAATGGTCTGGGCGTCCAATGCTTTGGTGATTTCAAAGGCATACGCCCGCTTGCCGAGAACAGAGCCTGCCGCGCCGGGAGTGTTCGCATCCGTCCAATCACCGTAGTACCCGCTGGGTGCGCGGCTCTCTACGATGACAAACTTGCCCTCATTGCGCTGGGTGTAATAGAGATTATCCGAGCCGTTGGCATAGCTGCTGTGGTTGATGACCTTGTAAGTGCCGTCCGCTTGGCGTTCAACCTTGTATTGGTTGTACCCGCCTGCTGGAATATACCGCTGGTTTACGGTATCCCACTCGAAAACCTCAAACTCGGCATCGCCCTTGATGCGCTGCTTGGTTTCACTGTCGATTTTGTCGATGCTGACCTTGACCGACCATTCATCGTTCTGCATTTTATAGTCATTGGAACTATTAGCCGGAACAGTAATGGTCTGGCGGCTGCCCAGCGCACCGGGTGTGCTGTCGAAGCCGTGCGGAATGGTGATTTCATCGTAGCTGAATGTAATATTGGCAAGCTGCGCCCGTGCCGCGGCGATGGCAGCATCCACCATGCCCTGCGCTTCGTTCTGCAGCTGACTAATGGCTGCGTTTTTTGCAGCCTCGGCAGCGGCGTCTGCTTCGGCTTGGCTGGTGAAAGGACCCTCCTGCCCGCTGAGCGTACTGGTGCTGGTCTTGGACACCTCATAGTGAACCGTCCATGTGGCAGAACCGTCGCCGCCGTTGAGGTGAAAACTGTCATCCTGTGTGTGACCGCTCGTGGTAATGGTCTGCGCTCCGGCAGGACTCATCTGCCAGCTGCCGCCGTCCACGCTGCCGCCGGTCTGGCTGGGCGTAACGGTAATGACCGCGCCGTCCACCTTTTCCAGCGTATTCAGCTGGTACTTGTCGGTGTTGACAGTGAACGTCAAGTCAAAGCTGCCGCCGGCAGTCTGAGCGGGAGCTGTCCATGCAGCGGAATAGTATTTCGGTTCCGGAACACTTGGCACATCCGGGATCTCGGTGCCGCCCGCAATTTCTTCACCGACCAGCGCCACAACCTGCCACGCATACCCTGCAGGCGGGTTATAGATGTAGGTATAGTAGCCGTTTTCCCCGGACTGCGCATCTGTACCGTTTACCAGTTCTTCTGCAGCAGCAATATAGGTCTGCGCCGCGTAGCTGTCGGGATAGTTTTCCATGATCCACTGCTGGGTTTCATCGTAAAGGCTGCCAAGGATGTCCGGCTGTTCTTCACAGCCTTCAGGATCATCTTCAAGGCTTGCCACAACAGGACGGTCATCCAGCATATCCAGACTCAGCTGGCCAAGACCGCCCCAGATGTTGACCTGGTTTGCATAGTGGTTGCCGGGGGTATACTGGCCGGGTTCAAGGCGGGAGACATGAGAGAAGCTGTAGGTGGGACAGCCCTTGGGCTGGCCGTTCAGGCCGTGGCTGCAGCAGTAGGCTTCCTGACCGTTGAACCAAATGAGCCATGTGCCGCCCTCTTTGGCGATGCTTGTGATTTTGCCGGTGGCATACGGTGGGGTCGGCCCTGCAGCATAGGCGGCAATGCCGTCATCGCCGGTGTCGGCATACATCTGTGTGGGTGCGGCATCCTCGCTGATCTGTACTTGGATAGATTTTGACTGTGAACTGCCGTCCGAATCCTTATAGACAAGCTGCGCCGTAAAATCGGTATAGGCTTTCACATACAAGCCGGTTGCTGCCGCCGACTGCTCCGAGTATGTCTGGTGCAGGATTTCAGCCTGCTCCTGCTCGTCTGCCGGGATAGGCTCATAATCGGTGGAGCGGTAGCTTAAAAGCTCTACACCGTCCGGCAGTATGATTTCAGATACCGCACCGTCTGCCGGGTATTCGACCTGCGCCAGCAGTGGAACAATGGCATAGTCTGTACCGGGAGTTTTGCCGATTGTGACCGTGTTCTCATCTGCGTTCAGCGCATCGGCATCCATATGGGCATCTACGCCGTCATACAGGTCAGAAACCCACGCGGAGATACCGATTTTTGTTTCGCCGGTTGCCACGGGCAGACCCATGCTGCCAAGGTAACTGCCGGTAGGCGCGTCCGGCAGATCGTCGTACAGATTTTCAGTGATCTGCGAAAGATTCGGTGTCGGGACATTGGCTTCAGCGGTTTCCGGTGTGGCCGCTGAAGCTGTCTCCGGCGTGGCAGGGGCATCCTCTGCAAA